>NZ_JBIRNP010000005.1:0-355992 GCF_044331705.1 Streptomyces sp. NPDC017202 | reverse complement strand
TCGGCGAACGCCTCGGTGTCTCCCAGATGCACGTCTCGCGGCTGATCTCCCGCCTCCTGACCCGCCTGCGCGAAGGCATGCTCAGCACCAGCTGACAGTCCGTCAGCGGAAGTCGGAACGGGACCCGGTATCCGGGTCCCGTTCTTCGCTGTGTCCGCCTTCCGCTGTGTCCGCCTTCCGCTGTGCCCACCTTCGCTGTGCCCACCTTCGCTGTGCCCACCGTGCGCGGAGGCGCGAGGAAGCGCCGAGGTGATGGTGGCGGCTCGTGCCCGGCCACCGCCCCCACCGGTCCCGCACGCGGATCCGGTGGCGGATCCGCGGTGACGTCCCCCGCGAGAGAGCTTCCTCCTCCCGGCCGGCGCGCTCATCCGCCGGTGCCCGCCGACGCGCTTCGGCACCGCCGCTCACCGGGGACAGGGCAGAGTGCCCCCGCACGTTCCGGCTGCGGGGGCACTCCCGACGGGCGGCGGCGGCTCACAGGAAGCGCCGGATCGGCGGCGGCTCACAGGAAGCGCCGGATCGGGAGGACCGCGGACTCCTTGGCGCGTTGCAGCACCGCCCGCCGCCTCCACCGCCTGAGGTCGATGTCCACGCTGTCGCGCAGGTCCGCGTCGTAGTCGCGGTCGAGCACGGCGGTGAACTCCTCGTCCAGGACGGCGAGCATCACCTCTTCGTCGTGGTCCATGGACCGACGGTTGAAGTTCGTGGACCCGATGAGGGAGGCCACCGAGTCCACAGTGATGATCTTCGCGTGCATCATGGTCGGCTGGTACTGGCGGATGTGCACGCCGGCCTCCAGCAGCCGCGTGTAATGGTGCTGCCCCGCGAGCTGGCAGGCCCGCTGGTCGGTGTGGGGCCCGGGGAGCAGGATCTCGACGCGCACGCCGCGCCGCGCGGTCTCGCACAGCAGGTCGATGAAGTAGGTGTCCGGGGCGAAGTAGGCGGTGGCCAGCCGGAAGCGTTCCTCGGCGGAGGTGAGCATGACCCGGATGAGGGTCTGCATGTCCTGCCAGCCGATGCTCGCGGAGCCGCGCACCACCTGCACCACCGACGAGCCGGCCTGCGGGTGTGCCGTGAAGCGGTCACGGTCGTCGAAGAGTTCGTCGTGACACTCCGCCCAGTTCTGCGCGAACGCGGCCGCGATGCCGTCCACGGCCGGACCGCGCACCTGGACGTGGGTGTCCCGCCACTCGCCGGGGTTGCGGGCGTCGCCGCTCCACTCCTCCGCGATGCCGACGCCGCCGGTGAAGGCGGTGTGCTCGTCGACGATGAGGGCCTTGCGGTGGCAGCGGTGGTTCTGCTTGAACGGCGACAGCCACGCGGGCTTGCGGAACCAGGCCAGCTGGACGCCCGCCTCGCTCATCAGGTCCAGCAGCCGCCCTTCGATCTCCTTGGCGCCGAAGCCGTCGAGCAGCAGTCGCACGCGCACCCCCTCGCGGGCGCGGTCGGCCAGGGCGGCGGCGAAGTCGTGGGCGATCTGACCCCGCCAGTACACGAAGGTCATCATGTCGATGGTGTGCTCGGCCGAACGGATCGCCCCGAGCATCGCGGGGAAGATCTCGTCACCGTTGCGCAGGGGAACCAGCGCGTTGCCCTCGGTGGCGGCCACGCCGATCAGCCGCTCCAGACGACGGCGCAGGCGCTGCTTGCGCGCCGCGGTGTCGGGTGCGCCGTCGTGAGCACGGGGTGCCGGTATGTCGTCGAGTATCACGCCGAAATCTCCCACTGGACCGTGAAGGCAAACGTCGAGGGCCGCCGCGACGGCCCGCACAACCGGATGCCCGGTCGGCGGCGCGGCACTCCAGCCGTCGCGGGCCGGATTGAGGCCGGGGCGCAGGGGCACGTGCACCCCACAGGGACGGCCCCGCCGTACGGGCGCGGGCGGGCTGCGGAAGAGAGGCGGTCGAGGATGGCGGAGCGAGTGACGGGGGCCGGGCGAGGGGCCGGGCCGGCGGGCCCCGGTGGCGTTCGGAGGCCACCGCTGCGGCCCGGTGGATACGACCCGGCCGACTACGCCCCGCAGGTGGCGCGCTGCGCCGCGGAGGCCGGAGTGTCACCCGTTCTCGTGATGACCGTCCTGCACAACGAGGCGTACAAACCGCACCATCCGCTGCTGGAACGGCTGTGGCAGTGGTGGAAGCCGGGAGCGTCCTTCGGAGTGGCCAACATGCACCGTGCGACGTTCGAGCGGGTCCGGCGGACGCACGGCCTGTCGAAGCGGTGGCGGGACCTCCGCGAGGACCCCGCGTTCGCCATCCAGGCGGCGGCCCTGCATCTGCGGGACCTCGACCGCACCCTTCCGGAGCGGCACGTGCGCCGCTACACCCGCGACGAGCTCCTCGCCCTCGGCTACAACACGGGCGAACGCAACATGCGGGCCTTCGCCCGCGGGGTCCCGCCGGGCCCCATGGCACGGTCGTACCTGCGCCGTTTCCGCACGCACCGCGACCGGGCCGCCCGGGCTCTGGCCGTTCCGGCCGACGGCGCCCGGGCTGCGGCGCCTCCGGTGGAGCGGTCGCGGTAGGGGCGACGGTCCGGGCGCCCGCCGCCTCGCGGCGGACCCCGCACGATCGAGTCCGCGGCCACGGCGGGTGGTACGCCTAGGCTCAGCCGCCGGCCAGCGACAGCTTGACGGCGAACCCGAGGAAAAGGGCCCCCGCGGCCCCCGCCGCCAGCCGCTTGCGCCGCCGGAACGCCGCCGCCAGACGCGTCCCGCTGAAGATCAGCGCGCTCAGGTACAGGACACTCGCCAGCTGGGCGAACGCGCCGAGGACGACGAACGACAGCGCCGGGTAGGCGTAGGCCGGGTCCACGAACTGCCGAAGAAAGCGACAGAATCCAACTGCCTGTACCTTCGCGCCTATGACCACCACGAAGACCGCTCCCGAGTGGAGCGCCGAGGAGCTGGCAGAGCTGGCCGAACTTCAGGCCAGGAACGAGGCGCTGCCGGAGGGCGCGCCCCGTGGACTCCTGTCGGTGCGACTATCGATCCTCACGGAGGACACCACCAGCCCAGCGCGGCAGGAACTTGACCTTCGCCGCCATGCCATCCGAGAAGGCGTCAGGGTTGTCGGCGTGGCCAGGGACCTCGGAGTGTCTGCAACCAAGAAGGCGCCTTGGGAGCGGAAGGAACTCGGGGACTGGCTCAACAACCGCATACCGGAGTTCGACCTAATTCTGTTTTGGAAGTTGGACCGGTTCATCAGGCGCATTTCTGACCTGCACGAAGTCATCAAGTGGTGTGAGAAGTTCGGGAAGAACTTGGTTTCTCTGAATGACATGCTGGACTTGGCATCCCCCATGGCTCAGGCAATGGTGACATTCGTCGCGGCAGTCGCAGAGATTGAAGCCGCCAACACTAAGACCCGAGTTTCATCCCACTGGGAATACACTAAGCAGCAGGATCAATGGCGTATCGGTAAGCCATCGTATGGCTACAAGGCTGCCAAGGTGGGTGGGAAAATCCGTCTAGTGCAAGATCCCGGGCAGGCGCGGGCAGTGCGCTACATGTACCAAGCTGCAATGCGGGGGGTCCCGGCAAACCGAATCGCCAAGGTCCTGGATAGGGCCAAGGTTCCGACCTACAGCAACGGGAAATGGAACAACCAGCAGGTTCTCAGGACTCTTAGGAATCCTGCCGTTAAGGGGCTCCGCACCGAAGGGGGGACGAAGTCGACTACCTACAAATCTACGCCGGTACTAGACAAGAAGGGACAGGAAATCAGGGTCACGGATGAACCGATCCTGACTGATGAAGAATTCGAGGGCGTGCAAGCAGCACTTGCCACCCGCTCGAAGAATAAGCGTCATCATGAGAAGAACCGCCGTCCCACCAGGTTCCTCGGCGTCATGAAACATGAATGCGGAAGAAACGTCGTTGAAACGAATAGCTATAAGACGCTTTCTACTGGCGACGTCAAAGAGTACCGATACTTGCGGTGCCCCGAGTGCCGGAGGCCCGGATTCGTAACACCGGATCCTGAGCATGTGTACTCGGCTCTGGCGCAGGCCGTATTTGAGGCCCTCGGTGATTTCGAGGTGATCCGGCGCGAGTATGCCCGAGGCGACGAGAACAGGCGTGAGCGGAAGCGATTGGAAGATTCCATCGCTTACTACATGTCTGGGCTGGAGCCTGGCGGAAGGTTCGACAAGGCTGGCTTCATTCGCGAGAAGGCAGAGAGCACGCTGGACGCTCTCATTAACGACTTGACGAAGATCGATCCGGAGTCCACTAAGGACAGGTGGGTCTACGAAAGCACCGGCATGACTTACAGTCAACATTGGAAGACCGGTGGCGTAGAGGCCATGGAAAAGGATCTACTGAGCGCCGGAATAACTTTCGAACTCGGGAAACAGGACGATGGGGAACTGTTGGGGCGGTTGATCATTCCGCACGATGTTGAGGAGCGACTGATCAGGATGGACAACAACTGGAGTTAACCATACCGGCACACTCCCCGAAACTAAGATGCCCCCTCCTTGTGGACGCTGTTGGTAAATCGGGTGCGGGCGTGACGGCGGCCTGCAAGACCCCGTTGGGGTTGTGCAGGCCGCCGTCGTGTTGAGGGGTGGGGTTCGGTGTCGTTGCGTGGGGTGGATCTGGGGGAGATCCCGGAGGAGACCGCTCGGCTTGCTCGTGCGGTGTTCCCGAAGGGCTGCCTGGTTATGCGGGTGCGGGATGCGCTCGGGCCGGTGTTCTCGGATGCCGATTTCGAGGAGCTTTTCCCGGTCCGGGGGCGGCCGGTGGTGTCTCCGGCCCGGCTTGCGCTGGTGTCGGTGTTGCAGTTCGCCGAGGGGCTGACCGACCGGCAGGCCGCGCACGCGGTCCGCTCGCGTCTGGACTGGAAGTACGCCCTGTCGCTGGAGCTGGCCGACACCGGATTCGACTTCTCGGTGCTCAGCGAGTTCCGTGCCCGGCTGGTCGGCGGCGAGGCCGGTCAGACGGTATTCGACGCGGTACTCCGGGCGGCCGGCGAGGCGGGGCTGGTCAAGGCAGGCGGGCGGCAGCGCACGGACGCCACCCACGTGCTGGCCGCGACGAGAGACCTGAACCGGCTGGAGTTCGTGGTCGAGACCCTGCGGGCGGCCTTGAACCAGGTGGCGGAGGCAGCCGGGGACTGGCTGGTGACGGTGGCGGCGCCGGAGTGGTTCGACCGCTACTCGGCCAGACCGGAGGACAGTCGCTTCGCGTCCCGGTGGGCGGCCCGCGTCGAACACGCCGACCAATGCGGGGCCGACGGAATGACGCTGCTGAAGGCCCTCTGGTCGGCCACGCCACCGCCCTCGTTGCGGAGCCTGCCCGCGGTGGAGTTCCTGCGGCAGACCTGGGTGCAGCAGTTCCACCACGTTGAGGACACCGTGCGCTGGCGCGGGACGAAGGACCTCCCGCCGGGCCTGATCCGCTTACGGACCCCTTACGAGCCCGAGGCCCGCACTGGTTCGAAACGGGACCTGGGCTGGTCCGGTTACAAGGTCCACCTCAGCGAGACCTGCGAGCCCGACGCCCCGCACCTGATCACCCACGTCCGCACCACGTCGGCGCCCGTCAACGACGTCCTTGTCCTGAAGGACATCCACACCGCCCTGGCCGGACGGGGCCTGCTGCCGGACGAGCACCTGGTGGACGCCGGATACATCGACGCTGAACAGATCCACCACGCCCGCCGCGATCACGGCATCGAGCTGGTCGGCCCGGTCAAGTCGACCACCGTGAAAGGGCAGGCGACAGGAGACATCTTCGACAACACCCGCTTCACCATCGACTGGGACCAGCGCCGGGCCGTCTGCCCCGGTGGGCAGACCAGCGTCGTCTGGCAGGAAGCCCGGAGTCAGTGGGGCGCCCCGGTCACCCGGATCCGGTTCGCCGCCCGGCACTGCGACCCCTGTGAACTGCGGACCTCGTGCACCAGCTCCAGGACCGGCCGCAATCTGACCCTGAGACCGAAGACCGAGCACGACATCCTTCAGCAGGCCCGCATCGAGCAGGACACCGACCAATGGCGCCGCCGCTACGGACACCGAGCCGGCGTCGAGGGCACCATCTCACAGGGCATCCAGGCTTTCGGCCTGCGCAGATCCCGTTACCGCGGCCTTGCCAAGACCCGGTTGCAGCACCACCTCACCGGCGCAGCCGTCAACCTCGCCCGCATCGATGCCTGGCTCACCGGCAGAGCACTCGCCCGCACCCGCGTCTCACCCTTCGCGGCACTCCGCCCCGCTGGATGAGATCCAGCGGGGCGGAATTAACCAACAGCGTCCTTGTGGAGGGGGCATCTCTTATGTCAACCCCCGGCGGGATAGACGACATCGGCAACGACTTTTCGGTTACCGTCCTGACCCTGGATCACGGTTACAACACGCATACTCCCCCTGTCTCGGCCCCGAGGCCCTGCGCCGGGTGCTGGTGGTGAAGGGACCTTGCATCGCAACCCCCTGGCGAAGCCAAAGCATCGTTTAAACGCTCTCCCGCTCGGCCCGTTTAAACGCCCTTCCTTGAAACCGCCACCCCGAAGGGGTTAGGACTAAGACATCATCGCAACTCCACCCCCGGCGGCTGTCTGGGGTCTCGTTTTGCTCTATCGCAAGGAGATACCGTGAACGAGTTTGATGATGTGATCAGGAAAATTTTCCGTGACAACGAGGAACGCCGCATCGCGTACGGCGTTCGGCTTGCCGAGATTGAAGAGCGGATAAGAGCTGTCCCGTTATTGATGACCAGGTGTTACGGGGTAGTCCGCGGGCTCGTATGCAAGTCGGGGCTCACCTACCGCCCGACTTGATCCATGGCCATTTGACGGTACAGACCACGACGGGCGCGACGAGCATGGCCAGCAGCCACAAGCCCACGCTCGCTGGAGAGTAGATGTAGTGGCGCCACTGCTCTGGCAGGGGCGACGGCGCGAGTAGGAGCGCGATCAGCGCGGCCCATGTGACCAGCACAGCTGCTGCCATGCGTGCTGCGGCCATCCCTATCGGCCCCCTCGACGGCTGCTTGTCTCTTTGGATCGGATGATAGGGCGGCTGAGATGATCTCGCTGTGGCTGGTGTGATCACGGCGTCGGAGCCGTCCTGGATACCCCCGTTCACCAGGCTCAGCCCGCGCGCTTTCGGGAAGCTGGTGACGGTTCTGCGGCGCGGGGGTGCGGACGCGGTCCGCAGGGGCCGGCCGTGGAGCCTTCCGCTGGAGGACCGGGCTCTGCTGGTCGCGGCTTACTGGCGCACGAATCTGACCATGCGACAGCTCGCCCCGCTGTTCGGGGTGTCCAAGTCGGCGGCCGACCGGATCATCGACCACCTCGGGCCGATACTCGCTCTCCAGCCTCGCAAGCGGTTCGCCAAGGACACCGTGCTCATTGTGGACGGCACCCTGGTTCCCACCCGCGACCACACCATCGCCGAGCGGTCGAAGAACTACCGGTACTCCACCAACCACCAGGTCGTCATCGACGCTGACACCCGCCTGGTCGTCGTGGTCGGCCGGCCTCTCGCCGGTAACCGCAACGACTGCAAGGCGTGGGAGGAATCCGGTGCCAAGGCTGCTGTCGGCAGGACCCTCACGATCGCCGACGGCGGTTACCTGGGCACTGGACTCGTGATCCCGCACCGACGAGAGCGCGGCCAGAGCGAACTCCCGCACTTGAAAGAGGAACACAACAAGTCCCACAAACAGGTCCGAGCCCGCGTCGAGCACGTCTTCGCCCGAATGAAGACGTGGAAGATCCTCCGCGACTGCCGCCTTAGGAGACGGAGTCCACCACGCCATGCTCGGAATCGCCCGGATGCACAACCTCGCCCTCGCCGGATAAATCAGCGAGCTGCACGACAGCCCGCCATGCCCGAGACGACTCGGAGATCATTTGCGGGACAGCCCTTAGGCTCGTATGAGTGCCTGTTGGTGCCGTGGGTATGCCAACTGCCCTTCTGTCAGCGGGCGTTGAGTGTAAGAGCTCACGCGGTCCGAGAAAGGCACGGGTACGTGCGTCCTGCGGCCGGGAAGCGGGGCGCTCAAGGCCGGGACCTGGGGGTTGGCAAAGTCCCTGAGTCTCTCAAGATGTCTCAGGGCTACTCACGGCCTTCACGGTGAGTGGCCGCCGCTTCCGCCTGCTGGGCGTGCTGACAAGAGCAGAGAACGGGGTGACCTCGGGGAACTCCTGTGGCTCCTTCGGGGGCCTCTGAGGCAGGCCGAGGGCTCCTAGTGCCTCCTGCTGCTCCTGGAGGCTCATGCGGGCGAACAGGGCCGCAGCTTCGTCAAGGTGAGACACGTCAGCCCCCTACACGCTTGCCAGAGACAGCTTGACGGCGAACCCCAGGAAGAGCGCCCCGGCGGCCGAGGCGGCCCCTGCGCTGAGCGTCCTCCGACGACGGAACGCAGCAGCTAGACGAGACCCGCCGAAGATGAGCGCAGACAGGTACAACACGCTTGCCAACTGGGCGAGTACGCCTAGCGTCACGAACCCCACGACCGGGTTGGACTCTGACACGAACTGCACGAAGAAGGCGACGAAGAACAGGATGGCCTTGGGGTTGAGGAGGCTGATGACCAGGGCCCGCCGGAAGGGACGCTCGTCGGCCACGCCGGCGGACCGGACGTCGGACGTGGCCCGCTCCCGCCGGCTGCGCCACATCCCCCACGCGGCCCGGAGCATCCCGACGGCCAGCCAGGTCAGGTAGCCGGCGCCCACGTACTTCACGATGCCGAAGAGCACGGCGTTGCCCTGGAGCAGGGAGGCGACACCGGCGGCGGAGAGCGTCATCAGCACGGCGTCGCCGCACCACACGCCGGCCGCGGCGGTGTAACCGGCCCGCACCCCGCGCCGGGCGGCCACGGAGAGGACGTACAGAGAGTTGGGGCCGGGCAGCAGGACGATCAGGGCGAGCCCTGCCAGATAGGTGGGGAGGTCGTTGACGCCGAACATGGCAGGAAGTGTCGCACGGTCAGTACGGCGTCTCCTCGTGGCCCTCGGGGATGCCTAGGCGGCCGGCCACGGTGGTGAGGACCGTTCCCAGCGGAAGCGCCACCCGTGCCGCCGCGTGCCGGTCGCCCCGGGTCGGGTCGAGGTTGACGATGTGCACGGGCTTCCCCGCCTCGGCCGCCTGGCGGACGAACCGCAGCCCGGACATCACCGTCAGCGAGGAGCCCAGGACCAGCAGTGACGTCGCTCGGCGGACCAGTTCACGACAGTCCTCGACCCGCTGCGGCGGAACGGACTCACCGAAGAACACCACGTCCGGTTTGAGGATGCCGCCGCAGTCCGCGCAGGGCAGCGCGCGGAAGTCCCCGACCTGGTTGTCGGTGAGGTCTGCGTCGCCGTCCGGGTTGACTCCCGCGGCCACCGGCTCGAAGCCCGCGTTGGCCTCCGTCAGCCGTCGGGCGAGTTCCCGGCGCGCGCTGACGGCGCCGCAGGAGAGGCAGACGACCCGGGCCAGGCTGCCGTGGAGTTCCACGACGTCCTCGCTGCCGGCGGCCTGGTGCAGGCCGTCGACGTTCTGGGTGATCACACCCGAGAGCAGCCCGTGCCGGCCGAACGCGGCCACGGCCCGGTGCCCGGCGTTGGGGCGGGCGCGGCCGAAGGTGCGCCAGCCGAGGTGGCTGCGCGCCCAGTACCGGCGTCGGGCCCGGGCGCTGGAGGTGAACTCCTGGTAGGTCATCGGGGTGTGCCGGCTCAGGCTTCCGTCCGCGCCCCGGTAGTCGGGGATGCCCGACTCCGTGGAGATGCCCGCCCCGCTGAGGACCAGCACACCGCCGGTGCTCAGCGCCTCGACGACCGGCTCCGGGTCCGTGGTGCCCGGCGGCAGGTCCTCGGTGGGCGTCCAGCTGAGAGTGGGGCGCGTGCGCATGCGAACCAGGGTACGGAACCCGCCGCCGCGGGCACCGGTCCCCGGACGGCGTCGTCGACGGCGGACACGGTGCGGCGGACGCCCCGTGCGCCGGCCGGTGCCGGGCACCGTCACGGCGGACCGCACGAGCGGCCGCGACGCGCGCGGTCATCGGTCATCGGTCATCGGTCATCGAAGCGTGACGGTCTGCGTGTCGGGGTGGTTCCCGGGGCCTTTGGTCTGGGCGGTCAGCGGGGTCGGCGAGAGGGCCGTGTCCTCCTCACCCGGTTCGAGGAGGGTGGCGGCGGCACCGACGATGAGCGGGTCCGGCTTGCCGACCGCTTCCGGGTCCTTGGGGGTGTAGTCGATCCGTCGGAGCAGGCTGCGCATGGCTTCGAGGCGGGCACGCCGCTTGTCGTTGCTCTTGACGACGGTCCAGGGGGCGTGTTCGGTGTCGGTTGCCCGGAACATCTCCACCTTGGCCGTGGTGTAGTCGTCCCAGAGATCGAGCGACTTGACGTCGGTCGGCGACAGTTTCCACTGGCGGACCGGATCGACCTGGCGGATCGCGAAGCGCGTCCGCTGCTCCGCCCGTGAGACGGAGAACCAGAACTTCACCAGGATGATGCCGTCGTCCACCAGCATCTTCTCGAACGACGGACACTGCTCGAGGAAGAGCTCGTACTCGCGCTGCGTACAGAAGCCCATGACGCGTTCGACTCCGGCCCGGTTGTACCAGGAGCGGTCGAAGAAGACGATCTCTCCCGGTCCGGGGAGATGGCTGACGTAACGCTGGAAGTACCACTGCCCCTTCTCGCGTTCCGTGGGCTTCTCCAGCGCCACGATGTTCGCGCCGCGCGGATTCAGACGCTCGGCGAAACGCTGGATCGTGCCGCCCTTGCCCGCGGCGTCCCGGCCCTCGAACACCACGACCAGGCGGCCGCCGGTGTCCTTGATCCAGCGTTGCAGCTTGAGCAGTTCGATCTGCAGGACCCGCTTGCACCGCTCGTACTCCTTGCGCGTCACCTTCTGGTCGTAGGGGTAGTTCTCCCGCCAGGTGGTGATCGGCTCGCGGGCCTCGTTGAGCAGTATCGGCTGTTCCGGGCGGCGGTCGTCGACCGTCAGGCCGTCCAGCAACCGTGCCTCGATCTCCTCGTGGTCCATGTGGTCCTCGCTCCCTGGGTGGACGGCCGTGCCTTCCGGGCCCTACGGGGCGATTGCCCGAAACGGAAAGCTTCTCACCTCGGTGGACGGGGTGCGCCCGACCGGCGCCGCGGCGCTGCTTCGCCGGGAAGGGGGCGGCGCCGTCGTGGTTGTGGCCCGAGGTGGGCGACGCCGCCTCCCCGCACCGGTGGCTGGGGAGACGGCGTCGTCGACGGCGGGACGGGTCTGCCGGTCAGCCGGCCCCGGAGCCCTTCTGCCTGGCCTCGTCCGCGAGGTTCCTCCCGGAGTCACGCGCCTGTTCCGTGACCTGGCCGGCCTGGCCGCGCGCCTCGTCCTGGGTGGTGCGGGCAGCTTGCGTGGCACTGTCCTTCACCTCGGCGGCCGCGCTCTGGGTCACTTCCTTGGCACCTTCCTTGAGGTGCTGCGCGGACTCCGTGGCGGCCTGCTTGACCGGTTCCAGCGCCTCGCTCTCCATGAGGTCGGACGCCTTCTGCTGCTCGATCTCGGAGGCGGGCAGCAAGGAGGACGCCAGCACCCCGACGCCGAAGGCGACCAGGCCGGCCGCCAGGGGGTTGCCGCGCGTCTGACGTCGGGCCAGGTCGGGCGCCTGCCGCACGGCTCGACCCGCCTGGTCGGCGGTGTCCCGCACCGATTCGACCGCCTGCCCGGTGCCCTCCTGGAGGGAGGCGGCCGTGGACTGCGCGGCACCGGTCACACCGTGGGCGGTGTCCGACGCTGTACCCATGACCCGGTCACGGACGCCCGACACGGCGCCGCGCATCCGCTCCTTGCGGCGGCGCACCGCCCGCCTGGGGCTGGTGCGATCGGCGAGCCGGTCCACGTCCTCGGACAGCCGGCCGCGGGTGGCCTCGATCTCGGCCCTCATTTGGTCGGATGACGTGCCCATTCCGCGTTCTCCTTCATGGTCTCGACGGTCTGCTCGGGCTTCGGGGAGACGGTGCGCATCCGTCCGCGGCCCTTCTGGTACAGCACGGCCGCGACGACGGCCCACACGGCGGTGACGATCAGGGCGGCCCAGCCCCCGTCCATCACGTTGGCCAGGCCGAACACGGCGGCCAGCGACAGGAACAGCAGGACCATGTAACCGGCGAAACCGGCACCGCCGAACATCCCGGCTGCTTTACCCGCCTTGGTGGCTTCCTCCCTGATCTCCGTCTTGGCCAGCTCGACCTCCTGGCGGAAGAGCGTCTGGAGGTCCCCGGTCACCTCGGACAGCAGCTGGCCCATGGACCGGTCCTGCTCCTGCGGCCCGGTCGAGCCGGGGATGGGGGAGAGCGAGGCCATCTCACACCTCCGGGTACGGGCGGCCCGGGGTGCCGTCCGGCCGCGTACCGGTGACCGGGGGTGCCGGGGGGGTGGGCGGCACGTGTCCGGGGGTGCCCTGGGTGGCGCCCGTCAAGGGACCGGTGGGCAGCGCGGGGGAGACGGGGGTGCTCAGCGCGCCCTGGTCCGGCGTTCCGGCGGGCGGCTGCGACCCGTTCCCACCGGAGCGGGCGGATCCTGCCGCCCGACCCAGGCGCCCGACCGCCAGCCCGGCCAGCAGAGCGCCCCCGAGGAAGACACCGGGCCGTCGGCGGGCGAAGCCCTGGAGGTCGGAGACGAGGCCGTCGACGCCCTGCCTGTCCAGGTAGTCGGCCGCCCGGTGGCCCCTGTCGGCGGCCTGGGCGGCGAGGCTGCGGGCGGGCGAGTCGCTCTGGGCGTTCTCGGCCAGGCCGGAGAGGTCGCCCGCCCACTGCCGCAGCGTGTCCGCGGCCCGCTTGGCCTGGCCCTCGGCTTCGCCCATCGCGCGGTGGCGCAGCTCGTCGATGACCGTGCCTGCCTGCTGCCGCGCTTCACCCATGACGTTCTGCACTTGTTCGGCCGCGGTTCCCGCCACCTGGGTCGCGGCCTGTTTGGCCTGGCCGGCCGTCGCCGAGGTCTCCGCCTTGGCCTTTTCTCGGGTCGTCCCCGTTCCGGTCTGTATGGACTCAGTCATCGGCGGCTTCTCCTCATCGGATGTGCTGCGTGCTGGGGAGGCGGTACGTCGGAATCGCATGTGACCGTCAGTTCTCGACACGAGTGGCCCCTGTGTCCCGTTTGACACATTTCAGGGGAGGGGAATTCGCGGTCCCGGCAACGGCGGGATCCGGTGAAGGGCCCGCGTCGGCCGTGGATCTGCCGCCGACGGCGGTCCGTCCGGCGGGCGGCGGCCGCCGGACCGGTCGGTCGGGGTGAGGGGATGTGCGGGCGTGCCGGTGAAGGCGGCGCCCGGCCGTCCCGCCGCTGGGGTCCGGTGGTTGGAGGCGCAGGTTCCGCTGCTGCACCGGACCCCAGCTATGAGGCCTGGTGCCCGGAAGCAGGCTTCTCACACCGTTTGTCCGAAGAGGGGTCCGACGGGGGACATGGCTGTGGGCCCCGGGAACACCCGGGGCCCACAGTCCTTGCCGCTGTCTAGCGGGTCACCAGCGGTACCAGCGGCCCTTGCGGCCGCCCGTGTCCGCGCTGCGCATGACGAAGCCGAGCAGCCAGACGACCAGCACGATGACGGCGATCCACCACAGTGCCTTCAGCGCGAAGCCCGCGCCGAAGAGGATCAGGGCCAGCAGGAGAACAAGAAGCAGGGGAACCATAGTTATCAACCTCCGCCGCTCCTGGTGCCCGGTCCGTCGCGGAACACGCAGCCGAATCACCTGGTTTTTTCACCGCACTTGCGGGAAACGGTCACAGGCTCGTCACCGGCGTCCGCCCCGCCTCCGGAACCGGCGCCACCGCTCCCGAACGGTCCCCCCCCCGTCCGGCTCGGGCACACAGCGGCGGACGACCGATGAGTTTCCCCGTGATCCACAGTCAGAGATCATGGTTGGTGCGCCACAGCCGCGGCTTGCGGCCCCGTCGCGCGCCTTCCGCACCGCTCGACATCAGAAAACCGGACACGAGACAACCGAGGAACTCCCGATGCGTACTCTGATCAGCACCGCCTTCATCTCCCTCGACGGCGTCGTCGAGGCCCCGGGCGGTGAACCCGGCTACCGGAACTCCGGTTGGACCTTCAAGGACGTCGAGTTTCTCCCCGAAGCCTTCGACATCAAGGGACGCGAGCAGCAGGAAGCCACCGCGATGCTGATGGGCCGGACCAGCTACGAGGCGTTCAGCCCGGTCTGGCCGGACATGGAGGACTTCGCCGACTACAAGGTGATGCCGAAGTACGTCGTCTCCACCACCCTCACCGAGGACGACCTGGTGGCGAACTGGGGCGAGACCACCCTCCTGCGTTCCCTCGACGACGTCGCCGCGTTGAAGGAGACCGAGGGCGGCCCGATCATCGTGCACGGCAGCGCCGCCCTGAACCGGGGTCTGTCGGACGCCGGCCTCATCGACCGTTACCACCTGCTCGTCTTCCCGCTCCTGCTCGGCGCGGGCAAGCGCCTGTTCAGCGCTTCCGACAAGGACGCCCAGAAGCTGAAGCTGGTCGAGCACGAGGCCTACGCCAACGGCGTGCAGAAGAACGTCTTCGACGTCGTCCGCTGACCGGGGGCAGCCCGCCGCACTCGGGGGGCGCGGGGGCAGCGTCGGTCACGTGAGCCATCCGTCGGTGACCTCCTGGCGGCGCGGCCGCGTGGCGCCCACGCCCTCGATGTCGTTCTCGGCGGTCCGCAGCAGCTTCCGGGCGAGGTCGTTCATGGCCCGGCCGGCTGCCAGTTCGTCGCCGATCTCCGGCACGTTCGGGTCCGCCGGGTGGCAGTGCGCACTTCCGTGTCCGGTGAGTTCCGTGCTGCCGGTGTCCAGGGTCAGCTGTGCTTTCGTCGTTCCCGCGTCGTCCTCGAACAGATGAAGACGGACCGTCCATTCCGACGTGTGCGACATCGTTCTCCTCCTTGATCCGGATGGTGGGGCGCGTCATAGGGTGCGGGGCCGTGCGGAGACGGCCCGCATCCTGTCCTCGATGCGGCGCCGGACGTCGGCCGTGAGGTCGCCCAGCCGCTCCGAGACCGTCGCCCGGGGCGCGACCGGCGCTCGGATCCGGCGGGCGGCCGAGGGCAGTGCGTCCAGGTCCGCGGCGAGCCTCTCCCCGCTCTCGTCGAGCGTGGGCCGCCCGCCGGTGCGCCGCCCGTTCAGCATCACCGTCTCCAGCAGCGGCACGCCGTCGTCGGGGGGCCGCTCGTCGGCGAGGCCGATCACGTCGGCGCAGCCGGGACGGCGGAACACCTGCTTGCGGCCGGGGGCCGTCACCTTCGCCGACGAGAGCTTCATCACCGGTCGGCCGTCGAACTCGACCAGCTTGTAGGCGGAGTCCAGGTACGGCGCGTCGGCCGACACGCCGACGCGGGTGCCCACGGCGTACGTGTCGATCGGTGCCCCGGAGCGGACGAGGTCGTCCACGGCGTACTCGTCGAGACCGCCGCTGGCCGCGATCCGCACATCCGGCAGGCCCGCCTCGTCGAGGAGGGCGCGGGTCCGGACGGCCAGGTTCCCCAGGTCCCCGCTGTCCAGCCGGACCGCGGAGCCGGGGCCGCGGTCCAGGTCCCGCAGGACGCGTGCCGCGACACGGACGCCCTCCTCGGTGTCGTAGGTGTCCACCAGCAGGGTCACCGGACCGGGGTGGGCGCGGGCGAAGGCGCGGAAGGCGTCCTCCTCGGAGGCGAAGGCCTCCACGAAGGAGTGCGCCATGGTGCCGACGGCGGGTATGCCCCACGCGGTGGCCGCCGCCACGTTGCTGGTCCCCGCGAAGCCGACCATCGCGCCCAGGCGCGCGGCCTGGAAGCCCGCCTCGGGACCGTGGGTGCGCCGCAAGGAGAAGTCGACGACCGGACGGCCGGCCGCCGCGAGCGTGCAGCGCACGGCCTTCGAGGCGATCGTCGTCTGGTGGTTGAGCCGGTTGAGCACGTACGTCTCGACCAACTGCGCCTGCGGAAGAGGTGCGGTCACCTCCAGCAGCGGCTCGTCCGCGAGTACGATCCGCCCCTCCGGGATCGCCCGCACCCGGCCGGTGAACGTCAGCCCGAGCAGGGGTTCCAGGTCCTCCGGCGGCCGGTGCAGCGCCGAGGCGAAGGCGGCGACGTCCTCGGGGCCGACGTGGAAGCCGGCCAGGTAGTCGAGTGCCGACTCGAGGCCCGCCGCCACCAGGAAGCCGCGCCCGGGCGGCAGGGAGCGCGCGAAGAGGCTGAACGTCGCCGGGCCGGTCGTTCCCTCCCGCAGGTAGGACATGGCCATCGTGACTTCGTACAGATCGGTGGTCGTCGCATCCGACATCGCTGTCATCTCCCGGGCTCGGCCGGAGTCGTGTGCGTCACGGGTGGAAGCGCGCGGACCACCGGGGCTCCACGACGTCCCACTCGGCGTCCCACTGCGCGTACCTCCTCCGATCCAGGACCAGACGCACGCCCGCCCAGGCCGCGCCGGACCCGGCGGCCATGCCGAACGCCGCCATGCCGCCCACCAGCCAGCCACTGGTCGTCGCGTTGAGTTCGCTCGCGGGCGGACCGGTGGGGGTCCCGTCCCGGTTCACCCACACGCGCACGGCGGCGCCCTTGGGGGTTCCCGGCTCGACGAGGGCCGCTCCCGTCCGCACCACCCCGTGGGTGTCGGTCCAGCGGACCTGCGCCGACCGCCTCGCCCAGTCGTCACCCTTGACGTCCGACGTCAGGCGGGCGGTGACCTGGTGCCGTTCCGCCGCCTGGGCGCGCACGGTGTCCATCGAGGCCTCGTACGCCGTCATGCCCGTGCTCACCGCGGCCGCCGGCAGCCCGAGGACGAGAACGACCATGAGGACGCGGCGGCACCAGCACTCGAACCTGTCGGACGGGCGCCTCAGGGGGTTCGCGCCCCCGGACGTGTGATCGCCGTGCCCCGACGGCGGACCGGATGTGTCCGGTGAACCTCGTGCGTTCATGAGTCGGCCTCCCACAGCTCGTCGGCCGTCCCCACCACCCGCTCCCACCGTCGGACGGCGGTGGGGCTCGGGAACAGGGCCGGAGGTCCCTGCCGGACCGGTTTCCGGCCCAGTCCGTCCCCCCGGACCGCGGGCGTGCCGGTCAGGTCCGGGGTACGACCGTGCCGGGACCGGAACCGGGACCGGGACCGGGACTCGGCACGTGATGCGGGTCCACTCGGACCCGCCGCGGGCCCGGCGACACCGACCGCCGGGGGTCGGGCCGGACCGGCCGCCAGGGGAACCGCCATCGCACCCGTCTCCTCTCGCGGTGGGTGCCACGCTCCCGGCCTCCCGCGTCACCGCTCCACATGCGCCGGGAAGGGGATTGGGGTACTCCTCGAAGGAGGGGCGCCCCGCGCCGGTGCGTCGGCGGCATCCGGCGCCCCGCACGCCGCCGGAGTCGTCCCCCGCCGTACCGCCGCCGAACCCACCGTCGTATCCAGCTTCGTACGAGACGGAGACCGCCGCCATGCAGCCAGTCGTCACCGTGGGCCCCGACGGCTCACCCGGACGTCTCGCCGCCGCCCGCCGGGCCGCCGACGGGGCCGACGGCCGCGGACTCACGCCAGGCCCGCCGTACGCACGGCCCCTGCCGGCGCCCGGACCGGCCCGCGTGCCCCAGCGGGCCGGCCGGAACCGCCCGGCGCGGCGTTCCGCCCGCACCGCGCGGGCGGTGTTCCGGGCCCGCCGCCCCCACCGGGACACCGTCGGCAGCCCGGTGGCCGACGCCGCCCGGACCCCCCGGCTCCGGGTGGCATCCGATCCCGGTGCGATCGCGCCCGGCGTGCGGGGGCCGGAACCCGTCGGGAGCCGCGGCCCGGCCGGCATCGGCATGCCGGCCGCGGCCCGGGAGGAGCGGCCCGTGCCCCTCCGCGCCGTCGCCCCGGCCGCCGTCCCCCACGGGCCCTGTGCCGCCGTGGTCCCCCAATGACTGAGCCCGGACGTGGCGGGCGCGCGGCACGCCCGGTGACCGGGACCGACGGACCCGTGCCCCGGACCGGCGCACCCCAGGACGCCGAGCAGCCGCGCGCCGAGGTGTGCGAGACCCACACCGCGATCGTGTTCTTCGCCGGCGACCGCGCCTACAAGGTCAAGAAGCCGGTGGACCTGGGATTCCTGGACTACACCACGCGGGAGGCACGCCGGACCGCGTGCGAGCGCGAAGTCGCTCTCAACCGCCGTTTCGCCCCCGACGTCTACCTGGGCCTCGGCGAGTTCCGCGGCCCCGGCGCGGAGACCCCCGAGCCGCTCGTGGTGATGCGGCGCATGCCCGCCGACCGGCGCCTCTCCCGCCTGGTACGGGAAGGGGCCGCCCTCGACGAGGTCCTGCGGGCCGTCGCCCGGCACCTCGCCGCGTGGCACGCGGAGGCGCCCCGCGGTCCGGACGTGGCCGAGCAGGGCACCCGGGACGCCCTGTCGTCGCGCTGGGAGGCCAGCTTCGCGCAGGTCCACGCGCTGGCCGACGACGGCTCCGTGCCCGACGGGGTCACCGAGGCGGAACGACTGGTGCGGCGCTACCTCGCCGGCCGGGAACCGCTGTTCGCCTCCCGCATCGAACAGGGCCGGGTGGTCGACGGCCACGGCGACCTGCTCGCCGAGGACGTCTTCTGCCTCGACGACGGCCCACGCGTCCTGGACTGCCTGGAGTTCGACGACCGGCTCCGCCACGTCGACGGCCTGGACGACGCCGCGTTCCTCGCCATGGACCTGGAACAGCTCGGCGCCCCGGAGGCCGCCGCCTACTTCCTCGCGCAGTACGGCGAGTACTCCGGCGACCCCGCCCCCGCGTCCCTGTGGCACCACTACGTCGCCTACCGCGCGTTCGTCCGCGCCAAGGTGTCCCTGATCCAGGCCCGCCAGGGCGCGCCCGGCGCGCGGACGGCGGCACGCCGGCTGGTGTCGACGACGCTGCGCCACCTGCGCACCTCCGCCGTCTCCCTGACCCTCGTGGGCGGGCTGCCCGGCAGTGGCAAGTCGACCCTGTCCGGGGCGCTGGCCGACCGGCTGGGGGTCACCCTGCTCAGCAGCGACCGCGTCCGCAAGGAACTGGCGGGCATTCCGGCGGAGCGGTCCGCGGCGGCCGGCTACGGCGAGGGGCTCTACACACCCGAGTGGACCACCAGGACCTACGCCGCCCTCCTCGACCGGGCGGCCGCCCTGCTGTCCGCCGGCGAATCCGTCGTCCTGGACGCCACCTGGTCCGACACGGCCCGGCGCGAAGCGGCACGGCGCGTCGCCGAACGCACCAGCGCCGACCTCGTAGCCCTGCGCTGCCGGGCTCCGGACGAGGTGTCCGCGGCCCGCCTGAGCACGCGCGCCCCCGGCCCGTCCGACGCCGGCCCGGACATCGCCGCCGCCATGGCGGCCCGCGAACCCGCCTGGCCCGAGGCCGTCACCGTCGACACCGGGGGTCCGCTGGATTCCGCCGTCGCCCGGGCGACGGCGGCCGTACGCCCCTGGGGCACCGGACAGGCCCCGGTCTTCCGCCGTCCCTACATGGAGCCGGACTGACGGACCGACGGCACGTCCGACCGCGTGCGGGCCGTGTTGCCGGAGTGTCGCGCCGGGGCGACCGTGGAGGTGGGGGAGCGAGGAAGTGAGTACCGTGCGTGCGCTCGTCCACCACGGTCCGGGGCGCATCTCCTGGGACACCGTCCCGGACCCCACGAGGCAGGAGCCGACCGACGCCGTCGTGCGCGTCGACGCCACCAGCGTCCGCGGCGGTGACCCGCGCATCCTGCGGGGCGACCTACCCGAGGCGAAGCCGGGGACGGTCCTCGGCCACGAGGCCGTGGGCGAGGTCGTGGAGGCCGGGCGTGACGTCCACGGCCTGCTCCCCGGTCACCAGATGATCGTGTCGTCCGTCTCCGTCTCCGTGTGCGGCCGCTGCCCGGCGTGCCGGGACCGCAGGTACGGCCGGTGCCACGGAGGTGCCGCCCGGCCGGTCACCCACACCCCCGGCCTCGACCGGAGGGGAAACCCCCACGGGATCTTCTCGCGGGACGCCGGCACCGGAGCCCTCGAGGCCGTGCTGCGACGGGAGTGGCAGGGGCCGGGATCCGGAGCCCGCACGGGCCGGCCGGCCCCGGGACGCAGTGCCGGGAGGAGTGCCGGGAGGAGTGCCGGGAGGCGCACCGATGCACCGGGAAACCATCCGCAAGGACACCACATCGGCCGTCCCGCCCCTGCTCGCCGACTACGAGCGGGCCCGCTCGGACTTCACCTGGGCGCAGGCCCGTGACCGGCTGGCCGGACTGCCCGGCGGCGGCCTCAACATGGCCCACGAGGCGGTCGACCGGCACGCCGCGTCCGACCACGCGGACCGCATCGCCCTGCGCTGCGTCGCCCGGGACGACTCCGTCACCACCGTCACGTACGCGGAACTCGCCCGCCGCACCGCCCGCTTCGCGCACGTCCTGCGCTCCCTGGGGGTCGGCCGGGGCGACCGGGTGTTCACCCTGCTCGGCCGGTGCCCCGAGCTGTACACCACGGTGCTGGGCACGCTGAAGAACACCGGCGTGCTCTGCCCGCTCTTCTCCGCCTTCGGCCCCGACCCGGTCGAACAGCGGCTGCGCCTCGGCGACGCGCGGGTCCTGGTCACCACCGCGGCCCTCTACCGGCGCAAGGTCGCCGAACGCCGGGCCTCGCTGCCCGCGCTGGAACACGTCCTGATCGTCGGGCCCGGCGCCGCCGACCTGCCCGGCGCCTCCTCCTTCGACGAGCTGACGTCCGCCGCCCCCGACACCTTCACCATCCCGCCCACCGCGCCCGACGACATGGCCCTGCTGCACTTCACCAGCGGCACCACCGGCACCCCCAAGGGCGCGGTCCACGTCCACGAGGCCGTCGTCGCCCACTACGCCACCGCCGCCCACGCGCTCGACCTGCACCCCGGGGACGTGTACTGGTGCACCGCCGACCCCGGCTGGGTCACCGGCATGTCGTACGGGATCATCGCCCCGCTCGTCCACGGCGCGACGGTGGTCGTCGACGAGGGCGACTACGACGCCCGGCGCTGGTACCGGATCCTCGGCGAACAGCGGGTCGGCGTCTGGTACACCGCTCCGACGGCCCTGCGCATGCTCATGCGCGCCACACCGCGCCACGGCCCCTACGACCTGCCGCGCTCCCACGACCTGTCGGCCCTGCGCTTCGTCGCCTCCGTCGGCGAGCCCCTCAACCCGGAGGCCGTCCTGTGGGGCCGGGACGTCCTGGGCCTGCCGGTGCACGACAACTGGTGGCAGACCGAGACCGGCAGCATCATGATCGCGAACTTCGCCGCCTGCGAGATCCGGCCCGGCTCGATGGGGCGGCCGCTGCCCGGCGTCGAGGCGACCGTGCTGGAGCAGGGCGAGGACGGCCGGGCCCTGGTCACCGGCGGCCGGGTCACCGAGGTGCGCGGCGCCGACATCGAGGGCGAACTGGCGCTGCGGCCGGGCTGGCCGTCCATGTTCCGCGGCTACCTGCACGACCAGGAGCGCTACGACGCCGCGTTCGCCGACGGCTGGTACCTGACCGGTGACCTGGTCCGCCGGGACGCCGACGGCTGGTACTGGTTCGTGGGACGCGCCGACGACGTCATCAAGTCGGCCGGCCACCTCATCGGCCCGTTCGAGGTCGAGAGCGCGCTGATGGAGCACCCGTCGGTGGCCGAGGCGGGCGTGATCGGACGGCCCGACCCGGTCGCCGGGAACGTCGTCAAGGCGTTCGTGTCGCTGCGCCCCGGCATCCGGCCGACCCCGGACCTGGAACGGGAGCTGCTGGCCTTCGGCCGCCGCAAGCTGGGGCCCGCCGTCGCCCCCAGGGAGATCGCGTTCGACCAGAACCTGCCCAGGACCCGCAGCGGGAAGGTGATGCGCCGTCTGCTGCGCGCACACGAACTCGGCCTGCCCGAGGGCGACCTGTCCACCCTGGAGGGATCCGCATGAGCCCGCCCCGAACCACCCGCCCGCGGAAGACCCCGGCGGCCCGGAAGGACCCGGCGGCCCGGAAGGCCGAGGACCCGTCCCCGACGGCCGCGCGCACGAGCACCCGGTCCGCGGCCGGCCGCCCCGGCGCCGCGCACCGCACGGACCTGCTGGAGGCCATGGTGCGCATCCGGCGCTTCGAGGAACGGTGCGTCGAGCTGTACAGCGCCACCAGGATCCGCGGCTTCGTCCACCTGTACATCGGCGAGGAGGCCGTCGCCGTCGGCGTCAACGAGGCGCTGACCCCCGAGGACGCGGTCGTCGCCACCTACCGCGAACACGGCCACGCCCTGGCCCGCGGCATCCCGTCCGAGGCCGTCATGGCCGAGATGTACGGGAGGACGACCGGGTGCAGCGGCGGCCGGGGCGGCTCCATGCACCTGTTCGACGCCGGCCGGCGCTTCTACGGCGGCAATGCGATCGTCGCCGGTGGCCTCCCCCTGGCCGCCGGCCTCGCGCTCGCCGACCGCATGCGCGCGGACAGCCGCGTCACCTGCTGCTTCTTCGGCGACGGCGCCTTCGCCGAGGGCGAGTTCCACGAAACGGCGAACCTCGCGGCCCTGTGGCGGCTGCCTCTGCTGCTCGTCTGCGAGAACAACCTCTACGCCATGGGCACGGCCCTGGACCGGCACGAGGCGCAGACCGACCTGGCCATGCGGGCCGCCTCGTACGGCATGGTCGCCTGGGCCGTCGACGGCATGGACGTCGAGGCCGTGGAACAGGCCGCCCGCCGGGCCGCCGAGGCCGTCAGGGCCGGCGCCGGGCCGCATTTCCTGGAACTGCGCACCTACCGCTTCCGCGCCCACTCCATGTACGACCCGGACCGCTACCGCGGCAAGGCGGAGGTCGAGCGGTGGAAGGAACGGGACCCGATCAACCGGCTCCTCGACCGCATGCGCGAGGACGGTGAGCCGGTCGACGAGACGCTCGCCGGCATCGAACACCGGGTCGCCGCCGAGGTCGACCACGCCGTGGAGGCGGCCGAGCAGGCACCCGAGGAGCCGGTGGAGCATCTCCTGCACCACGTCACCAGTGCCGCGACGGAATCGAGTTGACCATGGGTGACAGCGGGCCGCCGGAGGCGGCGAGGACGACCTACCGGGAAGCGATGCGCGAGGCGCTGAGGGACGCCCTGCGCTCCGACGACCGTGTCTTCCTGATGGGCGAGGACGTGGGCCGCTACGGCGGATGCTTCGGCGTCAGCCTCGGTCTGCTGGAGGAGTTCGGCCCCGCGCGCGTCCGCGACACCCCGCTGTCGGAGTCCGGGTTCGTGGGTGCCGGCATCGGCGCCGCCCTGGCCGGGCTGCGGCCGATCGTCGAGATCATGACCGTCAACTTCAGTCTGCTCGCCCTCGACCAGATCCTCAACAACGCCGCCACCCTGCTGCACATGTCGGGCGGCCAGCTGCCCGTACCGCTGGTCATCCGCATGACCACGGGCGCCGGCCGGCAGCTCGCGGCCCAGCACTCGCACAGCCTGGAGGGCTGGTACGCGCACATCCCCGGAATCCGCGTCCTGGCCCTCGCCACCGTCGACGACGCGCGCCACATGCTCGCTCCGGCGCTCGCCGACCCCGACCCGGTCCTGATCTTCGAACACGGAACCCTCTACAACGTCTCCGGCGAACTCCTCCCCGACACCGCGCCCGTGGACCTCGATCACGCCGCGATCCGCAGGCCCGGCACCGACATCTCCCTGATCACCTACGGCGGTTCGCTGCCCAAGACCCTCGCGGCGGCGGACGAACTCGCCACCGCGGGCATCAGCGCCGAGGTGATCGACCTGCGCACACTCCGGCCCCTCGACGCCGGGGCCGTCGCCGCTTCCGTGGCCCGCACCCACCGTGCGGTGGTCGTCGACGAGGCCTGGCGAACGGGAAGCCGTTCACCCTGGGCCCGGTCTCGCACCGATCAACCGCCGTGGCCCGTGGGCCGGCGCCCCTCGCGGGACGGGCCGCCGGGGACGACGCGACAGGTCACCGCCCACCGGGGAGACTGGGGAGCGGGACCTGGCCCACTTGGAGGAGAGCGTGTGACGGGTTTCCGGGACTTCCTGACGCGGTTCCGGCCGGCGGCCTCGCCGGGCCGGGCCGCACCGGGTGGTGTCCCCGCGGACCGTTCCGCCGAACTCCGTGCCGAACTCGTACCGCCCCTGGCTCTGCTCGAACGGACGGAGGCGGAAGCCCGGCGCGTCCGCGAACGGGCCGAGGCCGCCGCGGCCTCGCGACGCCGTGCGGCCGAACAGCGGGCCGAGGCCGTCGTGGCCGCGGCACGGGAGGAGGCCCGCCAGGTGCGGGCGCGCACCGCCGAGCAGGTGCTGCGCGTGGCCGACGGCGAGGCCGCGGCACTGCTCGCCGAGGCGGAACGCGAGGCGGCCGCCGTGCGCGACCGTGCCGGGAACCGGATGCCCCTGCTCGTCGACCGGGTGCTCGCCCTGGTGCTCGAGGACCTCGCGGCGGACGGGGCGTCGGCCGTCCCGCCGGAAGGCGACCGGGTCGAGGACCCGTCGGCCGTCCCGCCGGAAGGCGACCGGGCCCAGGACCCGTCGGCCCTGCCGCCGGAAGGCCGCCGGGCCCGGGAGCCGGGGAGCCCGCGCCGACCACGGGCAGGAGGCCCCTGATGGGGGCGGGCCGGGTGGCGGGTGTGACCCGGGCACGGGCGCTGCGGACCAGGTGCCTGGGCGCCGAGGGCGTCGGGCAGGTGGCGTCCGCACGCGAACTCGACGACGCGCTGCGCTACCTGGCGGCCACCCCGTACCGCCGCGACATCACCCCGGGCACCACGCCGGCCGAAGCCCAGCGGGCCGTCTCGGCGACCCTGCTGTGGCATCTGCGGGTCCTCGCCGGCTGGCAGCCGGCCGACGGGGCGCACGCCGTCCGGGCACTCGCCGCCGGATTCGAGATCTCCAACACCGAGCACCGTCTGCGCGCGCTCACGGCCGACCCGGAACCCTCGGGCGGACAGCGCCTCCAGCCCCCGCCCTACCGTCTGGGTGCGCTGGCGATCGCCTGGAAACGGGTCGCCGCCACGCGCTCGCCCCCGGAACTGCGCGCCGCGCTGGCGGCCTCCGCCTGGGGCGACCCCGGGGGCGACTCGCCGGCCGCGATCGCCACCGGCATGCGGGTCGCGGCCGCCCTGCGCCTCGCCGCCGCCGTCCCCGACGCGCGACGCTGGGCGGCGGCCCGGCTCGCCCTGCTCCTCGGGCGCGAGACGTTCGTCGTCGGCCGCCGCGTGCCGGACGTCCCCGCCCACCGGGCGGCCCGCCTGCTCGGCCCCCGAGCGGTGGCCGCCGGGTCGTACGCGGAGTTCCGGCAGGCGCTGCCGGCCACCGCCGGGTGGCTGCTGGAGGACGTCGAGGACGCGGCGGACCTCTGGCGGGCGGAGGCCCGCTGGTGGGACGCGGTCGAACAGGACGGCCGTGAACTGCTGCGCCGGGCCCGCTTCGGTCCCCGGCCGGTCGTGGGAGCCGCCGCGCTGCTGTCGGCCGACGCATGGCGGACCCGCGGCGCGCTGGAACTGGCCGCACGGGGCGGCGGGCCGGGGGACCGGGCCGGGGAGGTGCTCGATGGTCCGGGCTGAGCCGGTGGTTCCGGTCAGGATGCGCAGGGTGGCCGTCGTGGCCCCCGAGAGGGCGCTGCGGGAGAGCCTGGTCCGGATCGCCGAGGCGGGCCGCGTCGAGATCGACGTCACCGGGGAAGGCGGGCCGCGAGCATCCGGGCCCGCGGCGACGCGCCTGCGACGGCTGCGCACCGAGCCGGCCCGACCGGTCCTCAGCGAGGCGCCCCCCGACCTGGACGCCCTGGAACGCGCGGGCCGGACCGACCTCCTGGCGGGCGAGGCGCAACTGGAGGAACGCCTCGGCAGCGCCGTCCGGCACGGCGAGGCCGCCGCACTCGCCGGCTGGTGCCCCGCGGCGGAGGTCGACGCCACGGCCGCCCGCATCGCCGGTGCCGGGGGCGCGCTGCTGGTGCTGAAGCGCCCGCGCGGCGTCGACCCGCCGACCCTGCTGACCGGAGCGGACGGCGCGCACCCGGCAAGGGCCGTGCGCCGCTCCTTCACTCCGCTGGTCAGCACGTACGGCACCGTGCCCTACGCCGACCTCGACCCCACCCTGCCGGCCGGGATCGCCTACGCGGTGATGTTCGGCGTGATGTTCGGCGATGCCGGCCACGGGCTGCTGCTCGTCGCCCTCGCCCTCGTGCTGCGCGCCGGCCGGCCGCGCCGGCTCGCCGCCCTGCGCCCGCTGTGGCCCTCCGTCGCCGCGGCCGGGCTCGCCGCCACGCTGGCGGGCGTGGCGTACGGCGAGTTCTTCGGCCCGACCGGAGTGCTTCCCGTGCTGTGGCTGGCGCCGCTGGAGGAGCCCGTGCGGCTGCTGGCCGCCGCCGTCGTGCTCGGCGCCGTGCTGCTGGCCCTCGCCCACGCCGCGGGCATCGTGAACCGGTGGCGGGAGAGCGGGCCGGCCGCGGCCACGTACTCGCCGACCGGCATCGCCGGAGCCGCGCTCCACCTCGGTCTCGCCGCCGTCGCCGGATGCGTGTGGCTCGGCCGGCCGGCGTTCGCCGCCGCCGGAGCCGTCATCGCCCTCACCGGCCTGGCCCTGGCCGGGGCGGGACTGTACGCCGCCACGGCGGGCGGCCCCGGCGGAGCCGTGCAGACCGCCGTCCAGCTCCTCGACACGACGGTCCGCACCGCCTCCAACGTCGTGTCCTTCACGCGGCTGGCGGCCTTCGGGCTCACCCACGCGGCGCTCGGCGCGATCGTCTGGGACGGCACGAGGGCCCTGGCGGGCCGGGGCCCGGCCGGAGTCGCCGCCGCGCTGCTGGTCCTCCTCGCGGGCAACGCCCTGGCCTTCTCGCTGGAGGCACTGGTGGCAGGCGTCCAGGCGCTGCGCCTGGAGTACTACGAACTCTTCTCCCGGCTCTTCGAGGGAGAGGGACGTCCCTTCAGACCCTGGCGGCTGCCCGTCGAGCACGTCCCGGGCCCGGCCGGCGACCCCGGGCCGCCCGCGGCGGCGGAGGCCGCCCGCCCCGGCCCGCCGAGGGAGGAGCACCCGTGACCACCTGGTTCCTGGCACTGCCCGTCATCGCGGCGGGCTTCGTCGCCGCACGCCTGGCGCTGCGGCGCTCGGGCCGGACGGCCCTGTGGTGGATGGTCGCCGCCGACGCCGTGCTCCTGGTCGCCGCCACCGTGGTCCTCACCCTGGCACTGGGCGGCGGACCCGCCCGGGCCGCGACCACGGCGGCCCAGGACTCGGGCTCCGGCTCCGCCGCCCTGATCGGCGCCGCGATCGCGGTGGCCGCGTCCACCATCGGCGCGGGCATCGCCGTCGCCTACACCGGCGCGGCCGCCCTCGCCGCGCTCAGCGAACGGCCCGAACTGTTCGGCCGGGCCATGGTCATCGTCGGCCTGGCCGAGGGCATCGCCATCTACGGGCTGGTCGTCGCGGTCATCCTCATCGGGAAGGCGTGACCGTGGGACGCGTCGCCGCTCTCGGCGAGCGGTCGCGGGTGGCCGGTCTCGCGCTGGCCGGCGCGCTCGTCCTGGCGGCCGACGACCCCGAGGCCGTACGGCGGGCCTGGCGGAGCCTGCCGGACGGCGTCGACCTGGTGATCCTCACCCCTGCCGCGGCCGAGGCCCTGGGCCGTGACCTGGACCCCACGGTGTCCGCGGGCCGCCGCCGGCTGACCACCGTGATGCCGCCATGACGTCCCGGGCCGCCGACCGCGCGCCGCACGCCCCGGACCCGGGACGGGCCGACGCCCTCGACCCCGTCCGGGCGGAACTGCTGCGGGCCGCTCACGCCGACGCGGAGGCGCTCTCCGCCCGCGCCGCGCGGGAGGCCGCCGCCCGGCTCGGCCGGGCCGAGGACCGGGCCCGGTCGATCCTCGAGGAGGCCCGGCGGCAGGGCGAGGCCGACGGCGCCGACGCCGCCCGGGCCCGCCTCGTCGGAGCCCGCCGGGCGGCCAGGTCCCGCACGCT
This sequence comes from Streptomyces sp. NPDC017202, assembly GCF_044331705.1. Classification (NCBI taxonomy): domain Bacteria; kingdom Bacillati; phylum Actinomycetota; class Actinomycetes; order Kitasatosporales; family Streptomycetaceae; genus Streptomyces; species Streptomyces sp. NPDC017202. Next base: position 328,134 of record NZ_JBIRNP010000005.1, on the reverse strand, counting down.
GTCCGCCCGGCGCGAACCGTACGAGGAACTGCGCCGCCGGGCCGCCGAACGAGTCCGCGGGCTGCGCCGGGCCGACGGCTACGCCGCTCTCCGCGAGCGGCTGGAACAGCGCGCCCGCACGCTCCTCGGCCCGGACGCCGAGATCACCGAGCCCGCCGACGGGGGAGTGGTGGCCCAAGTCCCCGGAAAGCGGGTCGACCTGTCGCTGACCGCCCTGGCCGACCGAGCCCTGGACAGCATGGCGGCGGAGGTGCGGACCCTGTGGGAGGAGTGAGCGAGCCCACCGGGACGGATGCGCCGGCCGCCGGGCAGCCGGTCTCCCGGATCCTGCGCGTCACCGGACCCCTGGTCGAGATCGCCTACGCGGGCGGCACCGCGATGTACGACCTGGTCTCGATCGGCCCCGCCGGACTGCCCGGCGAGGTCGTGGCCATCAGCGGCGACGTGGTCACCGTCCAGGCGTACGAGTACACCGGCGGGCTCGCTCCGGGACAGCCGGCACTGCCCCGCGGCCGGCCGCTGTCGGTGCGGCTCGGACCGCACCTGCTCGGCGGGATCTTCGACGGACTGCTGCGCCCCCTGGACGCCGCCGGCGACTGGCTGCTGCCGGGGACGCGGCGGACCGCTGCGGCAGAACGCGCCTGGGCCTTCTCCCCCCTCGCGGTGGAGGGCGAGGAACTGGCCGAGGGGCAGCCGCTCGCGGAGGTCGCCGGCGCGGGACCGGCACGGCTGAAGGTCCTCGTGCCACCCGGCCGCGGGGGCACGGTGACACGGATCGCCGCTCCCGGGAACCAGCCGCGGGACGCCGTCGTGGCCGTGGTGGGCGGCACCGACGTGGGACTGGACACCCTGTGGCCGGTGCGCAGGCCCCGCCCCGTGCGGGAGCGCGTCGACACCCACGAGCCGCTCGACACCGGTCAGCGGGTGATCGACCTGCTCTTCCCGGTGGCCCGGGGCAGCACCGTCGCGGTGCCCGGCGGCTTCGGCACCGGCAAGACGATGCTGCTCCAGCAGATCGCCAAGTGGTGCGACGCGGACGTCATCGTCTACGTCGGCTGCGGAGAGCGCGGCAACGAGATGGCCGACGTCATCACCGAACTGTCGGAGCTGCGGGACCCGCGCACGGGCGGCCGCCTGGCGGACCGCACGGTGACGATCGCGAACACCTCCAACATGCCGATGATGGCGCGCGAGGCCAGTGTCCACACGGGGATGACGGTCGCCGAGTACTTCCGCGACATGGGCCTGGACGTGGTGGTCATCGCCGACTCGACGTCCCGCTGGGCCGAGGCGCTGCGCGAGTTCGCCTCCCGTACCGGCGCCCTGCCCGCGGAGGAGGGCTACCCGGCCGGACTGGCCTCGGCGATCGCGGCCTTCTACGAGCGGGCCGCCGCGGTGACCACGCTCGGCGGGGACCGGGGCTCGGTGACCGTGATCGGCGCGGTGTCCCCGCCCGGCGGCGACCTGACCGAACCGGTCACGGCCCACACCGAACGCTTCGTCCGCTGCCTGTGGACCCTGGACCGCGACCTCGCCTACGCCCGCCACTACCCGGCGGTCTCCTGGGCGGGCTCCTTCTCCCGGGACGTCCCCGTGCTGGCCGCGGGACACCGGGCGGCCGGAGACCCGCAGTGGTCCCGGCACCGCGACCGGGTGGGAGCGGCACTGGCGGAGGCCGACCGGCTGGCCGACCTGGTGGACCTCATCGGGATCGCCGCCCTCCCGGCGCGCGAGCGCGTCAGCGTGCTGGCGGGCCGGCTGGTGCGGGAGGGCGTGCTCCAGCAGAACGCGCTGTCGGAGCGGGACGCCTACTGCGGGCCGGAGAAGACGGCCGCCCTGGCCGACGCCGTCCTGGCGGTCGTCGACCGCTGCCGGGAACTGGTGGACTCCGGTGTTCCAGCGGCGTCGGTCGAGGAGGCCGACTTCGGCCCGCTGCTGCGCGCGCGGGAGGACACCGGACCGCACGACGCCGCCGGTGTGACGGCGCGGCGTGACGCCATGCTCGCCGGGCTGGGAGAAGTGCGGTCATGAGCGGCTCCGGCGGAATCGAGTACACGACGGTGCGCGAACTCCGGGGTCCGCTCGCGGTCGTCGAGGGCGTCTCGGGGGTCGGCTGGGACGAGTACGCGCACCTCACCCTCGCCTCGGGCGAACGGCGCCACGGCGTGGTCCTGGACGCCGACCGCGGACTGGCGGTCGTCCAGGTGCTGGAGGGCACCGCCGGCATGGACCCGCGGGGCGTCCGCGCGGCCTTCACGGGCAGCCCGCTGCGCGTCCCGGTCGGCACGGACTGGCTCGGCCGGGTCTGCAACGGCCGCGGGGCCCCCGTCGACGACGGGCCGCCCGTGTTCGGCTCCCACCGGGCCGAGGTGGGCGGCGCCCCCGTCAACCCGGTGCGGCGCGAGCCGCCGTCCGAACCGGTGCTCACCGGCGTCGGCGCCATCGACGCCCTGACCACGCTGGTCCGCGGGCAGAAACTGCCGGTGTTCTCGGTGGCCGGGCTGCCGCACCTGGAACTGGCCGCCCAGATCGCCGCGCAGGCCACGGTCGGCGGCGAGGCGTTCAGCGTCGTCTTCGCGGGCATGGGGCTGACGCACACCGACGCCTCCTTCGTCCGCGACGTCCTGGAGGAACGGTCCGCGGCCGGGGAACTGGTCCTGCTGCTGAACACCGCCGACGACCCGGTGATCGAACGGATCCTGACCCCCCGCATCGCGCTCACCGTCGCCGAACACCTCGCCTTCACCGAGGGACGGCACGTCCTGGTCGTCATGACCGACATGACGACGTACGCCGAGGCCCTGCGCGAGGTCTCCGCCGCCCGCGGGGAGGTCCCCGCCCGCCGCGCCTACCCCGGCTACCTCTACAGCGACCTGGCCTCCCTGTACGAACGCTGCGGGCGCATCCGCGGGCGTCCCGGCTCGGTCACCGTGCTGCCGGTGCTCACCATGCCCGCCGGCGACATCACCCATCCGGTCCCCGACCTGACCGGCTACATCACCGAGGGCCAGATCGTGCTCTCGCCCCGGACCCACGCGCGGGGCGTGTACCCGCCGCTGGACGCCCTGTCCTCCCTCTCCCGGCTGATGCGCAAGGGCGCGGGCCCGGGCCGTACCCGCGACGACCACCTCGACGTCGCCGCCCAGCTGCTGGCCGCCCTGGCCCGCGCCCGGCAGGTCCGTGACCTCGCGGACCTGGTCGGCCACGCGGCGCTGAGCCCCACCGACCGCCGCCACCTCGACTTCGACGAGGCGTTCCTGCGCGACTTCGTCGACCAGCGCGGCGACGAGTCGCGAAGCCTCGACGACGCACTGGAACGCGGCTGGCGGGCCCTGCTCACGCTGCCCCGCAGCCAGCTCTCCATGCTTCCCGCCGCCCTCCTCGACGCCCACGGCGCGAAGGACCTCGACCGTCTCGACGACCGTGACGCCCTCGACGACCGTGACGCCTTCGACGACCGTGACGCCTTCGACGACCGTGCCGCCGTCGACGACCGTGACGGGGAGGCGTCCTGATGACCGGCGCCGGTCGTACGCCGCCCGGCCGTGCCGGACGGCTGCGGCTGCGTCGCAGCCTCGACGTGGCCGAACGCGGCGCCGGCCTCCTGGAGCGGAAGCTCCGTGTCCTGCGCACCGAGCACCAACGGCTGCTGCGGGCGGAGGAGGCGGCCGCCCGTGCGTGGAGCGACCTGCTGTCCGAGGCCGAGACCTGGCTGCTGCGGGGCCTGCTCCTCAGCGGGGAGCAGGCCCTCGACGCGGCCGCGGCCGGCATCGGCCCCGCCGAGGTCGCGGTGGACTGGACCGCTTCCCTGGGAGTGCGCCGCCCGGTCGCGGCCACCGTGACGGTGCCCGCCCGCCCGCCCACGTCCGCCGCGCCCGCCAACACGGCGCTCGTCCACGCCGAGGCGGTCTACGGCCGTGCCCTGCGCGCCGCCGCGGAGTACGCCGTCGCCCACGACGCCGCCGAACTGATGGGCGCGGAGGTCGTCAGCACCCGGCACCGGGTCCGTGCCCTGCGGCGCCACTGGATCCCACGCCTGCGGGAGGCGCTCGACCGGACCGAGCTCGCCCTGGAGCAGGCCGAGCACGAGGACGGTGTCCGGCGGCGCTGGGCGGCTCGCACCTTCGAGCGGTGACCGCTCAGGTCCGGCGCTCGCGCTCGCCGGGTTCGGCGTCCCGCACCGGGACCGTGATGACGGGGCAGTGGGCGTGGTGCAGCACGCCCTGGCTCACCGAGCCGAGGAGCATGCCGCTGAAACCCCCGTGCCCGCGGGTGCCGACGACCAGGCCCAGCGCGTGTTCCGAGGCCTCCGTCAGGACCCGCACGGGATGGCCGTGGACGACCTCGTGGTGCAGTTCCACTCCCGGGTACCTCGCGGTCCGGCCCGCGACCGTCTCGGACAGCACCCGGCGGCACTTCTGCAGGGCCGCGTCCTCGTCCAGCACGCCGAGGAGCGGCGGGTGCCACACGTACAGGGCCCTGAGGACCGCTCCGCGCAGGGCCGCCTCCTCGAACGCCACGTCCACCGCGGCCGCCGCGTGCGGACTGCCGTCGACGCCGACGACGAGGTACGGGGGCTCCTCGGTGACGTGCTCCGGCTCGGGAACGACGACGACGGGGCAGGGAGCGTGGGCGGAGACCGGGAGCGCGACGGAGGCGGAGGTGAACAGTTCGCGCCGGGTACTCAGCTGCCAGGAGCCCACCACGACCAGGGAGGCGTTCCCCGCCTCCTCGCGCAGCACCCACGCCGGCTCTCCCTCCGCCAGCACCGTCGACACCTCCACGGTCGGCCGCCGGGACTCGACGAAGGCGACCGCCTCCTCGAGGGTCCGGGCCCCCGCCTCGTGCAGCGCGCGGTTCCACTCCTCCCAGGACGGCCGCGCCTCGCCCGTGCGGTACCCGCTCGTCGGTACCCCCTGGGCGTGGACGAGCCGCACCGGCAGGCCACGGCGTTCGGCCTCGTCGGCGGCCCAGGCGAGGGCCAGCCGCTTCGACGGATCGGGGTCGACGCCCACGACGATCGGCTCACGCCCGTGCGCACCACTCATGGCACCTCCAGCAGATTCCCGTGCCGCCGTCCGTTCCCCGTCCTTCCCAGCGTGACCGCACTCGTCGGGAGCCGCCACGGCATCGCCCCGCGGCGCGCGCCGTCGCGGCGGCTCACCGCGCCTCCTCCGCACCGGTGCCGTCCGGGCCGGTGCCGTCCGGGCCGGTGAGGTGGGGCTCGACGTCCACGACGCCCTCCACGGCGCGTACGAGACGCACGGCGACCGGGACGAGCGAGGTGTCGCGGATGGGCCCGCGGAGGGTGACGACCCCCTCGCGCACGTTCACGTGGAGGGCGTGGCTGATGCCCGGGAAGAGGTACGACACCACGGTGCGCCGGACCTCCTCCTCGATGTCCTCGTCCGGCCGCAGGAAGACCTTCAGCAGATCGGCCCGGCTGACGATGCCCTGGAGCATGCCGATGCCGTCGACCACGGGCAGACGCTTGACGTGCCGGACGGCCATGATCCGGGCAGCTTGGGCCAGCGTGACGTCGCCGTGGACCGTGATCGCGGGGCTGCTCATGAGCTCCGCCGCCGTGGCCGCTCCCGCCTTCGCCACGTCGGACGGCCGTCGGCGTTCCGCGACGAGGCCCCGGTCCCCGTCGCGGAACTCCTCCTTCGGCAGCAGGTCGGCCTCGGAGACGACGCCGACCACCCGGTCCTCGCCCTCGAGGACCGGCAGGGCACTCACCTTCCACTGCTCCATGGTCCGGACGATCTCCTTGAAGGGCGCGTCACGGCCGACGGCCACGACCGTCCGGGTCATCACGTCGCTCACGATGTGCGGGGTCTGCGGCATTGCCGGGCACCTCGTTCCGCCCGGTCAGGGGACCTCGCCCGCGCCGTGCGGCGCGTACAGGTCGAGCAGCCGCATCCGTGAGGACCTGAGCCGGCGCGCGAGCACACCGGAGACGTAGGTGCACAGCTCGTGATCCAGCCCCGGATCCTTCGCGCACATCTCACGCACCGCCGCCGCGTCGAACTCGTAGGCACGCACCGGGCTGTCGGCCTCCGCCCCCAGATGCCACCGATGGGGAGGGACCAGCCAGGACCAGCCCAGCAGCTTCCCGGCACCGAGGGTCTCGATGACCGCCGGCCGCTGCCCCGGCACGCGCAGGTCGAGTGCCACCGTGCCCGTGTGGATGATCCAGAAGCGGTCTGCCTCGCCGCCCTCGTCGAAGAGGCGCTCGCCCGCCTCGAACGACACCTCGTGCGCGAGCGCCATGAGCTGCTCGCGATGCTCTTTGCTCAGGGCGCCGAAAACGCCGGTCCTCGCCACCACGACGGACTCCCTTCTCCGTGACCTCGGCGTGGGAACGGACTCCGGTCCGCTCACCGACGTCTCAGCACGAGGCCGACGCGCGGCCGGGGAGGGGACCGGGACCCGGTGGCCTCCCGCTCCCGGCCGCATGACTCCACCATCGCCGCAAACAGGCCCGGCGCAACCCGGGCGGGCGACGGCCGCGCACCACCCCCGGCGACGCGGGTGCCCCACCGCCGGTGCGGTGGGCCCGTCCGCGGCCGCCCGGCTGACGGGTCCCCGCTACTCGGTGACGTGGACCGCGAGCGCCGGGCGGATGGCGGCGGCACGTCGTGCCGGTCCGATCGTGGCCAGCAGCGACGCGGCGAAGGTGGCCGCCGCCAGGCCGCCGATGCCGGCCCACTCGACCGGGAAACCCCCTTCGAGGCCTTCGAGGGCCGCGCTGTCGCGGTACATCAGCCAGGTGGTGAGGACACCCAGGAGCGAGCCGAGGACGATCCCCTCCAGGGCGATGAAGCCGCTCTCCCACAGGAAGGACCGCTGGACGGTCCGGGCCCGGAAGCCGAGGGCCCGCAGGATGCCTATGGTGCGGCGGCGTTCGCGTACGGACCGGACCATGACGACGCCGAGGCCGGTGATGCCCACGCCGAGACCCAGGGCGAGGAAGCCCTGCATGAGGCGGAAGAAGGCGGTACTGGAGTCGAACTGGCGGCGGATGTCCGACTCGACGGGGGTGGCCACCAGGCTGGACGCGAGCTGCCCGCCCTGGAGCCGGGTCGCCAACACGTCCCGGTTCAGCCTGCCGCCCAGGCCCACACCGGCCAGGCCCTCCTCCGGCACCACCCGCTCCACCCGATACGTCCGCGGCGTTCCGAACAGGTACAGCGTGACCGGATCCCCGGCGGACACGCTCAGCGACCGGGCCAGCGGCTCGTTGACCACGACCCGGCCCGGCCCCGGGGCCGGGCCGCCGAGGCCGGAGTCCCCGCCCGCGGAGCCGAAGCGCGACGCCTCGTCGAAGTCCAGCTGCCACGCCAGGACCCGCGGTTCGGCCACCGTCCGCCCGGCGGCACCGCTGACGGCCGACGCCTGGGCGGTCCGGGCGCTCAGCACCCCGTCGACGTCGGGATCGTCCGCGAGGACGGCCAGCCGTCGGGTGGCGGCGAGCCCGGTCGGCCCCGGGGGCGCCACGACGCGCTCGTCCACCGGCCCCAGGGTGCGGTACGCCTCCTGCCGCACGGAGAAGTTCAGGGTGGGTCGGTGTCCATGGTGTCCATACCAACCTCCGGAGGGAACGGGAGGCCGGGGCCGTCCGGTCCCCGCGGGAGGGGCCGGCAGGCCCGGTCGCCGGCTCACCGGGAGACCCGCTCCAGCGGCTGCACCGCCGCGTCGGGCGTCCCCGGTCGAGCGTCCGCGTTCAGGTGTCCCCGGTCGCCCGGGTGCGTCGCCGGGCAGCGGTGGCGGCCGGGGGTCCCGCGCCCCGTGGCGGTGCGGGCGAGGTGTACGGATCCCGCTCAGCGAGGCGTTCGGCGGGGTTCCCGGCGAGCGGTGCGCGGGGCCGGCCGTTCAGCTCGGCGGCGACGGCCGCGGCGTCCGCCGGCTTCCACGGCCACAGCGCGTCCACCGGCCCGCCACGGACACCACCGGTGGCCCCCGTCAGCCCCGGAGGAGACAGCAGGGACGGTCCGCCGGATCGGCGAAGAGCCTCCCACCCCGGGTGCCGACGCGGAGCGGTGCGGCGCCGGGGCCGAGCACCCGCTCCCGGTGGAGTCTGCCGGGCCTGCGCGGAGCGAGGGGGCTGATCAGGGCACCCGGCACTCCGAGTCGTCCACGATCACCGCGTGGGCCGGGAGGATCACGACATCGTCCTCGTCCTCCTGCCGGACGGACTTCGTGGTGGCGTAACCCCGTCTGCCGTCCCCCACGCACTTGGTGGCGACGTTCCCGAACCCGTCGGGGAAGTCGTACACCTCGGCCGGGGAGTCCTCCCCGGCCCGGCCCGCCACCGGCGCATCGGCCTTGCCCCGCTCGTCGTAGTGCCTCTCGGAGCACCCCGAGACGGCGAGGACCACCAGCACCGCCCCGAGGGCTCCCCGGATCAGCCGGCGCACGTCTCGTCCTGCACGATCTGCAGGTTGGACGGCGCGTCGGCGTTGGTGGTCACGTACGCCCGGAACCCGTGCCCCACACACTTGGTGGCCAGGTTCCCGAACCCGTCGGGCATGTTGAACACCTCGGCCGGAGTGTCGTCACCCGCCCTGCCCCGCACGGGGGCGTCCCCCTTGCCGCGCTCGTCGGCGTAGCCGTCGGAGCACCCTGCGACCAGGCACCCCACGACCACCACCAGTGCGGCGGCCCATGTCCCCGCATGCCTGCGCGTACGTCTCGTCACCTGTTCCTCCCTCACCTCGAGTCGGCGAGGAGGGAGACAACCCGTGGGATCCTCGCGGTTCCGGACCGGCGGCGGGGGTTTCACCCGGGCGCGGGACCGAGTCCGGGCCGGGGCCCGGGTTCGAGCCTGAATCGGCATGCGCGTTCGACCGGAAAGTCCCTGTCCGAACGGATCGGCGGCCCGTAGAAATGCCTTCTCGGCCTGACCGGCCGCCCGCGATCAGAAGGAGTCACCACAGATGCGTCGCCTTCGTTCCGCCTGCCTCGCCCTCGTCGGCACAGCAGCGATGTTCGCCCTGTCCGCCGCGCCCGCCCAGGCCGCCCCCGGTGACGTCTCCACCTCCTGCGCGAGCGTCCTCACACCGGCCGGTTTCGTCGACGTCAGCTGGGGCTACAGCAGCAGCTGCGGCACGCAGAGCTTCAGCCCGAACATCAAGCAGATAAAGCAGCTCACCGGTCTGCCGGTCGGCACGGTGGTCAACGCCTGCGCCTCCACCTACCAGCCCGCCGGCTGGGTCCAGACCAGCTCGTACTACACCAGCAGCTGCGTCTATTCGTCGACCCCCAGCTTCAGCAACAACGCCTGGCAGCTGAAGCGCGTCTCCTGATGTCCCGGCCCGCGGCCGGCCGATCCCACACGTCCTGAACGTGCCGCGGGCGGCGCTCGCGCGGTGAGCGCGGGCGCCGCCCGGAGCGACGTCGACGGCGAGGAAAGCGAAAGAACTCGTTTCAGGAAAGGAGTTGAGAAGGAAGTCCCTTCATGGCCTCGCCGCGGTCAACGCTAGCACTCAGGCCGGGATCAGGTCGCGGAGATTTTCCAGCGTGACGACCCGGGAGTCCGGGTGCAGGCCCTCGGGGCGTTCGAGACCGATGTACAGCACCGGCTCGTCCGGGACCTGCTCGCCGTTCCACACGTCCACGGCCGTGGTGTCGCCGGACATGAGGCCGACCAGGTGACGGACCGTCAGGTAGTCGCGCTCGACCACGGCGCGCACCACCTTGGACACCGAGATCCGGTTCTCCTCCACCCGGTTGGCCGACGCGATGCCCCTCAGGTACAGGTGCAGCCACTTCGCGTGCCACCGGCCGTCGTCCTCGCGCCGGAACACCAGCGGCAGCGCCACCCGACCCGCCCCGCGAAGATCCGACTTCATCCGCACCGTGCGCGGCTCGAACGGGCGGCCCTTCTGCTCGCCGTCGCGCAGCATGAAACCGAAGAACGACTCCTCGACCTCCTCGAAGCTCTCGCCGGCGTAGATGTTGACCTGCGGGACGACGAAGGTGCTGCGCACCCGGTCCAGGGACAGGTCGATGAATTCCGAGGCCCCGTCGGGCGCCTCGGTGACATCGCCCGAGTGCTTGCCCCCGACGGCCGTGAGGGACGTGTAGGACAGCCAGGAGTCGGTGCTGTAGTCCGTGTGGAGGAGCAGCGCCGAGAGGTCGTAGTCGGTCCGCTGCCCGGCCTCCTTCCAGTACACGAAGAAGCGCAGCCGTTCGCCCTCGACGGCCGAGACCGAACCGCGGGGCAGGACACCGAGCCCGGCCGCGGTCGCCCTGCCGCTGAGCGGGAGCGCCACGTCGAGGATGTCGGGTCCGAGCAGCAGCCGGCCCGGCGCGGGGAGCCGGCGCCGTGTCTCGGCGTCGAGGGCGGCGATCAGACGCTCACGGTCGGCCGCGGGCACGGGCGGCCGTACGTCCGGGGCGACCCAGCCGCGGCCCCGGCGGTTGACGAAGATCCGGGGCTCGGCCGTCTCCCGCTCCCGGTTCTGGAAGTGCTCGCGGACCGAGAGCACGACCCGGCCGGAGACCCGGGGGGCGACCTCCACCGCGGCGGCCACCACCGCGTCCCGTTCCCCCTGGTCGGCGGCGATGCGCAGCAAGAGGTCCAGAGCGCGGAACAGCTTGCCGGGAGCGGACTTCAGCAGCCGCGTCGCGCCGAGGACGTCGTAGTCGTCGAGCAGCTTCTCGACACGGCTGTCGAAGGACCGGGCCTCCTTCTCGCCCCGCGCCACGGCGAACACGTCGGCGGCGTGCGGCCAGCGGGGGTACTCGTGCGGGTGGAGACGCTCACCGAGCCGTTTGAAGGGCTCGCGGTGCGCGTGCACGTCGGCCAGCTTGGCGGGGTTCGCCGCGACCACGGCGTCGAGGCCCGCGAGCAGCGCGCGGCGGACCGGCCGCGACAGGGCCCGGAACCGGGTCGGTTCCCGCAGCGTCACGTCGCCGCCCGACAGGGCGCACGCCAGCCGCAGCACATCGGTGACGGTGTCCAGCAGGAGGTCCGCGCCGACGGCGAGACGGGCTTCGTTGACCACCGCCCGGTTCTCCCGCACCGGGATCGACTCCGGCTGAGGGCCGAGGGCGCACCGCCCGGCGAGGATCCCGAGGTCACCCAGGTGCTCCTCGCCCAGCGGCGTCGTGCTGCCCGCCAGGGCCAGGTACAGGTCCGTGAGTTCGTCGTCCAGGTCCCGCCCGAGGTGCAGGACGGTCACCCGGTCGCCGGCCGAGGCGATCAGTTCGTCCTGCGCCGCGAGCATCTCCTCGTAGGTGTGCTGGTAGCGGCCGTACGAAGGAAGGCTGAGCAGGTCCAGCACTCCGTGTGCCAGCTGGGTCAGCACGTTCTCACGCGAGGTGTCGTCGGTGAGCGCCCTCGTCACGCACCGCATCCAGAACTCCTCGGTGTCCGGCACGTTCGCCGGGAAGTCGATGAAGTACGTGTTGTGCCGGACGTGGTCGCCCACCATCTCGCTCACGGCACGCAGCGTCCGCCGGGCCGTGTGCACGACCGCGGCCTCGGACAGCCCCGACAGCCGCTCCAGCGACTCCGACGACAGCTTGAAGCCCACGGACGTCAGCGCCGCGTCGAACTGCCGCGCTGCGGTTGCTCCTTCGCCGGCGGAGCCCTGGGGGAGGGGAAGGCGGTGCATGTGCCGGATGACCAGCGATTCGAGACGGTGCGCCATCCGGGGATGATCGCAGAGGCGTGCGAGCCGACGCACGGGAGTTTTCCGCACGCCCCGTCCGGACGTCACGCCCCGTCCGGACGCCCTGGAACCGAACCGCTCACGGATCCCGTTCGCCGCCGGGCGGGGCACCGTGCGATCCGCGCCCGGACAGCCGCATGCCTCCCGTGGGGAGCCGGGAGGTGCGGCGGGCCCGACCGTCCGCACAGACCGGCACGGCCCAGTAGGGAGATCCTCGCCCGGGGGCGTGACCCGCACCCCCACCATGCATCACGAACCGGTCGGCGGAACAGATCGCGGCCGAAAGTAGTCGGTGCGAGTCCTGAGGGATGCCCAGGACGGCGCACCCGCCCCGCCGCCCCGCCGTGTCTCGGCGCGGGCGGCGCCGGCCGTCCTCCGCACGCGGGAAGGACCACGCGGCAGCGGCGTCCTCCGACTCCGACCGCTCCTCGGGTTCCGATGGCGCGCTGATCCGACGAGATGGGTTTGGGTGCGTTCGGGTGGTCCGCCGCCGGGACTGCAACTGCCGGCCGCCCGGGCGGCCTCCTGGACACCGAGCGAACGCCGATGTTGGAGGTTGGTTGTATGCAGGAGTGGAACTACTCACCGACCGCCGTGACGGTGCCTCAGCTGATCCTGGACCCCTACCGCTGCGGTGTCGACGCGAACCCGACTCTCGACGGAGCGGAGACGGGCGGGCAGTGGGGTGACGAGGACTGGCGGGTACCGCCCCGGACGCGGGCCGAGGAGGAGGCACCGCGGCACGCCCCCGAACCGGGCCGGCGGCCCGCCCTGTCTCCGGCCGACGGCCGTCGTCTGGAGCTGCACGCGGCACTCGTCCGGGCGGGCGTCGCGCCCGCGCCCGGAGATCTGCACGCCGTGGAGGCGTTGAGCACCCTGGACGACACCGTCAACGACGCCGTCCGACGCTGGATCGCGGGGCACTGAACCCGGTCGCCCTCCCCGGCGGCCCCGCTGCCGGCGGACGGTCCGTGCCGTGGGGCATACGCGCACGGCGGGCCGGCCCGCGGTCCTCCTCGCGGCGGGTGCGTCGCCGCCGCGTCGAGGGCCTCAGGTGCTGCGGTCGCGCCCGCCCGGCGCGCGGGCCGTCGCGCCGGGGCCGGGCGCCGCGGGAGGCATGGGCGGCAGGCCCGCGGCGAGGTCCGGCAGCAGCACGGGCTCCAGCCGGACGGACTCCTGACCGCTCAGATACCGCTCCAGCTCCGGCGGACGGTAGCGCGCGTCACGGTCGTGGCGCTCCTTGGCGGGCACCGCGAGGAACTCGTTGCCGTCCGGCACGCCGTCGTCGCCGACCGCCTTGCCGAGCGGCCGGTGCAGGGGCTTGGACAGTCGGTACGCGCCCGTCCACGAGTCGTGCACCGCGCCCGCACCGTCCGGCCGCACGCGGAAGTCGACGCTCCGCTCCGGCGTCATCACCTGCGGCCCGGTCGCGCCGAGCACCTCCGGGTCGAACGCCAGCCCGTGTCTGCGGGCCTGGCCGACCATCCACAGCAGGGTGATGTCGGACAGTCCCGCCTCCTGGTAGCCGCCGCCGGCATCGCAGTGCACCCCGGCGAACCACACCTGCTTCAGCTCCTGGCCCTGCTCGGCGGCGCCGGGCTGCTGGTGCCACAGGGTCGGCCGGAACGCCGAGCGCTGTTCGTCGATGGCCAGCGCGTGGAAGGCCGCCCCCACCCAGCTGCTCAGCTCGGTGTCGTGGAACGCCCAGCGGTGGTTGAACCGCTGTACGGCCGGCTGCAGCCAGGTGGCGTCGGGAGCGGGGATGCCCAGGGCGCCGACCGTGTCCCACACCCCGATGAAGTGGATCCGCGTCTCGCGCGCGTACGAGCGGCGGAACAGCGTCGCGGCCGCGCCGGTCGGCCGCTCGATCCGGTCGCGGTACAGAGCCCAGGCTTCCGGAATCCGGTCGACGTGGTCCCGGCGCAGGACGCCGCAGTTCCGCAGCAGCCCCGCCAGGCTCCGCGCGGTGAACGCCCCTCGGCTGAAACCGAAGAGGAACAGTTCGTCGTCGGGCTCGTACATCTCGACGAGGAACCGGTAGGCGTCGAGGACGTTCCGGGACAGTCCCACGCCGAACGCGCCGCCGCGCAGCCGCTCCCGCCGGTGGGTGCCCACGCCGCGGTGGTAGTAGACGCGCTGTTCCCTGCCCGCTTCGTGTCCCGGGCGCACGGACAGGGCGACCTTGGCGACGTTGGTCTTGCTTCGTTGGTCGGCGAAGTTCCACGTGCCGTCGCAGCAGACGACCAGACGCTTGGCCATGACGATCCCTCCTCGCACGAGCGTGGAGCGGCGCCAAGCACACCGTCCATGTTTCCACCACTCGGCGGGCCACGCCATGCGAACGCCGTCCACGCACGGCACGCACGGCAGGCACGTCGGGCGGACGGTGCGGGGCGACAGGGCGACCAAACCGGTGAGTCGGTACACCTCACATCCAGCCGGACGTCGCCGCCGCGGCGGACGCGGTCCGCGCGAACCGCACGCGGTGTCCGCCGCGAAGTGACCGGTTCCGGCTCCATCACTCAGGAGAAGGCGGCGCCGACGCCACGCCTGACGCACTGTGGGGTGCTCACCGACCCGGAGGCCCACGAGTTCCGCGTCCTCGCCCCGCCCCGCCGCGGCTCCTCGACGAGTCGCCGGCGCCGAAGGCGCGGTGAAGGTCCTCGCGGCACCGGAGCCGGTCAGCGCGCGCGATCCCCTGGGGACGGCCCGGTACGCCACCCCGGCCGCCTCGTCGATCCCGGCCGGCACCGCGGCATCCCCGCACGAGGCCGCCACCCACCGTCCGGGTTCGACGAGGCCCGGGAAGCCGTTCCGTCACGTCGACGGAGTCCCGCTAGCGATTGACGGTCTTCATCCCCGCCTCGTCGTACCGCTCGCCCGCCGCCTCGGGCAGCTCCGCATCGATGCGGGCCAGGTCGTCCTCGCTCAGCACGATGTCGACAGCGGCCGCGTTCTGCTCCAGGTAGGTGCGGCGCTTGGTGCCCGGGATGGGCACCAGGTCCTCGCCCCGGGCCAGTACCCAGGCGATGGCCAGCTGGGCCGGGGTCACCTCCTTCTCGGCGGCGATCTCCTTCACCTTCGCCGCCAGCCGGAGGTTCGCCTCCAGGTTGGCGTCCTGGAAGCGCGGGTTCTCGCGGCGCCAGTCGTTCGCGTCCAGCTCGTCCGGTGAGGTGAACCGCCCGGCCAGGAAACCGCGGCCGAGCGGCGAGTACGGCACGAAGCCGATGCCCAGCTCACGGCAGGTGGGCAGCACCTCGGCCTCCACGTCCCGCGACCACAGCGAGTACTCGCTCTGCACCGCGGTGACCGGGTGCACGGCGTGTGCGCGCCGGATGGTCTCCGCGCTCGCCTCGCTCAGGCCGATGCACCGCACCTTGCCCTCGGCGACCAGCTCGCCCAGCGCGCCGGCCGTCTCCTCGATCGGTACGTTCGGGTCGACCCGGTGCTGGTAGTACAGGTCGATGTGGTCGGTCCCCAGGCGCTCCAGGGAACCGTGGACCGAGCTCCGCACGTGCTCGGCCGAGCCGTCCTGCGGGCCGACCGTGCTGATGTCGCCGGGTACCGCGCCGTCCATCCGGTAGTTGAACTTCGTTGCGATCACGTACTCGTCGCGATGTCCCCGGATCGCCTCGCCGACGAGCGACTCGTTGGTGAGCGGCCCGTACATCTGGGCGGTGTCGAGGAAGTTCACCCCGAGGTCGAGGGCACGCCGGATGGTCGCGATCCCCTCCTCCCGGTCGGTGGATCCGTAGAAGGCGGACATGCCCATGCACCCCAGGCCGATGGCCGATACCCGGAGGTCCCGCAGACTGCGCTTCCGCATGCCGTGTTCCAGCCTTTCCCTGCGCACTGGTTCGTGGTTCGTTGTCTCGTCGTCGCGGCGGCACGAAGCCCCGCATCCATCTAGCGACGGATTCCACCGTCCGGCATCCCGTGAGGGGCTCCGGCCGGAACGGGCTTCGCGCGCCGCGGTGTCTGCGACGCTACGACCTGGAGCACACTCCAGCGCAAGTCGGCTGTCCGGGCGGACCGGGTCCCCCGTCGGTCACAGGGCGGTGGCGGCGCGGACCAGCCCCGCGACCGCCGTCGAGCGGCTGTGCGGGGGCCAGGCGATGACCGTGGTGACGCGGGGCGCGTCGAGGACGGGTACGGCGGTGAGGCCCTCGGGCAGCCCGGTGCGGCCCGACTCCGGGACGACGGCGCAGGCCCGGCCGAGGGCGATGAGCTGGGTGAGCTGGGTGTGGTCGCGCACCTGCGGGCCGGGGCCGTCCGGGAAGGTGCCGTCGGGACGCGGCCAACGGGGGAGGGGCAGGTCGGGAAGACCGGTGACCTCGGCGAGCCGCAGGTGGGGACGGACGCCGAGGGGGTGGCCCGCCGGGAGGATCACGACCTGCTCCTCGGTGTGCAGGTCCTCGGTGTCGAAACCGGCCGTGTCGTCGAACGGCCGGTGCAGCAGGGCCACGTCGGCCCGGCCGTCGCGCAGCACCCGTGCCTGCTCGCCCGGCCCGCACAGCACGATGTCCACGGCGACGGCGCCGGGTTCGGCGGCGTAGGCGTCCAGGAGTTTCGCCAGCAGCCCGCCGGAGGCGCCCGCCTTCGCGGCGAGGACCACGGCGGGCAGGCCGTCCGCGGCGCGGGCGGCCCGGCGGGTGCGCCGCTCGGCGGCCTCCACGGCGTCCAGCGCCGCCCGCGCCTCCCGCAGCAGCACCGCCCCGGCCTCGGTCAGGGTGACGCCCCGGCTGCCGCGCTCCAGGAGGGCGGTGGCCAGGCGCCGTTCGAGCCCTCCGATCGCCCGCGACAGCGGGGGCTGGGCGATCCCGAGCCGCCGCGCGGCCCGGCCGAAGTGCAGCTCCTCGGCGACCGCGACGAAGTACCGCAGCTCACGTGTTTCCACCTCGCCAGCGTAACCGGGCCGGCCAGGGGCGATACCCGGGCGGTATCGCCCCCCACCCGATCGGTCTTGGACGCCCTGCCGGGTGCGGGAGAAGGATCGCTGTCATGAGTGAGACGAACATCGTGAACCGACAGAAGGTCGCGCTGGTGACCGGTGCCAACAAGGGCATCGGGTACGAGATCGCCGCCGGGCTCGGCGCCCTCGGCTGGTCCGTCGGGGTCGGCGCGCGGAACGAGGAGCGGCGCGAGGCCGCTGTGGAGAAGCTGCGCGCGGCCGGGGCCGACGCGTTCGGCGTGCCGCTGGACGTGACCGACGACGAGAGCGTGACGGCGGCGGCCCGCCTGCTGGAGGAGCGGTTCGGGCGGCTCGACGCGCTCGTCAACAACGCGGGGATCACCGGCGGCGGGCCGCAGGAGCCCACCACGGTCGACGTGGACCGGGTACGGGCGGCCGTGGAGACCAACGTGATCGGCGTCGTCCGCGTCACCAACGCCCTGCTGCCGCTGCTGCGCCGCTCGTCGTCGCCGCGGATCGTGAACGTCTCCAGCAGCGTCGGCTCCCTGACGCTCCAGAGCACGCCCGGCGCCGAGACGGGTCCCCTCTCCGTCGCCTACGCGCCGTCGAAGACGTTCCTCAACGCCGTCACCGTGCAGTACGCCAAGGAGCTGGCCGGCACGGACATCCTGGTCAACGCCGTCTGCCCCGGCTTCACGGCGACCGACCTCAACGGGTTCCGGGGAGTGCGCACCCCGCAGCAGGGCGCGGCCTCCGCGATCCGGCTGGCGACCGTGCCGGACGACGGGCCGACGGGCCGCTTCTTCGACGACGAGGGCGAGGTGCCCTGGTGACGGGCCTGCGGCCTGCACACCCGGCGGAGGTGGCCTGGTCGCTTCCTCCACCCGAAGACTCCTTTTGTCGCGATGTAGACCGATATAAGGCTTAATCGATATTCGCCCGGATACTCGGCGGGCATGGTACGGACGCTGAGAAGACACGGCAGGCACGGCACGCACACCGAGGCCGACCGCGAGGCCGGTGCCGAGACCGAGGCCGGGCGGGGGCCGGGTGCCGGGACGGACGAGCGGGCGGAACGGAGGGCGCCGGACACTCCGACGGACATGCCCAAGCGCTCCTGGAAGGCGGTGCTCAAGGGCACCCTCAAGGAGTTCAAGAAGGACGAGCTGACGGACCGGGCCGCGGCGCTCACCTACTACGGGATCCTGGCGCTGTTCCCCGCGCTGCTGGCCCTGGTCTCCCTGCTCGGGATCGTCGGGCAGTCGGTGACGCAGCAGGTGCTGGACAACATCCAGAAACTCGCCCCGGGTGCGGCCAGGGACGTGCTGCGCAACGCGGTACGGCAGATGCAGGGCAACAGCGGCCTCGGCTCCCTCGTGGCGATCGTCGGCCTGGCGCTCGCGATCTGGGCGGCGTCCGGCTACGTCGCCGCCTTCATCCGGTGCGCGAACGCGGTCTACGACGTCCCCGAGGGCCGTCCGGTGTGGAAGGTGCTGCCGGTCCGGGTCGGGGTGACCGTCGTGCTGATGGTCATCGCCGTCGTCAGTGCGGTGATCGTGGTCCTCACCGGCAGCCTGGCGCGACAGGTGGGCACCACGCTGGGTGTCGGGGACACCTTCCTGACGGTGTGGTCGATCGCGAAGTGGCCGGTGCTCGTGCTCCTGGTCACGGTCATGATCGCGATTCTGTACTGGGCGACCCCCAACGCCAGGGTGCGCGGCTTCCGCTGGGTCACGCCCGGCAGCTTCCTGGCCCTGCTGATCTGGATGATCGCCTCGGCGGGGTTCGCGTTCTACGTGGCGAATTTCGGCTCGTACAACAAGACCTACGGCGCTCTCGCCGGCGTGATCATCTTCCTGGTGTGGCTGTGGATCACGAATCTGGCGATCCTGCTGGGGCTGGAGTTCGACGCGGAGATGAACCGCCAGCGCGCCGTCGCGGCAGGCCGTCCGGCCGGACAGGAGCCCTATGTGGAGCCGCGCGACACCAGCAAGTGGGACGAGGAGGACCGCCGACGTCTGGACTCCTGAGCCGGTCGGCCTGCGCGGGGGAGTCCCGGCGGGGCCGACGGGGAGTCGGCCGCCGCCGGTCCCGCCGCCGGTCCGCGTCACGGGCGTCGCGGCACAAATTCTGTCGCCGCCGACGCAGAAATCCGATTCATGTGCGGTGAGGGTATGTCGGGGCACGGCTCGAGGAATAGTGGCGGCTTTGCCGGGGATCGCCCGGGCGGTTATTCCGTGCTATGGTTCTTCCAGTTGCAGTTGTGGTTCCCGAAAACTTCAAGTGCCCCTGCTGTCCTCCGGACGGGCGGGTGCACTTTTTAATGCCGGTTTGTATTCCGGACGGGGTCATCATCACGGCGACGCGGGACGTGCACAGTGCGGGTCCCACGGGTAATGCCCCAAAGGAGATATGACATGGCTACTGGCACCGTGAAGTGGTTCAACGCGGAAAAGGGCTTCGGCTTCATCGAGCAGGACGGCGGCGGCGCCGACGTCTTCGCCCACTACTCGAACATCGCCGCCTCCGGTTTCCGCGAGCTGCAGGAGGGCCAGAAGGTGAGCTTCGACGTCACGCAGGGCCAGAAGGGCCCGCAGGCGGAGAACATCGTTCCCGCCTGATCGCGGCACGCACGTAACGGCTGGGCCCGCACCGATCGGTGCGGGCCCAGCCGTTTGCCGCCTGTTCACCGGATCCCCGGAACGGTCACTTCATCCGTACCGGGGGAAATCCAGTTCCGGGAAAATGTGAATCCGGATCTCGTGTTATCGTCCCACTGAATTCACTCGGTGTTCCGCAAGTGTCGGGCGCGATTCAGCGCCTGTGTCCCCGGTGTGTCGGCGTGCGGTGTGAGACATCCGCCGCGCACCTGACCGATTGCGACAGGGAGGGAAGAAATGGCGACCGGCACGGTGAAGTGGTTCAACACGGCACGGGGTTTCGGTTTCATCGAGCAGGACGGCGGTGGCACGGACGTGTACGCCCACTACTCCTACATCACCGATCACGGGCTCGTGGGCCTCCTGGCGGGCCAGAGGGTGACGTTCGACGCCGTGTACGGACGGAAGTGCCCGTACGCGGAGAACATCGTCACCTGAGTGCCGCGCGGCGACGCGCGTGCCGCGGCCCCGGCGCCCGACGTCCCCGTGGCCGCGGATTCCCGGCGCATGCACAGGCTCTCGCCCTGGCCAACATCCGGTCCGCGCTCGCGGAAGCGGGCCGGCTGCCGCCCTCGCCACGGAAGAGGGCCGCTCGACAGGGGTGGCGCGGCCCGTCAGATGCCGTTCGGTGCCGGTGCCGGTGCCGGTGCCGGTGCCGGTGTCGGCTCGGTGAGCTGGGCTGTCGCGCGGCGGGGGAGCAGCAGCGGGGTCACCAGCAGCAGTACGCCGGCCAGGCCGATGGCCGTCCGCGGGCCCAGCAGGCTGCCCAGGGCACCCCAGACCGCCGTCAGCAGTGCGGCCGAGGCCTTGGCCGTCACCGCCCAGGCCGACAGCGTGCGGGCGGCCCGGTCGGCCGCGGTGCGCTCCAGGCGGTAGGCCGCGTGGACCGGGTTGAAGACGCCGCAGCAGAAGATGAGCCCGAGTTCGACGCCCATCACCAGCAGCAGCCCTCCGGTGCCCGGCCCCACGAAGGCCAGGCCGACGGGCCACACCGCACGCAGCGTCCCGAACACGAGCAGGACCTGCCGCTGCCCGAACCGCGTGACCAGCGGTGGTGCCAGCCGCGAACCGAGCAGCCCGCCGATCGACGGCGCGGCGAAGGCCAGCCCGTACTGCCACGGTGCGAACCCGAGCCGGCCGAGCATCAGGACGGCCAGCAAGGGCGAGGCGGCCATCACCAGGCCGTTGAACAGGGTGGTGTTGAGGAACAGTGGACGCAGGGTCGCGTCGGCGAGGACGTACCGCCAGCCGTCGAGCAGGTCCCCGGCCCGCATGCGCCCGCTCTCCCGGCGCTCCGGCCGAATCTCGTGCCCGCCCATCGCGCGGAGGCCGAGGGCCGACAGCAGGTAGCTGACCGCGTCGGCCACCACCGTCGCCACCGGGCCGAGGAGCCCGATCGCCGCGCCGCCCAGCGGCGGTCCGACGATCGTGGTCGTCCAGGCCGTGGACTCGAAACGGGCCTGGGCGACGAGCAGGTCCCCGGCCGGCAGCAGCGCCTTGAGGTATGCGCCGGAGGCGGCGCGGAAGGTGATGTCGGCCGCCGCGACGACGACCGAGACCAGCAGGAGCTGGAGGAAGGTGAGCACGCCGAGCGCGAACGCCGCGGGGATCGTCAGCAGCGCCGCGAACCGCACCAGGTCCGTCGCGATCAGCACCGGCCGCTTGCGCCGGAACTCCACCCACGGACCGAGCGGCACCGCCACCGCCGCGCCCACCGCCGCCCCCGCGGAGGCGAGCGCCGCGACCTCGGCCGGTCCGGCGTGCAGCACCTGGACGGCGATCAGCGGGAACGCGCCGAAGGCGAGCCAGGTGCCGAGCGCGCTCGTCGCGTACGCCCCCCAGAGCCACCCGAACCGCCGCCCCAGTCGGTGCCCCGGTCGATGTCCCCGCCGATGCCCGGGCAACTGTCCCGACCGGTGCCCGCTCTCCATGCCTGACGCTCCCCGCCCTCATCCGCACAACCGACAAGCGATCGGACGCATCAAAGCGAAGGCTCCGGCCAGGAATCAAACAACGGGCGGACCCCCGGCCACAACCAGGCGTTGTGGCTCTAGGGTGTCGGCATGGATCTCGACACCGTCCGGACGTTCGTCGCCGCCGCCGACGCGGGACGGTTCCAGGAGGCCGCCGCCGAGCTGGCGGTCACCCAGCAGGCCGTCTCCAAGCGCATCGCCGCGCTGGAGCGCACCCTCGGAGTGCGCCTGTTCACCCGGACCGCGCGCGGGGCCGAGCTCACCATCGACGGGCAGGCGTTCCTGCCCCACGCGCGCGAACTGCTGCGCGTCGCCGAGCGCGCGGTCACGTCCGTGCGCACCGGCCGCCGTCCCCTGCGCGTCGACATCATCGCCTCACGCGGCGCGGCGTCGGGACTCATGCGCGGCTTCCACCGCGCGTACCCCGAGATCGATCTCGACGTGGTGATGCTCCTCGACATCGAGACCGCCGTCGCCGCCGTCCGCTCCGGCACGATCGACGCGTCCTTCCGCGCGGTCGCCGCGCCCGGCAGGCCCCTGCCGGAGGACATCGAGTCGGTCCGCGTGCTCGACGAGCCGCTCCAGCTCCTCACCGGCCCCGCCCACGCGCTGGCGGGCGCCCGGTCGGTGACCGTCGAACAGCTCGCCGGACACCGTATCTGGATGCCCGGCATCGTCCCCGGCACCGAGTGGGCCGCCTACTACGACGACCTCGTGGCCGAGTTCGGCCTCACCATCGAGGCCACCGGCCCCAACTTCGGTTCCGACGCGCTCCTCGACACCGTCGCCGACACCCCGGCCCTGGCCACCTTCATGGGCGGACACACGCGCCTGGTCTGGCCCGCGGGCCACGGTCTGCGCCGCATCCCGGTGACCGACCCGACACCGGTCTATCCACACTCGCTCCTCCGGCACCGCGACAACCCCCACCCGGCGCTGGGCACCCTCCGCGCCCACCTCGCCGCCACGGCGGCAGGCCGTGCCGCCACCGGGACCTGGACGCCCGGCTGGGTGCTTCCGCACTGACCGCCGCCGCGACCTCGCGCACACCGCCGGACGGACCTCAGCTCCCGGACGCCTCCGGCCGGGGCGCGGCGGCGGGCTCCAGCCGGACCACGATCCCCTTCGACGTCGGCTGGTTGCTCCCGTCGGCCACGCTCTCCAGCGGCACCAGGACGTTGGTCTCCGGGTAGTAGGCGGCGGCACAGCCGCGCGTGGTCGGGTACGGCACCACGCGGAAGCCCGCGGCGCGCCGCTCGGCGTTGTCCCGCCACACACCGACCAGGTCGACGTACTGCCCCTCGGCGAGACCGAGACCGGTGATGTCCTCCGGGTTGACGAGCACCACCCGCCGGCTGCCGTGGATGCCCCGGTAGCGGTCGTTCGACGTGTAGGGCACGGTGTTCCACTGATCGTGCGAGCGCATGGTCTGCAGCAGCAGGTGCCCCTCGGGGGCGTGCAGCATCTCCCAGGCGTTCCGGGTGAACAGGGCCTTGCCCACGGCGTTGTGGTAGACGCCCTCGTTGACCGGGTTCGGCAGCTGGATGCCGCCGGGACGCGTCACACGCCGGTTGAAGTCGTGCAGCCCGGGGATGACGCGGGAGATGCGGTCGCGGATCGTGCCGTAGTCGGCCTCGAACTCCTCCCACGGGATGTCGGCCCCCGCCCCGTCGAGGGTGCGGCGGGCGAGCCGGCACAGAATGGCGACCTCGCTGAGCAGCAGGGGAGAGGCGGGCTGGAGACGGCCGCGGGAGGTGTGCACCTCGCTCATCGAGTTCTCCACGGTGACGAACTGCTCCCCGTCGGTCTGGACGTCCCGTTCGGTGCGACCGAGGGTCGGCAGGATGAGCGCGGTCTCGCCGCAGACGGTGTGCGACCGGTTGAGCTTGGTGGAGATGTGGACGGTCGTACGGCAGCCGCGCATGGCCTCCTCGGTGATCTCGCTGTCCGGAGCGGCGCGGACGAAATTGCCCGCCAGCGCCAGGAAGAACCTGATGCGGCCCTCGCGCATCGCCTTGATCGAGTTGACGGAGTCCAGTCCGTGGGCGCGCGGCGGATCGAAGCCGAACTCCTCCTGGAGCGCGTCGAGGAAGGTGTCCGGCATCTGCTCCCAGATGCCCATCGTGCGGTCGCCCTGCACATTGCTGTGCCCGCGCACCGGGCAGGCGCCGGTGCCGGCCCGGCCGACGTTGCCGCGCAGCAGCAGGAAGTTCACCATCTCCCGGATGGTGGGGACGGCGTGCTTGTGCTGCGTGATCCCCATCGCCCAGCAGACGACGACGCGGTCGCTGCGCAGCACCTCGTCCCGGACCTGCTCGATCTCCTCGCGCGTCAGTCCGGTCGCGGCGAGGATGTCCTTCCACCCGACGGTGCGGGCGTGCTCGGCGAACTCCTCGAAGCCCTCGGTGTCGGATGCGATGAAGTCGTGGGCGAGCACCTGGCCCGGCCGGGCGTCCTCGGCCTCCAGCAGCAGCCGGTTGATCCCCTGGAACAGGGCGAGGTCGCCACCGTTGCGGATGTGGAGGAAGCGGTCGGCGATCTCGACGCCCCGCCCGATCACCCCGCGGGGCTTCTGCGGGTTCTTGAACCTCAGCAGGCCGGCTTCCGGCAGCGGGTTCACCGCGATGACACGGGCGCCGTTGCGCTTGGCCTCCTCGAGCGCGGACAGCTGCCGGGGGTGGTTGCTTCCGGGGTTCTGCCCCACCAGGAAGATCAGGTCGGCGTGGTGGAGGTCGTCGAGGCTGACCGTCCCCTTGCCGGTGCCCAGCGTCTCGTGCAGGGCGAACCCGCTGGACTCGTGGCACATGTTGCTGCAGTCGGGCAGGTTGTTGGTGCCCAGGGCCCTGGCGAACAGCTGGAGGACGAACGCGGCCTCGTTACTGGCCCGGCCGGAGGTGTAGAACACGGCCTCGTCGGGGGAGTCGAGCGACGTCAGCTCCGAGGCGAGCAGGCCGAACGCGTCGTTCCAGCTGATGGGCTCGTAGTGGTCGGACCCCGGCCGCTTGACCACCGGTCCGGTGAGCCGCCCCTGCTGGTTCAGCCACGCGTCGGAGCGCCGGCCCAGCTCGGAGACCGAGTACGTGCGGAAGAAGTCGGCGGTGACGCGCCGCGTCGTCGCCTCGTCGTTGATGTGCTTGGCGCCGTTCTCGCAGTACTCGTTGCGGTGCCGGTGGCCCGGCGCGGGGTCCGCCCAGGCACAGCCGGGACAGTCGACGCCGCCCACCTGGTTCATGGTCAGCAGCGTGTGCCCGGCGGTGCGGGGCGAGGTCTCCTCCAGGGAGTACTCCATCGCATGGACCACCGCGGGCACACCCGCGGCCCACTTCTTGGGCGGGGTCACGGTCAGGGCCTCGGTCGGCTCGTCGCCGGGCGCCTTCTTCATCGGGTTGCCTCTCCCTCACGCTGCTGCCGGGTCGTGGATCAGCCGGTCGGCCAATGGGCCACCCGGCTCCTGTGCGGCTTGGACTCCTGGGGCCGCACCCGCCCGTCGCGGATGACCCCCCGCCAGGCCCCGGTCTCTTCTCCCAGGCCCTCGACGTACCCCTTGAAGTGCCGCAACTCGTCCCGTACGACACGGTCGGCCAGCCCGGCGAGCACGCCGGTGACACCGCGCCGTTCGATGTCGATCCGCACGGTCATCTCCGTGCCGCCCGCCGCACCGGGCCGGAACGTCACCTCGCCCCGGTGGGCGGGACGCCGCCCGAGACCTCGCCACACCACGTGCGAGTCGGGTTCCTGCTCCACGATCTCGGCCTGGAACTCACGGCGCACCGGCCCGGCCGCGACGGTCCACGTGGTCAGGGCCGGCCTGACCTGTTCGACCCTCTTCACCACCCTCATGAACCGGGGGAAGCCCGTGTACTGCGTCCACTGGTTGTACGCGGTGCTCACCGGAACCGCGATCCCGATCGTTTCCTCAACGCTGTGCATGGTCCACCCATCGTCAGCCGCCGCTCGCCCCAGTCTCCCCGCACGTCCGGCCGGTCGCCACACGTCGGCCCGCACGCGGCCGGTCACCGGGCCCGCGCGGCCGGCCCGCTCCGCCGGGCGTCCGACTACCCCGCACGCAGGGCGTCTAACGCGGGGCGAGTCGTGGCCGGGCGACAAGGCCGCCTTCGCGAACGGCGCCGGGGCCACCGCCCGACGCGGCACGCCGGCCACTCCCGTCCGCCGGGCACCTCCGGCCGGCCTGCGTATCCTCGGGCGACGGCGGGCACCCGTCAGCGATGACCTCGGCTGATTTCCTGTTCGCCCTGCTCGGAGCGGGGGCACTGGGGGCGGCGATACTGCCCCGTCTCGTGGCCGGCCGGCCGCTGTCGGCGCCGCTCGTGTTCCTGCTCTGCGGCGCCGTCCTGCCCCTTCTGCCCGTGCCCCTGCCGGAGATCGACCCCGTCGGCGACCGGACATGGGTGGAGCACCTCACCGAGATCTGCGTCATCGTCTCGCTGATGGGGGCGGGACTCGCCCTGAACCGGCCCTTCGGCCGCCGCCGGTGGAGCGCCACCTGGCGGCTGCTCGGCATCACGATGCCCCTGACCGTCGCGGCGACGGCACTCCTGGCCCGGGGACTGCTGGACTGGCCGCCGGCCGCCGCACTGCTCCTCGCCGCCGTGCTCGTGCCCACCGACCCGGTGCTCGCCTCGGAGGTCCGGGTCGGCGCGCCCACCGACTCCGAGCACGACGAGGACGAGGTGCGGTTCGCGCTGACCAGCGAGGCCGGACTCAACGACGGCCTGGCCTTCCCCCTGGTCGCGGCGGCGATGGCGCTGGCCGCCGCAGCCGGTACGGGGGTGTCCGGGAGCTGGGTCGGACACTGGCTGCTGGTCGACCTCCTGTACAAGTGCGTCGTGGGCGTGGTCGGCGGCCTGGCCGTGGGGGCGCTGCTGGGCTGGCTGTTCTTCCGCGTCGGCCGGCGGACCATGCGGTTGTCCGAGCACGGCGAGGGCTTCGTGGCCCTGGGAGCCACGTTCCTGGCCTACGGTCTGACCGAGGTCGCCCACGGCTACGGCTTCCTGGCCGTGTTCGTCACCGCCTGCCGCCTGCGGTCCGCCGAACGCGCCCACGGCTACCACACGGTGATGCACGACTTCGTGGAACAGGTCGAGCGTCTTCTGACCGCCGGCCTGCTCCTGCTGCTCGGCGCCTTCCTCGGGCAGGGGATCCTGTCCGAGCTGACCTGGCAAGGGGCCCTCGTCACTCTGTCGCTGCTGTTCGTCATCCGCCCCCTGACCGGCTGGCTCGCCCAGCTCGGCTCGGCCGCGGGACCCCGTGAACGCCTGGTGACCGCGTTCTTCGGCATCCGCGGCATCGGTTCGCTCTTCTACCTCTCCTACGCGCTCGGCCCGCAGACCTTCCACGTCCCGGCCGAGGAACTGTGGGCGGTGGTGGCCTTCACCGTCCTCGTCTCCGTCGTCCTGCACGGGGTCACGGCCTCGCCCGTCATCTCCCGGCTGGACCGGCTGCGCCTGCTCCGGGCGAAGCGGGACCCCGCCACGGGACCTGAACCGGACGAGGTCGAGATCGCCAACCAGCGCCTGTGAGCGAGCGGGAGCACCGGTTCGGTCGGTCCGGGTCCGTGCAGGTCGGGCGGTCTCCTCCGGGTGGGCGTCGGTGACCGTCGTCCGCCACGGAGCCGGCCCGGTCCGGGAACCCGTCGCCCTCGCCCGTGTTCCCGGCGCGGACCCCTCAGTGTGGTGCCGCGGGGCGGGGCGGGCCCTGGAAGACCTGGCCGGTGTGCCAGGCGAGGTGCTCGGCGGCGACACGGCGTGCTCCCGGCTGCGGCCCGACGAGCGGTCGGCCGGCGAGCGCGGTGACCTGCTCGCGGGCGGCGGGACTGTGGCCGACGAAACGCTGGGAGACCAGGACGCGGTGATGGTCGTCGAGGCCGAGGACGCCCTTGTCGAAGAGCTTGTGGTGCAGTGAGCACAGGCACAGTGCGTTGTCGACGTCGTCGGGGCCGTGGAAGGCCCACCAGCGCACGTGAGCGGCCTCCAGCCCGACCGGCACGGCGCCGATCCGGCCGTCGTAGCCGCAGAAGGCGCACCGGTACTCGTAAGCGGTCAGCACCGACTCACGCATCCGGCGGTCCCGGCGCCCGCGCGCGACGGAGAGCCGGTCCGCGGCCGCCGGCTCCAGGTCCAGGCCGACGGCTTCGCACAGGTCCCCGTGGAGCGAGGGAGGGAAGTGCAGGTCGAGCAGTGACCGCGCCATGCGGTGGAGCAGTTCCGGTTCGCGCCGCAGGGCGGTCGTGAGTGCGTGCGGGAGCCGCCCGGTGGCACCCGACTCCCGGAGATCCCGCACACCGGTGCCCGGACTGCCGGGACCGCTGTCGGTGCGCACCTCCCACACGCCGTCGCTGACCAGGTGGTGGAACGGGTAGGCAGGTGTCGTCCTGTGGGGCGGGCCGTACTCCGTCAGCAGCCGCTGCAGGTCCGCCTCCACCGCGCTGTAGCGCAGCTCGCCGTCGGCGTCCCGCTGGAACCGGCCGAGGGCGTACAGGAGCAGCAGGGGTTTGTGGGGTGCGCGCGTCCCGCCCCTGGTCCACTGCCTCAGCTTCGCGGTGCGCTCGAGCCAGTCCATGACCGGTGATCCTAACGAGGCCCGCCGACACGGGAGTCCGCCGACGACGGACGCGGGCGCGGCGCACGCGCGGACGGGCCCGCCGACGCCGCGCGGTGCGGGGTGCCGGCGGTCGCCACCAGGCGCCCGCGCCGAGGAGGACGGCAACTGTCCTCCAGGGCAAGGAGACTTCCGCCATCCGCGGTCACCAGGACCGTTCCCGCGCAAGGAGTCCGTGCGTGTTCTCCGTTCTCACCGACATCGACCGGCTCGCGACGCGCTGTTCGTCGTCGGGCTGCATCACAGGGGCTCCCCGCGGCAGGCGTCCGGTTTCCTCCTCGTCCTCCTCGTCCTCCTCGCGCCGGCCTCCTGCCGGGCCGCGGGCCGGGGCGTCCGGGCGCGGCAGACGGGAGGGTCAGAGGCGGATGACCACCAGTGCGGTGTCGTCGGTGTTCCCGCCGGAGGGGAGGAGGTCGGCCAGGAG
Organism: Streptomyces sp. NPDC017202; assembly: GCF_044331705.1. NCBI lineage: Bacteria > Bacillati > Actinomycetota > Actinomycetes > Kitasatosporales > Streptomycetaceae > Streptomyces > Streptomyces sp. NPDC017202. The sequence continues at coordinate 299,866 of NZ_JBIRNP010000005.1, read as the reverse complement.
GCCGTCCGCCAGGGCCTCGGGGTCGGTCTGTCCGTGGCGGGCCAGGGAGTCGGCGAGACGGGCGAGACCGGTGTAGATGTCCTCGGTCCGGCGTTCGACGAGGCCGTCGGTGTACAGGACGAGCGTGGCGCCCTCGGTGAAGGGGACGGTCGCCTCGGAGCGCAGGACGTGCTCGGGGCTCACGCCCAGCGGGGGGTCGGTGGCCCGGTCGAGGAAGGTCACGGTCCCGTCGGGGCGGAGCAGGGCGGGCGGCGGGTGGCCCGCGCAGCTGTAGGTGAGGGTGTGGCCGTCCCAGTCGATGAACGCCTTCGCCACGGTGGTCGATTCGGCGCCGTCCACGGAGCGGGCGTAGAGGCCGAGCGCCTCCAGGGCCCGGGCCGGACCGTCGGCGACCCGGGCGGCCGCGCTCAGCGCGCTGCGCAGCTGGCCCATGACGCAGGCGGCGGCGAGCCCGTGGCCCACGACGTCCCCGACGGCCACCGCGATGCGGTCCCCGGGCAGGTCGACCAGGTCGTACCAGTCGCCGCAGACGTTCAGGCCACCGATCGCGGGACGGTAGCGCACGGCCGCCCGGTGATGTCCGACCGGACCCGGAGTGGGCAGCATCGCCCCTTGCAGGGTCAGGGCCACCTCCCGTTCCCGGGCGTGCGCCCTGCGCAGGCGCTCATTGACTTCCTGCAGTTCACGGGCGCGGGTGTAGAGCTCGGCCTCGAGCACCCGGGTCCGGTCGCTGTCGCCCCGGCCGCCCCGGGCGCGGATGAGTTCGGTGACCTCCTCCACCCGGTGGACGATCAGGGCCACTTCTCCGTCGGGGCCGAGGACCGGCGCGTTGACCGGGCTCCAGAAGTGTTCTTCCCAGTGGCCGGACCGCCACGGATCCTCGATGTCGTAACGGAGCAGCGCCATGGTGTCGCGCTCGCCCGTCTCCAGCACGCGCACCATCGACGTCCGCGTCTCCCGCATGCCGGCGGCCGCCGGTTCACCGGGGTTCTCCGGGAACACGTCGAAGATGTGGCGGCCGAGCAACTGCTCGCGGGAGCGTCCGGTCAGCTGGGCGAAGTCCTCGTTGACGTCGGCGTACACCAGATCGGGGGTGAGCAGCGCCATCATGCCGGGAAGGGCCCGGAACACCGCCGCGTAGTCGATCCGCGGTCCATTCATGCGCTGCCGCCTCGACGCCGCCCGTCACCACATGTGCGGTTCCACGATAGTTCGCGCCTGCCGTCCGAGCTCAGGCATTGCTCCGTCCGGGGGCGGCCGACGCCCGGGCGGACACCCGGTGGCGCCAGAATGTGACGCCATCGGCGCCATCAGTGGCGCCAATACGGTTCCATGTGGCGCCATGAGTGTGCCATGATGGTGCCACGGGAAAGAAGAACCACCAGAAGGAGCGCGCCACCATGTCTCTCACCCTCCCCCTCACCCTCAGCGCCCGGGACAAGGCCACGGTGCGGACCGCCGCGTACGGCGCCGTCTCGCTGCTGGCCGCCGCCGACGCGACCGGCTCGCCCCACAGGGCGGCCACCCACGGCAGCGTCGTCCTGGCCTCGGCGACCGGCCCGGTCGGCCACGTCCTCGCCGAGAGGACCCCGGACATCGAACTGCACGGCTCGTCCGTGGCGGCACTCGCCGACCAGGTGTTCCCGGCCCTGACGGCCGCCATGACCCTGCTCGGCGAGGAGGACCCGGCGCAGGCCGGCGCCTTCCGCGACACGGTCCTCCTCGCCGTCGAAGCGGCCGCCCGCACCCGCAAGGGCGGACCCGGGCCCGCCGTGGCGGAGATGGCCCGCAAAATCACCCGGGCTCTCGACGCCGCCTGACCGGTCGGGCGGGGGGTGCGCCGGCAGTGCGCACCCCGGGCCTCGCAGGCCGGCGGTGCAGGCGTCGCCGAACGGGCCGTCCGACATGAGTCGTCAAGTCAGGAAGTCGAAGGGGGACCGATCATGCGGACAGCACCGAGCCGGCACGACACGGCGCCCGGCGCCTGCACCGCCTTCGCCCGCTTCGTGCTCTGCGGCGGCGGGGTGGGGCTCGCCTCCGCCTTCGCGGTCGCCGCCCTGGCCTCCGCCGTCCCCTGGATCCTGGCCAACGCCCTGATCACCGCGGCCTCCACACTCCTGGCCACCGAACTGCACGCCCGCTTCACCTTCGGCGCGGGCAGGCGCGCGACCCGGCGTCAGCACGCGCAGTCGGCCGGCTCCGCGGCCGCCGCCTACGCGCTGACCTGCGCGGCGATGCTCACCCTGGAGCAACTGGTGACGGCCCCCGGTGCGGTGCTCGAGCAGGTGGTCTACCTGTCGGCCTCCGCCCTCGCGGGAATCGCACGCTTCGCGGTGCTGCGCCTCGTCGTCTTCGCCCGGAGCCGTTCGCGGGCCGCGGCCACCACCGCCGTCCGCACCGCCCCTGCCGCGCACCCGGTCGTGACCGGCACCGCCGCCCCGGGCGGCCCCGCAGCGCTCTGCCACGCCGCCTGACCGCCGCGGCTCACCCGGGTGCGGGCCCCGCACGAGCGGCGGGGCCCACTCCGTCAGCAGGTGGAGTTGGTCTGGGTGAGCAGACCCAGCCGCCACGGCAGGCTGTTGTAGTCACCGCTCGCGTTGGGGTTCAGGCCCTGGTACAGGTACTGGAGCCGGCAGGAGTTGATGCTGAGCGTCTGGTCGTAGCCCGCGCGGATCATCTCGCCGTGGCTGACGTCCCGGGTCCAGGATCCGGCGGGGAAGGTCACGTTGCCCGCCCTGGCGAAGGGGTTGCTCTCGGACGCGGCCAGGGGCGTCCACGAGCCGGCGAGGCTGCTCGCGGTCCAGGAGCGGAAGTAGCGCCTGCCGTCCGAGCCGATGGCCTCGACGAGGAGCAGGTACTGGTTGGTGTCCTGCACCCGGTAGACGTTGCTCGCCTCGAACAGGGCGTACTTGGAGTCCTGGGCCGCGATGACGGTGTTGGTGAAGCCGTTCGGGAACTGGCCGACGCTCGTCTGGGAGCGGTACAGGTGCCCGTTGTCGTCTGAGGAGAACAGGTGGCAGTTGGCGCTGTCGCAGATCACCCACATGTCGACCCAGTAGCCGTTGCCGATGTTCTGCCTGATGATGTCGGGCATCGACGAGTAGAAGTTGCGCGGTGCGCTCCACCCGTTGGGGTTGTTGATGTCGGGGTTGGTGGAGTACGACGCGTTGCCGGTCTGGTAGACGAGGTACCACAGGCGCTGCGGCGCGTAGTAGAAGACCTGCGGCGCGGCCCGGTAGCCGGCGCCGACGGCGGTGCGGTCCAGGTAGTGGTGCGTGGCCGAACCCGCCTGGGACCAGTCGGAGAAGCTCAGGTACACCAGGTTGTACCCGGAGGCGCTCGCGGTGCTGGCGAACACGTGGTACTTGCCGTTGTACTGGACGACCGTCGGGTCCTTGATGCCGGCGATGTTGTGGGTCGAGTCCGGCTTGGGGGACACCAGCGGGCCGCTCGAGCTCCAGGAGAAGCGGGAGGGCAGCGCCGCGGCGGACCGGGCGGACCGGGTGTCGGCCCGCCGCGTCGCGGCCGTGCCGCCCAGCGCGGTGAGCACCGACTGGTAGGCCGCCTTCTTGTTGCCGCCGCGGTCGAACAGCAGCGGGTTCTCCCCGGAGCGCCAGGAGTCGCTGTCGCGGATGCCCCAGACCGTGATGCCGGTGCAGCGCGCCACGTTCATGCAGGCCCGCACCGTGCCCGCGTACGCGGACTGCGGCGCCTGCGCGATGTCGAGTTCGGTGATCTGTACGTCGACGCCGAGGGCGGCGAAGCTCGACAGCGTGGTCTGGAAGTTCGCCGGCGGGCCGCCGGTGCCGAAGTGGGCCTGGAAGCCGACGCAGTCGATGGGCACGCCGCGGGACTTGAAGTCGCGCACCATGCGGTAGACGCCCTGGGTCTTGGCGGCGCTCCAGTTCTCGATGTTGTAGTCGTTGTAGCAGAGCTTGGCCGCGGGGTCGGCGGTCCGCGCGGTGCGGAACGCCTGCTCGATGAAGCCGTCGCCCAGCAGGTTCTGGAACACCGAGGGCCGGTGCGCGCCGCTGCCGCCGTCGGCGAAGGCCTCGTTGACCACGTCCCAGGAGTGGATCTTGCCCTTGTAGTGGTTCGCCACGGTGGTGATGTGGTTGTTCATCACGCTGCGCAGGGTGTTCGCGTCGGTGATGGAGCTGACCCAGCCGGGCAGTTGGGAGTGCCACACCAGGGTGTGGCCGCGCACGCGCTGACCGCGGGCCGTCGCGCGGTTGACGATCTGGTCGGCGGGGCCGAAGGTGAACGAGCCGCGGGACCGCTCGGTGGTGTCCCACTTCATCTCGTTCTCGGGCGTGACCGAGTTGAACTCGCGGTCCAGGATCGAGGTGTAGGTGCCGTCACCGAGCTTGCCGGCGGCCACGGTGGTTCCGAAGTACCGCCCGGACTGCGCCGCCTGGGCGCCCAGCGTGGTGGCCCGCTCGGCGCCGGACGCGCCGGTCACGCCGGCGGGCGTCACCATGGCGGCCACGGCCAGCAGGCCCAGTACGGAGGCTCGGCGTCGGCCGGGCCGTTTCAGCGGGTTCATCGTTCTCCTCGTACGGTCGGGGGTGCGGGTGGGTGGTGCCGGTGAGGGGATCGGCTCAGGGCACGGACAGCTCGAACCGTGTGACACGGACCGCGCCGCCGAGTGCCTGTGTGGCGTGGTTGAAGAGGGCGAACCGGTAGCCCATGAAGAACCGCCAGTCGTTGCCCAGGGAGAAGGCGGGACCGAGGCGGGTGAAGTTGGTGCCGTCGGTGCTGTAGGAGAAGGTTCCGGGGCGTGCCGCGCCGGGGCGGATGTCCGCGCCGGCACGCAGCCAGACGCGGCTTCCCGGGACGGCCGCGCTCGCGACCTCGGTGCCGGTGCCGGTGGTGTTCCAGTTGCCGTCCATCGTCAGGCCGTTGACCATCACCACCCGCGTCGTGCCGCCGTCGCGCTTGACGCCGATCCAGGCGGAGGAGTCACGCAGCAACGCGAGTCCGGCACGGTCGCCGTCCCGCATCGCGGAGTGGTCGAGCTGGACCGTGGCGGTGGAGGTGGGGCCCTGGATGCGGTGGGTGAGGGTGTTGCGGGCCGCGTACAGGTCGTTGGTGACGGTCGCGGTCCGCAGGGTCAGGCCGTCGCCGACCGACCACTTGGTGGTGTCCGGGTTGTGGTTCCACTCCCACCTGGGCTTCAGGGACGTGCCGTCGAAGGTGTCGACGCCGATCATGGGGGTGACCTGGCGCGGCGGAGCGGGCACGGCCGGGCTGGGGTACGAGGTGCCCCAGGCGCCGTTCACGAGTTGTACGACGGGCCAGCCGTCCGGCGTCCAGGTGACCGGCGCCAGGGCGGGCATCCGGCCGCCGGGGTAGGCGTCGACGAAGGCCAGGTAGTACCAGGCGCCGCTCTGCGTCTGCACCAGCCCGCCCTGGTGCGGGACACCACCGCCGGCGATCGGCCCGCGCAGGTCGAGCAGGACCTGCCGCATCGTGTACGGGCCGAAGGGTCCGCTCGACGACTTCAGGATGTACTGGCCGTTCGCGGGGCGGGTGAGGAAGATGTAGTACTGCCCGTTGATCTTGTAGAAGCGGGCGCCCTCGAGGGTTCCGACACTCGACGGTGTGGTGAACACCTGTTGGGTGCGCACCTGGTTGCGGCCGTCGGGCGAGAGCTGGGCGACGCTGATGGTGGTGTTCCCGTAGGCCACGTACAGGGTGTCGTCGCTGTCGACGAGCAGCCCCGCGTCGTAGTAGGGGGTGCTGATGGTCGTCAGCCTGTTCCACGGCCCCTCGACGGCGGTGGCGGTGTAGACGTACGTCCGGGCGAAGTCGATCTGGCCCAGCCAGTAGAAGGTCCGGTTGCTCGGACGGTAGGCCAGCGACGACGCCCAGACACCGCGGACGTAGCCACGGCCCCCGTTCAGGTCGTACTTGGCGCCGAAGTCGAGGACGGGCACCGAGTGGCCGGCGATCTCCCAGTTCACCAGGTCGTAGGAGCGCAGGACGGGGGCGCCCGGGGAGTAGTGCATCGTCGAGGCCGAGGCGTAGTACGTGTCGCCGACGCGCAGGACGTCGAGGTCGGCGAAGTCCTGCCAGATCACCGGGTTCGTGTACTGCGCGGCGGCCGCGGGAGCCGTACCGGGGACGGGAGGGGGAGCGGAGCCGGTGGCGGTCTCGGAGGCCGCGGCCGGGGGCAGGAGGGCACCGGTGGCCAGGCCGGTGGCGGCGGCCAGGATCCGGCGGCGGCCCAGCGGTTGTTGGGGGCATGACATGTCCACGTTTCGTTCTCCTTGTGCGGCCCGGGAACGCGCGGTGGTCCCGCCCGCCGCGAGCTGGGCGGCGGGGCGGGCCCGTCTCGGTTCGTCATGTCGAACGTCGATCGACTAACCGAGCAATTGGGATAGTAGAGAGCTTGACGATCCCGTCAATCCTTCTCGCATGATTCGCCGTTCACATCGAAACATTTCGAAGGGTGGTTGTGTGATTGCGGGTTGACGGCTCGTCGGGTGCCGCGGGGTCGGCGTTTCGCGCGGTGTTGACATGCTCAGTGTCATCCCTGATGATCCGTCAAGGTCCTCGGTTTCGAATGGCGTTCGCCATGTCGAACGAATCTTTCGCTGCTCAGGTGCTCAGGTGCTCAGGTGCTCCGGAGCGGCAGGTCCGGCGTGGCGGCGTCAGGGGTTCCTGATGCGACCGTGTGCCGCGCGGGGCCCGCGCCCGCCCTTGTGCGCAGGCAGTTCACGGCTTCCCCTTCCGGTAAAGGAGCCCCGGTGTTCAGACGATCGGGCAGGACACTGCTCCACCTCTTCACGGCCGCCGCGCTGACGGTCGCCGCGTCCGTCACGGCCGCCGTCCAGTCGACCGCTTCGGCCGCCCCCGGTAGTCCGGCGCTCACCCCGCCGCTGGGGTGGAACAGCTGGAACAGCTTCGGGTGCGGGGTCACCGAGGCGCAGGTCCGCGAGGCCGCCGACGCGATGGTGTCCTCGGGGATGCGGGACGCCGGTTACCGGTACGTGGTGGTCGACGACTGCTGGTTCGACCCGCAGCGCGACGCGGCGGGCAGCCTGCGGGCCAACCCCACCAAGTTCCCGAGCGGGATGAAGGCGCTCGGGGACTACATCCACGGCAAGGGCCTGAAGTTCGGCATCTACCAGGTGCCGGGCGAGCGCACCTGTGCGCAGGCCACGGGCGGCTACCCGGGATCCACGGGCAGCAGGGGGCACGAGGCCCAGGACGCCGCCACCTTCGCCTCGTGGGGCGTCGACTACCTCAAGTACGACTGGTGCTCCTCCAGCGGCACCCGCGACGAACAGGTCGCCCGGTTCACGCTCATGCGCGACGCCCTGCGCGCCACCGGGCGGCCGATCGTCTACAGCATCAACCCCAACAGCCTGCACGCCATCACCGGCGCCGGCTACGACTGGGGCGGGGTCGCCGACCTCTGGCGCACGACCGAGGACCTCCTCGACATCTGGCAGAACGGCAACACCAACAGCTACCCGATGGGCGTCGGCAACGTCCTGGACGTCACCGCCCCGCTCGCGGCGCAGTCCGGCCCGCGGCACTGGAACGACCCCGACATGCTGGTCGTCGGCCGTCCCGGCCTGTCACTGACCGAGTCCCGCTCCCACTTCGCCCTGTGGGCCCTCATGGCCGCCCCGCTCATGGCCGGCAACGACATCCGCACCATGTCCGCCGACGTGAGCGCGATCCTGCGCAACCCCCGGCTGCTGGCGGTGAACCAGGACCCGCTGGGCGCGGGCGGACGCAGGGTGCGCGACGACGGCACCACCGAGGTGTTCGCCAAGCCCCTGTCCGACGGATCGGTCGCGGTGGGCCTGTTCAACCGGGGCGGCGGCACCGCCACGGTCACCACCGACGCCGCGCAAGTCGGCCTGTCCGGGGGGCCGTTCACCCTCACGGACCTGTGGACCGGCGGCACGTCGAGCACATCCGGACAGATCTCGGCGAGCGTCCCCGCGCACGGCGTGGCCGTGTTCCGGGTGAGCGGCGGCAGCCCGTCGCCCGCCACCACCTCGCGGCTGCGCGGCAACGCGTCCGGCCGCTGCCTGGACGTGGACAACGCCTCCACCGCGGCCGGGGCGACGGTACTGATCTGGGACTGCCACACGGCCGCCAACCAGTTGTGGACCACCTGGGCCGGCGGCGAGATCAGGGTCTTCGGCGACAAGTGCCTGGACGCCTACGACCAGGGCACCGCCGACGGCACCCGCGTCATCACCTGGCCCTGCAACGGCCAGGACAACCAGAAGTGGACCGTCGGTTCCGACGGAACGATCCGCAACGTGCACGCCGGGCGGTGCCTCGACGTCGACCGGTCCGGCACCGCAAACGGGACCCGCCTGGTCCTGTGGACCTGCGACGGCCGGGCCGGCCAGAAGTGGACCCGCACGTGAGGCACGCCCCGCGCCGCCCGGCCCCCTCCCCGGCGTCGGCCCGACGCCGGGGAGGGAGGCGACCGGGAGGAGGGGCGACCGGGACGAGGGGCCGGGCGGTCGGGACGCCGTACCGCTGACCGGGCGCCGGGCCGTGGCGGGCGGCGACCAGGGCCTGTCGTTTGGATCAGGTCGCAGGAAACCGGCGGCGCCTTGCAGCCCAGGTGAGTGGGGGTCGGTGCGTGCGGCTGCAAGGCGGAGGAGGGCGTCGACGCGGTGGGGGCACCTCCCGGCCGAAGGCTGGGGGACGTCGGCAACCGACGACAACGCCGCAGGGGGTACCCCCTCCGGGGGAGCGCGTGCCGACCCCCACATCTGCGGCGTGATCCAAACGACAGGCCCTAGGCCCTGTCGTCAAATTCCCGCCTGCCCCGCGGCGCCATGCACGCACTCTCGCCGCACCGGGCCCTGACCCGAGTACGTCCAGTACGAGGATCAGGGCCCGGCACGCCGAGAGCACGCACCTGACGCCGCAGAGCCCGCCCTCCAGGCGGACGGCAGGAATTTGACGACAGGACCTAGGTGCCGCCGAACCTCCTAGCGATCGAGGGGCTCGTAGTCGAACCAGTCGAAGCGGACGGTGCCGGCCGCGGCGTACATTCCGAGGACCCGGCCGCTGAAGCCGCCCGCGACCTCGGTCGACAGGTAGCGGCCGTCGAGCGCCGCGAGCACCGTGAAGGTGCCGTCGGGCTCCTCGACACCGAGGGAGACCACGTCGGGTCCGGTGACCGGCCCGTGCGGAGGCGGCGGGTCCGTGATCGTCAGGCCGAGAACCACCGGCCCGGCGGGCACGGGGCGCGCGGCCACGACCGTGCGCAGGGAGCCGACGCGCGCGATCACCCGGACCTCGGTGCCGGACGCCTCGATCGCGTAGTGGTGCCGCTCGTCCAGCCGGACGGCGAGCCCGCCGCGCCCCTCGGCGGGGTCGACGAGGGTGCGCGCCCGGCACGACAGGTGCTGCTGGCGCCGGCCGGTGAACACCACGTCGGGCTCGTCCAGGGAGCCGCCGCGCGCGCGGAGCGTCAGCCATCCGGGGCGCTCCGCGGTGGTGCAGTGCTCGACGGGCCGGTCCCGCACGGAGATCCAGGACGGCCGCAGTTCGCTCAGCTCGAAGTCGTCCCGGTGCTCCTCGGCGGGCCCGGGGGAGAGGGGCCACGGGAGCGTGGCGGGGTCCGGTCCGACCTCGCCGACGACCGGCCAGCCGTCCACCCACGTCACGGGCGCCAGGAAGGTCTCGCGGCCGAGCACGTGCCAGCCGGGGGTGCCGCCGCGCGGTCGTACGCCGAGCAGGACCATCCACCACGAGCCGTCGGGGCCCTGCACCAGGTCGGCGTGGCCGGTGTTCTGCACGGGGTGGTCGGTGCCGCGGTGGGTGAGGACCGGGTTGGCCGGGCACGGCTCGAACGGGCCGCCGGGCGCGGGGCCCCGGGCGATCGACACGCCGTGGCCGCGCTCGGTGCCGCCCTCGGCGATGAGCAGGTACCAGTGGTCGCCGATCCGGTACAGGTGCGGTGCCTCCGGGGCCTTCGCGCCGGGCGTGCCGGACCACACCCCGTGCGGTGTCCCGTACGTCCGTCCGGTGGACGGGTCGATACGGACCTGGGCGACCCCGGCGACCGTGCACCAGCAGGTGCCGTCCTCCTCCCAGGCCAGGTCGGGATCGATGCCGGGTACGCCCGGCGCGGGTACGGGATCCGACCAGGGGCCGGCGGGATCGGTGGCCGTGACGATCAGGTTGCCGCCGCCCTCGCTCACGTTGGTGACGATCAGCCAGAAGCGGCCGTCGTGGTGGCGCAGGGTGGGGGCGTAGATCCCGCCCGAGGACGGCATGCCGGCCGGCAGGCGCAGTTGTTCCGGCCGGTCCAGGGCGTTGCCGAGCTGCGTCCAGTGCACCAGGTCGCGGCTGTGGAAGACGGGTACGCCGGGGAAGTACTCGAAGCTGGAACAGGCGAGGTAGTAGTCGTCGCCGACGCGGCAGACGCTGGGGTCGGGATGGAAGCCGGGGATCACGGGGTCGCCCGGTCGGGCGGTCCGGTGCCGGAGGGACACCTCCGCGTCGTCGTGGCTTCCACGGTTCAACTGGTGGCTCATGGCGGCGGCCCTGCCTCGGGTGGTTGTCGAAGCGCTTCACTTGGTGGCAGGCGAAGGTAACGGATCTTTTTCCCGTGCGACAAGAGCCGTGACGGCGAGAAAGTCCCACTGATCGGAACATGGGCCGTCCGTCAGGCGGGGGCCGCGTCGATGCGCTTCGACGAGTGCGGCCCGATGGCCCGGCGGCACGTCACGAGGCGGTGCGTCACAAGGTGTCGAGCTCCTGCCCGGCGGGGGTGTCCTCGCGGTGCAGGAAGGTGGCCAGCAGGTCGCCGACGGGATGGCCGGCCTCGGCGGGATGGCGCAGGGCGACGCCGGGGTCGATGGTGTAGCGGTTGCGGCGGCCGACTCGGGTGCGGGTGAGATACCCGGCCGCTTCGAGGTCGGCGACGATGAACTGCACGGCGCGTTCGGTGATGCCGATGGCCTCGGCGACGTCCCGCAGGCGGGACTCGGGATCACGGGCGAGGGTGATCAGGACGCGGGCGTGATTGGTCAGGAACGTCCACTGGTCACCGCGCGCGGGGGTTTGGGTCATGACCTCCATCATACGAAGCGGACTTCGTCTGACCAATATTTTTTCGCGAAAAAAGATTGACGAAAAACTTTTCGCGTAAATGTTGACGGGTTTCGGGTGGCCGGGTGACGCTGGAAGCACCCCACACTGCTCCGGCCAGTCGAAGGGAGCCTTCGATGAATGACCTGTCGTTCACCGTTCCGCTGTGGATGTGGGCAGCGGTCACCCTCGTCATCGCCGTCATGCTCGCCGTCGATCTCGTCGCCCACCGCGACGACCACGTGATCGGCTTCAGGGAAGCGGCGATCTGGTCCGGGGTGTGGATCGCCATCGGTCTCGCCTTCGGGCTGGTCCTCCTGGTCTGGCAGGGCGGCGAGGTCTCCTCCACCTACTACGCCGGCTACCTGATCGAGAAGGCGCTGTCCGTCGACAACGTCTTCGTCTTCGCGCTGGTCTTCTCCTTCTTCGCGGTCCCCGACGCCTACCAGCACAAAGTCCTGTTCTGGGGCGTCATCAGCGCCCTGATCCTCCGGCTGGCGTTCATCTTCGTCGGCGCCGAGCTGCTGCAGCTGTTCTTCTGGACCGCCTACCTGTTCGGCGCGTTCCTGATCTGGACCGGCTACAAGATGGCCGTGTCCAAGGACGCCGAGATCCACCCCGACCGCAACGTCGTCGTCCGCCTGGTCAAGAAGATCGTCCCCACCGACACCCGCTACCACGGCAGCCGGTTCTTCACCAGGACCGGCGGGCGGCGGGTGGCCACCCTGCTGTTCGTGGCGCTGGTCGCGATCGAGGCCACCGACCTGATCTTCGCCGTCGACTCCGTCGCCGCCATCCTCGCGATCACCACCAACACCTTCCTGGTGTGGACCGCCAACGCGTTCGCCGTGCTCGGCCTGCGCAGCCTGTACTTCTGCCTGGCAGGACTGCTGCGCCGCTTCACCCACCTCCACTACGGGCTCGCCGTGCTGCTCGCCTTCGCCGGCGTCAAACTCATCCTGTCCGAGACCCCCGTCGGCAAGCTGCCCATCCCCCTCACCCTGGGCGTCATCGCGGTGACCATCACCGTGTCCATCGCCTGGTCCCTCATCGCCACCCGGGGCGACCACGGTGACTCCGACGGCGGCACCACGGCCGGAACCGCGGGTGCCGAACCCGCACCCGCCGCCGGCGCCGCCGGCCCGCACCGCCCGGACGCCGCGTCATGAGCGTCCCGATCCCGTGCGCCGTCGGAGGAGCACTTCCGTGCGACACGGCTCCGCCCCGTCACGCGCGGCGTCCCCGGCCGCCGTGCGTCATGACGACCGGTCCTTCTTCCCCTCCCTGCCGGCTTCCGCCAGCAGGTGGGCGGGTGGACAGGTGGGCGGCCGCACGGCCGAAGGGGATTTCCTCCGCGAGCACGACGAGGGCGTGCAGTGGGGGCAGGGGAGTTCGGGGCGCTCCCCGTACGCCCAGGGACACCAGACCGTGCGTGCGGCCCTGTTCGACGTATCAGTGCCGGCCGTTTAGCGTTCGGCGCATGACAGAGAGACGCGCGGTCCTCAGCGGCTCGACCTTCGAGGAGCAGATCGGCTACGCCCGTGCCGTGGTCGACGGCGACCAGGTGCACGTGTCCGGGACGACCGGGTTCGACTACGCGACCATGACGATCTCCGACGACGTGGTGGAGCAGGCCGAGCAGTGCCTGCGCAATGTCGAGGCCGCGCTGACCGAGGCGAAGTGCACCTTCGCCGACGTGGTGCGCGTGCGCTACCTGCTGCCCGACCGCGAGGACTTCGAACCCTGCTGGCCGGCCCTGCGCCGCTGCTTCGGCGATGTACGGCCGGCCGCCACGATGCTCGTGTGCGGTCTCGCCGACCCGCGGATGAAGATCGAGATGGAGGTGTACGCGCGGCGGCGCACCCCGCCTCCGGCGGGCGACCGGGCCGGAGCTTCCTGGCGACGTGCGGCACGGCGGTTGTTCCGCGGCCGGGCCGTGCGATGTCGTCGACGGTGAGAAACGGCCCGCCGGTCGCGGTCACCGGGGGTGCCCCGCCGACCGTGACCGAGGCACCCCCTTGGCCGGGCTGAAGAGGCGCGCGACGGCCCGGGCGCCGGCGGCGGACCCGGGTGAGGAACGGGAGCACCCGATGCACCCGGCCGAACCGGCCTCGCCGTATGCGGACCGCTTTCCGCGGCCCCCGGTCTCACCCGGTGCCGCCGGCCCGGTGTCGCGCGGCGGCCAGCCGCTCCTCCGCCTGGTTCAGGAGCGTGTCCAGGACGACCGGATAGGCGCTGAGGTTCATCCGGTCCGCCAGCAGGTGTGCGGTGGCGGCGATGTGCGGGTGGGTCTCGGAGGGCAGCCGGGCGTAGGTGGAGGTCCACATGCCCTCGTCCGCCCCTCTCACCTCGTCCTTCACCGCCAGCGCGCCCGCGTCCAGGGCGGCGAAGGCCAGGGTCAGGTCGATGAAGGCGTGGTAGACGCCGACGGCGTCCCCGTCGCCGAAGCCGGCGCCGCGCAGGATGCCGAGGATCGTCTCGTCCACCTCGATCTCCCGGGGCCGGCCGGTGACACGGCTGGCGGTCAGCAGGGCGGCCTGGGGGTGGGCAAGGTAGGAGGTGTGGATGGCCAGGCCCAGGGCGCGCAGGTCCGGGCGCCATCTCCCGGTGGCCGTCCAGCTGTCGAGGGCGCGCCCCATCAGCTCCTCGCCGATGGCACGGGTCAGGTCGTCCAGGCCGGCGAAGTAGCGGTAGAGGGTGCTCGGGTCGGCACCGAGCGCGGCGCCGAGCCGGCGCGCGGTCAGTCCGGCGCTGCCGTGCTCGCGCAGCATCCGCAGCGCCGTCCGCACGATCTGCTTCTCCGACAGCACGGTGCCTTGGCGGGTCGGCCGTCGCCTGCGCCGTTCCGCCTCCGGAACCACCTTCTTGGGCATCGCGCGCTCCCTCGGAACCCCTTATGCCAACGCCGTAGACCTTAACCGTCGCGGTCGTGTTGCATCGAGGCGTCCCCGGGCGTTCGCCGGGACTGTCCCGACCCTCGACGAGAACGGTGTGTGACATGCGTGTGCTCCTCGTAGGTGCGGGCGGCGTCGGAACCGCCGCCACCCGTATCGCCGCCCGCCGCGATTTCCTGACCCACATGGTCGTCGCCGACTACGACCTCGCCCGTGCCGAGGCGGCCGTGGCCGCGCTCGACGACCAGGGGGGACGGTTCAGCGCGCACCGCCTGGACGCCTCCGACGAGGCGGCCGTCAGCCGGCTCCTCGTCGCGGAAGACTGCGACGTCCTGCTGAACGCGACCGACCCGCGGTTCGTGATGCCGCTGTTCCACGCGGCACTCGCCGCGGGTGCGCACTACGTCGACATGGCGATGTCGCTGTCCGTGCCGCACCCGACCGCCCCCTACGAACAGTGCGGGGTGAAGCTCGGCGACGAGCAGTTCGCCCTGGCCGGGGCCTGGGAGCGCGCCGGCCGTCTCGCCCTGGTCGGCATGGGCGTGGAACCGGGCCTGTCGGACGTCTTCGCCCGGTACGCGGCCGATCGGCTCTTCGACGAGATCGACGAGATCGGCGTCCGCGACGGCGCGAACCTCACCGTCGAGGGCTACGACTTCGCGCCCTCCTTCAGCATCTGGACCACCATCGAGGAGTGCCTCAACCCGCCCGTCGTCTACGAGAAGGACCGCGGCTGGTTCACCACGGCACCCTTCAGCGAGCCGGAGGTCTTCGACTTCCCCGCGGGCATCGGCCCCGTGGAGTGCGTGAACGTCGAGCACGAGGAGGTGCTCCTCGTGCCCCGCTGGGTGGACGCGCGCCGCGTGACCTTCAAGTACGGCCTCGGCGACGACTTCATCGCCAAGCTCAGGACCCTCCACGAGCTGGGGCTCGACTCGACCGGGAAGGTCACCGTCCCCGGCGCCGACGGGCCGGTCCAGGTCTCCCCGCGGGACGTGGTGGCCGCGTGCCTGCCCGACCCGGCCACGCTGGGCGACCGGATGAAGGGCAAGACCTGCGCGGGCACCTGGGTGAAGGGGACGAAGGACGGTGCCGCGCGCGAGGTGTACCTGTACCACGTCGTCGACAACGAATGGACGATGCGCGAGTACGGCTCCCAGGCCGTCGTCTGGCAGACCGCCGTCAACCCGGTGATCGCCCTCGAACTGATCGCCGACGGCAGGTGGAGGGCGAGCGGCGTCCTCGGCCCCGAGGCACTGCCGCCCGAGCCCTTCCTCGACCTGCTCGGTGAGTACGGGGCTCCGTGGGGACTGCGCGAGGAGAACTGAGCCGCCCGGCCCGGCACCGCCGCGGTGCGGCGCCCGGACGGGCACCGCCGGCCGGAGAACCGGAGCGGCACGTCCCGCTCCCGTTCTCCGGCCCCGGGTCCCCGGCCCGAGCGCACCGCCCGGACAGGGCTAGACGCGGTCCTGGAAGACGCAGTTCCACACGTGCGTGCCCGCGACGCCGCCGTCGGCGCGCACCGCTTCCAGCGTGTAGAAGTGCGTGGTCCCCCGCGCGGCCGTGGTGTCCGTGTAGGCACGGGTCTCGGCCGGCAGCAGCCCCGCGTGCAGCGGCTCGTACGCCTCCGTGGCCGCGTTCCACCGGCTGATCCGGTAGCCCACCACGTCGTCGCACTCGGCCGTCCGGTCGCACCGCCAGTTGATGGACGGCCCGTCCTCGGCGGGTCCACCGATCACGGTGCCGTAACCCATGCCGCCGAGGTCCCAGTCCCGGACGACCGTCACGGACGGCCGCAGGTCCAGTTCGGTGGCCTGGACGACCGTGGCCTTCGGGTCGCTCGGGAGCAGCGCGTTGCCCCAGAGGTCCTTGGCGACGACCGCGTACACGTACGTCTCGCCGTCCGGCAGGTCGCCGCAGAGGACGGCGAGCGGGTCGCTCGTGCCCTCCCGGCAGGAGGTGGGGCCGAGCCACTTGACCGTGCCGTCGGCCTGCCGGGCGCCGGTCCAGACCGCGTAGCGCTCGACGTCGTCCTCGTTCGAGGCCGCCCAGCTCACCAGCACGCCGTCGGCGCGCGGGGTGGCCCGCACGCCGGTGACCGGGCCGGGCGCGACGCGGTCCCCGGTGCGGACGACGAGGGGGGCGGACAGCGCCGACTCGTTCCCGGCCGGGTCCACCGCCGCGACCGCGTACGTCACGTACGTGCCCTCGGGCATGTCCAGGTCGTGGCAGGTGCCGCCGGTGCTGGTCTCGTCGCTCTCCTCGTCGGCGCAGGTCACGCGGGTGAGCACGGCCGGGTCGAGGGTCGTGCCGGGCGAGCGGTAGACGTGGTACGTCCCGCCGTTGTCGAAGTCCTCGTAGAAGCCGTCGGGCTGCTTCCAGTACACGTCGGTGTAGTCGGCGCGGACGACGGAGCCGAGGGAGACCGGAGAGGACTTCGGCGGCGTCCGGTCGACGCCGTCGCCGGTGACGGCGGCGTACGCCGACGGGTTGCCGAACGTGTCGAGGGCGCGGACCCGGTAGTACCGGGCGGTGTTCACGGGTGCGCCGGTGCGGTACGACGTCGTGGTCGTCGTGCCCAGCGACTCGAACGGACCGGTGGCCGCGGAGGCGGCGTACACCTCGTACGTCGCCGCGTCGGCGACCCCCTGCCAGGCGAGAGTGGCCCACCACGCGTCGCCCACGACCGAGAGGCCGGTCGGCGCCGCCGGGCCCGTGCGGTCCACGGTGACCGCGGTGACGTCGAGGCTCCCGGCCGACTCGCGGCCCGCCCTGTCGACGGCGCGGACCTCGTAGAGGAAGGTCTGACCCGTGGCGGGCGTCGCGTCCGTGAAGGACGGGGAGGTGAGCGGGGAGGTGCCGCTGACCTTCGCCCACTGGGTGGTGCCCAGCCGGCGGTAGACGCGGTAACCGGCGAGGTCCATCTCCTTGTTCGCGGTCCAGCGCAGGGTGATGCGCGCGGTGCCCTCCCGGTTGTAAACGGCGGTGAGGCCGGCCGGCGCGAGCGGCTTGACGGTGTCGACGGCTGCCTCGGTGCGCGGGGCGTAGGTGAACCCGGCGAGGGCGAGGCCGGTCCAGGCGACGTAGTCCACACGCAGGGTGTGCTTGCCGGCCGGGACGGTCAGGTCCACGGTCCTGCGGGCGGTGGTGGAGACGTTCTTCCACAGGTCGATCTTCCGCACGCCGTCGACGTAGACCCGCATGCCGTCCTGCGTGGCGGCGGAGAGCCGGAAGGGGCCGCCGGAGCCGAAGTCCCGGGTCAGGGACCAGCGGACGGAGAAGTTGTCCTTGGGCAGGGTGACGCCGGCCGGGTCGCCGTACCCGTAGTTCTCACTGACGGCCGCGTCGCAGGCGGTCAGCTTCGGCGTGCCGCTGAAGGTGGAGTTGCCGAAGTACTGCACCTTCCAGACGGCAGGGGCGCAGGTGACGGCCGCGAGGGCCGGCGTGGCGGTGATCAGGCCGCCGGTGGCGGCGAGGGCGGCTGTCGCGGCGAGCGCGGTCAGCCGGATACGAGTCGACACAGAGGGTGGGGCCCTTTCCGGACCGAGGAGGGACAGAGGAAACAGGTGACGCCCGTGTGACCCACGAGACGAGGGCAGGGTTGCCCTGCCCACCAGGGTTCGTACCCGCGGCCTTCGGCAGGCCTCGACGCGTACCGCGTCCGCGTGCTTTTCGAACCCGGCCTCAGCCGGGGAAGCCGTCGCGCAGGATCTGCCTGGCCACCCGGGTCCGGGCGTCGGCGAGTTCGGCGTCGATCCGCCGGGCACGGTCTTCACCGACCACGACGGCCGGAGCCACGCTCCCCATGGCGAGGAGGCAGGCGCGCCGCAGATGGGTCGGCGGATGCGTCGCGTCGACACGGTGCCCGCGCCGGGCGCCGACGCGGCGCAGACGTTCGTACTCCGACTCGGGTACGGACGCCATGCTCGTGACGAGCCGGTCCCACAAGCCGTGCGCGCGGTCGTCGGCCCCCTGGGTCCGGCGGCCGCCCCGTGCCTGCAGGCTGACTTCCCGGCGCAGGACGGTCGCCGCGGAATCGGATGTCAGGAGCCGGTCCATGAGTTGCACGGCCGCCTCGGTCGACGCGGCGCGGCCGGCCAGGCGGTCGGCGAGGTACTCGGCACGCTGCGTGGCGCGCGACGTGAGGCGGTCGAGCGTGAGCATCGCGCCCCGAACCAGCAGCCACGGTACGAAGCACACGACGCTGACGAGGAACTGCACGGGGCTGGGGCGGTGAGCGGGGGCGAGGTAATAGGCCCAGGCGGCAAGCGAGCGGTGTGCGCTCGCGACGAGCATTCCGTGCCGTACGTCCCCGTTGCCGAAGTGGCCCAGCTCGTGGCCGAGCAGTGCGATCCGCTGCGGAGGAGTGAGGACCTCCCACAGCGGCAGTCCCAGGGTCAGCAGCCGTCGACCGCGCGGCCCGTACGTCGTCACACCGGCGTTGATGTCCGCGTCGACCGCCACCGTGTCCACTCCGCGCGTGCCGACGACTTCCGCGACGTCGTCGATCAGGGAGAAGAGTTCGGGCGCGTCGGCGCGGTGCAGCACCGGTCCGTCCTGGGGCAGCTTGCCGAGCCGGGGCCGCAGGGACCAGGCGAGAGCCAGGAGGAGCAGCCCGCCCGCCATCGGGACTCCGCCCCACCCGGAAACGATCCACCGGATTCCCAGGGCGGTGACCAGCAGCGTCACACTGTGAACGAGGACGGCGCAGACACAGGCGAGGACGGCGGCGACGTCCCGTCGCGCACGCGGCTCACCACCTGACGCCATGTCGGCCGCCAGGCGCGCGCCGTACCGGTGGGCCGCTGCCTGCCGGGTCCGCGCCGGCGAACCGTGCTCGGCCTCCGGCTTCTGCGGGTCCACGTTCCAGTCACAGGCGGCGCACCACACGGTGAAGCGGGCGTCCCCCCGTATGTCGCTTCCGCACCGAGGACAGACCTGTACCGTCTCGTCCGCCGTGATCCCCACCCCTGTGGCCTTCCTTCGCCGAGGCCCTTCCCCAAAGGCCTCCTGTGCATGACACGGCGTAGTGGATCACGCCGCTGACCAGGTGTAAAGGCGCACCGGGCGCCGTCCGGCGCCGCGCCCGGCAGCGCCCGGCCTCCGGTCACCAGCGGGGGACCGGCGGCGTCTCCGGTGCGTGCTGCCGCCAGGCCCCGGCGAGGCGGACCGGGCGGGGGCGGCGACGGCGCGCACGGTGGCGATCCTGCCGTCGGCGACGTCGAACGTCACGGCGCCGACGACCTGGGTACCGGCCTACGTACGGCAGGTGCCGGTCGCGTCGGGACGGGGGGTCGCGGTGGGCGCGTAGTGCCGGGAGAAGATCGCTGCGACCAGGTCGCGGCGGCTGCGGACCCCGGTCTTGTCGAACACGGCCTTCAGGTGGTCCTGCACGGTGTGCGGCGACAGCCGCAGCCGCCGGCCGATCTCCTGGGTGGAGTAGCCGTGGAAGACGAGTTCGGCCACCGCGCACTCGCGTGGGGAGAGGCCGTAGGCGCGGACGAGGAAGGCCGCCCGTCCCAGCGGATCGGCGGGCTCCATCGCGACGGCGACGCACGCGCCGAGGTCCTCGTCCAGCGCCCAGGCGTGCAACTGGACGGTCTCCCGGCTGCGCGCTCGGGCCCATGAGGTCACGGACCGCGACGCCTCGCCCGCGCGGGCGGCGGCCCGGACGGAGGCGGCCACCGCGTAGACGGCGATGGGCAGACCGTGGCCGCCGTTCCCCGACTCAAGTTCGCCGAGCCAGTGGTCGGCGGTGGGCGAGGTGAAGACCGGCTCGTAGCCGGCGTCCAGCATGACCAGTCCCGGGGCGGTGGGGTGGGAGGCCGCCCGAGCGCTCTCCTGGACGAGCAGGTGCCGCAGCACCCGTCCCAGCGGTTCGGCGAGTGAGCCGGCCGCTTCGAGTTCCGCCTCGTCGAACGGGGGGAGGTCGGCGCTGCGCCCCAGCACGAGGGCGCCCCAGCTCCCGTGCCGGTCGCGCAGCACCACCCGTAACTCGTCCCGCTGCCCCAGGGGCTGGCAGATGTCGCGGTAGCGCGGACTGGTCCGCGGGTCGCCCTTCACCTCGCGGCTGAGCAGGCCGACCGGTGCGGGCCGGCGGGCGAGGTCCGGGATGTGGTTCACGTCCCCCTCGCGGTACTCGATGTCCAGCATCCGCGGCATCAGCGCGATCGGCACGCCCCGCCGGTAGTTCCCCCCGGTGCTGATCAGCGTCAGCGGGTCGAGCGTGACGCCCGCCCACACCTCGCAGGGGAAATCCGGGAGCATCGCCTCCGTCACCCGGTCGAAGAAAGCCCGCACGTCCCGCGCACCCGCGGCCGCTCGCAACGTGTTCCGGTGAATACGAGCGGACCGACCCCCGTCATGGCTCATGGGACGGAGCGTAACGCCGGACACCGGATCGGGGGCAGTCGCAGGAGAGGAACACAAGAGGAAGAGGAGCGCGCGCAGGCCCCCGGATTTCCGGGATCGGCCCGATCCGGCGGCGCTGCCGGCCTTGTCGGGCCGAACGCCGCTCATGGGGCACCGCCTCCGCCGCACACCGACCGCACAACAGTCCGGGAGGACGCATCACCCGCGACGGTCCCGCACAGATCGTCCGGGACATCACCTCCGCCTGTCCGCTGCGCTGCGCTGCGTGCACTGCCACTCCGAATCCGGACGGCGTCCGGCGCGACAGCGCGACCTCGACGGGATGCTGCGGGTCGCCGACGGGCCCATCGCGCCCGGACCCGACAGCATCGCCCTGGCGGGCGGTGAACCCCTCCTGGCCAAGGGGGTGTTCGAAGTGGCGGAACGGCTGGCGCGAGCCGGCATCGAGGTCATCCTCTGCACCGGCGGCTGGTCGCTGGAGCCGTGGATGACCGAGCCCGCCGCCCGCCTGTTCTTCCGGGGCAGCGTCAGCGTCGACGGCGGCACCCCCGAGGCCCACGACCGGCTCCGCGGCCGGGCCCGCCTGCGTCCACCACCGGCACGCCCTGCGGGGCGGACGGCGTCTCGCCCCGGACGAGACCGGAACGGCCGTGGTCCCCGACCACGCCACCGGACTCAGCGGCGTCCTCGCCTTCCACCTGCGCCTCCGCCACGGCGGACCACGCCTGTGGCAGCCCGGTGTGCTCACCGGTCACTCCCCGGCGGCCGCCCCCCCCTGACCGGTCGTCCCGGCCGGCACCCCTGACCCCGTGGCGCCGCGGGCCGGTCCGCCGCACCACGGTCGCCCCCCCCGCACCCGCGGTACGAAGGAGGGAGGTGAACACCATGGAGAACGAAACGCAGTTCCGTGTGGACGCCCTGCAGATGCTGGAGGAGGAAGCCGACCTCGGCCTGTTCCCGTGCACGGTGACGACGACGCGTGACCTCAACACCGTCCGAGATCCCCGATGACCCCGCTCCGCCCGCCGCACCCGGCGGGCGGACCGGAGCGCCGTCCCACCCCACGGCTGCGGGAGCCGGTCGGCGAAGGGCCCGGCGCCTGCCACGGAGGCCTGGAGCCACACCGCACAGGGGGAACCGCGGCGGAGAACAATGCTCCTGACGCACCGTCGGGACATTCGGTCGAGGCGCGCGTCGGGCCGTAGGATCGGGTGCCCTTGGGGGTGGGACTGTGGTCAGACGGAGTTCGGGCACGCCGACGCTGGAAGAGGTGGCCGCCCTGGCCGGAGTGGGCCGGGGCACGGTCTCCCGGGTCATCAACGACGCGGCGGGTGTCAAGGAGTCCACGCGCCGTGCCGTGCGGCGCGCCATCGACGAACTGGGCTACGTGCCCAACCTGGCGGCGCGTTCACTGGCCGGGCGGCGTACGGACGCCGTCGCGCTGGTGATGACGAACACGGACTGGCGGTTGTTCGGGGAGCCGTTCTTCTCCGAGGTCGTGCGGGCGGTCGGGGACGCCCTGTCCGATACGGCGGTGCAGCTGCTGCTCACCCTGGTCCGCACGGACGCCGACCGGAAGCGGTTCGTGGAGTACGCGCGCGGCGGCCGGGTCGACGGGGTGCTGCTGATGTCCGTGCCGGCCGAGGACCGGCTGCCGGACATGCTCGCCGACGCCGGGCTGCCCACGGTGCTGCTGGGCCGGCGCTCGGGCGACGAGCGGATGACGTACGTGGACGCGGACAACGTCGGCGGGGCGCGTACGGCGGTCCGTCACCTGGTGGCCGGCGGCCGGAGGGCCGTCGCGGCCATCACCGGCCCGCCCGACATGTACGTCGCCCGGTGCCGGCTGCGCGGCTACCAGGAGGCTCTGGCCGAGGCCGGGCTCGGCCACGGGCCGGCCCTGGTGGCCCAGGGCGACTTCACCGAGGCCAGCGGGCGCCGGGCGATGGCCCGGCTCATCGAGCGGCACCCGGAGGTCGACGCCGTCTTCGCCGCCTCGGACGCCATGGCGGCCGGGGCGCTGGACGCCCTGCGTGCGGCGGGGCGCCGGGTGCCGCAGGACGTGGCGGTGATCGGCTTCGACGACTTCGAGCTGGCCGAGCAGACGGATCCACCGCTGACGACCGTCCGCCAGCCGCTGGAGGAGATCGGGCGGACGATGGTGCGGCTGCTGCTGGAGGAGATCGAGCAGCCGGAAGTGGCCTGGCGTCATGTGATCCTGCGGACGCGGCTGGTGACGCGCGAGTCGGCGTGAGTTCGCCACGGGCACGCTGAAGCGACCGGCGACCGGCGACCGGCGATCAGCGACCGGCGATCAGCGGCTGGCGATCAGCGACCGGCGTGCACGGGCCGCGGGGGCACGGGTCCGCGCCCACGGGCCGAGGCCGCTCACCGGCCATGGCGGCGAAACTTTCGGGAGCGCTCCCAACTGCCGGGCATGTGACAGGCGTTGACCGCCCACCTCTTTGCCCGCCGCTGACCTGTGGCTTCGAAATCTGTTCGACGCATTCGGTTCCCGAGGGTTGTCAGGGAGGCGGGCGGCTCCTAATCTCCCACCCGAACCACTGGATGGGAGCGCTCCCAGTCATGGCGGGCCGGGCGCGCCCCCGATGTCCTGTGCGCTCCCTCCGGTTGTCCCTCCCAGAGAGGCCCCCACATGCGACCGTTACCGCACCGCTCCGGAACCGCGCGCGGCCTGCTCGGCGCGCTGCTCACCGCTCTCGCCACCGTCGCGGCCCTCCTGGCCGTCGCGCCGGCGGCGCAGGCGGACACCCTGGTCTGCGAGCAGTTCGGCTCGACCACGATCCAGGGCCGCTACGTGGTCCAGAACAACCGCTGGGGCACCAGCGCCCCCCAGTGCGTCACCGCCACCGACACCGGCTTCCGGCTGACCCAGGCCGACGGATCCGTGCCCACCAGCGGTGCCCCGAAGTCGTACCCGTCGCTCTTCAACGGCTGCCACTACACCAACTGTTCGCCTGGGACCAACCTCCCGGCGCAGCTCAGCGGCATCGCCGCCGCCCCCAGCAGCATCTCGTACGGCTATGTCGGCGACGCCGTGTACAACGCGTCGTACGACATCTGGCTGGACCCCACACCCAGGACCGACGGGGTGAACAAGACCGAGATCATGATCTGGCTCAACAAGGTCGGCCCGATCCAGCCGATCGGCGCCCAGGTGGGCACCACCACCGTGGCCGGGCGCACCTGGCAGGTGTGGACGGGCAGCAACGGGTCCAACGACGTGATCTCCTTCGTCGCCCCGTCGGCGATCGCCGGCTGGAGCTTCGACGTCATGGACTTCGTACGGGAGACCGTCCGCCGCGGAATGGCCCAGAACAACTGGTACCTGACGAGCGTTCAGGCCGGGTTCGAGCCGTGGCAGAACGGCGCCGGGCTCGCGGTGAACTCCTTCTCCTCCGCCGTGAACCTCGGTACCCCCGGCGACCCGGGAAACCCCGGTGACCCGGCGACGGCCTGCAAGGTGACGTACGCGACGAACGTCTGGACCGGTGGCTTCACCGCCGACGTCACCGTCACCAACACGGGTTCGGCTCCGGTCGACCCCTGGAAACTGGCCTTCACCCTGCCCTCCGGGCAGCGGATCACCAACGCCTGGAACGCCACCGTCACCCCGTCCACGGGGGCGGTGACGGCGACCGCCCTCGCCCACAACGCGCGGATCGCGCCCGGCGCCGGACAGACCTTCGGCTTCCAGGGCACCTACAGCGGCTCGTTCGCCCAGCCGGCCGGGTTCAGCCTCAACGGCACCGCCTGCGCGTGAACTGACCCCCGCCTGCCGCCCGCTGTCGCGATCCGACGCCGGCCGTGCCCGCCCGCGGAACCCGCCCCCCCACCTCCCCGTGCCGAGCCGGGGGCGGGCCCCGGGACGACCGTTGCCGCTCCTTCGCCGCTCCTTCGCTTTTCCGGCCTCACCCGGAAAGGCCCACGCCGAACGACGCGCTGTCACCCGGCGGCACCACCTCGTTCGGCTTCACCGCCGACAGCCCCACGGGCACGCCCGCCACCCCGTGCACCGGCTCATGACGCACGACCCCCGCGTACTTCCGAGGAGGGCACGATGAACCGTCCGACCGGATCCGGCGCCACCCGCCCCCGTCCGGCCCGCCGACGCCCCGGCCGTGCCCGCCCACGTCGGCACCGTGCCGGTCCGGGCACACCGCCCGCCTGATCCACGCACCCCCCCCAGATCCCCCCGCCCGTCCGGCGCTTTCCTCCCCGGACGGGCGGGGGCTCCACCACCGGACGGTGAACCGCGAAGGAGAGAAGCGCGACCGGAAGACGACCCCCACACAGGCACAGGAGACACCATGGCTCGACGCAACAACCGACTCGTCCCGCTGGCGGCCGCCGTACTGGCGACGCTGCTCGGCGGACTCGGTCTGGCCCTGCTGGGCCAGGGCGACGCGCAGGCGCACGGCGTCACGATGACCCCCGGATCGAGGACCTACCTCTGCTACCTGGACGCCAGGACCAGCACCGGTTCCCTGGACCCGACCAACCCGGCCTGCCGGGCCGCGTTCAACGAGAGCGGCGCGACCGCGCTGTACAACTGGTTCGCCGTGCTCGACTCCAACGCCGGTGGCCGCGGCCCCGGTTACGTCCCCGACGGCAAGCTGTGCAGCGCCGGCGACAAGTCGCCGTACAACTTCACCGGCTACAACGCCGCCCGCTCCGACTGGCCCCGCACGCACCTCACCTCCGGGAGGACGATCCAGGTCAAGCACAGCAACTGGGCCGCGCACCCGGGGTCCTTCCGGGTGTACCTGTCCAAGCCCGGCTACTCGCCCGCCACCGAACTGGGCTGGGACGACCTGGAGCTGATCCAGACGGTCACCGACCCGCCGCAGACGGGCTCGCCGGGCACCGACGGCGGCCACTACTACTGGGACCTGAACCTGCCCTCGGGCCGCTCCGGTGACGCGGTGATGTTCATCCAGTGGGTGCGCTCGGACAGCCAGGAGAACTTCTTCTCCTGCTCGGACATCGTCTTCGACGGCGGCAACGGCGAGGTGACCGGCATCCGGGGCTCGGGCAGCACCCCGACCCCGACTCCCACACCGACTCCGACTCCCACACCGACTTCCACCCCGACCACGACCCCGACCACGACCCCGACTCCCACCCCGACCCCGACGCCGTCCGACCCGCACGCCGGGTGCATGGCCGTGTACAGCGTCACCAACTCCTGGAGCGGCGGCTTCCAGGGCTCGGTCGAGGTCATGAACCACGGCACGGCGGCCCGCGACGGCTGGGCCGTGAAGTGGACGCCCGGCGCGGGCACCAGGATCAGCAGTGTCTGGAACGGCGCGCTGAGCAACGGACCCGACGGCACGGTCACGGTCGGAAACCTCGACTACAACCGGACCCTCCCGCCGGACGGCAGCGTCACCTTCGGGTTCACCGCGACATCGACCGGCAACAACTTCCCGGTCGGCTCGATCGGCTGCGTCAACCCGTAGGGCCGCTCGTCCGGATCGGGCCGCTCGTCCGGATCGGGCCGGGCTCGCGGGGTCTGCCCGGTCCGGCCCGATCCGGACGGGACACCCCGGCCGTCGGCCGGGGGGGGGGGGGGGGGGGGCCCCCCCGCGGGGGGGGGGGCCCCCCCCCGCCCCCGCCCGGGGGGGGGGGCCCCCCCCGCCCCCCCCCGGGGGGGGGCGCGCCCCGGGGGGGGGGGGGGGGGGACCCCCCTATCGGGAGGGCACCCCCCGGCCGGCGGCGGGGGGGGCGCGGGGCCCCCCCGCGGGGGGCCCCCCCCGCCGCCCTGCGTCCGGACGCGGTGCCGGTCCGCCCGCGAAGCCCCGTGCGGCGGGGCCCTCCGGGTACGGTCCGTGGGTCCTCGAACCCGGTGCGACGCGCGGGACGGCGGGAGAACGGGGATGCTGGTGGCGTGAGCACGAACCCGTGACCTGCTGGAACGGGATGGTGAGCGTCGTGGTGGTGAACGAGGAAACCCCGCGCGAAGCTGCTGTCGCGTGCGTCGATCCGTTAGGAGATCCGTTTCTGCGGACGCGTTTCGTCCCGCCCGCGAGACCCGGCACGTTCCTGCCCCGCGAGCGGCTGGCCAGGCACCTGGACCAGGCATCGGCGACACCGCTGACGATGGTCAACGGATCCGCCGGCGCCGGCAAGACCCTGCTGGTGGCGGAGTGGGCCGCACAGCTGTCGCAGCCGGTCGCCTGGCTCACCCTGGACCGGGTGGTCCAGGGGCCGGGGGTGTTCTGGGCACATCTGCTCCAGGCACTGCGCACCGCCGGTGTGCCGCTGCCCGTCGAGATCGGTTCCCCCGCCGACGCGAACCGGGTGAACCACACGTTGCCGACCCGGCTCGCCGCGGAGCTCGGCAGCCGCGACCGCCCCGTGGTCGTGGTGCTCGACGAGTACGACCGGGTGACCGCCCCGGAGATCTCGCAGCAGCTGGATTTCGTCCTGCACCACGCCGGGCCGGGACTGCGTCTGATCCTGGTCACCCGCACCGAGCCGCTGCTCCCGCTGCACCGCTACCGGACGGCCGGGGAGATGACCGAGATCCGCGGCGCCGAACTGGCCTTCACGCCCGAGGAGACGGTCGCGCTGCTGGAACTGCACGGGCTGGACCTGTCCGTCGAGGCGGCGGGGACGCTGGTGGACCGTACCGGGGGATGGGCGGCGGGCCTCCGGCTGTGCGCCCTGGCCGCGCAGCACAGCCCGGACCCGGAGCTCTACCTGAAGGAGTTCGAGGCGGGGCACAGCACGATCGCCGACTTCCTGCTGGCCGAGGTGCTCAAGCGGCAGACGTCCCAGACGCAGGACCTCCTGCTGCGCGTCAGCGTCCTGGACCGCTTCCGCGCCGACCTGGTGAACGCCCTGACCGAGCGCGGCGACGCCGAGCCCATCCTCGCCGGACTCCATCGCGAGAACGCGTTCGTCGAGCACCTCGGGCACGGCTGGTACCGCCTGCATCCGCTGTTCCGGGAGATCCTCCGGGCCCATCTGCGGGAGCGTTCTCCCGGCCTGGAGCCGGAACTGCACCGACGGGCCGCGCGGTGGCTGCGGCACTCGGGTTCTCTCGCGGAGATGCTCGCCCACGGCGCCGCCGCGGGGGACCGGGAGTTCACCTCCCGTGCCCTCGTCGACGATCTGGCGATCGGGCGGCTCTTCACCGGCCTGCGCGCCGACGACCTGGCCGAACTGTTCGCCGACGGGGAACCCGGGGCGGCGAGCCCCGCGACGGACCTCGTCCGCGCGGCCCGTGACCTGTCCCGGTACGACCTCGACCGGGGACTGGCCCACCTCCGGCACGCCGGGGAACAGCCGGCCGCCGACGCGTGCGAGCCGCCGGCCGCCCGGCTGAGCCGCGCCCTGCTGGAGGTGTTCGCGGCCCGGCTGGCGGGCTGCCCGGACCGGGCCGAGCAGGCCGCGGAAGAGGCCCGGGAACTGCTGCGGGAGATCCCCTCCCACCTGCTGGACCGGCACCCGGAACTCCCCGCACTGCTGCTGACCCACCTGGGCTCGACGCGGCTGTGGGCCGGGCGTTTCACGGAGGCACGGGCCGCCCTCACCACGGCGGCCCGCAGTCCCGGCGGCGCCGCCACGGCGCTCCCGCGCAAGGAGTCCCTGGAACACCTCGCGCTCATCGACCACCTCGACGGGTGGCCCGGCAGGGCGGAACGCAAGGTCGTCGCGGCGATGACCGAGTCGGAGCGGTTCGGCCTGCCCCAGCCGGCCGGCCCGGAACTCGGGCGGCTGGTCCTGGCCGCGGTGGCCGTCGACCGCGACGACCTGGGCCGGGCCCGCGCCCTGCTCGACCAGCCGTCCGACCCGGTGGCGCGGGACCCGGTGGCCGCCGCGGTCCGGTCCATCGCGGCGGCTCGTCTGTTCCTGGCCCGGGGCCGGACGCACGCCGCCCTGGCGGCCACGGACCCGGCCCTGGCCACCGATGCGGCCTCGCCCTGGGCGAGGAGCCACGCCGCCCTGATCGCGTCGGCCGTCCATCTGGCCGAGGGCCGCCCGGACGCGGCCGCCGAGGTGCTGGAGCCGTTGGCCGACGAGCAGCCGGCGTGCGCCGTGGGCGCCGCGCGGGCCCGCCTCGCCGCGGGTGACCGGCGCGCGGCCCTGCACCTCCTCGACGCCGTCCCGGCCCGCGGGTCCGCCGGCCCGGCGGTGACCGTCCGCGCCACTCTGGTGCGGGCACAGGCCGCGCACATGGCGGGCGATGTCGCCGCCGCCCGCCGGCTGGTCGCCCGGACGCTCGTGGAGGCCCGGCGCGAGAAGCTGCGAAGGCCGTTCCTGGAAGCCGGACCCTGGATCGGACCCCTCCTGGCCACGGCACCCCTGCGGGGACTGGCCGCGGGCTGGCTCGTGCCGGGACCCGCACCGGACGGCGATCCGAGCCCCTCCGCGACGGAGCCGGCACCGGTGCTGGTGGAGCAGCTGAGCGGACGTGAGCGTGACGTGCTGCGGCGGCTCGCCCAGATGATGTCGACCGAGGACATCGCCGCCGATCTGTTCGTGTCGGTGAACACGGTGAAGACCCACCTCAAGAGCGCCTACCGGAAGCTGTCGGTGAGCCGGCGCGGCGACGCCGTGCGGCGGGCGCGCGAGCTGCGGCTGCTGTGACCGCCCCGGTCCCCGGTGAGGTGGCCGCCCGGCGGTGCTCCGGGTTCCGAGGCCGGGCCCCGCGGCGGGCGGCGGCCGTGCCGGCCTCGCCCGTGGCGGCCTCGGGAGCCGCCGCGCCGGCCTCGGGAGCCGTGCCGGCCTCGCCCGTGGTGGGTGAGGCGCCCGTCGGGTATCCGTGGTGCGATGGCAGCGGCGGCGTGCTTGCCGGCCGCCGTCCGGGTGCCGGTTCCGGTGCCGGGCCGACTCGGTGAGGTGGACACCGTGAGACATCGGCGTGTTCCGACCGTCCTGTGGACGGCCCGGTTCCTGATGGTGCCGGACACCTCCGTGACGAACGTCTCCGTCGGCATCGGTTCCTGCGCCTCGGCCCGGCTCGCCGGCTCGGAGGCGGCCGTCCCGGCGACCGGGGGCGTCACCCCGGCGGACTTCCCGGTCACCCGGCACCCGTCCGTCGGCGACGGCGTCGTCCGGGACGGAGGCGGACCGGCACCGACGACGACGCGGCCGGGGCGGCGCTCGGGCCCGCGACGGAGGCCGTGATGTCCCGGACCGGGCACGCCGCGACCCGGGCGGCTGAACGCCGGGCGCACGCCGACTACACCGGCGGCGTCTACGGATCGATGCTCGCGGCCTCGGTCGTGATCGGTGCCGGCACCCTGGGCTCGTTCCCGCGCCTCGAACTGGTGCTGCTGTTGCTGCTCACGGGTCTGGTGTTCTGGGTCGCGCACGTGCACGCCCAGTTGTTCGGCGCGCGGCTGGCGCAGCAACGCCTTAACCGCCGGGTCGTGCTGCACGTGTGCCGGGACGAGTGGCCGATCGTCAAGGCCGCCGTCCCGCCCGCCGTCGCGGTGGCGGTCAGCCCGTTGCTGGGTCTGGACACGTCGGGCACCCTGTGGCTGGCGCTCGCCGTCGCCGTGGCCGGTCAGGTGGGCTGGTCGATGGCCGCCGCCCGCCGGGCCGGAGCGGCCTGGCGTCAGGTGGCGGGCACCGCCGCGGTCAACCTGGTGCTCGGCCTGCTGATCGTCTCCTTCAAACTGATCCTGACCCACTGACCCACTGACGCCGACCGCCGACCGCCGACCGCCGACCGCCGACCCCCGACCGCCGGCTCGTGGCGCGGCGGGTCACCTGCGCAGGGTGAGGCCGGCGGGCGCACGAGGGCGGAGCATCGGAACGGTGGATGCGGTCGGCCTGGTGGACGTCACCTGCGGGAGAGCACCCCATGCAGTACGAGATCCGCGTCGAAGGGCACATGTCCGAGACGCTGACCAGCGCTTTTCCCGAGCTGGAGCACGTGGTGATCTCCGGCCAGACGGTGCTGTACGGGCCCCTCGTGGACGAGGCCCACCTGTACGGCCTGCTGGCCCGCTTCCAGTCGCTGGGGCTGCACGTGGTGGAGCTGCGGCGACTGCCGGAGTGACCCGCCCGGGCCCGCCGGCGTCGCGATCCGCAAGAGGACCGCTCGGCGCCGCCGGAATCCTCCCGCGGTGGCCCGCACCGAGCGGGCCGCTGCCGCGGTCACCCGCCGGGGTGATCCGGCACCCCTCGGGTGCGCGGGACGCCGGCCCGGTGCGGCACCCCACACCGGGCCGGCCGGCGGTCCGGCCGACGGCGAGACGGTGTCACGAGGAGGAACCATGACCGAATCGCATGGCGCGGTGCCGCCGACCGGAGCGCGGTCTCCTGTCGGCGAGCCGGTTCCGGACCGCGCGGAGGACCCCGCCGACCTGCTGGCCCGGCTCGGCGGCTCGTGGACCTGGCTGCTGGGGTCGGCGCTGGCGACCCTCGTGCCGGGCGTGCTGGCGCTGGCCTGGCCGGACGCCACCCTGCACGTGCTGGCGGTGATCATCGGGTTGTACCTGCTGGTGACCGGCGTGTTCCGGTTCGTCTCCGTCTTCGCCCGGCGCGAGCCCGGCGAACGGCTGTCCGGGCTGCTCGTCGCGGTGCTGTACGTGCTGGCCGGGGTGCTGTGCCTGCGGCACCCCCTGCAGACGATCACCGCGCTCTCGCTGATCGTCGGGATCAGCTGGCTCGTCACCGGCATGCTGACCGTCTACACGGCCCTCGCCGTCAGAGGCCTGCCCCACCGCGCCTTCCTCCTGGGTGCGGGGGCCCTCGGCATCGTCGCCGGCATCGTCGTGCTGGCCCTGCCCACCGAGTCGGTCCTCGCCCTCACACGGCTCCTCGGGCTGTGGCTGCTCCTGCTCGGTCTGGTCGAGCTGGGCATCGCCTTCGCCTGGCGGGCCGCACTGCGCAGGGCATGAGTCGTGTCCCCGGCCGACCCCACACGCCCCGGCATGAGGTCCCTCGCCCGACGGCCCCGGTCCTCGGCCCGGTCCTGGTGCTCATGGCCGTCCTGGCGGTGCTCGCGGCCGCCGTCGAACCGGCCCCGGCCGCTCCGGCGGGCGGACCGGGCCGGGCAGGCCCGTGAGTGATGTCCAGGAAGGCCGACGCGGCACCACGCCGGAGACACACGGTGGAGCGGATCACGGCGGCCCTGCGCGCCGGGCCCGCGGCCCGGCTGCTGCCCATGCTGTCGGCGCTCAACCTCGTGGAGGGCGCCGTCAGACTGGCCGCGCAGGCCTTCCTCACGGCGCTGCCGCTGCTGATGACCGTGGCGGCCTTCGCACCGGACGGCGTGCAGGACCTGCTCGCCGACTCCCTCTCGGCCGTCCTGGGCGCACCCGGCGACACCCTCGACGAGGTGCGCCGCACCTTCCAGGCCCCCGAGAGCGCGACGCGTGACTCCGTCGGAGCCGCGGGCGTCGTGCTGACGCTCGTCTCCGCCACGGCCTTCAGCCGCGCGTTGCAGGCGGTGTGCGAACGCTGCTGGCACCTGCCCAGATCACCGATACGGGTCGCGGCCTGGCGCTGGCTGCTCTGGCTCGTCGTCTGGCTCGCCGTCCTCCTCGTCCAGGCACCCCTGCGCGACGGCTTCGGCACCGGGGTGGTGTCCGGGCTGGTGCTGTCGATGACGTCCGCGACGCTCATGTGGTGGTGGTCCCAGCATCTGCTGCTGAGCGGTCGGACCGGCTGGCTGAGCCTGCTGCCCGGCGCGGTGCTCGCCGCCGCGGGGACCGTGCTGCTGAGCCGGATCGCCGGACTGCTCATGCCCACGGTCATGCGGCGCAGCCTGCGCGAGTTCGGCCCCCTCGGCCCGGTCTTCACCTTCCTGTCCTGGCTGATCGCCGTCTTCCTGGTGGCCGTCGCGGGACTGGCCCTCGGACAGTGGATCGCGGCCTCCGCCCGGTACCGCACCGCCGTCGCCTCCCGCCGACCGGACGGCGACCGGTGAACACGCGGGCGGGGACGAGCTCACCCGTCCCGGGTGAGGCCCTTCGCCTCCGGTGCGCGCACGCTGAGGACAGCAGGAACCGGCAGTCGGGCGTCCCGCCCGGAACGGAGCACCGAAAATGGGCACACAGACCTACCTCGCCTACGACTATCCGCTGCTGAGCATGTTCTGGACCATGCTGTGGTTCTTCCTGTGGATCATGTGGTTCATCCTGCTCTTCCGGATCATCGGCGACATCTTCCGCGACGACACCCTGAGCGGATGGGGCAAGACCGGCTGGCTCGTGTTCGTCGTCGTCCTTCCCTTCCTCGGCGTGTTCGTCTACGTCATCGCCCGCGGCAAGAGCATGGGGCAGCGGGAGATCACGCACGCCCGCAAGCAACAGGAAGTCTTCGACGCCTATGTCCGTGAGACCGCGGGCGGCCCCAGCCGGGCCGACGAACTGAACCGGCTGTCGGAGATCCGTGCCCGTGGCGACATCTCCGACGAGGAGTTCCAGCGGGCCAAGGAACTCGTCCTGAGCGACCACGGCGCGTCGGCTTCCCGCGATCGCGGCACCGCGTCCCGTCACTGAGCACGGCCGACGAAACGAGGCAGAGATGACCGCCACACACACTCCCCGCGCACACACGGCGAAGTACGAGTGGGCCGCGGGGCTGATGGTCTTCGCCGCCGTCATGCTCGCACTCGTGGGCATCCTCGACGTCTTCCGCGGCATCATGGCGATCGCCGAGGACGACGTCTTCCTCACCACACGCAACTACGTCTTCGAGTTCGACCTCACCGGCTGGGGCTGGATCCATCTCGCCCTGGGAGCGGTCGCCGTCGTCGTCAGCGTCGGCCTGTTCCAGGCGGCGACATGGGCGCGAGTCGCCGGCGTCGTCATCGCCGGACTCGTCGTCATCGCCAACTTCCTGTCCCTGCCGTACTACCCGGTGTGGTCGATCGTCATGATCGCGATGTCGGGGTTCGTCATCTGGGCCCTGTGCGTCGCCCGGAAGGAGGACTTCACCGACCCCTTCGACACCATGCCGCCCGGCGACCGGTGAGCCGCCCGTCCGGTGCCGCCCGAGCAGGCAGTGACCAGCGTCGCCGTACGTCCCTCCTCGACGGGCGAACATTGCGCGGCACTAGAGGGTCTTTCGTTTGGATCATGCCGGGCTCGCGGGGCCTGGTGCCGCCCCTCGCCGCGTTGTCGTCGGTTGCCAGGGCTCCGCCATGGCGCCCTCCTCCGCCTTGCGATGCACGGCACCAGGCCCCGCTCCTTGATCCGACCTGATCCAAACGAAAGACCCTAGCTCCAGGGATCAAGGGCGTGCTTGCCCCGGGTCCGGCCCGCTTCGAGGTGCCGCAGCACCGCCGGCCCCTCGGCCAGGGGATGAACCCGGGGGTTCCCCGGCGGGTAGACGCCCCGGGCGATGAGCGCCGTGAGTTCGGCGAGCAACGATCGGTAGAGGGACGGGGCCGCGGCCGCGAGTGCGCCGATGTGCAGGCCCTTGAGCTGGACCTGGTGGGTGAGAACACCAGGTCGTGCGTGCTTCGGACGCCCTCGGTCAGTTGGGCCTGACTTCCGGCGGGGACGGAAGCGTCCGGCCCAGGCGTACGAGCGGGGACAGGGCCATCAGCACGGGAGACAGCAGCATGCCCGCCGCCGTCACCAGGAGACCGGTGCGCAGTCCCCACTCCTCCGCGAGGAATCCGCCGAGGAGGGAACCGAACGGCGTCAGCCCCATGCCGGCGAACGTGATCGTCGCCGCCGCACGGCCCTGCATCCCGTCCGGGGTGACGGCCTGCCGGACGGCCATCACCGTGACGTTCACCAACTGGCCCCCGGCCCCGAACACGAAGCCGACCGCGAGGAGCACGGCAACCGTCACCGCGAAGGAGCCGTGCAGCGCGGGCACGCACAGGAACGCGCCGTCGCCGAGGGCCGCCGCGGTCACGAGCACCGCACCATGGCCGAACCGGTCCGGCAGGCGGGCGGCCAGCAGCGAGCCCAGGAGCGCACCCGGCCCCGCCGCGGCGAGCGCGAGCCCCACGACGGTCCCCGACAGGTGCAGTTCCCTGGGCAGGAAGAGCAGGTAGACGGTCATCGTCGCCGCGAAGCAGAACTGGAAGGCGGCCGAGGCCAGGCACACGGTCCGCAGCGAGGGGTCGCCGACGACGAAACGCAGGCCCTCACGAATCCGCAGCCAGACCCGGGGAGGACGTTCCGGGCGTTCCGGAACCGACTCGGTCCGACGGACGCGTCGGACCGACAGGAACGACAGCGCGAAGAACAGCGTGCCGCAGGCCACGGCGACCGGCGCCGACAGGAGCACGCTTGCCTCATGCGGAGCGGCCTTCCTGCGTGCCGCGGGCGGCGCACGCGGTGGTCCGAGGCGGAGACCGTCACCGCGTTTCGCGCAGGCGCAGGAGGTAGGCCGCGGTCAGCGCGACGGCGTTGTCCCCGTCCTGCGACAGCTCCACGAGCGCCCGTGCCGCCGTGGCCCCCGGGATGTCCGCCAGCGCCTGGGTCAGCCGTACGCGCGCGTCGGTGGAGGTGCGGGCGAGGCGGTCGACGAGTCCGGTGGCGATCCGCTCCGTCGTCGCGGTGTCGCCCGCCGCCAGCACGCTCAGCGCGTCGGCCGCGTCGGTGTCGTTCCTTCCCCGCACGATCATGTCGATGAGCGTCGGAACCGCATCGGTCACGCCACGCGTCCCGAGGGCCAGGGCCGCGTGGCCGCGGACCACGACATCGGGGTGCGTGAGGGCGTCCCGCAGCCGGGCGGCGGCCTCACCACCGGTCATCTCGGCGAGGCACCGAACGGCGCGTTCCCGCACCGCGGCCACCGGTGAGCCGAGACCGTCCGCCAGCAGTGCGGTGGCGCCGTCGCCGTCGCCGTCGCCGTCGCCGTCGCCCGAGCGCGCCAGCGCCCAGCGGAGGGCTCCGGCGACGTTCGGCTCGGTCTCGCTCAGAGCCGCCTCGACCAGGGCCTCCACCGGCACCGGGACCCCGTCGACCGAGGAAAGGGCCGCGCGCTGACGTGTGTTGGCGCTCGATGACCCCAACGCCTGCAGAAAGGCGACGGCTTGGAGGACGTCCTCCCAGCCGACCGGTTCCGCGGCGTCGATCCGGCGGAGCCGCGTGAGCAACTCGGTCTCGGCCGCGATGCGTTCGCGCGTCCGGCGGATGAGGTCGCCGACGAGCGCCGAGGGCGTGAAGCCGGGGTCGTCGAGCGCGCGTCCGATCTCCCGCAGCGGCAGCCCCAGCGAACGCAGGCTCTCGATGTGGAAGATCCGCCGGATGTCCTCACCGGAGTACTCCCGGTAGCCCGAACCCGTACGGCCCGACGGCCGGATCAGGCCGAGCGACTCGTAATGCCTGAGCATGCGGGCGCTGACCCCGGACCGTCGCGCCACCTCACCGATCAACACCTCCTATCGTCCCTCCGGGCCCGACCCGCCGAGGGCCACGACACGCTTCGCCTCCTCGACCGCGTACGCGAATCCGGCGTCCGGGTCGCGCAGCAGCCGTTCGGTGGCGAGCGCGTGCGTGCGCACCCGCGGATCAGGGGCCGTCATCGCGGCGCGCAGAGCCGGCAGGACGACGTCACCCAGCTCCACCAGCGCCCGGCTCAGGCTCCGTTGCGTCTCCCGGTCGCCGCGCCCGAGCTGCGTCGCCAGCGACGCGGCCAATCCGGACTCCTCACCTGGCGGCACGAGGACGACCGCTGCCCGCCAGGCGCTCCGCGCCACCTCGTCGTCGGCGTCGGACAGGAGCGCACCGGTGATCGCCGGCCACGCCTGCCGGTCCCCGATCTTGGAGAGCGTGTGCAGCGCCTGGCTCCGTGCCTGCGCACGCTCCGAGCGGACCTCGCGGAGCAGCCCGGGAAGCGTCACCGACACCGGGTGGCGGGTGAGCGCCCAGGTCAGCATGTCGCGGACGAAGAACTCGGGCTCGATCGCGCACCGTTCCAGCAGCCTGCCGACGAAACGCGGATCCGGCGCCGTACCGACCGCCAGAGCCGCCCGCAGCCGTACGGACGAACGGCCGTCCGCCAGGCCCCGGAGTGCTCCTGCCTCATCCGCGTCCTGTCTCGTCGTGGTCATCGCAACCACCTCCTCGGCACGCAGTGAAGGCCTTGTCACCGTGTCAAGGTCAAGCAAGGTCGGGGCCGAAGGTGCCGACCGGACATGCGTGGGGGCCGGGTCGTGGCACGACCCGGCCCCCACGCGAGCGTTCACCTCAGTGGTGCGTGCAGTCCCAGTGCCCCTTCACCCAGTGGTGGTCCCAGTGGCCGGGGACGTAGACCCACTGGTAGGAGTAGTGGTGCTTCCAGTGGCCCTTGTGCCACGTGCCGTGCTTGTCGTAGTGGCCCTTCTGCCAGGTCTTGTGATCGACCTGCTTCTTCTCCCAGTGGCCCTTGACCCACGTCTTCTCCCAGTGGCCCTGCTTCCACTCGCACTTGTCGTGGTGGTCCGCGGTGACCGTGGTGACGGCGGACGTGGGCGCGGGGGCCGCGGCGGCGGTGCCGGATGTGCCGAGCGCGGCGCCTCCGGCCAGCAGTCCCGTCGCGGCGGCTCCGGCCAGCAGGCGGCGGACTCGCATGGATGCGGTCATCGACATATCTCCTTCGACAGGTCGCGGGACGAGCACGTCGAGGATCCGCCCCGCTCGGGCCGGCCGGTCACGCGGGTGGCGCGGCCGGGTCGTCGGGAGGGGCGCTGCCTTTCGCCTCGCCGTGCCGGACATGAGGGATTCGAAGCCGCCGGCGTGACGGATGAGGAGACGGGGCGGAAATTTCGAAGCCGCGGGGAACGATCATGTCCGCGACGGGGTGACGGCGCCGTCACGCCGCCCCCGCCGCCGGGGTGGCCGCGTCGTCACACAAGGTGAAGTGCCGTGCTCGGGGTCTTTGAACCGGTGCCCGACACCGTGCACGGCGTGATCGAGCCGGAACCGTGACCACGACACCCCTGGCCGGGCGCGCCGAGCCGGCTCCCGCACCCTCCCGCTTTTCCCTTCATGGTCTCACTCTCGTGCCACCGCCGCACTGCGGCGGGTGCCGACCGGTGCCAGAGTCGGACCGGGGGACGGCGGGACACGGCAGCCGAGAGCACGAAGCGCGAGGAGAACAGGGCTTGCTGCACGGAACCGACCCTTGACGCCATCGGCCGGATCGCCCAGGACCGGCCCCGCCGACCGCCGGAGGCCGGAGGCCGTACCGGGCACCTGGCCGGGCACCGTGCCGTGCGCTTCGCGCTGGCCGCGAGCATCGCCGCGGCCGCCCTGTTCGGC
This sequence comes from Streptomyces sp. NPDC017202, assembly GCF_044331705.1. Taxonomy (NCBI): domain Bacteria; kingdom Bacillati; phylum Actinomycetota; class Actinomycetes; order Kitasatosporales; family Streptomycetaceae; genus Streptomyces; species Streptomyces sp. NPDC017202. The sequence goes on along the minus strand of NZ_JBIRNP010000005.1, from coordinate 262,320 downwards.
GGCGTCGCCGCATGGCAGTACTCCCGGGCCGACGACGCCCGCGACCGGGCCGCCCGCGCGGACACGGCCGGCCGAGCGCTCACCGAGGTCGTGACCGCGCCCGACGCCACCCTCCACTCCGGATCGCTGACCGGTGGGGGCGCGGCAGCCGTCGTCGTGTCCCGCTCCGAGGCGCGGGCGGTCTTCGCCGCCCAGGACCTTCCGGCGCTGACGGGAGACAAGGTCTACGAACTCTGGTACGCCGCCGAAGCGGGCGACCTGCGTCCCGCCGGCCTTCTGCCGGGCACCGCGGAGCAGGCCTCCCGCGTTCTGCGGGGCCCGCCGGCCGGTGTCGTGGCCGTCGGCATCACGATCGAACCCGCCGGCGGCTCCCGACAGCCCACCACCGACCCCCTCGCCGTCATCCCCATCACCACCTGAACGACGGCCCCCGCCGCTCGTCCCGGGGCGAGCCCCGTCCCGAGGAGGCGTCCACCGCGCCCGGGACGCCGCGCCCGGGAGCCGAGGTCCGCGCAGACCGTCGCTGTCTCCGGTGGGCTGCCCGCGAACCGGGCACGAAGTGCGGTGTGTTGGCGAAACCTTTGTGTAGCCTGCGGGAGCGTCGACCGGCTTCACGGTCGACCTACCAGGGGAGGGTCATGTACGGCGGAACACATGTCGGGCGAAGAAGGCGAAGAAGCGGCTGGGCGGCGGCGTGCGGGGCGGTGGCCCTCGTGTTGTCGACGGCGACGGGAGCCCATGCCGAGGGGCGCGGTGACGTCCGCGTGGTGTCGACCGTCGTCAACGGCGGGGCCGACGTCACGGTGGGTACGGCGCAGAGGGTGACTTTTCCGATCGCCATCACCGTCAGGGACAACTCGGGGGTGAAGGGACTCACCCGCGTCAGCACGTTCAACCGTTCGAACCTCTACGGTTTCTTCAGCTGGATGGGGACGACGTGCAAGAAGAAGTCCTCGACGACGTCGGTGTGCACGGCGACCATGATGGCGGATCCGGCCTGGATCGCGGCCAGTGACGACATCGACTCCAACAGGATCGCCGGGCTCTGGACGGTGAACGCCACCGTCAAGGCGAACGACGGGGACTACCGGATCTCCGATTCCATCGCCGCGTACAAGGTGAAGCGGGCCTCGAAGCTGACGACGGACGCGGCCCCCGAGCCGGTCGCCAAGGGCGCGAAGCTCACGATCACCGGCAAGCTGTCGCGGGCGAACTGGGAGACCCTGAAGTACCAGGGGTTCGCCGGACAGGACGTGAAGCTCCAGTACCGGAAGGCCGGCGCCGCCCACTACAGCACGGTCAAGACCGTGAGGACGGGTGGCTCCGGACAGCTCAGCACCAAGGTGACCGTCACCTCGGCGGGCAGCTGGCGCTGGTACTTCCCCGGCACGACCACGACCGCCCGGATCGTGTCGGCCGGCGATGCGGTGGCGCTCAGGTAGCCACCGCGTGAGGAACCCCGGTTCATTCCCGTGCGGTGGAACGCCGCACGCGATGCACCGGGGTTCCGACGATTCGGCCTACCTGGCCTTCAGGTGCGCGTCCAGGCGCGCCAGCAGCGGCACCGCGGCCGCGAGCGTTTCCCGCTCGTCGGAGCTGAGGACTTCGGTGATCGCGGCCCCGAGCCAGTCCGCGCGCCTTCGGCGCTCCTCGTTCAGACGGTCGCTTCCCGCCGGTGTGATGTGGAGCAGGAACTTGCGCTTGTCACTGGGGTGGGACTCGGCGTGCACGAGGCCCCGACCGAGGAGTTCCTTCACCGCCTTGGCGGCCGACTGGTGGCTGACGCCCCGCTGTTGTGCGACATCGGCCGTGGTCAGCGGGCCGTTGCGGTCCAGGTAGCCGAGGACGGCCGCCTCGCCGGGCGGCATCCTGTCGGCGGTGCGCACGGTGCGGACGAGTTGTCCGATGGTCAGGCGCAGTTCTTCGGCCAGCTGGTCGTCGTCCATGACGCCAGCCTACCCGCCCTTGCCAACCAAGTTGTACAACTTGGGTGTGCGGCTCGGTGGGGCGTGCGGGGATTTCTCGCAGTCGGGGTGTGCACGCGAGGTGCACGGTCGGCCACCTCGTCGACGACGGCGCCCTCCACCGCCCCGGCGACGCCTGCTGCGCGCCCGACGCCCCCGTACGCGCCCTGCTGCCGCCGACCGGCGGCCCCCGGACCCAGCTCGGCGAAGCCGCCGACCGCGTCATCCAGATCCGCGAACTCGTGCTCGGCGACCTCGGACAGCACTCCACCGCCACCATCGTGGGGGAGGAGGGCCTGACCGGGACCCCGATCGACCGTCTCGCGCTTGGTGCCACCGTCCGGCGGTGAACCCCGCGACCGGCGGTGAACCCCGCGAAGCGACGACCACCGCGCCGCGGCCGTATCGGCGGCACCGCCGACCGCACCGCCGGTCCGGGTGCGCGTGCCGTCGCCGACCTGCCGACCGCCGCGCGGTCTCACCCGCCCGCCCCCGGGCGACTGTCGTCGGAGTGCCCCCGTGCCGCCGCCCCCGCCGGTGCCTGGGGGCAGCGGACGTCGGCCAGGGTGGTGGCGAGGGACTGCCAGACGTGGGCTGCCAGGTCGAGGTTCTTCGACTCCGTCGCCTGCCGGCCGAGCCGTTGCAGGACCGCTATGCCCTCGTCGACGCGGCCCGCCAGGATCATCAGCCGGCCGTCGAGGACCGACAGCCGTACCCGGTCGCGGTAGGACAGGCGCAGGTCCTCCTCGGACAGCAGGGCGTGGCTGAGGGCGCGGGCGTCGTCCAGCCGGCCCTTGTGGAAGGCGAGATGGGCCTGAAGCGCCCGGAGTTCCTGTATCTGCAGGGGAGTGCCGATCAGGCCGAGGACACCCGCGGCCTCGCCCAGCCAGCGCTCGGCGGCGGCCACCCGGGGCGGTGACATCTGCAGGGCGGCGGCGGTGGCGGCGGCCCGCAGACGGGTCCACAGGATCAGGTCGTCCTTGCACGGGAGCAGGTCCAGGGCTGTTTCCAGCCTGGCCCGGGCGGCCGCGTGGTCGCCCTGGCGGTTGCTGACCATCGCGGCCGTCCACAGCGCCTCGGCCGCCAGGGCCGGCGTGGCCTCGGGCAGCAGGTCCCGCTCCAGCTCCTCGACGTGCCGTCCGGCCGCCTCGAGCCGGCCGAGTTCCGTCTCGATGCTGATCAGCACCATCACGGCGGCCATGGTGTCGGCCACTGACAGCCCCTCGGCGCGGGCGATGGACAGCGCCTCCACGGCCGCCGGTTCCGCTGCCCGCATGTCCCCCAGGGCACGGGTGCAGCGGGCGTACTGGACCAGTGACCGCGTCCGGAGGTCCGCGGCCTCCAACAGGTCGCTCAACTCGATGAGCTCCAGCAGCTGCACACGCTCCCGCTCGCAGTCCCCGTCCCGGCCGGCGGCGCGGCTCAGCAGCCACAGGGCCTGCCAGCGGGCGGCGGGATCGTCGCCGGTGTCCTCCTCGACCGCGCGGCTCAGGGCCGCGGTGTCGTCCATGCCGCGCGGCGCCGACGTCACGGCGGCCAGCACCGCGGTCAGGGACCTGCCGTCCGAAGGTCCGGTCAGCGCGGACGCGTCGACGCCGAGACGCTGGGCGAGATAGGTCACGGCGCGTTCGGTGGGGCGTCGTTCACCCGACTCCAGGCGTGAGAGGTAGCCCGTCGACAGGCCCTCGCCGACCAGGTTGGCCTGGCTCATGCCCCGTTCGAGCCGGAGTCTCCTCAGCCGACGGCCGAAATGCGGCTGTTCGAGCATCTCTCCCCTCTGGTCCGTTGGTGCGGCCGACGGGGCTTTCGTCCCGGACCGCCCGCTCGTGCGGATGGAGTTGTCAACACTCTAGGAAGCGCCCGGAGGGTGGGCAAGTCGTTTTGTGCATGTCAATCTCGCTGCTCAGCGCAGTCGCCGGCCCTCCGGCGCCCGACCCTTCGGTAGATGGTCACACGTGACCAAAACGCGCCATGTGCAAGGGAGTTGACAGGTTGTGCGGTTCGCTTGGCAAACCTTGTCAAGGCGGTTGCCACCCCCTTAATCTCGAACGTGCCGTCCTGATGCGATTCCCCTACTCGTCTCGTGGAGGTAATTCGTGCTGCGTCACGCCCGACCCGGCCCGTCGCGAAGGCCGGTCGCCCGGCTGGTCGTGGTCGCCGGTCCCGCGACTGCCGCGGGAACCGTGACCGACCCGGCGTACCAGGCGTCCGCGCCCCTGTCTGCCGGGGGCCCCGGCGCCGCGGGTCCGGCCCCGCCCCCTGTGCGCGACGGCCTTCCCGCAGGGCCGGGCGGCGAGATCGAATGGCCCTGACAACGTTATCCAGGTGTCGGCCCTCCCGGTGCCGGTGCCTCTGCTCCTGATCCGCCCCGGAAGTCCGGCGCCCGCCGCCGGCCGCTCCGGGGCGACGCGGAACACCCGGCTCACGGCCACCGACGCGGTGGCACGCGCCGTCACGGGGCGCCCGCCGACACCCAGGCACCGGCGCACCCGGTCAGTTCCGCGACAGCGACCCTTCCCAGCCCCCCCCACGCGCAGGAAGAAGGACGGTACGTCCGTGGCGACCACGAGTTTCCCCGACGCTTCGCCCCGCAACCAGAACCGAGCCGCCCGAACGGCTCCAGGCACCCACCGCGGCATCACCGGGAGCGGCAAACCGCGTGATGACGCGTCATCGGACTTCTGCACGGCCCACGCGTCCCCCGGTGACCTGGTCGTCAGGGCAGCGGATTCCGAATTCGCCCGCCAATTCGGACTGAACGCCGGCGAGATACGCGGATCGGGTCTTCTCGACCTTCTCCGCACGCCCGTTCCCGCGCGGCTGCGGGAACAGTTCGCCGCGCTTTCCTCGGGCCGGCGAAGGCGATTCACGGAAAGGGTCACCGGTCGCGACGGCGCCGGCCGCACCTTTTCCGCACAGGTCACCGTGACCGCCGTCAACAGGCCTTCAGGTGAAGTCGCCACTCTCCTCGTCCTTTTGCACCGTACGGGGGGCACGCGGCGGCCGGAGAAGGACCGTGAGCCGGTGCCCTCCGGCGGACCTGTGCTCAGCGCCCTCGACGCGCAGGTCCTCGAAGGAGTGGCCAGTGGTGAGTCCACGGCGCAGCTTGCCTCCCGTCTCTATCTGAGCCGTCAGGGAATCGAGTACCGCGTCGGGCAGATGCTGCGCAGGTTCGACGCACCCAACCGCCCGGCCCTGGTGGCGCGTGCGCACGCGCTCGGGATGTTCGCCGTCGGTCAATGGCCGCCGCGTGTCCTGCCGGAACGCGTGAAGTAGGCAGGAACTCCCGCCGCGCTCGCCGAGCGGCGGCCGGGGCGGTGCCCACCGCCCCGGCCGCCGTCGCCCGGGCACGGCCCCCGCCGTGCCGGACGCCGGTCCCGGCGGCCGCGCGTGTCCGCCTCATGCCGCCGAGGGCTGCCACGCCTCCTGGAAGCGCCGGCGGGCGCGGAAGAGGCGGGAGCGGACGGTGCCCACGGGCAGGGAGAGGACCTCGGCCATCTCCTCCTCGTTGAGTCCGTAGGCACGCAGGGTGAGGACCTGCCGGTGCGCCCGCGACAGGCGTTCCAGTACGTCGCTGATGTGCACCGCGTCCAGCGGGTTCGTCTCCTGCCGCGACTCCAGGTGCGAGCAGGTCCGTTCCTCGCCGCTGCGCTTGGCCACGCGGATCGCCTCGCGGATCGTCACCGAGCGCACCCAGCCGTAGAACGCCGCCGGCTCACGCAGGGTGCCCAGGCCGCGGTAGACGGCGAGCAGCGCCTCCTGCGCGGCGTCGGCGCCGTCGTCGTGGGTGATGGAACGGCAGATGCGCGCGACATAGGGCGTGATGGCGTTCAACAGGTGGTTCATGGCGTGCTCGTCGCCCGCCTGGGCGCGGGGGAGCAGGGTCAGGGGGGAGGGGAGTTCGCTCACGGCGGTCATGTCGGGGTGGGGCTCCTTACGGCGCCGGGTCGGCGGGTGGGTGAGCGCAGGGGACGGTGCTCAGCCCGTGGCCGGGCGGGCGGGCTCGGTCCGCGCCGCGTCCGCCCGGCCGATCAGGTCGAGGAGGCCGTTCCGTACGTCGTCGCGGAACGCCCGCATGAAGGACGGGCTGAAGCAGGCGGTGTGGTGCGGGAACTCGATGGCGAGCCGGCCCTCGAAGGAGACCACGCACGCCATGACGGGACTGCGTCCCGCCTGCGGGAAGTACTGCTCGCGGGCCGGCGCCAGGCGGACGTCGACGGCCTCCAGCCCACTCGGCAGCCGCGGGCCCGGGACCACGCCCATGTTGGTGACGATCACCGTGGCGAGTTGCAGCGTGGGGTTCCGGGGGATCTCCGGCGTGATGCGCATCTCGTGGAAGTGGTCACCGCGCGAGATGAAGTCGCCCAGCCGGGCGTGCACGGTACGTGCCAGGTCCAGGGGGTCCGGGGTCCCGGACACCTCGAGGGTCTGCAGGTGGGTGGTGACCGCGGGCACCATGTCGGACGCGGGCAGCGGCGGGGAGAGCCGGGAGCGCAGGTCGACGGGGGAGAGGCAGCCGAGCGTGCGGGCGCCGTCGCCGTCCAGCCGCCGCCTGGCCGTGGCCAGCAGTGTCGCGGCGATCAGCGCGTGCACCGAGACGCCGCCCGCGCGTGCCGTCCGGCGCAGGCGCGCGGTGAGTTCCGTGTCCAGGGTCAGCCGGCAGACCTCGATGTGCCCTTCCCCGGTCGTTCCTTCCCCGGTCGTGCCTTCACCGGCCGCCCGGCCGGTCGTGGACGGCCGCCGCACGTCGTACGGCACCAGTTCGACCGGGTGCCGCCTCGCCTCCTCGACACGGCCGTCGAGGTACTTGGCCGTGTCGGCGTCGTCGGCCGGGGGCAGCAGCCGGCTGACGGGCTGCGGCCACCGGGGCGTGGCGGACGCCGCGGCATCGCCGTCCCGTCCCCCTTCGACCAGCGTCCGGTAGCGGTCCCACAGCGCGTTGAGCAGCGCGATACCGCTGTGGCCGTCCGTGACGGTGTGGTCGACCACCAGGACGAACAGGTGGCTCCCGCCGTCCGGCGCGCTGACCAGGACGGCGCGGCTCAGCGGCCCCCCGACGGGCAGGGGGTCGTTCAGTTCCGCCGCGTAGGCCTCGTCCTCGGCGCCGGTACGGGTGACCAGGCGGGGCCGCTCGTCCTCGTCGAGCAGGCGCAGCACGTGGCCCGTGCCCTCCTCGACGATGCGGGAGCGCAGCGTCGGGTTCGCCTGCGTCATCGCGTCGAACGCGGCCGACAGCGCCCCGACGTCGACGGGTCCGCGCAGGGAGCAGGACAGCACGGCCCTGCTCCTCTGGCCCACGTAGAGCGACTCAACCGGACACAGCGCACGGTGCATGCCGTCAGCCTTCTTTCCGTCGTTCATCTCGTGTGTCCACATCGTTCGTTTCCCGTGTCCACGGCCCGGGAGCGGCCTGTCACCGCCGGCTGTCCGCGGGAATCGGGGTCCCCCTGTCCGAGGGAATCGGGGTCCTCCGAGAGTGCACCGGGAAGCGCGGTGGAATCCACACGGGAACGCGATGCACGGCGAAGTCGCGTGTTTTCCCTAAAAGTTGAGTCGGCCGGCGGACTCCCTCGCACCGCGGTCATTAGGGAAACACCTGAATCGAGGCCCGGGGACCGGTCTCGGCTTGACCCGGCCGGGCCCGGTATCCCACCGTGAGGTCCAGTGAAACCGGGGCCGGGCGACGCGACACCCGTTCCCCCGCCCTTGGTGTGCGACCTCCCTTTTCCGCCCCGTGAGCCCGCCCGGCGCGCATCCGCACGCGAGGGCGGCACGGAGCGGTGGCCGCACCCGTCCGATCCGGCCGGGCCCTCGTCCGTCCGGGACATTACGGCTTGTCACGTGAGGGTTGTGCTATGTCACTGCAGGAGGACGACCGCCGACCGCTGTCCGGGGCCCAGGAGGGCCTCTGGTACGCCGGGCGGCTCGCGCCGGACAGCGCCGCGTACAACACCGCGGAAGCGGTGGAGATCCACGGGCCCCTGGACACCGGCCTGTTCGAGGCCGCGCTGCGGCGCACCGTCGGCGAGGCCGACACCTTCGCCCTGCGTTTCGTGGACACCGACGACGGCCCGCGCTGCCGACGCGCCCCGGACGCGGCCGACTGGAGTCTGCACCGGATCGACGTCAGCGGCGCCGAGGACCCCGAGGACGCCGCCTGGTCCTGCATCCGCACCGACCTGGCCACCCCCGTGGACACGGAGAAGGGCCCGCTGTTCTCGCACACCCTGCTGACCCTGGCCCCCGACCGCTTCATCTGGCTGCTGAGGGCCCATCACCTCCTGCTCGACGGCTACAGCTACAAGCTCCTCGGGCGGCGCCTGGCCCAGACGTACAACGCCCTGGCCGAAGGGCGCGAGCCCGACCCCTCCGGGTTCGAGCCGGTGAGCCGGCTCCGGGCGGAGGAGGAGGCCTACCGGGCTTCCGAGCGGTACGTCCGCGACCGGACCCACTGGGCGGGGCGCCTGGCCGGGCTGCCGGAGCCCGCCCGGCTCACCTCCCGGACGGCCGCCCCCACCGCCCCCTTCCTGCGCCGCACCGCCGAGCTGGAGCCCGCCGAGGCCGCCGCCCTCGACACGGCGGCGGCCCGCCTGGGCGTCTCGCGCACCGACCTGCTGACCGCCGCCACCACCGTGTACCTGCACCGGATGACCGGCGCGGGGGACCTGGTGCTCGGTCTGGCGACGATGAGCCGGCTCGGCAGCGCCGCCCTGCGCACCCCCGGCACCGCCTCCGACGTCCTTCCGCTGCGGGTGGCGGCCGCCCCCGGCACGCCCGTCGCGGAGCTGGTGCGCGCGGTCGCGGACGAACTGAAGGCCCTGCGCCGGCACCAGCAGTACCGCGGCGAGTTCCTGCGCCGCGACCTGGGCCTGCTGGGCACCGGACGCCGCCTGTACGGACCGGTCCTGAACATCGTCCCGTTCGACGAGTCGCCGGTCTTCGGCGGCCGGCCCACCACCTGGCACCACCTGTCCGGCGGCGCCGTCGACGACCTCCAGATCTCCGTACGGCCCGGGGCGCGGACCGGCGGCATGTGGCTCGCCTTCGACGCCAACCCCGCCCTGTACGAGGAGGACGAACTCGCCCTGCACCGCGACCGGTTCCTCACGGTGCTGCGCCGGCTGGCCGAGGCCGCGCCGGCCACGCCGCTGCGGGACCTGGACGTCCTGCTGCCGGGCGAGCACCCCCGCGACACCCCCGTACGCACGTACCCCGTCGAGCGCACCCTGACGGAACTGTTCGAGGAGCAGGCGGCGCGCGTGCCCGGGCGGACCGCCGTCACCTGCGGGGACGAACACCTCACGTACGCCGAGCTGAACGCCGAGGCCAACCGCCTGGCCCGGCTGCTGGCCGAACGCGGCGCGGGCCCCGGCCGGGTGGTGGCGCTGGCCCTGGAGCGCGGCCCCCGGCTGCTGCCGGCGCTGCTGGCCGTCCTCAAGACGGGCGCGGCCCACCTCCCCCTGGACCCCGGCCATCCGGCCGAGCGGCTGCGACTGGTCGTCGAGGACACGGCGCCCGTCGCCCTCGTCACCGAGCACGCCCACGCCCACCTGGCCGGGGACACGGTGCCCGCCGTCCTCCTGGACGACCCGGAGATCGCGGCCGACCTCGCCCGCCGGTCCGCCACCGACCTCACCGACGCCGACCGGCACGGGCGGACGAGCCCGTCCGACATCGCCTACGTCATCCACACCTCCGGCTCCACCGGCCGCCCCAAGGGCGTGCCCGTGCCGCACGCCAACGTCGTGCGGCTGTTCGCCGCCGCGGCCGAGCACTTCGACTTCGGCGCGGACGACGTGTGGACGCTGTTCCACTCCTACGCCTTCGACTTCTCGGTCTGGGAGATGTGGGGCGCCCTGCTGCACGGCGGCCGGCTCGTCGTCGTCCCGTACGCCGTCAGCCGCTCGCCGAAGGACTTCCTGGAACTGCTGCACCGGGAGGGCGTGACCGTCCTCAACCAGACGCCGTCCGCGTTCGAGCAGCTGATCGACGCCGACCGCGAACGCGACGGTGACGCCGGGGCGTTGCGGTACGTCGTCTTCGGCGGCGAGGCCCTCCGCCCGGCGGCCCTGCGCCCCTGGGCCGACCGGCACGGCCTGGACCGCCCGGCGCTGGTGAACATGTACGGCATCACCGAGACCACCGTGCACGTCACCCACCACCGCCTCACCCGGGCCGACCTGGACGACCCGCGCCGCGCCCACGTCATCGGCACCCCGCTCGCCGATCTGCGCGTCCACCTGCTGGACCCCGAGGGCCGCCCGGTGCCGCCCGGCGCGACCGGCGAGATGTACGTCTCCGGCGCCGGCGTGGCCGCCGGGTACCTGAACCGGCCCGAGCTGACCGCCGAACGCTTCCTCGACGACCCCCACGGCCCGCCCGGTACCCGCATGTACCGCTCCGGCGACCTGGCGCGGCGCCGCCCCGACGGCACCCTCGACTACCTCGGCCGGGCCGACGCGCAGGTGCAGCTGAGGGGCTTCCGCGTCGAGCCGGGCGAGATCGAGGCGGTCCTCGCCGCCCACCCGCGCGTCGCCCGGGCCGCCGTCGTGGTCCGCCGCGCCGACAACGGCGCCCACCAGCTCGTCGCTTACACGGTGGCGGCGGGCGACGCACCGGCGAGCCCCGCCGAACTGCGCGCCCACGCCGCCGCCCGCCTGCCCGAGTACATGGTCCCGGCCGCCTGCGTCCCCCTGGACACCCTGCCGCTCACCGCCAACGGCAAACTCGACGTGCAGGCGCTGCCCGCCCCGGACTTCACCACCGAGGCGTCCGGCACCCGCCCCGGGACACCGCAGCAGAACGTCGTCTGCGCGCTGTTCGAGGACGTCCTCAAGCTGCCCCGGGGGACCGTGGGCATCGACGTGAACTTCTTCGACCTCGGCGGCGACTCCCTGCTCGCCACCCGCCTGCTGGCCCGCATACGGCACGAGACGGGCGCCGAGATCCCCATCACGGCCCTGTTCGAGACACCGACACCGGCCGCCCTCGCCCACCGGCTGGCCGCGCGGCCGGACGCTGTTCCGCCGCGGCCCGCCCTCGGCGGTGCCGCACGCCCGGAGCGGGTACCGCTGTCCTTCGCCCAGGAACGCATGTGGTTCCTCAACCGGCTCGACGACGGCGCGGCCACCTACAACATCCCGCTCCTCGTCCCGCTGGACGCCGACCTCGACACCGAGGCGCTCCAGGCGGCCCTCGGCGACCTGACCGACCGCCACGAGAGCCTGCGCACGGTGGTCGCCGAGCACGACGGAGTGCCGTACCAGCGGATCGTGCCGCCCGGCGAGCTGCGGCCGCCGCTGCACCGCGTCGACTGCCCCGCCGCCGAGACCGCCACCCACGTCACCGCCGCGCTGCGGCACCGCTTCGACCTGACCGCGCAGAGCCCGCTGGCCGCCTGGCTGCTGGGCACCGGCACCGACCGGACCCTGCTGCTCGTGCTGCACCACAGCGCGGCCGACGGCTGGTCGCTGCGGCCCTTCGCCGACGACCTCGGCACCGCGTACGCCGCCCGCCGCGCGGGCCGGGAGCCCCGGTGGACCCCGCTGCCGGTGCAGTACGCCGACTACGCGCTGTGGCAGCGTGCCCTGCTGGCGCCCGAACCGGACGGGACGGGCCGGCTGGAACGGCTCACCGCCCACTGGCGCACCGCGCTGGACGGGGCGCCCGAGGAGTGCACCCTCCCCGCCGACCGCCCGCGTCCCGCCGCACCGCGCGGCGGCGGCGCGCACGTCGGGACCGTCGTGGACGCCGCCGTGCACCGCGACCTGCTGAGCCTGGCCGACCGTGAGAACACCAGCCTGTTCATGGTGCTGCACGCCGCCGTCAGCGCCCTGCTCACGCGCTGCGGCGCCGGCGAGGACATCGTCCTCGGCACCCCGGTCGCCGGCCGCACCGAACCCGCCCTCGACCACCTCGTCGGCCTGATCACCAACACCCTGGTCCTGCGGGCCGACACCTCCGGCGACCCCGCCTTCCGCGACCTCCTCGCCCGGCTGCGCACGGCCGACCTGGCCGCCCTCGACCACCAGGACCTGCCCTTCGACCGGCTGGTCGACGAACTCAACCCGCCCCGCAGGGCCGGCCGGCACCCCCTCTTCCAGGTGATGCTGGCCCTGCAGAACAACGAACCCGCCGTACTCGAACTGGACGGCCGGCGGACCGAGTTGCGACCGACCGCCACCGGCACCGCGAAGTTCGACCTCTTCGTGGACGTCCTGGAACGCCGCACCTCCGACGGGGCCGCCGACGGCCTCGCCCTGCACGTCGAGTACGCCACGGAGCTCTACGACGCCGGTACGGCCGAGGCGTTCGCCCACGCCCTGCACGACGTCCTGCGCACGGTGTGCGCCGACCCCGGGGTCCGCGTCGGACGACTGCCGGCGATCCCCGACCGCACCCCCGCCCCGGCCGCGGCCGACACCGCGGAGCTGGAGGAGACGGCACGGGCCGTGCCCGGCATCCGCGACGCCCACGCCCTCACCGGCGCGGACGGTGAGCCGCCGTGCCTGTACGTGGTGCCCGGACGGGCGGACGCCGCGGACCGCGTCGAGGACGCCCTGGACCGCGCGGGCCACGGCACGGTCCGCGTCACGGCGGTCAACGCGCTGCCCCTCGACGCCGACGGCGCCGTCGACACCGGGGCGCTGCGTGCCCTGCCCGTCGTCGACCGCACCGCGGCCGAGGCCTGGCGGGAACGGCTGGCCCGCCTCCCCGCCGTCACCGCCGTCGAGGTGGCGGCCGAGAACATCCCCGAGGAGCTCGGACGCCGCCACGCCGGCCTGCCCGACCGCACGGCGGGACCCGCCCCGGCCGCGAGCACCGAGAGCACCGTCACGACCCCCCTCGTCCCGGCGCTCAGCGAGGGCCCCGCGCTGTCCGAGCCGTCCGTGTCCGGCTGGGCGCAGGCCCTGCGACGCGCCGCCGAGCTGGACCGGGGCGACATCGTCCACGTCCACCCCGACGGCAGCGAACACCGGCGCAGCTACGCCTCCCTGATCCCGGAAGCCTCACGGGTACTGGCCGGTCTGCGCCGGGCGGGCCTGCGCCCCGGCGACCGGGTCGTCCTCCAGTGCGACGTGAGCGAGGACTTCCTCGCCGCGCTGTGGGGCTGCGTCCTCGGCGGCTTCGTCGCCGTCCCGCTGACCGTCCCCGCCTCCTACGACACCCCCTCGGCGGCGCTCACGAAGCTGGAGGGCATCTGGCGGATGCTGGGCCGGCCCTGGATCGTGTGCTCCGCCGGCCGCGAGGCCGGGCTGCGTGACGTGGCCGCCCGGCAGGCGTGGTCCGGGCTGCGGCTGACCACCGCCGACGCCCTGCGCGAGGCACCGGAGGACCACGACTGGCACCCCGCCCGGCCCGACGACCTCATCCTGATGCTGATGACGTCCGGCAGCACCGGTCTGCCCAAGGCGGTGCGCCTCACCCACCGCAACGTGCTGACCCGCTCCGCGGCCACCGAGCAGATGAACGGGCTGGACGCCACCGACGTCTCGCTGAACTGGATCCCGCTGGACCACGTCACCGGCGTGGTGATGTTCCACCTGCGGGACGTCTACCTCGGCTGCCGCCAGATCCACGCCCCCACCTCCTGGATCCTCCAGGACCCGCTGCGCTGGATGGATCTGGCCGACCGGCACCGGGTCACCGTCACCTGGGCGCCCAACTTCGCCTTCGGACTCCTCGCCGAGGAGTCCCACCGCTTCACGGACCGCACCTGGGACCTGTCGCCGATGCGGCTGGTGATGAACGCCGGCGAGGTCGTCGTGGCCGCCGCCGCCCGCCGGTTCCTGCACGCGCTGAAACCCTTCGGCCTGCCGCAGGACGTGATGCACCCCGGCTGGGGCATGTCCGAGACCTGCTCGGTGGTCACCGACGCCGTCCTGCCCGGCGAACCCGCCGGGAACGAGGGCACGTTCGTCAGCTGCGGACGTCCCTACCCCGGCTTCGCCATGCGGATCGTCGACGAACAGGGCAGAGTCCTCGGCGAGGGCGAGGCGGGCCGGTTCCAGGTCCGCGGCACCTCGGTGACCGGCGGCTACCACGACAACCCGGCGGCCAACGCCGAGGCGTTCACCGAGGACGGCTGGTTCGACACCGGAGACCTGGCGTTCCTGCGCGAGGGCGAGCTGTACATCACCGGCCGCGCCAAGGACGTCATCATCGTCAACGGCGTCAACCACTACAGCCACGAGATCGAGGCCTGCGTCGAGGAACTGCCCCACGTGGAACGCAGTTTCACCGCCGCGGTCGCGGTGCGCTCCGATCCCTCCTCGCCCACCGACGAACTGGCCCTCTTCTTCCACCTCGCCTCCGGGACCCCCGACGCCCCCGACGCCTCCGACGCCGGCACGGCGGCGGCCCTGCGGGAGATCGCCGGCAAGGTCACCCGGGAGATCGGCGTCAGCCCCGCCTTCCTCGTCCCGGTCGAACCGCACGACATCCCCAAGACCGAGATCGGCAAGATCCAGCGCACCAGGCTGCGCAAGAGCTTCGAGGCGGGCGCCTTCGACGACGAGGTCCGCAGGGCGCAGCTGCTGCTGGGCACCGCCGCCACCGTGCCCGACTGGTTCCTGCGGCCGGTGTGGCAGCGGGCGGAACGCCCCGGCGCACGCGCGACCCCCGCCGGCCGGCACACCCTCGTGCTGACCGGCTCCGACCCCCGGACCCAGCGGCTCGCCGACCGGCTCGCCGACGCCCTGCGCTCCGGCGGCGGCCTGTGCACGGTGGTCGGCGACGGACCGGCCTACGCCCGGCTCGACACGGCCCGCCACCGCGTCCGGCCCACCGAGGAAGCCGACTACACCGAGCTGCTGCGGCAGCTGGAGCGCGACGGACGCCCGGTCGACGCCGTCCTGCACCTCGACGGCCTGCACCTCGACGACCCGCGCGGCGCCGGAGCGCCGGAGCAGGCGCCGTACGACACGACCGGTACGGAGCGGTTGCTCGCGCTCGCCCGCGCCCTCGCCGCCCGGCCCGGCCGGCCGCGCCCCGTCGACCTGGTCCACGTCTCGACAGGCGCCCAGGCCGTGCGTCCCGAGGACCACCCCTGCCCGACGCACGCCATGGCGGGCGCCCTGCTCCGCTCGCTGGGCGAGGAGTTCGGCTGGCTGCGCGGAGCCCACCTCGACCTCGCGCCGGACGCCGACCCGCTGCCCGTCCTGCTGGCCGAGTCGACGGTCGCCGCGGACGGCGCGGAGGTGGCGTACCGCGACGGCCGCCGGCACGTACGCCGCCTCGCCCCCTTGCCCGACACGCCGTCCCGCGACCGGGCGCCCGCGCCCGACGGCTTCACCCTGATCACCGGAGGGCTCGGCGGCGTCGGCGCCGAGGTCGCGGCCCACCTGCTGCGCACGCCCGGTACGCGGCTGCTGATCGTGGGCCGCACCCCGCAGTCCGAACTGGACCTCCAGGGGGCCGAACCGGCCCGCGGGGAGGTCCTGCGGCGGCTGCGCGAACTGGGCGAGGTCCGCTACGCCCGCGCCGACGTCACCGACGAGCACCAGGTGCGGGCCGCGCTGGACGCGGCCACCGAGGCCTGGGGCGTGCCGCTCGCATCGGTCCTGCACCTGGCCGGAACCCTGGTCGAACGTCCCGTGGACGACCTCGACGCGGCCACCTGGCGCCGGGCCCTGGCGGCGAAGGCGCGCGGCGCGTGGGTCCTGCACCGCCTCACCGCCGACCACCCGGCCGTCTCCCTCACCACGTTCTCCTCCGTCAACGGCTACTTCGGCGGTGCCATGAACGCCGCCTACGCCGCCGCCAACGCCTACCTGGACGCCCTCGCCCAGCACCGCCGCAGCCTCGGCCTGCCCGCCCGGTCCCTGGCCTGGAGCATGTGGCGCGAGCACGGCATGAGCCGCGGCTACCGGCTCACCGCGCTCACCGAGGCCCGCGGCTACCGGCTGCTCGACGCCCCCGCCGCGCTGCGCTCGTTCGATCTCGCCCGGACCCTGGACGAGCCGCACCTGCTGATCGGCGCCGACCGCACCGCTCCCTGGGTCCGCAGCCACGTGGCGGCCCCGGTCCGTCAGGTGCGGCGCCCGGCCGCGCGCGTCGGCCTGGAGGACGGCACCGACCTGGGCGCCCTGTACCGCGCGGCGGCGGGCAGCGCCCGCGCGGCCGGCCTGGGCGACGACTGGACGCTGCGCTCCGCGGGCACCACCGGACACCGCGACCAGGCGGACCCGGGAGAGGGGCTGCGGCGGCTGGAGAGCCGGCTCGCCGAGGTGTGGTGCGGCGTACTGGGCCGCGACCGGGTGGGGCGGGACGAGAACTTCTTCGACCTGGGCGGCAACTCCCTGCTCCTCGTCACCGCCCAGAGCGCCGTGAACAGCGCCTTCGACGCCGACCTCTCCGTCGTCGACCTGTTCGCGCACCCCACCGTGCGGGACCTGGCCCGCCACCTGTCGAAGCGCGCCGGCACCGGCACCGGGACGGCCGCGGAGCCGTCGCCACCGTCCGGCTCCGGCTCCGACTCCGGCTCCGACTTCGGCTCCGACTCCGCGTCCGCGTCCGAGACCGCGGGACAGCGGGCCGCCGCCCCCACCGCACCACGGTCCTCCGGGACCGCCCCCAGCGGCCTGGACCGCGCCAAGGAACAAGCACAGCGCCAACGTGCGGCCCGCGCGCGCCGCACCGCACGGCAAGGGAAGGACCGAGGCCATGCCTGAGACCACCGAACCGTACGAACAGCAGATCCCCGCCGTCGCCGTCATCGGCATGGCCGGCCGTTTCCCCGGCGCCGCCGACCTCGACACCTTCTGGGACAACCTCGCGGTGGGCCGGGAGTCGGTACGGCCCGTCCCCGACGAGGAGTTCCTCGCCGCGGGCGGCGACCCGCGCGACCTCGACGACCCCTCACTCGTGCGCATGGCCTCCGTCGTCGAGGACATGGACCGCTTCGACTCCGGCTTCTTCGGCTACAGCCCCGCCGAGGCCGCCGTGGTCGACCCGCAGCAACGACTGCTGCTGGAGACGGCCTACCACGCCCTGGAGGACGCCGGCTGCCTCGGCGGCGACCGCACGGGCGACGCGTTCGGCGTGTACGCGGGCGGCGGCGACAGCCGCTACTACCCCGCCCACGTGTACCCGCGCCACGCCGGGCAGCCCGGCTCGGTGGCGCTCGTGCACGCGGCCACCGCCAACTCCCTCGGCACCCTCGCCACCCGCGTCTCCTACGAACTGGGCCTCACCGGCCCGAGCGTGTCGCTCCAGACGGCCTGCTCCACCGCGCTGGTCGCCGTGCACACCGCCTGCCAGGACCTGCTCGACCACCGCTGCGACACCGCGCTGGCCGCCGCCGTCTCCCTCAACCCCTCGGCCGCGCTGGGCTACCGCCACGTGCCCGACGGCCCCTTCTCGCCCGACGGCCACTGCCGCGCCTTCGCCGCGGACGCCGCCGGCACCTCCTCCGGCGACGGCGTGGGAGCCGTCGTGCTCAAGCGCCTGGAGGACGCCCTCGCCGACGGCGACCGCATCCGCGCCGTCATCCGCGGCAGCGCCGTCAACAACGACGGCCGCCGCAAGGTCGGCTTCAGCGCGCCCAGTGCCGCCGGGCAGACCGAGGTCGTCCTCGCGGCGCAGGCCGACGCGGAGGTCGACGCCGGCACCATCGGCCTGGTCGAGGCGCACGGTACCGCCACCCGGCTCGGCGACCCGATCGAGGTGGCCGCGCTGACCGAGGCGTTCCGGCAGAGCACGGAGCGGACCGGGTTCTGCGCCCTGGGCTCGGTGAAGACCAACATCGGCCACCTGGGCGCCGCCGCCGGCATCGCCGGGCTCATCAAGGCGGTCCTGGCCCTGGAACACCGGCAGATCCCGCCGAGCCTGCACTTCGACCGGCCCAACCCGCTCATCGACTTCGCCTCCGGCCCCTTCCGCGTGCCCACCGCCCTGGAGGACTGGCCCGCGGGCGACCAGCCCCGCCGGGCCGCCGTCAGCGCCTTCGGGATCGGCGGCACCAACGCCCACGTCATCCTGGAGGAGGCCCCGCCCACCGCTCCGGCAGCACCGGACGGCGTCCGCCCGCCCGCGGACGGACACCGCCTGGTGCTGCCGCTGTCCGCGCGGACCGCCGGCGCCCTGCGCGGCCAGGCCGAAGCCCTCGCCCGGCACCTGGAGCTGCGGCCCGAACTGCGCCTGGACGACATCGCGCACTCCCTGCGCGCCGACCGGCCCGCACTGCGCCACCGCCTCACCGTCACGGCGGCCGGCCGCGAGGAGGCCCTCGACGCCCTGCGCACCGCCGCACCGGGCACCGTGCCGCCGTCCGACGAGCCCGCCCGCGTGGCGTTCCTGCTGCCGGGCGGCGGCACCCAGTACCCCGGTATGGGAGCGGAGCTGTACCGCGACCACGGCGTCTACCGCGACACCGTCGACGAGTGCGCCCGCATCCTGCGGCCCGCACTCGGCGCCGACCTGCGCACCACCCTGTTCGAGCAGCGGCAGCCCGACGACACCGCCGCGTTCCTCGGCCTCGTGGTGACCGAGTACGCCCTGGCCCGCACCCTCATGGAACAGGGCGTGCGCCCGGACGCCCTCATCGGCCACTCGCTCGGCGAGTACACGGCGGCCTGCCTGGCCGGGGTCGTCGACCTGGAGGACATGCTGCCCCTGGTCACCGAACGCATCCGGCTCATCGCCTCCGCGGGCGGCGCCACCGTCGGCGTGGCCGCCCCGGCCGAGGACGTCCGGCCCCTGCTCGACGACGAGCTGTCCCTGGCCGCGGCCAACGGCCCGGGCGCCTGCACCGTCGCCGGACACCTCGGCCCCATCGCCCGCTTCGAGGCCGAGCTCACCCGCCGGGGCATCCCGTTCCGCCGCCTGCGCATCCCCGTCGCCGCGCACTCCCACGTCCTGGACCCGGTCCTGCCGGCCTTCGAGGCCCACCTGCGCCAGGTCACGCTGCGCCCGCCGCGGATCCCGTACGTCACCAACGTCACCGGCACCTGGATCACCGACGCGCAGGCCACCTCCGTGCGGCACTGGCTCGACCACACCAGGAACACCGTGCGGTTCGCCGACGGCATCACCGCCCTGTGGGACCGCCTGCACCCCGTCCTGGTGGAGATCGGGCCGGGGGACACCCTGACCAAGCTGGCCACCGGCAGGCTCGCCGACGAGACGCCCGTGACGGTGACCACCATGCGGCACGCCAAGGCCGAGGCCTCCGACGGATTCGTCCTCGCCGAAGCCCTGGGCCGGCTCTGGAGCGCGGGCGTGGACACCGCGCTCCCGCCGGCGCCGGACACCGCCCGACGGGTCCCGCTGCCCCCGTACGCCTTCGAACGCCACCGCCACTGGATCGACGCCCCCGGCGCCCGCACGCACCCCGACGCGCCCGGCACCCCGGCCGCGGCGGAAGCGGCCCCGGCCCTCGCCCCCCGCCCCCGGCTGACCACCGAGCACGTGCCGCCGCGCTCCGACCGCGAACAGGCGGTGACCCGGCTGTGGGAGGAGGCCCTCGGCATCGGCGGCATCGGCGTGCACGACAACTTCTTCGACCTCGGCGGCGACTCGATGCGCGCCGTGCTGCTGGCGGGCCGCCTCCGCCAGGCCGGCGTCCTCGACGTACCGGCGGCCGAGCTGCTGGCCGCGCCCACGGTGGCCGGGATCCTCGCCGCGTCCGACGAGGCCGCGTCCGACGAGGGGGACCCGGACGCGCGGGGGACCGCCTCCACCGCGCTCGGCCCGCTGCTGCCGCTGCGCGCGGAGGGCACCGCCACCCCCCTGTTCTGCCTCCACCCCGGCGCGGGCGTGTCCTGGCGCTACACGGGCCTGCTGCCCCACCTCGGCGGCGACCAGCCCGTGTACGGCATCCAGGCGGTCGGCCTCGACGGCACCAGGCCGCCCGCACCGGACGCCACCGCCATGATCGACGCCTACCTGGACCTGGTACGGCAGGTGCAGCCGCACGGCCCGTACCGGCTGCTGGGCTGGTCCTACGGCGGTTTCGTCGCCCACGCCATGGCCTGCGCGCTCCAGGAGAGCGGCGAGCGGGTCGAACTCCTCGCCATGCTCGACGCACCGCAGCCGCACGGCACCACGTACGACCCCGGGGCGGCGGAACGCCAGGTGGCGGCGCTGCTGTCGCGGGTGACCGGACTGCCCGCCGGACCGGGGGCCGCGCCACCCGACGTCGACACCGTCCTGGACCGTATCGACGCGGGCCTCGCGGCCGACCCGTCCAGTTCGCCCGTCACCCGTGCCGAAGCGGCCGCCATCGCCGCCGTCATGCGCAACAACCTGCGCCTCGCCCCGCAGTTCGCGCCCGGTGTCTTCCACGGTGACGTGCTGTTCTTCAGCGCGGCCAGGGAGGAGCCCACCGACTTCCCGGCGGACCTGGCGGTGCTGCCCGGCAAGGCCGACAGCTGGCGGCCCCACGTCGACGGCACCCTCCACGACCACCGGGTGCCGTGCGGCCACTACGAGATGACCGAGCCCGAGCCGATCGCCCGCATCGGCGAGGCGGTCGCCAAGGCCCTGCGCGGACTCCAGGCGTGAGCCGCAGGACGGCGTCCACCCCCGTTCCCGACCCCCACCGAGTACGCCCCGACCGTTCAGGAGATGCCGCGTGACCGCGACCCAGGACCTCTACGAGCTCGGCGACGCGCCCGAGATCGGCACCGCCCCCGAGAAGATGTACGCCTCGCTCATCCGCCGCGAGCGCTACGGCCGGCCCGTCGACGCCTTCCGCACCGAGGTGGTCGACGTCCCGCCCGTCGGCCGCGGCCAGGTCCTGGTCAAGGTGATGGCGGCCGGCATCAACTACAACAACGTGTGGGCGGCGCTGGGCTCGCCGCTCGACGTGATCACCGCACGGCAGAAGGCGGGCGCCACCGAGGACTTCCACATCGGCGGCTCCGACCTGTCCGGGATCGTGTGGGCGGTCGGCGAGGACGTGCGCGGGGTGAAGCTCGGCGACGAGGTCGTCGTCCTCGCCAGCCGGTGGGACGAGAAGGCCGAGGACATCCGCCTCGGCGGCGATCCCGCCTTCTCCACCAGCCAGCGGGTGTGGGGCTACGAGGAGAACTACGGCTCCTTCGCCCAGTTCGCGGTCGTCGACGACTACATGTGCCACCCCAAGCCGGCCCGGCTGTCCTGGGCGGAAGCGGCCTGCTACATGGCCACCGCCGCCACCGCCTACCGCCAGCTCTTCGGCTGGGAACCGCACACGGTGCGCCCGGGCGACCCGGTGCTGATCTGGGGCGGCGCCGGCGGACTGGGCTGCATCGCCATCCAGCTGGTCCGGCACGTCGGCGGCATCCCGGTCGCCGTCGTCTCCAGCGAGGAACGCGGCGAGTTCTGCCTCAAGCTGGGCGCCAAGGGGTGGATCGACCGGCGGGAGTTCGACCACTGGGGCCGGCTGCCCGACACCTCCGACGAGGCCGCGACGGCCCGCTGGCTGACCGGCGCCCGCGCCTTCGGCCGGCGCTTCTGGGAGGTGCTCGGCGAGCGCCGCAGCCCGCGCATCGTGCTGGAGCACTCGGGCGCCGACACCATTCCCACGTCCATGTACCTGTGCGACAACGGCGGCATGGTCGTCATCTGCGGCGGCACCACCGGCTACAACGGTGACGTGGACCTGCGCTTCCTGTGGATGCGGCAGAAGCGGCTCCAGGGCTCGCACGTCGCCGGCGCCCGCGAGGCACGGGAGATCACCCGGCTGATCGACCAGGGAGTGGTCGACCCCTGCCTGTCACGGACCTTCGCCTTCGACGAGATCGGCCTGGCCCACCAGCTCATCCACGACAACCGCCACCCCGCGGGGAACATGGCGGTGCTGGTGAACGCCCGGGTGTGACGGGCCCGGCGGCCGGCCCGGCCGCCGCGGAGTGGAACCCGTCCCGCGGGCCCGGGGTGATTCGCCTCGGGCACGCGGGGTACTCGCGGCCGGGTACGACGCACGCGCTATCGCGGGAGGTACCCCATGGGCAAGCTGGGCGACATGGCGAAGAAGGCCAAGGAAATGGCCAAGGGCCACCCGGACCAGGCCGACAAGGGAGTGACGAGCGCCGAGCGGATGGCCGACGAGCGGACGGGGAACAAGTACGACGCCCAGACCGACAAGGCCGCCGACGCGGCACGTCGTACCTACCGGGACAGCGGTCCGACGGAGCGCTGACCCTCCTGTTCGGCTGTCGGCCCCCGGCGCACCACGCCGGGGGCCGGCAGCGTGCGGCCGTCCTGCGATCGCGTGCTCGGCCCGGGGCGCCGACCCTGTTCTCCCGAAGCTACGGCGAAGTGACAAGTGAAGTGACAAGTCCGGTGCGCACTGCTGTCGACGCTGTGCCCTGTGCGGGAGAGGGAGATCGCCGGTGAACCACCCGGCCGGGCCCTTGACGGTTTCGGGCTTCTCGAGGATCTCCGACACGGGTGTACCCCGAGGACGTGCGATGGGCACAACGGCTTGCGCGAGGCGCCGGAGGGTCAGTCCTGGGACGGGGTGTCGGTGTCGGTTTCGGCGAGGACGTCCTTCAGGAGGATGGCGGCGGTCATGGCGTTGGGCCGTCCGGCGTAGAAGGCCAGGTGCGTGACGGCCTCCACCAGCTCCTCCCCGGTGAGTCCGTTCTTCAGCGCGGTTCGCAGGTGGAAGCCGATCTGGTCGGTGCGGTACAGCGCCACCAGGGCGGTCACGGTGACCAGGCTGCGATCCCGCTTGGACAGGCCAGGACGCTCCCAGACGTCGCCGAAGAGAACGTCGTCGGTCAGCTCGGCCAGCTTCGGCGTGACGTCGCCGACGAGCTGCTGCGCTGCGGACTGCTGCGGTGTCATGCTCCTGCTCATGTGTGGTGCGGTGGGGATGAAGGGGGGAGTGCTCTGCGGGCCCGGGTCATTGGGCGGTGTAGCCGCCGTCGACGGGCAGGGCGATGCCGGTGACGTAGCTTGCGCCGGGGCTGCACAGCCACAGGACGGCCTGGGCGATCTCGTCGGCGGTGCCGAGCCGGTGGATGGCCTGGCCCGTTTCGGCCTGGTCGCGGTCGAGTTCTCCGCCGTCGACCATGGCGTCGACCATGGGGGTGCTGATGGTGCCGGGGCAGACGGCGTTGACGCGCACACCGCGCGGCCCGTATTCGAGGGCGGCGCTCTTGGTCAGGCCGATGACGCCGTGCTTGGAGGCGTGGTAGGCGGCGCGGCCGGGGTTGCCGACGAGGCCGCCGAGGGAGGAGCAGTTGACGACTGAACCGCTGCCCTGGGCGCGCATGTGGCGCAGTTCGTGTTTCATGCTCGCCCAGATGCCGCGCAGGTTGATGCCCTGGACGCGGTCGAACTGCTCGGCGCTCTCGTCGGCGGCGTCGGTGGGCGGAGGCATGATTCCGGCGTTGTTGTAGGCCATGTCGAGCCGTCCGAAGGTCTCCACCGTGCGGTCGACGGCGGCGGCGACCTGGTCCTCGTCGGTGACGTCGCAGACCAGGGCGAGGGCCTGGTGGCCCGCGTCGGTGAGCTCCTTCGCCGCATGGTTCACGGCTGTCTCGTCGATGTCGGCGAGGGTGACGGCGGCGCCCGCTTCGGCGAAGGCGCGGGCGGCGGCCAGGCCCATGCCGGAGGAAGCGCCGGTGACGAAGGCGACCTGGCCGGTGAAGTCGTAGGTGGGGTTCATGGGGGGACTCCTCACGTGGGATTTCGACGCCGGGGTGGGGTGGGGAGGCAGGTGGTTCAGGTGGTCCGGCCGCCGTCGACGACGAGGGCGGTGCCGGTGACGAAGGCGGTCTTGTCGTGGAAGTCGTGGGTGGTGGTCACGCTGTCCCCCCATCGAGAGGCGGGCCGTGGACGACGGGTCCGGAGGTGGGTCAGTGCCGTGAGGGCACCCGCGCGGTGGTGTCGTCGTGTGCGGGGGCCGGGGCGGTGCGCCGGGCCACGATCCGGGCTCGTCGGGTGCCGCTGAGGGCGAGGGCCATGAGCGGCAGGAGGGTGAGCGTGGCGAAGAAGGCACCGACCAGGGCCGGCCCGGTCAGGCCGAGCGAGGTGTTCAGGGCTCGGCCTGCGAGGGCGGATCCGGCGGCGATGCCGGTGTTGTAGGCGGAGGTGGTCAGCGCCGAGGTGAGGGTAGGGGCGTCGCCGGCGGCGCGGACGGCGAAAGAGGTGACGACGGGGTTGACCGTGAACCCGGCCAGGGCCATGAGGAAGACCAGGGCGACGGCCGTGACGGGGCCGGTCGACAGGGGGATCAGCAGGAGCAGGGCCAGGGCGGTGACCGCGGCGGCGGTGATGGCGGTTGCCATGGGGCGGTGGTCGCCGAGCCGGCCGCCGATGGCGGTGCCGCCGAGAGCACCGAGTCCGAAGACGATCAGGACCAGCGGGACGGCCCCGGCCGGGATGCCGGCGCGGCCGGTGAGCAGCGGGGTGATGTAGGTGTAGGTCGCCAGGACTCCGCCCATGATCAGCACCGCGGCGGCGAGCGCCGGCCACAGCCGGCCCTGCCGCAGCGCACCGATCTCGGCGCGTACGGAAATCTGGCCCCGCTGCTCCATCTGGGGGATGAAGCGTCCGACGGACGCGGCGGCCAGGGCTGCCAGGACGGCCAGGGCCCAGAAGGGGCCGCGCCAGCCGGTGTACTGGCCGACGTAGGAGCCGATCGGTACACCGATGACGTTCGCCAGGGTCAGGCCGCCCATCATGACGCCGACCGCGCGGGTGGAGTCACCAGGACCCGCGGCGGCGGTGGCGATGACGAATCCGACGGCCCAGAACGCGCCGGTGGCCAGGGCTGTGACGACGCGGGCAGTGAGGATGACGGTGAAGGAGCTGCTCAGCGCCGCGACGACGTGGCCGAGGGCGAAGACGGCCAGGGCGCCGGTCAGGGTGTGGCGCTGTGGCAGGCGCAGGGTGGCCAGAGCCATGGCCGGCCCACCGATGATCATGCCGATGGCGAAGGCCGTGATCAGCAGGCCGGCGTGGGAGACACCGACGCCGAGGTCGGAGGCGATCTCGGGAAGCAGTCCGGCGATGACGAATTCGGTGGTCCCCATCAGGAACGTGCCGGCGGCGAGCACCCACACGACAAAGGGCAGCTTGCCGGAAGTGGTCCTGGAGGCGGTGGGCATGCGGGTGGTCCTTGTTCGACGGGATGGGAGGCCGGGAGGGGCCTGCAGCAGTGCGGGGCCGGTCAGCGGGTGGCTTCGACGGTCGTCCTGGAGGCGGTGGCCAGCCGGTCGATGTCACGGTCGTCGGCGAGGTGGCCGAGGATGACGATGCCGTCGGCGTGGGGGACATCGCGGTAGTAGAGGACCAGCTGGCCCCAGGGTGCGTAGTAGCCGAGGTCGCCGGCCTTGGGGGCGGCTCCCTCGGGGGCACCGGAGGTGGACAGCCGTCGAGGAAGATCGACGGTCTTCTCGGCCTGGTGGAAGTCCTTCAGGTCCAGGGTGAGCGGGAGGAGGGCCGCGAAGTCGTTGGCGGCCGCGCTGTCGTTGAGGGTCGCGGCGACCGGGCTGCCGTCGATCGTGAGGCGAATGTCCATGGTCGTGGCCTTCCCGGACGTCGTGGTGGAGGTGGGGGCCGACGGCGTCCGCAGCCCTGCCGAGGCCGCCGAGCCGGTTGACGGCGCGGAGGACGAGGACGTCCCACCGGCGCAGGCCGTCACGGCCAGCAGCACGGCGGCGGCCGGGGCAGCGCGGAGCGGAGTCCGTCGGGGAGGGAGGATCTTCGGGTCGTCCAGGGTCTCGAAGCGGACGTCGCCGGGGGCGTGGATCACTGCTCCGCGCATCAGGGGGGTCCTCCTTGTGCTGAGGCCGGGGTACGGGTGTATCGCCGGCCGCCGAGTGCAGGGGCGGACCGGTCAGACGGTGAATGCCGCCCGGCACCGGACGTGGGCTGTCCGCCGGCCCGACTGCACGACCGGGCGGAAAGCACCACGTCATCCAGGTAACCCCCGTCCGGCGCGGTCAGCGAGGCACCAACAAGGGGTGTACCGGCAGTACATCGCTCCGCCGCCGGGCAGGCCGTACCGTCGAAGGCATGGACAACCGTGCGGAGGTCCGTGAGTTCCCCACCTCGCGGCGAGCCAAGATCACCCCCGAGCAGGCCGGACTGCCCGCAGGTCCCCGGCGACGCGTGCCCGGTCTGCGCAGGAGCGAGGTCGCCGCCCTGGCCGACATGAGCGTCGAGTACTACGCCAAACTCGAACGCGGCAACCTCACCGGCGTGTCCCCTGCCGTCCTCGAAGCCCTCGCCCGCACGCTCCGGCTCGACGACGCCGAACGCGCCCACCTGCTGAACCCACGTCGCCCACACAGCCACGCCGGAAGGGCTCGACACCGTGGCCCGCGAGGGCAAGCACGGCGGCCGGCTCCTCGGCGCCGGAATCGGGGAAAGGACCGGGCCGGCCGGAACCCTTTCGGTTCCGGCCGGCCCGGTCCTCGCGGTGCGCCCGGCGCCGAGGCGCCCGCGCGTCCTCACCCTCGCAGCAGCTTCTTGATGATCTTCCCCGCGGGATTGCGCGGCACCTGCTCGATGAACTCCACGCGTCGCGGCCGCTTGTACGGCGCGAGCAGCCCCTTCACGTGCGCCAGCAGCTCCGCCGGGCCCGCGTCCGCGCCCGGCTCCAGGACGACGTACGCCAGGGGCACCTCGCCGTAGTCCTCGTCCGGCATCCCGACGACCGCGGTGTCCCGCACCGCGGGGTGGGTCATCAGGGCACGCTCGATCTCCGAGGGGTAGACGTTCTGACCTGCGCGGATGATGACGTCCTTCGTGCGGTCCACGAGGCTGACGCGGCCCTGCCCGTCCACGAACCCCAGGTCGCCGGTCCTGATCCAGCCGTCGAGGGTGATCTCGCGGGTGGCCTCCGGATCGTTCCAGTAGCCCTGCATGAGGCCGGGCCCGCGCACGACGATCTCGCCGATCTCGCCGCACGGCAGATCCCGGCCGCCCTCGTCCACCGCGCGCGCCGACATGCCCGGCACGACCCGCCCGCACGGGATGCGGGCGGTCACGTCCCCGGGAGCGGGGTGCTCGTCGGGGCCGAGGGTCACGAACGGGCCGCCCACCTCGGTCATGCCGTACACCTGCCGGAAACCGCAGCCGAGCCGCTGGACGGCGTCGGCGTACACGTCGAGCGGCATCGGGGCGGCGCCGTACAGGATCTCCCGGACGGAGGACAGGTCGGTGCTGCGGGACGCCTTGGCCTGCAGCATGAAGCGCAGCATCTGCGGCACCATCCACAGGTGGGTGGCGCGGTGCCTCTCCACCGCGGAGAGCGCCCGCTGCGGGGTGAAACCGGGCATCAGCACGATCGTGGCGCCGGCCGCCATGTAGGTCAGGGACACCACCATGCTGCCGTGGTAGAGCGGACAGCAGTTGACCATGACGATGTCGTCGGTGGGCCGGGCCATGACCAGCCAGCCCAGGGCGATGGCCCGGAAGGACCCGCTGTCGACGGTGACGCCCTTGGCCTGCCCGGTGGTCGCCGAGGTGTGCAGTACGGCGATCGGGTCGGTGTCGGCCACGGCGGGCAGGGCCCGCTCGGCGGCCAGGGTGCCCAGCGCCGCGAAGGCGGGCTTGTCGAAGGCCATCCGTATCCGCACCGATCCCGGCAGCTCGGTGTGCCGGTCCAGCAGTTCGGACTCGCCGAGGACGGCCACCGCCCCGACGCGTTCGACGATGCCGGTGACCTCGGGCACGGCCAGGCTGTGGTTCAGCGGCACGAACAGCGCGCCGAGCCGGGCGAGCGCGAAGTACGTCTCCAGGACCTCGACGCGGTCCTTGGAGAGCACGGCGACCCGGTCACCGCGTTCGATGCCCAGTTCGGCCAGCCCGCGCGCCAGTTCGGCCGTCCGGTCGTGGAACTCGGCCCAGGTGACGCTCCGTTGCTCGTCCACCAGCGCCGTCCGGTCGGGAAAGCACTGGCGGTTGCGCTCCAGCAGCTGTGTCAGCCACATCACGCACCGCCGGTGGCACCGCCGGTGGCACCGGCGGCGGAGTGCTCGGAGACGAAGCGCTCGTAGTCGCCGATCGTGCGCAGCTTCTCCATGTCCTCCGCGGTGATCTCCACGCCGAGCCGCTGCTCGACGAGCAGGACGAGACGCACCAGGTCCCCGGAGTCGATGCCGCTGGCCGCGAGGTCGACGTCGTCGCCCACCGTGTCCGCGTACTCGGTCGTGCCGGTGAGTTCGACCAGCAACTCCCTGATGGTGCTCATGGTTTCCCCTTTCGCCCCGGCGTGCCGGCCGCCGTGCGGATCTCGACTGTCACCCCCTCAAGAGGCGGAATCGGCCGGTCCCACTCCCCGGACCCGCTCGTGAGCTTTGTCACGCGCCCGAACGGCGTGCGGCAGGGATAGCCGACGCCTGCGCCCGGCCTCTTACCGCAACGAAGAGACGTGTTCCGGCACGACGGAGACGGAGAGGGAGTGATGCGAGTGCCCAGGCAGCCGGTACCGGTCCGGGCCGCGGTGCCCGAGACCCCGGGAGCCTCGCCCGCGGGCCCGACAGCGGCGTCCGCGGGCCGGGGAGCCGCACCGGCGGACCAGGACGAGCTGCTCGCGCACTTCGACGCCCTCATCGCCGACGGCGAGACGATCGAACCGCGCGACTGGATGCCCGACGGGTACCGCCGCATGCTGATCCGCCAGATCGCCCAGCACGCCCACTCCGAGATCATCGGCATGCAGCCCGAAGGCGCCTGGCTCACCCGGGCCCCGTCCCTGCACCGCAAGTCGGTCCTCATCGCCAAGGTCCAGGACGAGGCCGGCCACGGCCTGTACCTGTACTCGGCCGCCGAGACGCTGGGCGTGGACCGCGCCGACCTGCTGGAGGCCCTGCACCGGGGACAGCAGCGGGCCTCCGCCACGTTCAACCACCCCGCGCTGACCTGGGCGGACACCGGGGCCATCGCCTGGCTGACGGACGGCGCCGCCGTCATCAACCAGGCGCCCCTGTGCCGCACGTCCTACGGGCCGTACGCCCGGGCGATGCGCCGCGTCTGCCAGGAGGAGGCCTTCCACGTGCGGCAGGGCTACGACCTGATGCGCGCGCTGTGCGAGGGGACGCCGGAGCAGAAGGAGATGGCGCAGGACGCGGTGAACCGCTGGTGGCTGCCGGCCGTCGCGCTGATGTTCGGTCCGCCCGACACCGAGGCCGGCGGTGCCGACGCGCGGACGGCCGCGCTGGGGGCCGCGGTCTCCCGCCGCGCGATGGCCTGGGGCATCAAGCGCCACACCAACGACGAACTGCGCCAGCGCTTCGTCGACACGTGCGTCCCGCAGGCCGAACGCCTCGGCCTGACGCTGCCCGACCCGGCGATCCGCTGGAACGACGAGCGCGGCCACTACGACTTCACCCCGATCGACTGGGACACCTACCGCGAGGCGCTGGGCGACGACACGCACTGGGCGCGGCAGCGGATCGCGCACCGGACCGCCGCGCACGACGACGGCGCCTGGGTGCGGGAGGCGGCCGCCGCGTACGCCGCCCGCACGGAGGCGGAGGCGGAAACAGAAGCAGAAGCGGAAGCGGGCACCGGCGCGTCGCCGGCCGGAGCGCCCGCCGGAGAGCGGACGGGGAGCGGCGGCACGGACGAGGCGCCGTCCGGCGCCGCCGCCCCGCAGCGGACGGAGGAGCACGCATGACCCGCGACCGGGAGGGCGCACCGGCGTCCTGGGAGGTCTTCCTGCGAACCCGCCGGGGCCTGGCGCACCAGCACGCGGGATCGGTGCGCGCGGCCGACCCGGACGCGGCGCTGGCGCTGGCCCGTGACCTCTACGCCCGCCGCGGCGACCCGCTGTCGCTGTGGGTGGTCCGCTCGGACGCCGTGCACACGGCCTCCCCGGACGAACGCGACCCCTACTTCGCCGCCGCCCGCCACAAGCCGTACCGGTACCCCGAGCACTTCGCACCGCTGACCGAGAAAGGGCCCGATGGTGACCACGCCGAGTGACACGCGCGCGGAACCGGCTGCGGAGACCGCCGCGGCCGGTGCCGCTCCGGCGGCGGCCGACGGCACCTCCTCCGCCCCTGAAGCCCCCACCGACGCAGATCTCGCCCTGCACCTGCTGCGCCTCGGCGACGACGCCCTCGTCCTCGGGCAACGCCTGTGCCAGTGGATCACGCGCGCACCGACCGTCGAGGAGGACCTGGCGCTGTCCAACATCGCCC
Source organism: Streptomyces sp. NPDC017202 (assembly GCF_044331705.1). NCBI lineage: Bacteria > Bacillati > Actinomycetota > Actinomycetes > Kitasatosporales > Streptomycetaceae > Streptomyces > Streptomyces sp. NPDC017202. The sequence goes on along the minus strand of NZ_JBIRNP010000005.1, from coordinate 232,265 downwards.
TGGACCTGATCGGTCACGCCCGCACCCTGCTCACCCGCAGCGGACAGCTCGACGGGACCGGCCGCACCGAGGACGACCTCGCCTTCACCCGCTCGGAGCGCCAGTTCACCAACGCCCTGCTCACCGAGCTGCCCAACGACGACTTCGCGGTGACCGTGGCCCGGCAGCTGGCCTACACGCACTACGCGGTCCTCCACTACGAGGCGCTGGCGGGCTGCGCCGACGCCGAACTGGCCGCCTTCGGGGCCCGGGCCGCCAAGGAGGTCGCCTTCCACCGGCTGCACGCGGACCGCTGGACCCTGCGGCTGGGACGCGGCACCCCGCAGAGCACCCGCCGCATGCAACGGGGCCTCGAGCGGCTGTGGCCGTACACCGCTGAACTCTTCGACGAGGACGACGTGGTCCGACGCCTGGCCGCCGCCGGCACGGTGCCCTCACCGGCACGCCTGCGCGGCGCGTGGGAACGGCGCGTCACCGACGTCGTCACCGGCGCGGGACTCACCGTGCCCACGGCCCCCTGGTCGGCCAGGGGCGGCCGCTCCGGCCTGCACACCGAGCAGTTCGGCCCGCTCATCGCCGAACTCCAGTCGGTGCACCGGCAGTTCCCCGGAGGCACCTGGTGAACGGCCCGGCACCGACCACGACCCCCTCCCCGCTGCACGAGGTGCGCGAACGGGTGGAGGCCATCCCGGACCCGGAGCTGCCGGTGATCGGCCTGGGCGACCTCGGTGTGGTGGCCTCGGTCGCCCCGGGCGCCGACGGAGTCCTGGAGGTGGAGATCACGCCCACCTACCTGGGCTGCCCCGCACTTCCGGCGATCACCTCCGCGGTACGGGAGGTGTTGACCGCCTGCGGCCACCCCGACGGCCGCGTACGACAGGTCCTGTCCCCGCCCTGGACGACGGACCGCATCACCCCCGAGGGACGGCGCAGGCTCACCGCGAACGGCATCGCCCCGCCGGTGTCCCCGGCCCCCGCCGGACCGGTCCCGGTCGAGCTGGGCGCGGTGCCCTGCCCGCACTGCGGTTCGCGGGCCACCCGGCCGCACCTGCCCTTCGGACCGTCCCGGTGCCAGTCGGTGATGTGGTGCACGGCGTGCCGCGAACCCTTCCCCCACCTGACCGCGCTGTGAGGCCGACCGTGAACACCGCCACCCCGCCCACCGCCCACCGCGAGGCGCCCGACGGCCGTGACGAGGACCGGGACCAGGGCCAGGGCCAGGGTCAGAACCGGGACCGGGACCAGCACCGGGGCACCCGCCCGCGCACCGGCTGGCACCGCCTGGAGGTCACCGAGGTGCGCCGTCTCACCGCCGACGCCGTGGCCGTCGGCCTGGACGTACCGGCCGCGCTGCGCGAGGTGTTCGCCCACCGGCCCGGCCAGCACGTCGTCGTCCGCCATCATCGCGCCGACGGCGAACTGCGCCGCAGCTATTCGGTGTGCCCGCCGCCCCACGACCCCCGGGCGCTCCGCCTGGTCGTCAAACGGGGCGGACCCGACGGCTTCGGCGCCCACGCCACCAGCCGTCTCGCACCCGGTGACCGCCTCGAACTCTCCCCGCCCACCGGCGATTTCGCCCTGCCCGACCTGCCCGGCGCCCATCACGTCCTCCTCGCCGGCGGCTCGGGCATCACCCCGCTCGCCGCCATGGCCGCCCACGCGCTGCGCCACGACCCGGCCTGCCGCGTCTCCCTCGTCCACTCCGTCCCCACCTCCGCGGACGCCCTGCTGGCCGACGAACTCGCCGAACTCAAGGACGTGTTCCTCGACCGGTTCACCGTCCTGTACGTCCTCACCCGCGAGGACCGCGGCCACGGCGACGGCCCGTCCGGCGCACGGATCGACGCCGGGAGCCTCGCCCGTCTGCTCGCGGCGACGGACGCCCGGCCCGGCCCGGACACCGTGTTCGCCCTGTGCGGTCCGCCCGGTCTGGTCGGCACCGCGCGGCAGGTCCTGGCGGACCGGGGAGCCGACCCGGCCCTCGTCCGCTGGGAGCTGTTCACGGCGCCCGGCACGTCACGGCGAACACCGGACACGGCCGCACCCGTCCGCACGGCCGCACCCGTCCGCACGGCAGCGGCGGTCCCGGGCGCGGGGGAGACCCGCGTCACCGCCCTGCTCGACGGGCGCCGGCGCGTCACCACCGTCCTGCCGCAGGACACGGCGATCCTCGACGCGCTGCTGCGGGCGGACCCCGACGTGCCGTACGCCTGCCGCGAAGGCGTGTGCGGCAGCTGCCGCGCGAAGGTCCTGTCCGGCCGGGTGGCGGCGGAGGGCCAGTACGCCCTGGACCGGAACGACCGCGCCGCCGGCTACACGCTCGTCTGCCGGGCACGGCCGACCACCCCCGAGGTCACCCTCGACTTCGACGCATGAACCGCACCGGCGGGCAGGCCGCCGTGCCACCACGCCCCACCACGACGCCGTACGACCACCGAGCGAAGGAGAACCACGTTGACCACCACCGCCCGCCACGAGGGGAAGACCGCCCTGGTCACCGGAGGCAGCCGGGGCATCGGCAGAGCCGTCAGCCGCCGCCTCGCCCGCGAGGGCGCGCTGGTCGCGGTCCACTACGGTCACGACCCGGCCGCCGCCGAACGGACGGTCAAGGAGATCGAGGCCGACGGCGGCCGCGCCTTCCCCGTGCACGCCGAACTCGGGGTGCCCGGTGACGCCGACACCCTGTGGTCGGCCTTCGACCAGGCCCTGGCCGACCGGGCCCAGGCCGGGCAGGACGCGCCGACCGGGCTCGACATCCTCGTCAACAACGCGGGCATCACCGTCCCGCGTCCCCTCACCGACGTCACCGAGGCCGACTTCGACCGGGTCTTCGCGATCAACACCAAGGCGCCGTTCTTCATCATCCAGCGCGGCCTGGAGCGGCTGCGCGACGGCGGCAGGATCGTGAACATCTCCTCCGTGGCGACCCGCGTCGCCTTCCCCGCGATCGTCTCGTACACCATGACCAAGGCCGCCCTCGACTACCTCACCCTCTCCCTCGCCCAGGAGCTGGGCCCCCGCGGCATCACGGTCAACGCCGTGGCGCCCGGCTACACCGAGACCGAGATCAACCCCACGCTCGGCATCCCGGAGATCCGCCGCCGGTACTCCGAGGCCTCCGTGTTCGGCCGGCTCGGCGACCCGGCGGACATCGCCGACGTCGTCTCCTTCGTCACGAGCGACGACGCCCGCTGGGTGACCGGTCAGTGGATCGACGCCTCCGGCGGTGCCCACCTCGGCGTGTGACACCACGGCCCGGCACCCCCAGCCCGGTGTCCCCCTCGCCGACGGGTCCACCACCCCGGCCGTCCGTCGGCCGCCCCTCCAGGAGTTGCGATGAACGACAGCACGTCCGCGCTCGCCGAGCCGGTGACGGACGACTCCCCGACCCAGCCCTTCCCGGGCGCGAGCCCCTACGACACGTACGTCCACGCGTCCGTCCTCAACTCGCTGCAGCACCCGCTCACCGAAGCCCCGGACGAGATGGCCTTCCTCGTCACCACCCAGGTGATGGAGCTGTGGTTCACCCTGATCGTGCACGAGTGGCGCACCGCACGCGTGGCCCTCGCCAAGGACGACCTGCGCGCGGCCACGGACGCCCTGGTGCGCAGCCGCCGGGCGCTGACCGCCCTCAACGGCGCCTGGGCACCCATCGCCGCGCTGACCCCCGCCCAGTTCAACGGCTTCCGGGCCGCGTTCGGCCGGGCTTCCGGCTTCCAGTCGGCGATGTACCGGCACATGGAGTTCCTCCTCGGCGACAAGTCCGCCGGGATGCTGCGCGCCCACCAGGGCGACCCGGCCGTCCACGAGGCACTCGGGGACACCTACCGCGAACCGTCCCTGTACGACGAGGTGCTCGCCTTCCTGCACCGGCAGGGCCTGCCCGTGCCGCGGAGCGTCCGCGAGCGGGACGTCACCCGCCCGTACGCCTCCGACCCCGCGGTGACGCAGGTCTGGCGGCACGTCTACGCGGGACCGCAGCACCACCCCCACCTCGCGCTGGGCGAACTGCTCACCGACATCGCCGAACTGGTCACCCGCTGGCGGTTCGAGCACGTCCTGGTGGTGCGCCGCGCCATGGGCTCGAAGCCGGGCAGCGCGGGCTCCGCCGGCCTGGCCTGGCTGGAGAAGCGCGCGGCCCGCCCGGTCTTCCCCGAACTGTGGGAGGTGCGCGGTGACGTCTAGGATCATCTCCGCCTTCGCGGCCGAGGAGGAGGAACGGGTCCTCAGCCTGAAGCCGGTGCTGGCACCGGTGCACGGCCGCTACGGCGACCACCCGCACCAGTCCTACGACGCCTGGCCCGCCGACGATCCCGACGCGCCGCTGGTCGTCCTGCTGCACGGCGGCTACTGGCGCTACGACCGGATGCACCTCACCCCCTTCGCGGCCCACCTCGCCCAGCAGGGCTTCCACGTCCTGCTCCCCGGCTTCCGCCGCTCCGGCGGTGCGGGCGGCTGCCCCGAGACCTTCGACGACGTCGCCCGGATCGTGGACACCCTGCCCCAGGGACGGCCCTACGTCCTGGCCGGCCACTGCTCCGGCGGCCACCTGGCCCTGTGGTGCGCCGCCCGCGGGCTGCTGCCCGCCGGCTCCCGCTGGCACACGCGCACCCTGCCCACGAGCGTGCTCGCCCTCGCACCGATCACCGACCTCACCGCCACCCGGCGCGACGACCTCAGCAACGGAGCCGCCCTGCAACTCCTGGGCGGCGAGGAGACGTTCGACCGCTGGCTGCCCGAGGTCGACCCGCTGACCCTGCTGCGCGGGGCCGGCACGACCGGGGTGCCCACCGTGCTGCTGCACGGCGCCGTCGACGAGGAGGTCCCGCTCACGCAGTTCAGCGACTACGCGGCCGTCCACCGCGACCTGAGGACGGTCGTCCTGCCCGGCACCGGCCACTACACCCTCATCGAACCGGGGGCACCCGGCGCCCGCGCGGTCGCCGACACCCTGCGGGAGATGGCGGCCGCGTTCCCCCCGCGGCCCTCCGACCGGGCGGACGAGGAGGCCGCACCCCGATGACCACCGCACCCCCGGCCCCGACCGCCCTGCGCGAACTGGCCGCACAGCGCGACGCGGACGACCCTCTGGCCTCCCTCCGCACGCGGTTCCTGCTCCCGGCGGACGTCGTCTACCTCGACGGCAACTCCCTCGGCCCGCTGCCCGCCGCCGTCCCGCCGGTGCTCTCCGACGTGGTGACCCGCCAGTGGGGCACCGACCTGATCGGCTCCTGGAACGCCAACGGCTGGTGGGAGGCGCCCCTGCGGGTGGGCGACGCCGTCGGCGCGCTCATCGGGGCCGCGCCGGGGCAGACGGTCGCGGGCGACTCCACCAGCGTGCAGTTGTTCACCGCGCTCGAGGCCGCCGCCACGCTCCGCCCGGACCGGCCCCTGCTGGTCACCGACCCCGGACACTTCCCGACCGACCGCTACCTGGCCGACGCGGTCGCCCGCCGCCGGCACCTCGAGGTGTGCCGGGTCCCCCCGGCCGACCTGCCGGAGTTCCTCGGGACCGACGGCGCCCGGGTCGCCGTCGTCAGCTACTCGCCCGTCGACTTCCGCACCGGCGAACTGCACGACATGCGGGCGCTGACCCGGGCCGCCCACGAGGCCGGCGCCCTCGCGCTGTGGGACCTGTGCCACGCGGCCGGAGCCCTGCCCCTCGACGTCGACGCCCTCGGCGTGGACCTGGCCGTCGGCTGCGGCTACAAGTTCCTCTCCGGCGGCCCCGGCGCACCCGCCTTCCTGTACGTGGCACGCCGCCACCACGCGTCGCTCGAGACGCCGCTGCCCGGCTGGACCGGTCACGCCGACCCGTTCGGTCTGGGCAGGGACTACACCCCCGCCCCGGGCATCGCCCGCGCCCGCATCGGCACCCCGCCGATCCTGTCCCTGCTCGCCCTCGAAGCGGCCCTCACCGCCTTCGACGGCGTCGACATGACCGAGGTCCGCCGCAAGAGCCTGTCGCTGACGGGCTTCTTCCTGCGCTGCGCGGAGGAACTCCTCACGCCCGAGGGCTTCACCCCCGTCACCCCGGCCGAGCCCGGCCGCCGCGGCAGCCAGGTCACCCTGCGCCACCCCCACGCCCACGGGCTGACCCTCGCCCTCGCCCGCCGCGGGGTGATCGCCGACATGCGCGCGCCCGACCTTCTCCGCTTCGGCGTCAACGCCCTCTACACCACCCACCAGGACCTGCTCACGGCCGCGACATGCCTGCGCGACATCGCCCACGAGGCCGCCTACGACCCGACGCCGCCGGCCGCGGGGCCGGTCACCTGAGGACTCCGGCCGCACCGGGCGCGGTGCGGCACCGGGAGCCGCGACGGCGCGCCCACGGACGCACGTCTCGATCGACCGCTGCGGAAGCGGACCGACCAAGATATTTTGAGAATCCCCGACGTGGTAAGGAGCCGTTGGCGTTAGGATCCGAATAGCTGCGTTGACGCGGGGGATGCATGCGAACGAGCATGCGGCTAAACGCGGCCGGGGGAGGACTTCATGACGCCGCAGCAGATCATCGAGCGACTCAAGGGGATCAAGGACTGGCAGCTCACCCCACAGCAGTGGGACACCGTGGGCGATGTCCTGGACAGTCTCGAGGCCGTGCTCGCCGAAGAGGACGACATCAAGACCATCCACGTCCTCGCCCGGCTCGAACCGTTGGAGCGGGCAGGCGCGGCCCGCCGGGCGCAGGCCCGGTTGGGTGCGGGGCGGACCCCGATCCCGCCGCACCAGCGGGAACAGCGGAACCACCTGATCGAACGGCTGACCGTCGACGTGCGCAGTCCGGCGGACCGGTCCCGGGACGGCCGGGAGGATCGAGGAACGCCCGCATGAGGGACCGTTTCCGGCCGTCTGTGTGCGACACGGCCGAGTAGAGACGTTCCTCGGAAAAACCACTGTGCTGTCTTCACCCCTCCTTTCTTCCGGAATCCCGGGAAGTGGGCTACGCGGCGTGAGCGGAATCACCAAGTCGGCTTTGCTCGTGATGGCATTCGCGCCGACTGATTCGGAAATCGAAAACAATTCGCGAGAGTATCTCGCATCCCTGTGGCGGGCATGTCGTTCGCTGGGCATGACCGAGCCGATTCCAGGGGTCTCGGCTCCCGCGGATCGCATCGATTTCGGCTTGGCCCGCTCGGCCACCTCGGAATTGACCCTGCTGGCGGCCGCGGAGCGGACGGCGGGCGACTCCCTCTACTCCGCCTTCGCCTTCGCCGACCATGACGTCGTCGGTGTCGTCGCCCTGCTCGCGCCCAACGACACGACGAGGGACCTCACCCAGTGGAGCGACCTCGACGCCGAGTGGAACGCGGCGGTGGCGGCCGCGCACGGGCCGGCACCGTCGTGGGGGATGCTCGGCGAGTTCCGGGTGTTCGAGGCTCTCTACGACCGCGGGCTCGGCCTCGGGGACCGCGACATGTGCGACCTCGTACACCGGCACGCGCCCCGGCCGGGAAGTGAAGCCTGGTGGACCGGCTTCGACCGCACCGAGCAAGGGTTCGCCGTGTGGCGGTCCGACACCACCGGCGCACCGGAAGCCGTGACCGACCTCTACGTCCTCGCACCGGCCCGCCAGGAGGCCGCCCTCGACGAGTGGGCCTGGGCCGTCGAGGGCCGGCACGGACTGAGACCCCTCGCCCGCTATCTGCTCCAGCTCTCGAAGATCCGCTACCAGCACCTGAGGTACGAGGCTTCGGGCGCATCGAACACGCCGCTCGACGAGAGCGACGAGCGAACGACGCGACTCCTGCGGGAGCTGGAGTACACGACGCGGCATCCCGTGCCTCTGGAGCGCGTCCTGAAGGCGTCGGCTCTCGTGGACGAGGCGCAGTTCCGTCCCCAGGGGCTGCTGTGGACGATCACCCGGCAGCGCCAGCTGAGCCGCAGCCTCTCCCTCGCCGTCGCCAACATGCGCCTGCACACACCCGACACGCGACGGCGCGGCAAAGGAACCTCCTGGACCGTGACGGATCTCGCCGAGGGCGAATGGCTCATCAGGCAGGTGGAGGATGACCGCTTGCACCTGGAGGCCGTGCGTGAGCGGGCGGAAGGCGTCCGTACCGCGGTCTCGGCGCTCGTCGAGCGCGAACTGGCACGTCACCGAGGGTGGCTGACGCTCATTCAGACATCCGTCCTGGGTGCTGTCCTCACCGCGCTGACGGCGGTGCAGGCGATGCAGTACGAGGTGCCGATGCGCAAAGCGCTCCAGTCTCCGGTCATCGCCGCCGTGTCCGCGCTCGCCCTCGCCCTGCCCCTGGCCGTGCTGCGCCTGGCGGGCGCCTCGCCGGCGACACGGCGGTACAGGTGGCTCGACTCGGGCGCCGCGGGACTGTTCGGCGCCGCCCTGGGGTGGCTTGCCGCCACCGGCTGGGGGATCAGCGGGGGAGGGGAGCCGCCCACCGCCGCGTGGACGATCTCCGCCGCCCTCCTGACCGGTCTGACCACGTTCCTCGGGACGTACGTCCTGACCCGGCGGAGCTAGTGCCGCGGCAGGCGACGTCTGCCCGTCGAGGAGCGGCGTCCGGTACGTGTTCTCGGCGTGCCGGCCGGAAGTCCTCGTACGGGACGTACTCGGGCTTCCGTCCGGTGCGGCGAGTGGGGGTCCCCCCTCCGGGGGAGCGTGCCGGGCGTCGCGACGGGGCGAACGTCGCCTGCCGCGGCACTAGATCTCCCGCCTTCCCCATCCGCCCGCGGCACCGCCCGACCGGACACCGCGGTCCCGGAGCCCCGAACCCGACGGAACCACCGAGGAGCCTCCGTATGTCCCAGTCCAACGGACACCACCCGCAGGACCCCAGCTCCACGATCAGGGCCTTCGTCGAGGCACTGGACGTCGAGGATCTGATCATGAGGTTCGACGTCGACTTCGACGCCCCGATGCGTCAGGCGGACGCCACCGGCATGCTGCGACTGGCTCGAGCGCACGCCAAGAACCCGGCGGCGGGCACGCGGGGCATCGCCCGCCGGGTCGGTGCCCACTGGTGCGAGATCGTCCAGGCCGACGTCGACTACGAGTTGCTCTCGGCGCTGCAACTGATCGAGGAATCGCAGCCGGACGCGGAACGGCTGATGGCACGGCACACCGACGGCACCCTGGACCCCGCCGACGTCTTCCCCCACTACGCCCTCGCGCGTTGGTACGACGGAGTCGGCCGGATCCGCTACCGCCTGGGCAGCTACACCGCCTCCCGCCGTGTCTTCGAAACGGCGGTGCAGGTGGCCGAGAGGGCCCGGTTGTGGTGGGCCCTGCCCGACCTGCTCAGCAACTACACCCGCGCGGAGTTCGAGGAACGCGCCCAGGCCGCGCGGGAGAAGGACGGCGGCACAAAGGTCGACGAGTTCGTCCCGCCGATGCAGGAGATGCACGACCGGATCCTGGGGCAGGCGGACGAGCACGGTGTCGACACCGAAGCCGTTCCCGACGAGTCGACCCCCCTGAGGCACCGGGAGTTCCTGCGCGGCTACTCCAACGCCCTGCACAACCTCGCCACCGCACTGCGGCAGGCCGGTGACATCCAGCGGTCGCTGCGGGTCACCGCACGCTCCAAGGCCATCTCCGAGGGCCTGGACGACACCTACCGGGTGTCACAGTCGCTCATGAACCAGGCTTTCTGCGGCGACCGCCCCCGGGAGCGCTTCGAGGCCCTGCGGGACATCGGGCGCGGCACGGGGGAACGCGAACGGCCGGGGTGGGAGCGCGGCCGGCGGATCGCCCGCCAGAACCTCGCGAAGCTCGGCGGTGGCCGCCACGGTCTGGCCGAGCTGGGACGGCTTCTGGACGAGTTGGAGGACGACGCGGCCGGTAAGGGCCGCCGCGCCGGGCTCGACGTCGACTTCTACGCGTACACCGTGCGCGCCTACCGGGAAACGGCCGCCGCCCTTCCTGCGTCCGACCGTCCGGGCGATGTCCTGGACCGCCGGCTGGCGATGGCGGAGTCGGTGCGCGAAGCGATCGCCCTGCCCGTGTACAAACGCGCCTACGCCGAGCACGTGAGGCCCGCGTATCTGCGCGCCATCGGCAAGGAGGTGTCCCGGGACGTCCACCGGCAGGAGGACCTGGAGAGGATCGTGTCCCTGGTGGAGGAGTCCTCGGGCCGGGAGCTCCTGGACCTGCTCGCCTCGTCCCGCCCGCCGGTCCTGGACCGCCCCGCCCACCCGCTGCCCACCCGTGCCGAGACCGACCAGACAGCGGAAACCGGCGAGACCGAGAGGACCGGGGAGACCGAGAGGACCGGGGGGACCGAGGAGCGCACGTGGGGAAGCCGTCTGCCGGCCCTGCGGGCCCAGGCCCCCGACCCGGAGACGATGAGGGAGATGAGGGAGATGCTCGTCGAGCGGGCGCAGCAGTACGAGGACCACTTCCTCCACCACCCGCTGACGTCGGCGACGCACGACGAGGACATCGCTCACCAGTTGGTGCAGTACACCCTCAACCATCAGGGCTCCTGTGTCGTGCGGTACTTCCGGTTCGGCACGTCCGACGCGGTGCTGGACGGCGAGGAGACGCCCGCGCCCGACTCCCTCGGCATCATGGTCTGCCGGGACGGGGTGATGACGCTGCTGCCTCCCCTTCCCTACGCGGAAGTGACCGATCTCGCGCGACAGGTCTTCACAGACCTTCGCGATCCGGATTTCCCGGCGCCGAAGGAGGAGACCTGTCGGCGCATGTGGAACCTTCTCGTCGGTCCGGTCTGGGAGAGTGCCAACCGCGGCGGCCCGCTGACCCACCTCACCCTGATCCCGACCGACGACATTTTCGCGATCCCCCTGCACGTCGCCACCGAGCCGGACGACAACCGGCCGCTCGCCGCCCGGGTCCCGCTTTCGCACTCGGTGAGCGTCGCCGCCTTCGTCACCCGTGGTCGGCATCTGCTCAAGAAGCAGCTCATGGAGGACGACGACGACCTCGCGGCACTGCTGTCGACCGACGACCAGGCGACGGGCGAGGAGATCGTGGAAGCCGGCTGGCACCCCGCCCATGTCCATGTGGCCGGCAAGGTGGGTGAGGTCCGGGGCGCCTTCGACGCGGACTGGGACGGACTCGAGCAACTCGTCTCGGTCAAGCCGGAGTTCTTCGTGTACGCCGGCCACGGTCTGTACGTCGACGAGCCCGAGGTGTCGGGTCCGCTGATCTATCTGGGAAAGACGGACATGCTGTCCCAGTTCGACCTCGCTCTGCGCGTCAGCCTGCCGAGGAACAAGCTCACCGTGCTGGGCGCCTGCCTGGCCGGACAGGGCATGCGCTCCGACGGCGGTGACGTTCTGGGGTTCATGCGTTCTCTGATCATCAGCGGTGCCGGCGCCATCGGCGTGCCCTTGTGGTCGGTGCACAACTCGGCGATGGTCTCGACGGTGGGTGCGCTGCTGCGCGGGAGCCGGGAGGTTCTGGGGTCGTCGTCCACCGGGGTCTTCGACGTGGTCCAGGTGTTGCACGACCACTACCGGGAGAGCATGGAGACGTTCACGTCGGTGGAGGCACGAGTCGATCGTCTTCCTCTCGCTCTGTACCTATGACCAGCCTGCGTCGGGCGCCGCCTCAGCGGTCCGGACGGGGGCGCGCAGACACAGGAGAAACCATGAGTGCTCACGAGCGGGCCGCCAGGAGACAGGCGGCACTCGCGGATTACGAGGCGCTGCGTGAGCGTCGCCCGGAACTCTTCCTGAATCCGCCCGGCGCCGCCTTCACGATTCTCCTCGACCGTGCCGAGCAGGACCGGGCGTCCGACGAGGTGTCACGGGCGGCGGCAGCGGCCGGACTGCCCGACAGCGTCGGGGACATCGGCGTCGTCTACCGCGACGCCTATTTCTCCCTCGTACGTGACGCCGTGCGGTTCGCGGACGGCAGGCTGGGCACGTACGTCCGCATCCTGCCCGCGTCCGCGTCCGGGGGAGCCGCGGTGCTCCCCCTCCTCGCCGACGGACGCGTCGTCCTGCTGCGCCACTTCCGCCACGCGGACCGCGACTGGCACTGCGAGATCCCCCGCGGATTCGGGGATCCGGGCGAGGACGGCTCCGGTACGGCCGCCCGGGAACTCCAGGAGGAACTGGGCGTCCACATCGGGAATCTCACGTATCTCGGAGAGATGTCCTCCGACACCGGCCTCCGTGTGGGAACGGACCACCTGTACCTCGCGCACATCGACGCGGCGCAGCTGGCGGACGGTCCCGCCCGGGGGGCCAGGGCCGAGGGGATCGACGGCTACGAGGCCGTGTCGCAGGGCGAGTTCCGCTCCATGGTCGCCGGTCGTCGGATCTCCGACGCCTACACCCTGTCCGCGTACGCGCTGGCCATGGCCCAGGGACTGCTGAAGGCGGACGAGGACTGAAGCACGGCATCGGGGCTTCGGCGCGGTCGCGCGATGTCCGGTTCGTGATCACGTCGGCAAGGGGGCATGACCGGTCTGGCCGTGCCCCCTTTCCCGGGGGGAGCACCGATTCCTAGAATGTCATGTACATGACTCTCAGAGGAGGCGCCTTGTCAGGGCTGACACGCTCGGGAACGGCAATGATCATCGCCCTTGCCTCGCTCCACGGCGCTGTCCCCGCCGACGCGTCACCGGCTCCTCCCGCGGTGGCGTCGTTGTCCCCGCACACGGTCGACGCCTCCCTGCCGGGCGCGGCCTTCGCCGTCGCGGGGGACGTCGAAGGAGACGGCCGTCAGGAAATCGTGGCCACGGGGTTCGGCCGCTTCCAGGCCGTTCCGGGAGGCCCGCCGATCCCTCCGGCGGCCGGTGCCCTCGCCGTCTACCGGCAGAGCGGACGAGACCTCGGCACCTGGTCGAAGCGGCTGGTGTTCGACACCGACGCCGCGATCCCCTTCCCCAACGAACCGGCAGTGGCCGACGTCGACCGCGACGGAGACCGTGACATCGTGGTCCCGGGCGGGTTCATCGGCTGCACCACTCCGTGCGGATCCCTCACCTGGTGGGAACACCGTGCCGACGGAGTCTGGAAGCGCCACGACATCGTGACGCCGGGCAGCTCCCCCCTCTTCTACCACCGCGCCGTCCTCGTGGACTTCGACGAGGACGGCCGCAAGGATCTGGTGACCGTCGGCGAGTCCTTGCAGCCCGTCACCAGGATCGAGGGCCGGCCTCCGGCCAACGCCTGGATCCAGGTGTTCCGGGGCGTCGACGGGCCCGAACGCTTCAGCCGGGAGCCGGTCGACCTCGCGGCCGGCGGCGGTGCCCTCCCCGTCGTGGCGGACGTCGACTCCGACGGTGATCTCGACGTGGCCTCCGCGCAGTACTTCGAGCCGGGAGCCGCGTTCATGTGGCTGGAGCGCACCACGGCGCCGGACACGGACCGCCCGTTCGGCAGCTTCACGCCGCACGTCATCGACACCACGCAGGGCAGAGCGATCCAGCTGCGGCCCGTGCGGAACCTGTACGGCGACGGCCGTACCGTCTGGGTCGGCTCCAATCACACCAACACCGTCTTCCCGCCGGGCTCGACCGACCCGACCTCCCAGGTGGTCGCGTTCTCGGTGCCGGCCGACCCGCGTTCCCGGTGGGGCACGACCCCCCTGTCGACGGGCATCGTCTCGCGCGGCCGGGCAGGTCAAGCCGCGCCCGGCGTGTTCGGCAGCGGTGACCTGGACGGGGACCGTGACATCGACCTGCTGGTCTCCGGTGACGGTGACGACCGGCTGTTCTGGCTGGAGCAGAAGGACGACCACACCTTCGACACCCGTGTTCTCGCCACCGCCGCCGGTCAGGCGGGAGGCGCCGTGGTCACCGATCTCGACCGCAGCCGGCCCCCGCGCAACGAGGCCGTCTTCACCGTGTTCGAGTCCGACAGCGTCGTGGTCTGGTCCCGAAGCTGAGTTCCGTGCCCGCCGTCCCCACGGGCACGGCGGGCACGGAACCGCGGGCGGATCACCGTCGCCGGGCCGGTGACCGGGCGGGCGGCCACGAGGCTTTCCCCGGCCGCCCGCCCGGCGGCGTACTCATCCTGCCGGTGTGCTCCGAACCGTCACGGCCGCTCCGCGTTCAGCCGGCACGGTCGTCGCCGAACTGCCGCCGTCGTGCGCCGGAGCGTTCAGGGCTTCGCGGAGTACACGACACCGGCCAGGTTCTGGGCCGCGGAACCCCACACCTGGTCGTACAGGGAGGAGTCGACGCCGAGCGTGTGGAGCAGCCAGGCGGTCGTGACGCCGTAGGTCAGTTTCAGCTGGGCGGCGCGGGTGATGGTCCCGCTGTCACAGCCGATGCCGGAGCTGTCCTCGAATCCGCAGTGGAACCCACCGGTGATGACGCGCAGCTGAGTGGCGGACGGCTTGGCGTCGTACATCTTCTGCTGGTTGCCCGCCACGCCGGCGATGCTGTCGGCGCTGCCACCGACGTACTGGACGGGGATGCTCAGCGTGCCGGAGGCGCTGACGGCCGAGGGGTTGGTCTCCGCCGCAGCCAGGGTGGAGACGGACTTGACGGCCGCGTTCCGGCTCGCGGCGAGCAAGGCCGCGCCACCGCCCATGGAGTGCCCCGAGACGGCGAGCCGGCCGGTGCTGACCGCACCCGCGAACCGTGAGCCGGTGGTGCTGTTCTGGGTGGTGAGCCAGGTGAGCGCCGCGTTCAGATCGTCGGCGAACGCCGAGTGGCTGGGGAGGAGACCGCCCTGGGACTTGGGCGCGACGGTGATGACGCCCCAGGAGGCGTAGTGCTTGAGCAGGCTCTCGTACTGGGTGATGGCCTGGAAGAAGCCGTGTCCGAAGGCGAGGCCGGGGTGGGCGCCGGCGGCGACCGGCGCGTTCGCCCCGGCCGTCGTGCCGGGGTACCAGACACGTGCGCTGAACGAGCGGCCCGAGGCGGAGACGGTGAGATCGGTGTAGGCGACGGGGAACGACCCCGTGGTGGAGGGGTCCGCGGCCCGGACCGGGGCCGCCGCCTCCGACGCGTGGGCGGCCGGTGCGAGGGAGAGGGCGGCTGCCGCGCACAGCAGCAGCGCGGTCAAGGACCGCAGGAGTGTACGGAACACGAGATCACCTTTTCTGTGGGGAGGAAACAGTGATTTCCGGTGGTACGTCTCCGTGGTGTCCGGGGGTTCTGGGGTTCTGGAGCCTTGGGACCCTGGGGCTCCGGGGCCGGACCCACTCCACCGCGGGCACACCCGTGAGCCCGCGGTGTACGGGGGAAAGCTCACCGAGCTGAGAATCGCGCCGGACCCGGAGCGAACCCGGCCGGACCGGGACTGGTCCGTACCCGCCGACGGGGCGCGATGCGAACAGCTGGGCGGCTCTGGATCGGCTGGTCGCGAGGGGGCGCGAGGGGGCGCGGCGGGTCCCGCCCCCCGCGGCCACCGGTCGCCGGGACGCCCACGCCCGAAGCGCGGGGTGAAACCGCGCAGCGTGCGGCCGGCCGGAGGGCCACGGCGGCCGAGCGGGCCGGGCCGGCGGCCGGCCGGTACGCCGCGCCCGGCAGGGGGACGACGCTCTCGCGGCCGGTTTTCGTCATCGGTCGTCTCGCGCTTGGAACTCGGCGAGCAGCGGGATGACGAGACGTTCGAGATTCTCGCGCCGGACCTGAGGGTCGACTCCGGTGAGCTGCACGGGGCTGTTCGGTGTCGGGACGTGCGCGAGGAGCGCCAGGTGCGGCAGGAGCACCACAAGGAGCGACAGCAGCGCGTCCAGGTCGGCGTCCTTGCGCAGGTCCCCAGCGCTGACGGCGCGTTCCAGGAGAGGGCGGAGACCGGCCAGGTACATGGCGTTCACGGGTTGTCTGACCGCGTCGCGAACCGCCGGGTCCATCTCCATGTTGGTGGCGGCGGCCACCCCGCGCTCCAGCGGCTGCCCGGCGAAGTACTCGAGCCAGGCCTCCAGCGCGTCGACGAGATGCGTGGCGAAGGCACCGGTCCCGTCGTAGCCGTCGAGCCAGGGCCGCATGTGCGCGTAGACGCGCAGCGAGGTCTGCTCGGCCACATAGGAGAAAAGGTCCAGCTTTCCGGAGAAGTACTGGAACAGGGAACCCTTGGCGACCCCGGCTTCGCGGGCGATGACGTTCAGGCTGCCCGTGGAGTAGCCGTGGGTGCCGAACTCGTCCATCGCCGCGACCAGGACCCGCTCGCGGCGGGCGGGCGACAGCCGGGTCCAGGTGGGAGTGGGCATGGACACTCCTTCATCTGACCGGACGGTCATGCCTTCATGTGACCGGACGGTCATGTGACCGCCCGGTCATGGTGAAGGTGCCCCTCGCCCCAAGTCAACGGCCCTGACAGGTATGGCTGTTACTGACTTCGGCCCGTCCGGGTGACGTCGCACCGCCGAGGACCGGTCCCGCCCCCGCCGTGAAGCCGTCGCGGGGCGGGATCGGCCGGGACGGGTGCGGTCTTGCCGCACATGCGCTTTCGCGGAGACGGCCACCTGCGGCGATCGGCCTGGGATCACCGCTCCAGGGGCGGTGACCTGGACGCGAGTGCCCTGGCGGTCGACGTCTCGTTCCCTGTTCCCGACAGACCCGAACCGGCGGCTTCGGCCGCCGACGCCGCCACCCGGCTGCCTTCACCGGGCCGGTCGGCTGTTTGGCCACCGCTGCTCTTCACGGGTGGGGCGGGGCACGTGGACGGCGAGGACGGCGATGCCGTCGTCCACACCGGTGCCGAAGGTGTCGAGCAGGTCGCGGACCGCGCCGATGGTGTCCGAGGCGGTGGTGGGGGCGAGTGCGCGGCCGAAGTCGTCGTGGAGGACGCCGTCGGGTGGGCCGCCGTCAGGGCCGAGGCCGCGGCCGGCGCCGCGGCCTCGTGATCCACTTTGCACACCGTCGCGCCCCCTGTCCGCCCTCTGGCGCCGTACCGGCGAACCTCGACCGCATGGGCGCCACGAGTCCACGCACGCCCCGCCTTCAGGGGCGTCGCGCACGGACCTCCCCGTGCAGGAGGCGTCACAGCAGCCGTCGGATGTCGCCGCGGACCCGGTAGAAGCCGCCTGCCGCCGTGTGCAGGGCGTCCACGACGTAGCGCGCTCCGGGCTCCCGTATCGCGCGCGGGAACTGGACGTTCAGTGCCGGGTCGTACCCCTCGGACACCACGTGCACCCGGACGCGCCCCGCCTCGCTGACGCACTCCACGACGACCGCCCCCGCCGGGGCCCGGGTGACGGTGGCCACCGCGCCCGCGGCCGTGGCCGGCTCGTAGGTCGGCAGGGCCGCGGCGAGCTTGACGTCCCGCGCCACCGGCACCGTGCCCTGCTGCGCCGCGGAGACGGCCGCCTCGCTCGCGTCCACGCACACCAGCGAACCGTCCGTGGTCACCAGGTACAGCCGCTCGTCGCGGTACTGCATCGACAGCGCGGAACCGCCGCCGGTGCCGAGCTTCCACAGGCGTGTGCCGTCCTGGTCGAAGCAGTAGACGGACGAGGCCGCGTCGCCCGCGAAGACGAACTGCCCGCCGGGTGAGGTGGCGCACGAGTACACCGCGCTGTCGCACGCGTACGTGGCCTCGATCGCGCCGGTCCGCTTCGACAGCCGCTGGACCACCTTGTGGGCGGTGCCCGCGTACACGACGTCGTCCTCCTGCCAGCCGAACAGGACACCGCCCCGCGTGGACGTGTGCCACAGTTCCCGGCCGCCGTCCGGCGCGTAGGCCGTGACGCCCCGGTGGTGGCCGTGGTAGACGGCCTGGTCGTCGGCGCGGACCATCCAGGCGTGCTCGCCCTGGCTGCGGCGGGACCACTGGTGCTCGTCCTCGTGGTCGATGACGGTGAGCCGGCCCTCGCGGTCGGAGACGTCCAGGACGCCCTCGTGGATGTCGAGCCAGAAGATGTCGACGTCCGCCGCGATGTCGTAGGCGGCGAAGGGCAGTTTGGAGGACAGGTCGTACACCTTGCCGTCGTCACAGCCGGCATAGATCCAGAAGTCGTCGGCCACCAGGCACTTCACGCCGTCCGGCAGGCTGAAACGGGCCAGCGTGTTGCCGTCGTGGTCCAGGGTGTACACGTCGCCCGCCTGGTTGCCGACCCAGCAGCTCTCGCCGTCGATGTGGATGCCGAACGCCGAGGAGCCGGTGGCGAACCGCCACAGCACGGGGGCGACGGCGCGCGCGGTGGACGGGGCCGAGACCACCTGACGCCGGGTCACCGCGCGCGGGGCACGCTGCCCCGGAACGGCCGGGGCGTACCCCCTGCGGACCTTCTCGCCGACCTTCTTCGCGGCCGCGGCGCGCGCTTTCTCCGCCGTGGGGAACGTCGTCGTCTGAGTCTGTCCGCCGGCGCCGATCCGCCCGTAGCGCACCGTCACCACCTGCCCGTCGACGGTCACTTCGTAGAACTTGTGCGCACCGTCACCCTCCTGCGACAACTCCAGATACGTCGTCGACCCCGCGGACCCGGCAGACATGGCACACCCCTCCCCACAGCGGACCCCTGGCCTTTCCAGCGGGTCCCACTGCTCACACCGTAGGAGGAGCCACTGACAATCGCCCCGCCCACTGACAATCGCCCCGCGTCGACGCCCCGGCAGGCGCTCCCCATGTGCTTGACGCGCGCCGTTCCGCCGTGGGTCACTCTCCACACCGGGGACTCCACCGCGGACAGGCAGCGACTTCGGCTCGGGGCCCCGGGAAGCACCGGCTGACACGCCGGCTTTCGACCCTGCACACGTCCCTACCCATGAAACGGCAGCCCTGTGGACATCGTTGACCTCGCCGCACTGGGTGAGTCCTTCACCCGCGATCCCTATCCCGTGTACGCCGACTTACGGGCCCGGGGCGCGGTGCACCGCATCCGGATGCCGGAAGGGGGCGCGGAGGCCTGGCTCGTCGTCGGGTACGAGGCCGGGCGTGCCGCACTCGCGGACCCCCGGCTCTCGAAGGACTGGAGCAGGGCGTCCCCCTCCTTGCCGCTGGGAGCCATCTCTGCCGGCCCGCACATGCTCAGGGCCGACCCGCCGGACCACACGCGGCTGCGCAAGCTGGTCGCCCGGCAGTTCACCGCGCGCCGGGTGGAGGAACTCGCCCCGAGCATCCGGAAGACCACCGACGCGCTGCTGGACCGGATGCTCGCCGCCCCCGACGGACGCGCCGACCTCGTCGAGGCGCTGTCCTTCCCGTTGCCGATGTCCGTGATCTGCGAACTCCTCGGCGTACCGGACCTGGACCGCGAATCCTTCAGGACCTGGTCGAACGACGCCCTCAGCGCCACCGATCCCGAAGAACGCAGGGCAGCGGCAACCGCGATGGCGCGATACATGGCGGAGCTGGTGGAGGACAAGCGGAAACAGCCCGGCGACGACCTCATGAGCGCGCTGATCCACGGCTCCGACGAGGACGGGGACCGGCTGTCCCGCGAGGAACTCCAGGGCATGGCCTGGCTCCTGCTCGTGGCCGGCCACGAGACCACGGTGAACCTCATCTCCAACGGCGTCCTCGCCCTGCTGACCCACCCGCGGCAACTGGCCGCCCTGCGCGCGGACCTCTCCTCCGTCGACGCCGCCGTCGAGGAGATGCTCCGCTACGAGGGTCCTGTGGAGACTCCCACGTTCCGCTTCACCACCGAGCCGGTGACGATCGGCGGCACGGTCGTCCCGGGCGGCGGCGAACTCGTCCTGATCGCCATGGCCGACGCCAACCGCGACCCCGCCCGCTTCCCCTCACCCGACCGCTTCGACATCTCCCGCGACGCCCGCGGCCACCTGGCGTTCGGCCACGGCATCCACTACTGCCTGGGAGCTCCGCTGGCCCGCCTGGAAGCGCGGATCGCGGTCAGGTCGCTGCTGGAACGCTGCCCCGACCTGACCCTGGACATCCACCCGGCGGCGATCATCTGGCGACCGGGAATGTTGATCCGCGGCCCGCGAAGCCTGCCGGTACGCGTCACCGGGTGACCGGTGAGCGGCAACGCCGCTGACGGGGAAGGCGAACACGCTCCACGACGACGGAAGGACGCGCCACTCCTGGCCGCCCGGGCCCTCCCGCGTCCGCTCCGCCCGGGGACGTCGTGCCGCGGGGTCCCCCCCCCGGCACGGCCGTACCGTCTTCGGCGTGTCCGAGGCCCGGTGTCCATCGTGTCCAGCCGCCGCGAGGGCGCGGGGGTGTGGTCGTTCCCCGGTGGTGCGGGACGCGTCGCGGCAGTCCGGTGCCGGGTGGTACGACGCCTGGCCGGTCCACCGGCCGCCCCGGCATCGCGGCCTCCGGCGGCGCCGATTTCGTGCCGGTGATCCGGGGTGCCGCGAGCGACACCCCGCAGGGCAGGGTTTCCGCACGGCACCGTGACCAAGTGAACCTTCAACCATTGGGTTCGCTGGGTGATTTTGCACATGTTTCCCACGTCTGGAAGCATCGGTAGCAGCAGAACCATATGGAAAGCTGCGCGACCACCCCGCAGCGCATCACACCCTTCACGGCAGCGCCGACGCCTTTCCCGGACGCCGTTCCGCCTGTCCCTCGGAGACCCCGCGTCTCAGACACCACTGCCACCATCCGAACGGCCAGGAGGCGGATCATGGCCACGGCGGAACTCGTTTCCGAACGAGAATCGGACTATCTGTCGCAACTGACGATGGCCGCGGCACGCTACGAGAACCGGAACGAACAACGGCAGCGCAACCAGAACGTTCTCGAAACCCGCGGCGTGCTCTACGCCGACGCCCCCGAGCGGGTCGAGAAGCGGCTGGCACGGCTCGGCGCCGACTGGGCGATGGCCCGGGCGATCGAACAGACACCGACCGAGCCCGCCAGCAGCGCGGGAAGCACCCTGCGACTGCCCCCGGAGGCCTTCACCAGCGAGCTGCTGGGGCTCGAGCGCCTGATCGGGCGCAACAACCTCGCCCCGGTGGCGTTCCTGGAAGAGGGCTTCCAGGCGTCCCGCCCGGTCGGCCGGGTCACCATCACCGGACCGGGCGGCGGACACGGCACCGGCTTCATGGTGTCCCCCTCCCTGCTGCTCACCAACAACCACGTGCTGCGCGACGTGGCGGACGCGGACCGCAGCAAGGTCGCGTTCTCCCTGCAGGACGACATCGACGGCAACCCGCTGACACCGGCGGTCTTCGAACTGGAGCCGCAACGCTTCTTCGTGACCGACCGCGCGCTGGACTACAGCCTGGTCGCGGTGGCCCCGCGCGGCACCAGGGGCGAGGAACTGTCCTCGTTCGGCCGGCTGATGCTCAGCGAGGCGCAGGGCAAGGCGGTGATCGGGGAGTTCGTCAACATCATCCAGCACCCGCGGGGCGAGCCGAAGCAGATCGCGCTGCGGGAGAACCAGATCGTCGACGTGCTGGAGCGGTTCCTGCACTACGAGTCCGACACCCGGGAGGGCTCGTCGGGGTCTCCCGTCTTCAACGACCAGTGGGAGGTCGTCGCCCTGCACCACTCGGCCGTTCCGAAGACCGACGACCAGGGCCGGCCCCTGAGTGTCGACGGCTCGGTGTGGCGCCCGGACATGGGTGACCAGCAACTGGCGTGGCGGGCCAACGAGGGCGTGCGGATCAGCCGGGTGCTGAGCGCGCTGCACGAGGTCACCCTGACCGGTGAGGCGGCCCGGCTGCGGGACGAGGTGTTCACCGCCGGACTCACGCCGTCCCCCGTGGAGAGCGCGCCTCCGGTGCCCCTGCCCCTGCCCACGGCGGACGGTGGCGCCTCCCCGGTGGGCACCGACGGGTCACGGGCCCAGGCGCACACGACGGCGCAGGAACAGACGCAGGGCCTGCCGTCGCCGGTGGCCGACGGGGCCGTGCGGTTCACCGTCCCCCTGCGGATCACCGTCGACTTCGGCACCATGCCGGCCTCGTCGGCGTCATCTGCCACGTCGGCGGGCCTTCTCGCCGCCCTGCCGATGCCGACGCCGACGCCGACGACAGCGCCGCAGCCCCCGGCCGGGCGGACGGACGCCGTGTCGGCGGTCGAGAAGGACGTCGACGCCGCGCTGTTCAACCACCGGCTCGCGCGGGAGCGTCCGTACTACGACCGGACCGCCGACGCGGCGGCACGCGAGGCGTACTACGCGAGCGTGGACACCGGCGACGGCGACGCGCTGCGCCGTGCGCTCACCGCGCTGCTGGAGGAGACCCACACCCCGCGGCCCCGCTACAAGCCGATGCGACTGGTCTACCCCTGGGTCGACCTGCACAAGGACGGCCGGCTGCGCAGCATCTACTCGGGCAAGGACTTCTCCCCCGAGGAGCTGATACGGGCCGACGCGGCCGTCGCCGAGGCACGGCTGGCCAGGGTGCGGGAACTGCTGCTCCAGGAGAGCACGGCGGGTCCGGCCGAGTTCGAGGCGGAGTTCGACGCACTGGAGGCGTCGATGCCGTTCAACTGCGAGCACGTGGTGCCGCAGTCGTGGTTCGCCAAGCAGGAGCCCATGCGGGGCGACCTGCACCACCTGTTCGCGTGCGAGGTCGGCTGCAACAGCTTCCGCGGCAACTTCCCGTACTTCGACTTCCCCGACTTCGAGGAGGCGGTCCGGGACGACTGCGGGATGCGCGAGGGCGTGGGATTCGAGCCGGAGAACGGCAAAGGAGCGGTCTCCCGGGCAACCATGTACTTCCTGCTCCGGTATCCGGGACAGGTCGGCGACGTTGCGCGCGAGTTCCCCGAGGACCGGCTGCCCGTACTGCTGAAGTGGCACGAGAGGGAACCGGTCACCGAGTACGAACTGCACCGCAACGCGGCCGTCGCGGAACTCCAGGGCAACCGGAATCCGCTGATAGACCATCCGGAGTGGGCCCGCGAGATCGACTTCTCCGGCGTCTGGCCCTGAGGGATCCGGCGCCGTGGCGGACAAAACCTGAACAGCCGAGAGGGCCGAGAGGGCCGAGAGGGCTGTGAAGGCCGTGAAGGCGCCGAGACGGGCGTACGCGTCGCACGAAGCACGGAGGCGAAGGGCCGGACCGAGGTGCCCGGCAGAGAGTCGACAGCACTGCCTCGCGCAGCACGTGGACGATCCCCCGCAGGGCAGCTCGGTCGTCCACCGGCAGCCGTCCCGGAGACCTGCGGCGACGCGGCGGACGAGGAGGCAGCGGCGGGGCTACCGGCCCCGCCGGTCATCAGGCAGGTTCCAACGGCCATCAGGCACAAGACCGTCCGACGCCCGCGGAAGTCTGCCGCCGGCCCAGGTCGCGGCCAAGCCCCTCACCAAGCTCATCCTGGAACGATCAGTCAGGGGGTGGTGCGGCCGGCGATGTCTCCGCCGGGGTCGTCGGCCAGCGCGATCACGGCTGTGACGCGTTTGCCGACCGGTTCCCGGCGTACTTCGTAGGCCTGGCTGACGGCGAGGGTGATCTCCAGGCCGTGGCGGCCCACGCGCCGGGGGTCGGTGGCGGCGACGTCCGGCAGGGCCGGGTCGCTGTCCCACACCGACACCCGCACCGCGCCGTCGCTGATCTGCAGATCGAGCATGACGGGACCGGGCGCGTACTTCACCGCGTTGGTGACCAGCTCGCTGACGACCAACTGCGTCATGCCCATCGCCCGCTCGGAGACCGGCAGCCCGTGCACGGCCTGCACCTCGGTCAGGAAGGCGGTCGCCAGACGCCGGGCCGCCCCGATACAGGAAGGGGCGCCGTCGTAGGCGGCAGACGCGGACAGCGAATGGTTGTCCCCCGTTTTCTGTCCCTCGTCTCCTGTGGCCTGCTCCATACGCCCGCCCCGTCTCGCGTGATCGTCACACGAACTTCACGTTGTGTCCGCGAAGCATCGCACGGCCCCCCTCCCGGCGGCCCCGCCGCAGGCGCTTTCGGCCTGACCTGACACGATTGACACCGTGCTGGGACATTCGGTTGCGTGGACAGCGGCCTTGCAGTGGTGAGTGCCTGTCACGGACCGGACCGGACCGGACCGGACCGGACCTGACCTGACCGGGCAGGGCGGCTTTGCCCCGCACACGGTCGTCGACTTCCGCGATGTCATCTTCATGGACCGGACTCCGGCGGCATCAACGTTCTCGTCACCGCGAACAACACCGCCCGGCCCCGCAGCGAATGGCCGCGCCTGGCCCACGCCCCCACCTCTGCCCTGCTCGACGCCTCCGACGCGCCGGCGCGGCACGGGAGCCACGGCCTCCGGCCGACGCACAGCGCAGCCGGCTGAGCGCGTCCCGATCCCCGTGGCCAAGGAATTACCAGGATCGGCCCGGCTCTTGGGTGCCTGCGCTCCCTTCGTGTCCTTCCGGGTCCGGCACGCGGGCTCGGCGGCTGCCCCAAGGCGTGCCCTCGGGCGGAACGACCCCGCGCGTTGCTGTGCCGATGGCCCGGCGGTACCAGTCGTCGCCGTCGGTGGTGTCAGGAAGGTGCGGACACAGACCGGTGTCGCTGCTGATGCCGAGTGGAGGTGCGACCGCGTACTCCTCGTCGGCAATCGCGATCATCAACGCAACTTCGCCCTTGCGTACTTCGGCATGCACGATGTCGCCGTCGGGCCCTCCCTGTCCGGCTGTACCTCGATCTCGGTGACCATGCTTCCCCGGCTGCGCGAGCACGGTCCGGCGGGAGCCGCGTCCTGCGCCGGCCGCGTTCGGCCTCTGCCGGAGTGAGCGGCAGCCCGATCATGATCCCGATTCCCGTACCGGTATAGTAATGACGGTATAGTTATTGGTTGCGGAGAGAGGTGCCCCATGATCGAGATCTTGAACCCCACCCTGCTGGCCCGGGCAAGAGACACAGGCGCCCTCGTCGCCGACATCCTGCACACGCTGAAGAGCCGCGCCGTGATCGGCACGAACCTGCTGGACATCGACCGGTGGGCCAAGGCTATGATCGTCGAGGCGGAGGCCACGTCCTGTTACGTCGACTACGAGCCGTCCTTCGGACGCGGACCGTTCGGCCATTACATCTGCACGGCTGTCAACGACGCCGTGCTCCACGGACGGCCGCACGACTACACACTCGCCGACGGCGATCTGCTGACACTCGATCTCGCCGTCTCCCGGGGTGGAGTCGCAGCGGACGCCGCCGTCAGCTTCATCGTGGGCGACGCGAAGCACCCGGAGAGCGTCGCGATGATCAGCGCGACCGAACGCGCGCTGGCCGCGGGGATCGCCGCCGCCGGGCCCGGGGCTCGCATCGGCGACATCTCCCACGCCATCGGTACGGTGCTCAGCGAGGCGGGTTATCCGATCAACACCGAGTTCGGAGGCCACGGCATCGGATCGACGATGCACCAAGACCCGCACGTTTCGAACACCGGGCGGCCTGGCCGTGGGTACAGACTGCGCCCGGGGCTGCTGCTGGCACTGGAGCCGTGGGTCATGGCGGACACCGCTCGACTCGTCACCGATACCGACGGGTGGACGCTCCGAAGTGCGACAGGCTGCCGGACAGCACACAGCGAGCACACGATCGCCATCACCGACGACGGAGCCGAAATCCTCACTCTGCCCGGACAAGCCCATCCGTGAGGCCGGATTGTTCCGCAGGTGCCGTACCGGGCCGACGTCCTGGGAGGCCTGCTCGCCGGGCCGGTGACGCCCGGACCGGACCGTGCCGGGCCCGGCACGACGGGCTCGGTCAGGATCGCGTGAAGATCCACTCGTGGTTGTTCTGGCCTTCCGGGGCGCAGGGCCAGATGATCAGGTCGCGCGTCTGGTCGTCGGGTCCGTAGGAGTCCAGGCACTGGTTGTTGCTGGCGGCGTTGCGTATCCAGAACGTTCCGTCGGACTGCTTGTCCAGCCACCACAGCTGGTTGTCGTTCGTCGTGCCGTCGCAGGGGAACTCCGTGACCTTGGTGGCCCCTCCGACGCCTTGGTAGCCGGGCAGGTCCAAGCACATGCTGTCCATGACGTTGCGTATCTGGAAGAGCGGTACCCCGCCGGGGCCGGCCTTGTCGTAGCGCTTCTCGACGTTCCACAGCTGGTTGTCGTCCGTGTTGCTGTTGCAGGTGGCATGCGTCACCGGCCCGTCCGGTCGGCCGCTGGTGAAGCCGGGGACATCGACGCAGGTGCGGTTGGTGTGGTTCTTGATCAGCACTTTGGTCAGGACGTTCGGCAGATTGCTCGGCGCCTTCCTCACGACGGCCGTCGTTCCCCGGCTCGGCGAAGGGCTGGGCTTCGCGGCGGGCGTGGCGGGTGCGGCGGGCGCCGCGGGCCTGTCCGCAGTCGGCGTCGCGGACGCCTTCTCCTTCGCGTCCTTCTCCTCCCTCTCGGTCCGGGCGGGGGAGGGGGACTGGATGGCGAAGACGCCGACCGGGTCTTTGGCCGTGTCCAGGACGGTGTCGTAGCCCGCGGTGTCGGCTGCCTTCTTCTCCTCGTCCTTGTCGTTCGCCGTGATCAGCAGCGGCACGGCGATCAGAAGCGCTCCCACTACGGCGGCACCGGCGAGCACGGGCTTACGGGGGCGGCCGGCCCCGCTCTGGCTGGAGCCGGTCGCGCCACCGTCATCCACGGCGGTCGCGACGGTCCTGCGCTGCCCCTTGGCCGCCGCGGCGGACAGGCCCTGCGCGCCGTTCACCTTGTCGGCGCCTGCGCCCTCGCCACCGGCGGCAGCGCCCTTCTCGTCCTCGTCGGCCTTCACGTCGCCGCTCGCGGTCTTGGCGGCCGTCGCCTCGGCGCTGGCGGTGCCCCGAGGCTTTTCTCCGGTGGATGCCTCCCCGGTGTCCCCTGCGGTACCCGTCCGCCCCACGGCTGCGGCACCGGCGTTCGGTCCGCCCGTGAAACCGGTGGGCGGGGCCCCTTCGTCAGGGTCGGCCCCCTTCTCCGCTTCGGTCGCCGCGGTCCTTCCCGCAGCGGCGCTTTCCGGCGCTGAGGCAGTCGAGGGCTTCCCTGCGCCGCTGAGGAGTACCTCGACGGCGTCGGGCGACGCAGCTGCCCGCTCGGAGGCAGTGGGCTCGCTGGACGCCTGCTGCTGGTCGGACATGTGCTCTCCCTACCTTTCTTCTCGGGCTCGGCCGGAAAGCGCGTGTGGATCGCCGGACGGCGCCGGGTGTCGACGGCACCTGTGAAGAGGGAGAAGACGCCCTTCTTGACGCCGGCGATCGAGCGACGTGCTGACCGGGACGGCGCTTCCCAGGCGGGGCGGGCTCGACCGGCCTGTGTGAAGAGGAATCACGGCTGGGAAAAGCTTAGTTGATGGTGCATGGAGTGATGTCGCCGCCGTCACGCGCCAGGAGGCGGCTCACCGGACGGAGCCGCTCAGCCCGACGGGCCCTACTCGGCCAGGACTGCCTCACTCCGGGAGGAGACCGGACGCGGGCAAGGCTCAGTTCCTGTGGACCGGCTCGGGAGGGCGTATCTTCCCGGGTGATCGATCGACTGGTACCGCGTGGGCCCGAGTTGCCGCACTGGTCGGGAGGCGCGCCCGTGCTCGGCGTGGTGGACATCGCCATGAGCGACGGCTGCCGCGCATCAGCCGACTCCTGGGGCGACTTGCCGCGCGATCGCCGGCGCCGCAGGATGCGCACTCCCGTCCCGGCCGTAGGTGACGGAGCGCCCGGTTCGCGGAAGGCCCCGCAGGGGATCGGCAACGCCGAGGACCGCGACCACGCACTCCGGGCGGGCGCCGCGTTCGAGAAGACCTACGGCGCGAAATTTCCCGAGGCCGTCGAGAAGATCACCGACGACGTGAACGAACTGCCGGCGTTCTACGACTTCCCCGCCGAGCACTGGATCCGTCCGCGCACCACGAATCCCATCGAGTTCACCTTCGCCGCTGTCCGCCTGCACACGAACGTCAGGTGACGGTGCCGGTCGCAGCGCTCGACGAGGGGCTGTGGCCAAGGGGGGGGCGGCATGTTGACGTCCACCTGAACGCCCTGTCCCACGGCCCGACACGAGGTACAGTCCGGATGTGCGTTGATCTCCCGGGCGGCGGCCCTGTGCAGCCGCAGACGGTGCAGGGCGCCTCTCGGACAAGGGATGCCCAGCAGGCACACCTGTCGTCACCTCAGCGGAGATCCCCACCATGACTGCTCAGCAGCCCCTCACCTACGACGTGCTCGTCGAACTCGCCACCGCCGATCCAGCCGTCGTCGGCCTCGTCCTCAAAGGCTCCCGAGCCCACGACGGCATGATCACCCAGCACTCCGACCACGATCTGTACGTGGTCATCGCCGATGACGTCACGACCGGTCTCACCCGGTTGGCGGGCCACCGCACCGCGAGCTCGACCTCGTCATCGTCTCTCTCACCGAGTTCCGTGCAGCCGGGACGCCCGGTTCCGAACGCTACGCCCTCGCCCGGGCCCAGGTCGTGCTCGACCGGCTCGACGGGGGCATCGCCCGGATCCTCGCCGACAAGGCACGCCTGGATGCCGATGAGGCGTTCCGGGACGCCGGCGGCTGGCTCGACGCCTACGCCAACTCGCTCTACCGCTCCGTCAAGAACCACCGGGACGGCCAGGCTCTCGCCGCTCGCCTGGACGCCACCGACAGCATCCGGCCCCTGCTCGAACTGCTCTTCGCTCTCGACCGTCGCCCCCGCCCCTGCAACAAGTACCTGGAGTGGGAGCTTGACCGGCATCCGCTTCCGGGCTGGGACACCGACGTGTTGCTCCGTGCCGTGGACCGCATCTCGGCAACAGGCGACGTATCCCTGCAGCGGCACCTCTTCACCCTTGTCGAGACGGCGGCCCGAGAGGCCGGACACGGCGGGGTACTGGACGCATGGGGCGAGGACCTGGACCTCATGCGGCCGCAGTGAGGAGACACCTGCACCTCGTCGCGTGGAAACGCCGACGTCCGGGATGCCGAGCGGCCGAGCCGGGAACAGCCGGTCAGGCCGGGACAGTTGCACCAACCGGGGGGCCGGCGCCGCACGCGCGGGGAACACGGAGATCGCAAGATCGTCCGCCCCGCCAGGATCCGGGCCCCGGGATCGCGGTACGTCCGCCGCGCACTCGGACCACGACGTATTTCTGCAGGAGGACTGTTTCATGACCGACCGACCCTTGACCCTCATGGCAGTACACGCCCACCCCGACGACGAGGCCACCGGGACCGGAGGGGTCCTCGCGCGGTACGCGGCGGAGGGCATCCGCACGGTTCTCGTGACGTGTACCGACGGTGGTTGCGGTGACGGACCGGGGGGTGTCAAGCCGGGCGATCCCGGGCACGATCCGGCGGGAGTCGCCTTGACGCGCCGTCGAGAACTCGAGGCGAGCTGTGAGGTCCTGAAGGTCAGCGAGCTGGAGACGCTGGACTACGCCGACTCCGGGATGATGGGCTGGCCGAGCAACGACACCCCCGGATCCTTCTGGCAGACCCCCGTGCGGGAAGGCGCGGCCCGACTCGCGGAACTCATGGAGCACTACCGACCTGATGTGGTCGTCACCTACGATGAGAACGGCTTCTACGGTCACCCCGACCACATCCAGGCCCACCGCATCACGATGGCTGCGCTGGAGATGACCGCGCTGACACCGAAGGTGTACTGGACCACGATGCCCCGCTCGATGATGCGGCGGTTCGGCGAGATCATGCGCGAGTTCCATCCGGACATGCCGGAGCCGGATCCCGCCGAGGCCGCCGCGATGGCCGAGATCGGCCTCCCCGACGACGAGATCACCACGTGGGTGGACACCACCGCGTTCAGCGGTCAGAAGTTCGACGCGCTGGCCGCGCACGCCAGCCAGGGGGAGAACATCTTCTTCCTCAGGATGGGCAAGGAGAGGTTCGGCGAGTTGATGGGCACGGAGACCTTCGTCCGTGTCCAGGACGCCACCGGCGCGGCCGTTCCCGAGAACGATCTCTTCGCCGGACTGCGCTGATGCGCCTGTCGGACCGGCCCGGGAAAGCGCGTCGGCCGCGCGGCGCGAGGGAGCGGGCCACGCACCCGGAGGCTTGTCCGGGCGAGTTCCGCTCCGGCAGCCCGCGCCCAGGCCCTCGCCGCCGGCTTCGACGCGTGCCCGCACTGCCGGCCCGACACCGCGATCGCCCCCGAACCACCTGACAACCGCACAGGTGGGAGACCCAGGGTGACGTTCCTCCAGGCGATGCGTCCGGGTTGACGCGGATCCGAGGCAGGGGGACCCACCTCGGGCCTCTCGTTTGGATCAGGCCGGGCTCGCGGGACCTGGCACCGCCCCTCGCCGCGTTGTCGTCGGTTGCCATGGCTCCGCCATGGCGCCCTCCTCCGCCTTGCGATGAACGGCACCAGGTCCCGCTCCCTGATCCGGCCGATCCAAACGAAAGACCCTAGGGGTGGAACGGAGGAAGGCACGGTTTCCAGTGATCACGAGGTGCCGAGTCCCTGATCACCACAACGTGAGACCGTGCCTGTCCGCTCACCTCCGCCTGTCCCCGGCGGTCTGGGCCGGTTCGCCGACGCGCCACCGGCTTCGCACGGCGAAGAAACGACGGGCGTCAGCCCTTCGACCCACCGGCGCCGGTTCCGGCGCCGGTCCCCGCTGCCGCCGGGCCAGGGCAGCGGAGAGGAAGGATGCTGCCGGTCAGGCGTCGATGATGACGGGGATGATGAGGGGCTTGCGGCGATAGGTGCGGAAGGCCCAGTTCGCCACGGCGCGCGCGATGAGCTGTTCCAGCTGGTGCGCGTCGCCGACGCCTTCCTTGGCCGCGGCCGCCAGGGTCTTCTCGATGACGGGGATGACCGGGTCGAAGGTGGTGTCGTCGTGCACGAAGCCGCGGGCCAGGAAGTCGGGAGTCTCGGCAAGGGCACCCGTGTCGGCATCGACGATGGCCACCACGGTCACCACGCCTTCCTCCGCGAGGGTGACGCGGTCCTTCAGGGACGCCTCGGTGGCGCCGCCGACCTCCATGCCGTCCACGTAGATGTTGCCCGCGGGCACCTTGCCGGTGATCGACGCGCGCCCGTCCACGAGGTCGACGACGACGCCGTCCTCGGCGATGACCACCCGCTCGGGATCGACCCCCGTACGGATGGCCAGGTCGGCGTTGGCCTGCAGATGGCGCCATTCGCCGTGCACGGGCATGACGTTGCGGGGCTTGACGATGTTGTAGCAGTACACGAGTTCACCGGCGCTGGCGTGCCCGGAGACGTGCACCTTGGCGTTGCCCTTGTGGACGACATGGGCGCCCCACCGGGTCAGCCCGTTGATCACCCGGTAGATGGCGTTCTCGTTGCCGGGGATCAGGGAACTGGCGAGCAGGACGGTGTCCCCCTTGCCGATGCGGATCACATGGTCGCGGTTGGCCATCCGGGACAGAGCCGCCATCGGCTCGCCCTGGGACCCGGTGCACACCAGGGTGATCTTGTGGTCGGGGAGTTTCTCCAGTTCCTTGGTGCTCACGACCAGGCCGCTGGGAACCTTCAGGTATCCGAGGTCGCGGGCGATGCCCATGTTGCGGACCATGGAGCGGCCCACGAAGGCGACCTTGCGGCCGTGCTGGTGGGCGGCGTCCAGGACCTGCTGGATGCGGTGCACATGGCTGGCGAAACTGGAGACGATCACCCGGCGCGGTGCGGTACGCATCACCTGCTCGATCGCAGGGTTCAGGTCGCGCTCGGAGGTGGTGAAGCCAGGGACCTCGGCATTGGTGGAGTCGGTGAGGAAGAGGTCGACGCCTTCCTCACCCAGGCGGGCGAAAGCGCGCAGGTCGGTGATGCGGTCGTCCAGCGGGAACTGGTCCATCTTGAAGTCACCCGTGTGCAGCACCAGCCCGGCCTCGGTGCGGATCGCGACCGCGAGACTGTCCGGGATGGAGTGGTTGACCGCCACGAATTCGCAGTCGAAGGGGCCGAAGCCGCGCCGGTCGCCCTCCCGCACCCGCACCGCGCGCGGCCGGATTCCGTGCTCCTTGAGCTTGGCCTCCAGGAACGCCAGTGTCAGCTTCGAGCCCACGACAGGGATGTCGCGCCGCTCGCGCAGCAGGTACGGCACGCCACCGATGTGGTCCTCGTGGCCGTGGGTGAGCACCACGGCCACGATGTCGTCCAGACGATCACGGATCGAGGTGAAGTCCGGCAGGATCACGTCCACGCCGGGCTGGGTCTCTTCGGGGAACAGCACGCCGCAGTCGACGATGAGCAGCTTGCCGGCGTGCTCGAAGACGGTCATGTTGCGGCCGATCTCACCCAGACCGCCAAGGGCGACGACCCTCAGCCCTCCTTCGGGCAGGGGAGGGGCAGTTTTCAGTTCGGGATGCGGATGACTCATGTTCCGACGTTACCGGAGAGACTGCCGAGGTGATCAACTGAGCCGCTTTCCACCTCGTGCCGATGGGTGGTGAAGGACGAGGGCGGCCTCCAGGAGGTCGGTGATGCGGCCGGTGCCGCAGCGGGGTTTCGGCAGCGGGAGCCGGCTTTCCGAGGTGGCCATGACCTGCTCGCCGACTCAGCGGATCTTGGCGTGGGTGGTGTGGTTGCCCTCGCTCTGCAGCAGAGTGCCGCCCGGGGTTGTCACAACCCTGATCCTCTGACGGGTCTTGCCGTCACGGCGGATGGGCGTGGCCGTCGCCGGACGGGGCGTCCGCCGCCGACGGCGCGGCCCTCAGTGACACGCGAACGACTTGTTCGCCGTGCTGGAGCTCAGCGCGCACGTCATGCCCCTGACCGCCCCGGCCGCGTCGTGGAAGGTGAGGTTCCAGGTTCCGCCGCTGTCGGCCAGTTCCGCGTAGCCGAAGACGCCCTGACCCCCTGGGGTCTGCTCCTGCGTGATCGACTGGTGGACGGCCTGCGCCGGTGTGCCGATCATCTTCCCCACGACCTTGGTGTCGTCCGGTCCGTCGTCCAGCGGTCCGCCCGATGAGCCCACGGTGAGCTGGGGAGGACGTCGGGTGCCGAAGTCGAGCATCTGGTACAGGTGGATGTGGCCCGAGAGCACCAGTCGTACGTTGTCGGCCAGTTGGTGCAGGCCGGTGCGGGCGACGGCCGCGTCGAGCACGTGCGTCACCCATTCCACGTTCTGCGGCTGCGTACCGGCCGCCTTCACCATCCACAGCGGCTTGTGCGTGAACAGGAAGTAGTCGTTGCCCGGATGCTGCTGTGCTGCTTGGTTCACGGCCTCGAACTGCCTGGCGAAGATTCCGGCCTGTGCGGTGCCTCCCGTGTCGCCGGGGTCGGCGAAGGAGGAGTCCACCGAGACCAGGTTCAGGGTGCCGGCCCTGATCGGCGTGGTGGCACTGTAGACGCTGCACGAGCCGTTGGCGCGGAGGTCGTCGGAGAGGTAACGGAACCAGGCGCCTCCCGCACCGCCCTGCTGCGCCGCGTTGCAGTCCTCGTGGTTGCCGCGGGTCAGCGCGACGGGCGCCGTGGCCAGCAAGGGCTCGGCGGGCCTGAAGAAGTCGGCGACCACGCAGTTCCAGCCGGCACGGTCGGTGGTCGTGGTGCAGCCGGGGTTGGCCGCCTTGTCGTTCTCCCTGGCCGGGTCGTCCCGGTAGAGGTAGTCACCGACGTGCACCACGAGATCCGGCCGCGTGCCGGCGGCGCCGGCCGCGATCCTCGGAAAGGGCCAGCCGTTCTGGTGGTCCGCGCAGTTCTGCACGGGGCCCGTCGCAGGGACCGCGCAACCGGTGTCGCCGATGACGACGACCCTGCGCGGACGCGTGGTCGACGTCCAGTCGGGCAGCGGGAGCTGCCGGTTCGCCGGGTGCACCGTGGCCGCCTGGACGGAGGACTGCTCGAGTACGGCGTTCGAGGCGGTGAGGGGCACCGCCAGTTCGCACACGGTCGTCGGGAACTGGGATCCCATCGGTGTGCTCACCCGGGTCATGGGGAACGGGTTCCTGGTCGCGCCCAGGGTGTAGCGGACCGCTGGACACGTCAGGCTGCTGTCGGTGGACACATAGCGGATCCGCGTGCCCTGTCCGGTGAGCTGCGTCCAGGCCCATGCCTCGCCGTTGGCCGCTCCGGGCGGTGGCGGCGACGTTGCGGGAGGCCGCGGGCCGGAACCACCTGCCGGGGTCCGTGCGGGTGCGGCGCCGGCAGCCACGCCTGTGGCCAGCACACCGACCGCGGTGAGGACGATGATGCGACGAAGCATGGGACAGTTCCTCCGGTCGGGTGTCCAGGACACCGACGTTCCCCGGTGCCGGGGCCCACTGGAATGCTGATCCATGTCGCCGCGCCGTGCCGCGCCGGTGAGGCGAACGGCTGACGGCTGCCGGGGGGGGAGGGGAAGCACGGGCACCCTGGACGAGCCTTCGCGACCGCGGTCCGAAAGGCGACGGCGTTCACATCGCCCTGTTCGGCATCGCCCGGTTGCACCACCTCTCCCTTACGGGACGACTCCCGCCCCCCTCAGGGGACGACTTCCGCCCCGTACGCTCAGTCGATACAGAACTCGTTGCCCTCGATGTCCAGCATCGGGATGCACGCGTCATTGCCGTCGTACAGCGTGCGCACGTGTACCGCGCCGAGCGGGACCAGTCGTGCGCGTTCGGCCTCGAGCGCGGCGAGGCGCTCTTCACCCACGAGTCCGGTGCCGACCCGCACGTCGAGATGCAGCCGATTCTTGGCGGCCTTCCCCTCGGGGACGCGCTGGAAGTACAGGCGCGGGCCCACCCCTGAGGGATCGATGCAGGCGAACCACGAATCCCGCTGCTCAGGCGGCTGCGAACGCGTGAAATCATCCCAAGTGGCAAACCCCTCCGGTGGCGGCGGTACGACGTACCCCAACACCTCGCACCAGAAACGAGCGAGACGCTCGGGTTCCGCGCAGTCAAAGGTGACTTGGAACTTCTTGATCGCTGACATCGGGGCACCGTACCAGGGGTGCTCTGCCGCTCATTTCCCCTGGCGGATCCGCTCGCAGCCCCCGTTGCGACCTGGGCGACTTGGACACCGAGTGACCGGGCCGGACAGTTCATGAGAACGATGTGATCCTGACGGCAAAGCCCACCGGCGGCCTCCAGGATCCGGTCCTGACCAGCCACCCTCATGCCGAAGACCGGTTACGGGACGACCTTCGACGGTCCGTCGGGAAACGACCGTTCTCGTCGCGGCCGTCGGCGAAAGGCTGTGACCACTCATGCGGCGCGCTGCATGCACACCAGTCGATCCCGCGCGTCCCATGACTCGGTGACGACGAAGCCGAACCGTTCGTACAGGGCGATGGCCCCGGTCCGCCATTCCCACACCGAGAGCCGCACGGTGTCCACACCGTTTTCCGCAGCGTGCGCCAGCGCGGCGCCGAGCAGGGCGGACGCGATGCCCCGGCCGCGGAACTCAGGGTCCGTCCAGAGTCTCTTGATCTCCGACTCTCCGCCGGACGGACGGGTCACCACCAGGCAGCCCACAGGGGCGTCGCCCATGAGGGCCACCAGCACGACCTCGTGACCGAACGCGCTCCGCGGATCGCGGATCTCCGCCCGGTAGCGGTCCGGCAGCCCGTCCACATCGGCAACCGGTTCGCCCTTCTCGGCCTGCGTCCGCAGATGGTAGGCCGCCAGCAACGCGGCCAGGCCCTCCTCGACCAGAGGGGTCTGGTCCGGCCACCGGGCAACGGCAACCTCGCGATGATCGGTCATGACGCCAGCATCACACGGCACGGACCGCGTTCCACAGAATCTCCTGGCACCGCTTCCGGCACACGTGTCCACCACACCTGGTGCGTCACCACCGAACCCTCCACGACTCTGGTCAAGCCGCAGGATGAACCGTTCCGGGTTCGGCAGGAGCGCGAAACATCGGTGTGACGTCACGCCGGACGAGTCGACGGGGTCGCGTCCTCAGGGCCGGCGCTTGCTCGGTTCTTCCTTGCAGGTGATCTCGTCACGCGGCGTGTAGTGCGTGCGGAACGGCTCCCGCTTCACTTCCCGGCCGGCGTCGCTGAAGACCCGCTCGACGGTGACGTCGAAGCCCTCGAGCGGGGTCTGCGGCACGCACTTCTCAGCGGTGCTCACCTTCTTCGCCGACTGCCGCACGTTGGTGCGCGGCCCCTTGACGGACGTGATCTCGTCGTACTTCTTCGTGCCGAGGAAGGTGACGGTCACTGAGGTGTCGGTGGACTCGGCCTGGATGTAGACGGCCTTGCCGGAGTCGTTGGTGAACCTCAGGTCGAGGCTGCCCCAGGCGACCGTCGCCTCGCGGCCCTCGGGGTAGCGCTCGATGTAGAAGGAGTGGGCGCCGTGCTCGACGGGCTTGACGCCGGCGAAGAACATCGCGTTGAAGACGGTCGTGGCCACCGCGGAGACACCGCCGCCGGGCGCCTTGGCGTACTGGTCGTCGAGGATCATGATGCCCTCGACGAAGCCGTTGGCCTCGGTGCGCTCGCCGACGGTCCGGTTGAAGCTCCAGGTCTCGTTCGGCATGACGACGGAACCGTTGAGGAGTTCCACGGCCCGCCCGATGTTCGTCGTGCGGTAGGCGGCCGGTTCGAAGTTGACGGTGAAGGAGGACATCTTCTCGGTCAGCCCCAGACGTGCCGCGTTCTCACGGGTGACCTCCGGCTGGATCTGCCGCGCGGCCACCTTGCCGGTGCGGGCGCCCCCCGACTCGGTGAGCAGGGGCAGGACGGCCTTGCTCAGGGCCTTGTCGGTGACCTCTGTGCCCCGTCTGGCGTCGGCGACCACCACGACCTCGTCGCCCTCGAGCCCCAGCCGCGCGTTCCGCGGTGTGGTGGGGAGGCCGTTCAGGACGCCGGCCACCGCGGGGGCGGCACGCAGACCCTTGCTGTCGAGTTCCGGGGTGAGTCTGCCGGCGTCGTCCGGCCGCATCGTCAGGTACCGGCCCAGCACGGTCGGGGTGATCGTCAACCGCTTGCCGCCCGCGGTGAGCGTGACCGGTGCCGACATCGCCGGCTGCGCGAACTCGCGCACCGCCCGTCGCACCTCTTCCGCCGTGACTCTCGGCTCGGTCTCACGCGCGGGCAGCACCGTGACCGAGTCGGCCGCGCCGCGCAGGAAGGGGGTGCGCAGAGTGTCGATCGCGGCGTCCACGTCCAGCGCGTACCCGGTGCGCGGGGCGGTCTGCTCGACACGGCCCTCGGCGAAGGAGACGGCGCCGTCACGGACCTTCTCGTCGAGAGTCCCCGCCAGCTTCCCGAGGGCGGTACGGGCCTTGTCCCCGTCGACCCGCACGACCGGCTCGAGCTCACCGCCCGAGTGGAACAGCCCGCCGATCACGCTGACCGGATCGGTGCCGGCGGAAGCCGCCCGGTCGAGGGTCTCCCGGATGTCGAAGGTGAACCCCGCCTGCCGCGGATCGACCGCGCCCCTGCGGTCGCCGACCCGCACGGCCAGCTCCCGCGGGCCGGCCGCCACCAGGTGCCGCTCCAGCTTCCGGGCGGCTTCCTCGTGGGTCAGGCCCCCGATATCCACACCGCGCACCGTCGTGCCGGCCTCGATCTCACCGCCGGTGAGCAGCAGCGCGGCGAGATACAGGCCGCCTATGCCGACGGTCAGCGCCCCGCCCGCCAGGGCGACGGGCGGGAGAGAGGCTGTCCAAGGGGCGGAGGGTATTCGGAGACGCATGGGTTTCCTGAACGATCGACGAAACGTGCGCCAGGTGCCGCGGCACCTGGCGCGAGAGCAGTCGGCCAGGCTACGCACAACCGGAGCCAAAGCGTATATCTCAGGTCACACCGGTCTTTCTGGATCAATGACCCGAGTGAGGAGAGCGACGGCACCCGGCATGCCCAGCGCCCGGATCGCCCGGTGGGAGTACCTGCCCCGGAAGCCGGAAGCCGGAAGCCGGAAGCCGGGAACCGGGCGTCGGCCCGGGCGCCTTCGGCCGGGGCGACGCGAGGGACTGCCCCGTCCTACCAGATCAGGCACCAGTAAGAGCCGTAGTGGCCGGTGCCGATACGGCCGCCTTGCGGAACCAGGCTCGGGTCCGGCCGCCCCACGGCCGCCATCGAGCACGCCGGGTCACCGACCACCCCCGCCACGGTCATCCGCCGAGCGGCGGCCACTGCCGCGGTGGACGTGTACCACGTGGTGGTTGCCGGCTTGACGCCGCCGCGCGTCGGTGCCGGTGTCACCGGCCCGGGCGGGGGAGCCGTGGCGGAGGGAGACGGTGCGGGAGTCGACGGCCTCGGCGGCCGTACCGGTGCCGGTGTCGTCACGGGGCGCGGGGGCCGGGCCGAGGATGTGGGCGTCGCGGGCCGGGTGTGCGCCGGGGTCGCTTTCCGCGTCCGGCCGGCGGACGCGTGCGCCGTCGCCGTCGCCGTCGCCGTCGCTCTCGCCGTCGTCCGGTGGGACGTCGGCTGGTGGGACGTCGGCTGGTGGGCGGACGGCTGCCGCTGCCCGGTTTCCTCCGCCGATGCCGACCGCTCCTCCGCCGGTGCCGACCGCTCCTGGGCCGGTGCCGACCGCTCCTGGGCCGGTCCGGCCGGACGGGTACGGTCCGCCCCCGTCGGCCCGGGCGAGCGTGGGCCCGCGGACGTCGCCCCGGTCGAGCGTGACTCCGACGGCGTCGGCGGCGGCGTGCTCGGTGCCTTCGGCTTGGGCGTCCAGGTCGGCAGGGGGTTCAGCGTCGGCAGTGACACGTCGGCCGAGGACGAGGGCTCCGGACGAGGCGTGTCGCCGTCCTGCGTCACCAGGGCCCACACGCCGACACCGCCGAGGGCGAGGACGACGGCGCCGCCCGCGATCCACGGAGCCCGTCGGGGCGTGCGTCGGTGACGGTTCATGGTTCTTACTGTCCTATGGGTCCGGGCGGGACGCTCGTCGCCCGGTGGGATGCGGGGGCCGAACCGCCTACGGAGGGTTTCCGGGTGGGGGCGGTGGTGCGCGGGCCGGGCCTTTGGCGGTGGGGCGGCCGTCGATCGGGTACGGCCGGAGCAGGATCCCGCGTGACTCACCGCGGAGGAAACGGTCGAGCCCGTCGGGTGTCCCGAAGGCGGTGGCCGGCCGGGCCTGCCGACGTCGTCCTCCGCGTCTGAAGGCCGCAGGCTGTTGCCGCAGGGCGACGATCCGCCGGTCATGACCGAGCGTTCCGGCGGGACCCTCGGCGACTCGACGAGAACCGGGCGGGCGAGCAGGGTGGTCCGGCGACATAAGGGCGAACCTTCACACTGTTCACATGCGACACGGATTTCACGGTGTTCTCGACACCGTGACGCACGCTTCCTGTGGCAGCAGTCCGGAACACGGTCCGGCATCGGTCGGCGGAGCCGGGCGGGCGCGGTGCTCCGGAAGTCGGCCCCCGGCCCCCGCGGGTCGACGTCCGGAGCGCCCCGTCAGTACTGCCGGGCGCGGTAGAGTCCACGGCCGGTCCGGCGGATGCGGGAGCTCCCGACGAGCCGGTCGAGAGTGCTCCGGACCGCGTTGATGCTTCCGCTGTCGCCGTTGCGGCCCAGCGCAGCCGCGACGTCCCGAGCGCGCACGTCGGCGTCGCCGACGCTCGCGAAGTACTCCAGGATCTGCTCGGTGAGCCGACCGTAGTTCCGCTGCTGCTCCTCCCCGGTGCGGGGCGCGCGGGAGGCGCGCTGCGCCGCTCCCCGTCGGTGCTTCGGCTGCCGGGCACGCGACTCCGTCCGGGACCCGCCTCCTCGGAGGGGGCGTCGGTCCGCGCCGTCGCGGCTTCGGTGGTCGGAGGGCGTTCGGAGTCCGGGGCGACAGCGGCGACGGCGACAGCGGCGACGGGGTCCGTGGTGGCTCTACCGGACCGCGATCGAGGAGTTCGGCCGCGGCCGCGTGGTCGTGGAGGTCGCACGCACCCATCTGCTCTACGGCGAGTGGCTGCGCCGGAACCGGCGTCCCTCCCTGGCCCGCGAGCACCTTCGCGCGGCCTACGAGATGTTCGACGGCATGCGGGCCGACGCCTTCGCCGAGCGGGCCCGCCGTGAGCTGATCGCCACCGGCGAGCACGTCCGGACGCGGGTGACCGACCTGACCGCCGACCTGACCCCCCAGGAGTCGCAGATCGCGGCCCTCGCCGCCGACGGCATGACGAACGTGAAGATCGGTGGGGAGCTGTTCATCAGCACGCACACCGTGGACCGTGGAGTGGCACCTGCGGAAGGTGTCCACGAAGCTCGGGATCAACTCGCGCCGCGCGCTGCCCGAGGCCTTCGCGAGCGTTCCGGCCCTGGACACCGCCCTGGACACCAGGGAACGCCGCGACGGTGAGACCCGGCCGGGCCGCGGCGGAAGACCGTCGCGGTCCCCCCCGCACCTCCAGGCCGCGGTGAGCACTGCCGCGGATCCAGGGCGGAGCCGTGGCCCCGGCGCGGCTCGATCCTCGCCGGAGCGCCGGAGCGCCGGAGCGCCGGAGCGCCGGAGCGCCGGAGCGCCGGAGCGCCGGAGTACCGGAGTACCGGAGCGCCGGAGCGCCGGAGCGCCGGAGCGCCGGAGTACCGGAGCGCCGGAGTACCGGAGCGCCGGAGCCTGGACGGCGGCCGTCGCTCCGGCGGCCCGGAGGGGGCCGGGCCACGGGCACCGGCCTCCCGTGCCCGCCGACCGGAAGAACACTCCGGAAAGTCTTGTCCGTATTCTCTGGAATTCTTCGGCCCCTTTGTCGCGGATTCCGGCCGGCGCTCCCCGGATGATTTTCCACCATCGGTACGGTGATTCTTGAAGGGAATGGGATTCTTTTCGGTGAGGCCTTCCTTGTTCGCTTCTTTCGGTGCGCCTCGATCAACTCCGTTACATTCCCGGAAATGTGGGGGCGGTGGCGTCGAGGGCCGCGGATGTCCGTTCTTCGGCCCCTCTCCCGCCCCCGCTCCAGGACTTCGCGCGGCCGGGCCGAGGCCGGGCCGAGGCCGGGCGGGTGGCCGGTTCCGGGCTTTCGGCGGGCGTCCTGGAGGTGGTGCTCCGGGGGCGGACCGGAAAGGAATCCTGCCTCGTCCGTGTCCCTCGCGGCGCCCCGGTCCCAGGCGTGCCGATTCGGGACTCGGGCCGGTCCGCCGACGCGGGTGCCGTCGACTCGATCGCGGACTCCCGTGACGGCGGATAGCGGACAGATGGTGACGGATAACGGACGGCTGACGGCAAGTGGCCGGCAACTGTCACCGATGAAAAGGAAATTGACGATGTGACGGCCGATGCGGAGCGGCATCTTCCGGACCGAGTCGTTCCGGGGCAATACCCTGCGAGGGCTTCGACCGGTTCGAGCGGGCGATCTTCTGGCGGGGCGCGCGGTACGCCGAGCGGCCGAGGGGTCGGACGTCCCGCCGAGTCCGCCGCGACCCCGCACGAGACGCCGTGCGGGCCGCGGCCCGGGGGGTGTCGTCCTCGACGGCACCCTGGTCGCCACCGGACGGGCCGCCGCCGTCCATGCGATCGGGGTGGCCGGGAACACAAGAGGGGAAACCCTGACAAGTCAATTTGCGTGAATGTGGTACGCCGGGTGACGCGTCTTCGTCCGGAGTCTCCCGTTCCGTCACGTGCGGCCGTGAATCGACACCGGCGACTATGCGAACGGGCCCGCCAAAGTCAAGTGTTGACATGCCCTCCGTTGGTAAATGACGATCTCAGCCATGTCACGAGAACCTCGGAATTCGCGTGACCGCACGACGACATGACCAGGTGACCGACCGCCACTTTCCCGGACCCCCCGGAACCTCGACCGGGGATTCCTCCGCTTCACGGCATCACGCGTGATGCCGTTCTTCACTGCGCCCGGGTCCCACCCCGACAGGAAGGCCAGGTCTTACCGGTGCAGCACGCCCCCCACCCCGCTCAGCCCGCTCCTGCGGCGAGCCCCGCCTCCTTCGCCCAGCAACGCCTGTGGTTCCTGGCCCAGCTCCCCGGCGCGAGCGTCGCCTACAACGAGACCATCGCCTTCACGCTCACCGGTCCGCTCGACCGGCACGCCCTGAAAGCGGCTTTCGACGCGCTGACGGTGCGTCACGCCACCTTACGGACCCGCCTGGTGGCGGAGGCGGGCGGCGTCAGTCAGCACATCGACCCGCCGGGCGCCGGTTTCGCGCTCACCCTCGAGGACCTCAGCGCCGAGGCCGACCCGCAGGAGGGCGTGCGGCTACGCCAACTGCGCGAAGCGAAGGAGGCGTTCGATCTGGAGCGCGGACCGCTCGGGCGCGGCCGCCTGCTGACGCTCGGCCCCCGGCACCACGTGCTGCTTCTGACGTTCCACCACAGCATCTACGACGGTGCGTCGATGAACGTGATGATGCGAGAGGTCACCGAGCTCTACACGGCATCGCTCACCGGCGCCCCCGACCCCCTGCCCGCACTCCCGTCCCAGTACGCCGACCACGCGCGCGCCCAGCGCGAAGCCGTCCTCGGCGGCGCTCTCGCGGACCAGGAAGAGTACTGGAAACAGGCCCTGCGGGACGCGCCGGGCGCGCTCGAACTGCCCGTCGAGGGTCCGCGGCCGGCCGAACAGGACTACGACGGCGGGCGCGTCGAGTTCACCCTCGACCCCCGCACCACCGCCGCTCTGCGCGGCCTGGCGCGCCGGCACGGCGCCACCCTGTTCGTCACCGTCCTGACCGGCTGGGCCGTGCTGCTGTCCCGCCTGTCCGGGCAGGAGGACATCGTTGTCGGGAGCCCGGTCGCCGGCCGTCGCGGACCCGGCGCCTCCGCTCTCATCGGATTCCTCGTCAACTCCCTGCCGCTGCGCATCGACCTGTCCGGCGCGCCCACCGTGTCCGAGGCGCTGAAGCGCACCCGCACCGTCGTGCGCGACGCCCTCGACCACCAGGACCTGCCCTTCGAGCGCATCGTCGAACTGGTCAACCCCCCGCGCAGCGCCTCCCGCACCCCCCTGTTCCAGACCATGCTGGCGTGGGTGCCCGACCGGCGGGACCTGCTGCGGCTGCCCGGCATCGAGGCCGAACCGCTCCCGATCGCCCACGCCCCGGCCAAGTTCGACCTCGCCCTGTCGGCGACCGAGTCGCAGGGCGGGATCACCGGACACCTGGACTACGCCACGGCGCTCGTCGACCACGCCACCGCCCGGCGCTGGGCGGCCCACCTGCGCCATCTGCTCACCGACCTGGCCCGGCACCCCGAGCGCGACGTCGGGGACCTGGAGCTGATGGAGCCCGACGAGCGGCTCCGGCTGATCCGGGAGGGCGACGCCACGGCCCCCGCCCCCTCCGATCCCACGACCCTCGCCCCCTTCGATCCCACAGCCCCCGCCCCCTCCGGTCCCACGACCCTCGCCCCCTCCGATCCCACAGCCCCCGGCTCCTCCGCCCCCGAGGCTCCCGCCCCCTCCGACCCGACGGCGGCCGCCCTGCGCACCGCCGACGGGATCACCTCCCTCTTCGAGGCCAGGGCCCGCCGGCACCCCACCCTGACCGCGGTCGTCGACGGGGACGGCACCCTGGACCACGCCACGCTCGACCAGCGCGCCAACCGGCTCGCCCACGCCCTCGCCGCCCGGTCCGTCCGCCCCGGAGACGTCGTGGGGCTGCACGCGCGCCGCACCCGC
Source organism: Streptomyces sp. NPDC017202 (assembly GCF_044331705.1). Lineage (NCBI taxonomy): Bacteria > Bacillati > Actinomycetota > Actinomycetes > Kitasatosporales > Streptomycetaceae > Streptomyces > Streptomyces sp. NPDC017202. The sequence continues at coordinate 189,148 of NZ_JBIRNP010000005.1, read as the reverse complement.
GACCTGGCCGTCGGCATCCTCGGCATCCTCAAGACGGGCGCCGCCTATCTCCCCCTCGACCCTCAGCAGCCCCGCGAACGCCTCGCCGGGATCGTCGCGGACGCGGCCTGCCCCCTCGTGCTCAGCGACCACGCGGCGGAGGACCGCCCCGGGGACTGGCTGGACCTCGCCGCCGTGGAGGCCGAGGGGACGACCGGGGAGCACCCGCCGGCCGACGCCGGCCGGGCCCCGGACCGGACCGCCTACGTCATCTTCACCTCCGGATCCACGGGACGGCCCAAGGGCGTCGCCGTGGAACACCGCAGCGTCCTCAACCTGTTCGCGGTCTGGCACGAGCGCATGGGCACAGCGCCCGGAGACGCCGGTTCAGCCTGGTCCAGCATCGGCTTCGACGCCTCGATCCACGAACTGCTGCTGCCCCTGACCACCGGCGGGGTCCTGCACATCGTCCCCGAGGAACTGCGCGGCGACCCGGACGCCCTGATGGCGTGGATGCGCACCCACCGCATCGTCCAGGCGTTCCTGCCGCCCGCCTACGTCAAGTGGATCGACGAGGACCCCGCCGAACGCCTGCGCGGCCTGTCGCTGCGCACCCTGCTGACCGGCGTCGAGTCCCTCACCGAGGCCGCCCTGCACCGCATGACGCAGCACCTGCCCGGCCTGCGGATCTGCTTCGGCTACGGTCCCACCGAGGCGACCCTGTACAGCACCGCCTACTACGACCCGCGCCCGCTGGAACGGCCGTGCCCCATCGGCCGCCCGCTGCCCGGAACCCGCTTCCACCTGCTCGACAGCCGCATGCGGCCGGTTCCGCCGGGGGTGGTGGGGGAGGTCTACCTCGGCGGCGCGTCCCTGGCCTGCGGCTACCTCGGCCGCCCCGACCTGACCGGGGAACGCTTCGTGCCGGACCCGTTCGTGCCCGGTGAACGCCTCTACCGCACGGGCGACCTCGCCCGCCGGGACCAGGACGGCCAGGCCCACTACGCGGGGCGCGCCGACGACCAGATCAAGCTGCGCGGCTTCCGCATCGAACCGGCCGAGGTCGAGGCCGCGCTCATGGCCCTGCCCGGTGTGCGCGAGGCCGTGGTCCTGTCCGACCGTGACGCGGCCGGACAGCCCCGGCTGGTCGCCGGGATCGGCGGAAGGAGCGCGCCCGACCGCCCCGCCGACGACCGGCGCACCGCGCTCGCCCGCCGGCTGCCCGACTACATGATCCCCGCCGTCGTGCTCGAACTGGACTCCCTGCCGCTGAACCGCAGCGGCAAGGTCGACCGGGCCGAACTCCTGCGGCTCGTGCACGAACGGACCTCCGACCAGGTCAACACCGCGAGCCCCCGCGACCACGTCGAACACGCCCTGTACCGCATATGGCGGGACATCCTGGTCCACCCCGGCATCGGCGTCGGCGACAACTTCTTCGACATCGGCGGCACCTCGCTGTCGGCCATCAAGATGGCCCACCGGGTCACCGAGGCCTTCGGCCGCCCGCTGCCCGTCGCGGAGGTCATGCTGCGGCCCACCATCGAATCGCTCGGCGCCCTGCTGCGAGAGGAGGGCGAGCACCGCGCCCCCGGCAGCCTCGTCGAGTTCCGCCGCGGTACCGCGAGCCGGGTGGTGTGCGTCCACCCCGCCGGCGGCACCGCCTTCTGCTACCTGCCCCTGGCCGCCTTCCTGCCCCCGCGGGCCGGGCTCTACGGCATCCAGTCGCCCGGAGTGAACCCCGGGGAGGACGTCCTGCCGACCGTGGAGGCCATGGCCGAGGAGTACCTGCGCCTCCTCGAACCCCTCGGCGAGGGCCCCCTCGTCCTCACCGGACTGTCCTACGGAGGCCTCGTCGCCCACGAGATGGGACGCCTGCTCGGCAGGGCCGGACGCCGGGACGTGAGCGTCGTCCTGCTCGACACCCAGGCCACCGACGACGCCTCCGCCCGGGCGGAGATCACGGCCGTCGACGCCGCCGAGTTCCGCGACAAGCTCGTACGGTTCAACGGGATGTACCCCGGTATCGACGACGCGCAGGTCGAACGCTACTTCCGGATCTACAACCACAACCGGCTGACCGCCCGGGACCACCTGCCCGCCGTCTCACCGGCCCGCCTGGTGCTCGCCCAGGCCGTGCCCGGCGGCACCGACACCCCCTTCCACGCCGAGGTGCGCGACTTCTGGCGGCGCCGCGCCGAGGGCGACTTCCGCGTCGAGACGATGGAGTGCGACCACTGGGAGGTCCTCGAGGGCGACCGGGCCGCCCGCGTCGGCGCGCTGCTCGCCGCCGAACTGGCCCACCACGACACCAGGCACGCCGACGCCCGACCCCTGACCACGTCCACGCGGGAGGCGTGATGAACCAGCCCGTACCCCCCGGCCCGCTCGCCGCCGCCGTCCTGGCCCAGGCCCGCCGCACACCCCGCGCCGTGGCCGTCGAGGACGGCGCCCGGGTGCTCGACTACGCCGAACTCGACCTGCTCAGCGGCCGGGTGGCCGCACGGCTGCGGGCCCTGGGCATCCGCCCCGGACACGCCGTCGCCGTCGCCCTGCCCCGCTCCTGGCAACTGGTCTGCGTCCTGCTCGGCATCCGCCGCGCCGGAGCCACCGTCGTCCCCCTGGACCGGCTCAGCCCGCCCGACCGCCGGCGCCACATCCTCCGGGACAGCGCCGCCGTGGCGGTGGTCCGTGAGGAGCCGCGCGCACCCGACGACGTCTCCGCCGAGACGCTCCTCGCCCCGCACGAACCGGCCCCCCGCACCCACCCGGCCGAGAGCGCCGCCGCGCGCGACGACGACGGCACCGCCTTCGTCTTCTACACCTCCGGCAGCACCGGCCGCCCCAAGGGCGTCGAGGTCACCGACGACGGCGTGCTGCGCCTCGCCGAACCCGGCTACATCGACCTGCGCCCCGGCGCCCGCTACGCCTGCCTGTCCAACCCCGCCTTCGACGCCCTCAGCTTCGAGGTCTGGACCCCGCTGCTGACCGGAGGCGCCTGCGTCGTCCTCGACGACACCCGGGTGCACAGCCCGCACCGGCTCGCCGACGCACTGCGCGCCCGCCGCATCGACACGCTGTTCATCACCGCCGCCCTGTTCGACGCGGTCGTGGAGAAGGTGCCCGGCTGCTTCGCCGGCGCCGCCCAGGTCCTGATCGGCGGTGAACGGCTCAACGCACCCCTGGTACGCCGCTGGTACGAGGCCAACCCCTCCTCCCGCACCGTCCTGCACAACGTCTACGGGCCGACGGAGGCGACGACGTTCGCCCTGTGCCACCCCGTCCCGCGCGACCTCACCGGCGACGAGATACCCATCGGTACCGCACTGCCCGGCACCGGCGTCCTGCTGCGGACCGACGACGGACGCACCGCCGGGCCCGGCGAGGTGGCCGAACTCTGGCTGTCCGGGCCGGCCCTGGCCCGCGGCTACCGCAACCTGCCCGAGCAGACCGGACACGCCTTCGTCCGGCTGCCGGGCGACGACGGCACCCCACGCCGCTGGTACCGCACCGGCGACCTCGTCCGCCGGGACGCCGACGGCCGGGTGACCTACGTCGGCCGGGCCGACCGGCAGGTCAAGGTGCGCGGCTTCCGCATCGAACCCGGCGAGGTCGAACGGCAGCTGCTGGCCCACCCCGCGGTCCGCCGGGCCCATGTGTGCACCCGGCGCGACGGCGCGGACCGCAACGAGCTGGTGGCCTTCCTCGTCCTGGGCGACGAACCCTCCCACGACCTCTCCCACGACGCCTACGAGCGCCACCTCACCGCATCCCTGCCGGTGTACATGCGCCCGCACCACACCCACCTCGTGACCGAACTCCCGCTGACCGCCAACGGCAAGGTCGACCAGGCAGCCCTGCTGCGGGACGCCGGCACCCCCTGGCGGGGCAGCCGCGCCGGAGCGGCCCGCGTCACCGCCGGACAGCGGCCCGTACTGGAGATCGCCGAGGAGATCCTCGACGTCACCGGCCTGCGCCCCGACGACCGCTGGATCCCCAGCGGCGGCGACTCCCTGAAGGCGCTGCGGTTCCGCTTCGAGATCCTCGGCCGCTTCGGCGCCGACCTCCCCCAGGACCTGGTGCTGCGCGCCGACTTCGCCGCCCTGGCCGACGCCGTCCACGCCCCCGGCGCCGCGGCGGACGGCCACCCGCCCGTACCCGCCGGCGGGACCGGGCCCGACGCACCGGCCACCAGCGAGCAGGAACGCCTCTGGCTGCTGCACCAGCGCGACCCCGCGGACCGCTCCTACGACGTCCCCCTCGTCTTCCGGACCGAGGGCCCCGTCGACACGGCCGCGCTGCGCTGCGCGCTCCGCACGCTGGTCGAGCGGCACCCGGCCCTGCGCACCCGGCTGGTCCCCACCCCCGACGGCCTGCTCCAGCGCACCGAAGCGCCCTACGACCCCTGGCAGCGGCCGGAGACCGCTCCCGGGGAATCCTGGCAGCGGACCGCCGACCGCTTCTTCGCCCACCGCTTCGACCTCGCCGACCCGCGCATGCTGCGCGCGGGATGGGTGCAGCGGCCCGACGGCGGCCTCCTGCTGTTCCACCTGCACCACGTGGCCGTGGACGGCTGGTCCCTCAACCTCCTCCTCCGCGACCTCACCGACGCCTGCCGAGGCATCGCCCCCCACTCCGAACCCGCCACCACCCCGGCCGACTTCGCCCGCTGGCAGGACACCTGGCACGCCACCGAGGCCTACGCACGCCGCCGCACGGAGCTGCTCGCCTGCTACGACCGCACGCCGCGGCCCTCGCCCCCGCTGCCCGCCCCCGCGGGACCCGGCCGGCCGCGGGCCGGACTGCTGCGCACCTCCCTGGACCTGGTCCGCCGCACCGCGCTGGACCGGCGGGCCGCACAGCTCGGCCTGACCAGGTTCCAGCTCCTGGTCTCCGCGTTCACCGCGAGCGTGCACGGCGTCACCGGGCAGGACCGCCCGCTGATCGCCGCACCCGTGGCGAACCGGCCCCGCCCCGAATTCGCCGACACCGTCGGCATGTTCGCCAACACCGTGCTCCTCGACCTGGCCACGACCCCGGACGACTCCCTGACGGCCCACCTCACCGCGCACGCCGACACCGTCCGCACCGTCCTCGCCGCGGACGACGTCGCGCTCGCCGACGTCCTCACCGGCCCCGCCCTGCGCGAACGCACCCCGCTGTTCGACTACCTGTTCGTCCTGGAGAACACCCGGTTCTCCACGCTCCGCCTCGACGGCTGCGAGACACGGCCGCTGTGGCCCGAACCCCTGGGCGCCAAGTGCGCGCTGACGCTCTCCGTGGTCGAGCACGAGGCCGGCTTCGACTGCCTGTGGGAGTACCGCGACGACCTCGGCGCCGAGCGCGCCGAGGCGGCGGCCCGCCTCTTCCGCCAAGCCCTGGACCACCTGGTCGCGGACGACGGCACCACCCTGCGCGAACTGGTCGCCCCCTACCGGCACTCCCTGCCCGACAACGGCCGCGGCGGCACACCGCGGCCCGACTTCACCACTGTCGCCGAGGGCTTCGCCCGGCAGGCGGCCCGCACCCCCGGAGCACCCGCCGTCCGCTCCGGCGAAGTGAGCCTCACCTACGCCGAACTCGACGCCCAGGCCGACGAGCTGGCCGCCGCCCTGCGCACACGGGTCCCGTCCGACCCCGCCGCGCCGGCGTCCGTCGCGCTCTACCTCCAGCCGTCCGCCGAGCACGTCGTGGCCCTCCTGGCCGCAGCCCGCCTCAACGTCACCGTCGTCCCCCTCGACCCCGCCTACCCGCCGGCCCTGCTGCGCCACGTGCTCGACCAGGCCGACCCCGTGTGCGTCCTGGCCGCCCCCGGGGACCTCGACGCGCTCGACGCCCTCGCACCGCCGTCCCTTCCCAGACACCCGCTCACCCTGGCCAGGAACCCGCAGGCCGCGCCCGTGCCCCACCGGCACCCGGCGCTGCGCCCCCTCTACACCCTGTTCACCTCCGGCTCCACCGGCACCCCCAAGGGCGTCCAGGTCCCCGACGCCACCCTGTGCAACCTGCTCACCTGGCAGCGCACCGAGGGCGGCCTCGCCCGCCCCGCCGTCACCCAGCAGTTCTCCATGCTCTCCTTCGACGTCTCCTTCCAGGAGATCCTCACCACCCTGTGCTCCGGCGGGCTGCTGCGGCTCGTGGAACCCGCCTGGAGGCAGGACGTACCGGCGCTGCTGGAACAACTGGAGACCGGGGGAGCGGAGCGGATCTTCCTGCCGTACGTGGCCCTGCAGCTGCTCGCCGAACACGGCGTGCGTACCGGGCGCTTCCCGTCCCGCCTCCGTGAGGTCGTCACCGCGGGCGAGCAGCTGGTGTGCACCGACGCCATCCGACGCTGGTTCGCCGGGCTGCCCGGCGCGCGCCTGTTCAACCACTACGGGCCGACCGAGACCCACGTCGTCACCGGCCTGTGCCTCGAGGGCGACCCGGCCCACTGGCCCGAGCGGCCCGCCATCGGCCGGCCCGTGTCCCACGCGGTGCTGCGCGTGGTCGACGAGGGCGGCCTGCCCGTGCCACCGGGCGTCACCGGCGAGCTGCTCGTCGGCGGTCCGATGGCCGGACGCTGCTACCTGGGCGACGCCGCCGCGCACGAGGACCGGTTCCTCGACGACCCGGAACTCGGCACCCTCTACCGCACCGGGGACCGGGCCCGCTTCGACGCCCGGGGCCTGCTGCACCACGCCGGCCGCGACGACGGCCAGGTCAAGCTCGGCGGGCACCGGCTGGAGCTGGGGCAGGTCGAGGCCGCGCTGCTGCGGTACCCCGGCGTGACCAACGCGATCGCGGCGGTGCAGGACGGCCGGCTGGTGGCGGCCCTGCAGTGCCGGGGCGAGGACCCCGACCCCGCGGACCTGGCGGGCCACCTGGCCGGCCTGCTGCCCGCCCACGTACGCGTCACCCGCTTCCGCCGCCTGACCGACGTGCCGCGCACCCCCAGCGGCAAGGCGGACCGCCGGGCGGCGCTCACCGCCCCGGGCCACGACCTGCGGCCACCGGCCGGCGCGACCGCCTCCCTCACCCCGCTGGAACGGCGGCTGACCGACCTGTTCGAACAGGCCACCGGCCGGACGACCGCCGTGGACCAGCGGTTCTTCGACGCGGGCGCCACCAGCCTGGACCTGATGCGCTTCCAGCTGCGGTGCGCGGGGGAGGGGGACCTCCCGTTCGGCGTGCCCGACCTGTTCGAGCACGTCACCCCACGCGCCCTGGCGCGATTCCTCGACGGCCGGGACCGGCCCGGGCGGCCGGCGCCGCGAACGCCGGAGGGACGGACACCTCAGCCACGTACGCCGGAGCGGCGCACCGACGATCCCGTGGCCGTCGTCGGCATGGCCGTCCGACTGCCCGGCGCCCCCGACCTCGCCTCCTTCTGGGACCTGGTCACCTCCGGCCGGCGCGGCATCGAGCACTTCCCCGCGGCCGCCGGCCGCGTCGGCGCCCGCAGCCAGCTGCGCGGCCCCCTCGCCTTCGACCCCGGCCGCTTCACGATCAGCCCGCAGGAGGCGCGGCTGATGGACCCCCAGCAGCGGCACCTGCTGATGAACTGCGTCGAGGCCCTCGCGCACGCCGGGCTCGGCGACCCGGGGACACAGCGGATCGGGCTCGTGGCCTCCTGCGGGGAGAACACCTACTTCCAGCGCATGCTGCGCGAGGGCGACCCCGACGCGCTGCCCGACGGCTTCCGGCTGGCCCTGCACCACGAGAAGGACTTCCTCGCCACCAAGGCCGCCTACCACCTCGGCCTCACCGGTCCCGCGCTGACGGTCCAGTCCGCCTGCTCCAGCTCGCTCGTGGGGGTGCACGTCGCGGCGGGCATGCTGCGGGAGGACGACGCCGACGTGATGCTCGTCGGCGGTGTCCTCGTCGACACCGAACTGACCGACGGCTACACCTACCGGCCGCAGCACATCTTCTCGCCCGACGGGCACTGCCGTCCCTTCGACGCCGAGGCGCAGGGCACCGTCGGAGGCAGCGGCGCCGCCGTGGTCGTCCTCAAGCGGCTCTCCGCCGCCCGCCGCGACGGCGACACCGTCTACGCGGTCGTCACGGGTTCGGGCGTCAACAACGACGGCGGCGACAAACTCGGCTACAGCGCCCCCTCCCGGGCCGGGCAGCGGGAGGCGATCCGGACGGCGCTCGCCCGCAGTGGACGCGAGGGCACCGACGTGGGATACGTCGAGGCACACGGCACCGCCACCCGGCTCGGGGACCCGGTCGAGGCCGCCGCGCTCCGGGAGGCCTACGGCCTGGCGGACGACGCACGCCTGGCACTCTCCTCCGTGAAGAGCCAGATCGGCCATCTGGGCGCCGCCGCGGGCCTCGTCGGCCTCGTCCGCGCCGTGCTCGCCGTGCACCACGGTGTCCTGCCGCCCACGGTCGGCTTCGGCCGGCTCAACCCCGAGATCGCCGACGGCCCGTTCCGCGTCCCCGCGACGGCCGAGACCTGGCCGCACGACACGCCGAGAGTGGCCGCGGTGAGCAGCTTCGGCATCGGCGGGACCAACGCCCACCTGCTCCTGGAACACCCGCGGCCCGCGGCCGCCACCGGCCCCGCCCCGGACGAGGCGGTGCCCTGCCTGGTGCTGTCCGGCAGCTCCGTGGCCGCGGTCCGCCAGGACGCACGGCGCATCGCCGCCCACCTGAGGACGCACCCGCGGGACTACCCGCGAGTGCTGCGCCACCTCCAGGCGGGCCGGCCGGCGCTGAGCCGGCGCGCGGCGGCGGTCTGCCCGGACGCGGCCTCCGCCGTCGCCTGGCTCGACTCCGCCTTCGCCGTCACCACGCCGGACCCGCGCGACCGGCTCCCGGCCCAGGAACGCGACCCGCACACCCTCGCCCGGGCCTGGACGGACGGGCACCTCCTCGGCCCGTCCGGCACCTCCGCCCCCGCGCCCTGGAACTTCCCGCCGCCCGCCTTCGACACCGCGGACCACGACTTCCCGCGCGCGTCCGCCACCGCGCAGACCATGCAGACCGGGGAGACCGCGCAGACCGGCCGGCCGGCCGACGCCACCCCGCGGCGGCTGCCCGCCGAACAGTGGCTGCACCAGCCGGTGTGGACACGGCTGCGCCGCGCCCGCACCGGCGCCCCCCGCTCCCCGCGCACCGCCGTGGTGGTCACCGGGACCGGGGCCGACACCGCGTCGTGGCGGTTCCTGGAGCGGCACTACGCACGCGTGGTGACCGTACGCACCGGTCAGGACCTCACCCGCCTCGCCGACGACCACTACGCGGCCGACCCGGCCGACCCCGGCCAGCTCGCCGCCCTGCTCGACCGCCTCGCCCCGCGGACCGGCGCCGGCACCGACTGGCTGCACGCACTGCCCCTGACCCTCGGCACCGGCCTCGACGAGCACACCGTGGAGGCGGCCCGGTGGGCCTGCCTCGACACCGTCGCGGTACTCGCCCGCGCCCTCGCCGACCTCCCGGAGGCGCACCGGCCGCGCGTCTGGCTGCTGTCCCACGGGGCACAGCCGGCCGGCGGCACCGTCGACACCCCCGCGGCCGGACTGCTCGCCGCGGCTCTCGAAGTCCCGCGACAGGAACTGGGGGTGGCGACGCGCTGGGCCGACCTGCCCGCACCGGACCCCGCGCGATGGGCGGCCCACCTGCCCGACCTGCTGCTCGACGACACGCTCCCCGCGTCCGCGACCGCCCTGCGCGACGGCTTCTGGTGGCACCGCACCGTCCAGCCCGTCACCGTCCCCGGCACCCCTCCGGGCGTGCCGCGCTCCGGGACCGGCGGCACCCACCTGGTACTCGGCGGCACCGGCGGAATCGGCGGCACCCTGGCCGCGCGGCTGCTGGAGCACCCCGGCAACCGGGTCGTGCTGCTGTCCCGCGGGAGCGGCCTCCCGGCCGCGCTGCACCCCCATCGGGACCGCGTCACGCACGTCGCGGCGGACCTCGCCGCGGACGACCTGCCCGCCCTCGCGGACCGGCTCGCCCCGCACCTCGGGAAACTCGCCGGGATCGTGCACGCCGTCGGCACCGCCGACGGCCGGCTCCTCGCCCGCCGCGACGCCGCGACCGCCCGCCGCACCACCGCGGCCAAACTGCGCGGGGCCCTGCTCGTCGAGCTGCTCGTCGCCGCACACCGCCCCGGCTACGCCGCCTACTGCTCGTCGATGGCGGCCCGGTACGGGGGAGTGGGACAGTTCGACTACGCCGCGGCCAACGCCTGCCTGGACGCCTGCGCCCACTACTCGCCCCCCGGTGGCAGTGACGCCACCGTACGCCTGAGCATCGGCTGGGACGCCTGGCGCGAGGTGGGCATGGCGCAGCGCGCCCCGGTCGCCGGCACCCGCCACCAGGACCACCTCGCGGTGGCGCTGACCCCCGACGACGGCGCGGCGGTGTTCGAGCGGGCCCTGCACCTGCAACTGCCCCACCTGCTGGTCAGCACCACGCCCCTGGAGCGGGCACACCACTTCTACGAACCGGCCGTCACACCGGGAACAGCCCCCGCGGCGGCAGCGCACGGCGACCCCGAGGCCGAACTCACCCGGTTCCTGACCGGCCTGCTCGGCGTGGACGCCCTCGACCCGCAGGACGCGCTGTACGACCTGGGCGCCGACTCGCTGACCCTGCTCGAACTGCTCGACGAGGTCAAACGCCGCTACGGCACCGACGTCGAACTGTCCCGGCTCGGACCCCGGGTGAGCCTCGCCGAGATCCTCCGCCACCTGGGCGCGGGCACGCCGGCGTCCGCCGCGGTGGACGTCGAGGTGTGGCAGCGCGGCACCGGCCGGGACGTACTGTGCCTGCTCCATCCGATCGGCGGTGACGTCCAGGCCTACCGCCCGCTCGTCGCCGCCCTCCCCGAGGAGCTGACGGTCTGCCTGATCGCCGACCCGAGACTGCGCGACCCCGGCCTGCCCGCCCGCTCCATCGCCGACCGCGCCGCCCACTACCTGGAGGCCGTGCGCGCCGCGTTCCCGGAACCGGACCGCGGGCTGCGACTGGCCGGCTGGTCGTTCGGGGCCTGGACCGCCCTGTCGATGGCGGCGCTCGCCGAGGCGGCCGGCCGGCCCGTCGACTCCGTCTTCCTGCTCGACCCGCCACCGCCCGGCGCCGGCGACCGGCTCGCCGCCTACGACGAACGGCAGATCGACGCCGTGTTCGCGCGCGAGCTGACCGGCAACGGCGGCGGTGCGCTGACCCGTTCCGGCCGCGCCTACGCCGAACGCCTCGCCGACTGCTGCCGCGCCAACCTCGCGGTCATGGCCGGGCACCGGCCGCCCCGCCTCGAGACGACGCCCGCCACCGTGTGGCTCGCCGAACGACCCGTCGAGGACGGCGCCCTCGCCCCGGAGCCGACCCCCGCGGGCGCGTGGACCGCCCACCTGCCCGCACCGTTCGCCCTCCACCACGTCGACGCCACGCACTACGGACTCGTCGCCGAGCCCCACGTGCGGGCCGTCGCCGCCGCCCTCGCGGCCGCCCCGGCCGCCGCCGGCGCCACCCCGCTCCGGCCCGCCGGACACCCCTGAGGAGGACACCGTGCAGCACCCGTACACCCGCCTGCCCGCGCGGTCCTTCTGGCGCACCGCCGTCGCCGAACCCGACCCGCTGGACATCACCGACCTGTGGACGCCGAAGTTCGCCGTCGGCCAGGACGACCCCGTCGTCACCGCCGGCTCCTGCTTCGCCGCACACATCGGACGCGCCCTGCTGGAGCAGGGCATGCACTGGTACGACGCCGAGCCCCCGCCGCCGGGCCTGACCCGTGCGGAGCAGTCGGCACGCGGCTACCGCCGTTTCTCCTTCCGCACGGGCAACATCTACTCCGCAGCCGCGCTGCGCCAGTGGGTGGCCTGGGCGCTCGGCGAGGAGAGACCTCCCGAAGAGGTCTGGGAGCACGACGGGACCTTCCACGACCCCTACCGGCCCGCCGTCGAACCGGACGGCTTCGCCTCCCCCGACGAACTGCTGCGCTCGCGCGAGGTCACCCTCGCCGCCGTCCGCACCGCCCTGACCCGGGCCGACGTCCTCGTCTTCACCCTCGGGCTGACCGAGGCCTGGCACGACGAGGCGACGGACACGGTGCTGCCGATGTGCCCCGGCACCGTGCGCGGCACCTTCGACCCCGCCCGGCACGTCCTGCACCAGCACACGGTGGCGCGCGTGCACCGGGACCTGACGCGCACGCTGGACCTGGCCCACCGGGTCAACCCCCGCCTGCGCACCGTCCTGACCGTCTCCCCGGTGCCGCTCACGGCCACCGCGACCGGCCGCCACGCCCTGGTGGCCACCACGCACTCCAAGTCCGTACTGCGCGCAGCCGCCGGCCAACTCGCGGACGAGGACGACCGCGTCGACTACTTCCCGTCGTACGAGATCGTCACCGGCTTCCCCTACCGGGCGGCCTTCTACGAGCCCAACCTGCGCGCCGTCACCCCCCGCGGGGTGAGCTTCGTGATGCGTCACTTCTTCACGGCCCTCCGGGGCCGGCCCGACCCCGCGCACCCGACCACCCCTGTCACCGGCGGAGAGGACCACTGGTGTGACGACGCCGTCCTCGACTACTACAACCCGCGCCCGGTTCCTCCTGCTGGGTGACTCCCACGCGGACTGCATCGGGCGCGCGGCCCGGGCCGCCGGCCTGCCGTTCGCGGGCGGCCCCGTGGGATCCGGACGCGACTTCCTCGGCCCGTTCTGCGACACCGACGGCACCGGGATCGCCTTCCGCGCGGACGGCGCCCAGCAGCTGTACCGGGAGTTCCTCGACACGCTCGGCGCGCCCACGCTCGCCGAGCTGACGGTGCCCCTGGTGTGCACCTTCGGGCTGAGCGCCCACACCGTCGCCACCCGGCAGAACTGGGACGTCCACCGCGACCGGCACGGCGACGTCCCGGACCGGTTCCTGCACAGCCGGCTCTTCGCCGGCCTGGTCACGGCGACCGTCCGGGGCGCGCTGGCCTTCTACGAGCACACCGCCGCGCTGGGGCTGCGGGTCCTCGCCCCGCTGCCGCCCCAGCGCGTCCCCGAGATGTCCGACCCCCGCGTCTTCTTCGCCGCGCAGGACGTCATCGCCGCCGAACTCGCGGCGCGCGGCGTCGAGACCGTGGACCTGCGCCCCCGCGTCACCGACGATTACGGCCGCCAGCGCCCCGTCTTCTGCCGGCAGGACGACACGATCCACGGCAACGACGCCTTCGGCCGCCTCGTCGTCGCCGAACTCCTCGACCGGGGCCTGTGACCACCGGCCCGTCCCTCACCCCCCGCCCGACCCACCCACAGCCACGGAGGCTCCTCATGGAGGACTACGCACTGAAGGCCGTCGAACGGCTCTCCACCCGCCCCGCCGAGCCCTACGACACCCTCTCCGTCACCCCGATCACCCCGGTGCTGGGCGCCGAGGTCACCGGCCTCGACCTGTCCCGGGAGCTGACACCCCGGCAGGAGAAGGAACTCAAGCACGCCTTCCACACCCACCACGTCCTGGTCTTCCGCGACCAGGACATCACCCCGGAGCAGCACAAGCGGTTCGCAGGCGTCTTCGGCGAACTGCACCCCGTCGCCCTCGCACCCGAGGGATCCGACCCCCACATCCTGGAGATCAAGGCGACCAAGGAGTCGAAGGCCGTCGCCGGCAACGGCTGGCACGCCGACGGCACCGCCGACGCCGCACCGTCCCTCGGCTCGGCGCTGTACCTCACCACCGTGCCCGCGGGCGGCAGCGGCGGCGACACCCTGTTCGCCAACATGCACCTCGCCTACGAACTGCTCTCGCCCGCCATGCGCGACTTCCTCGACGGCCTGACCGCCCTCCACGACGGGGCCCTGCCCTGGACCGCCGCCGGGCAGACCCCGCCGCCCGAGTACGACGTGCCGCGCACCGAGCACCCCGTCGTCGTACGGCACCCGGAGAACGGCCGCAGACTGCTGTTCGTCAACGCGCCCTACACCTCGCACATCACCCAGCTCTCCCGCGCCGAGAGCGACGCCCTGCTCGGGCTGCTGTACGCCCACACGGCCGGCACCCCGCTGCTGCACTGCCGGGTGCGCTGGCAGGAGCGGACCCTGGTGCTGTGGGACAACCGCAGCGTCCAGCACCACGCCGTGTGGGACTACTTCCCGCACACCCGCGAGGGCCGCCGCGTGGCGGTCAACGGCACCCGCCTCCAGGCCTGAACGGGCATCCGGCCGAAGAGGAGACGCCCCATGACCCCCACCACGGGAACCCCGGCCGCAGGTCTCGAGGCGTTCCTCACCGCGCTGCGCGCCCCGGCCGCCGGTGCCCCCGACGAGGACGGGGCCGCGGTTCCGTCCTGGCTGTGGCAGGTGGCCACCGTCCTGCACGAGCACCTGCCCCCGGCCGCCGGCGACGAGTGGGCGGCCCGGCTGCGCGCGCTCCTCGCCGCGGCACCCGGGCCCGGCCTGGGCGCCGTGCACCTCTGGCACGCCGACACGGTGCTCCCGCTCCTGGCCGCGGCACGCGCCGGGGACGACGCCGTGTTCGCCGCCCTGCGCGACCTGCACCGGGCGGCGGCGAACGACGGAACGGCCGGCGACGGAGAGTGGAGAGCGGCACTGCACCCGGCGCTGCTGCTCCTGTACGACGCCGCCTACGACCGGACAGGCGCCCATGCCGAGGCCCACAGGGGTGCCCGCGACTACGCGCTGGCGAACGGCTTCCCCCCGGCCGAGGCCGAGGAGTACGGCCACACCTACGCGCGGCTGAGCAGCGACGCCAACGCGCGGGCCTGCGCCGAGGCCCATGCGGCAGTGCTCGCGGACGCCGTGGCACGGGCGTTCGCCGCGGACAGCCCCGAGGCGTACGCGGACACGTTTCCCGGCGCCCAGGTGCGGGCCGCCCTTCGAGTGACGGCTGTGACGGCTGTGACGGGGGCGGCGCGGGGAGAGGCGTCCGCGTCCGCGCACCTGGCGGAGGGACTGCTCCGCGCCCTGCGGGCCGCGCGACCGCGACACCCTACGGAACCCGGTCCCGGTCCCGGTCCCGGTCGTACAGGTCACGGGACCCGCGCGGAGAGGGCGTGAGCGCCGGGCCGTCGCCCGCGGTGCACGGGCCGCCGGCTGGCCCGCCCGCACCCCGGCCGTACGGCGACGGCCCCGGCTCACCGCGCGCTCGTGGCGGCCGGATCCTGCTTCAGCAGCGCGGTGGCCAGGGACAGCAGTTCTCCGAAGCCTTCCACACCGGAGAATCCACCGCCCACGAAGGTGACCGTCAGAAGCCTGCGGCGCTCGGGACCGCGCGGCAGCGCGGCCGCCCGGTCGAAAGAGGTCAGCAGGTAGTCGCGGATCGCGACGGCCTCCTCTTCTCTCGTGCCCACAAGACAGACAGACGGGATCCGCGTTCTGTGACACCCGGACCCCGGGCGGTCCGCACCACGTGCCGCACGCCGGAGGCGGAGTTCGGCGGGTCAGCGTCGCGGGCGCGCGTCGATCGTCACGGCGACCGGGCCGGGAGCCGCTTCGGTGTGCGGGGTGCCGATGGTGTTGTGTGCCAGGGCCTGCGCCACGGCGTGTGCCTTGGCCACGGCGCGGTCGGCGACGGGGCCGGCGTACATCCGCCCCACGGTCGCGGTCCACAGCAGCAGCCAGCGATCGAAGTGCTCCTGGCGCAACGGGGCGTTCGCGTGCAGGGACCGGTGCGGCCGCAGGGCGTTCCCGCGGTACACACCGGGGGAGAGCAGGGAACTTTCCCAGAAGTCGGTCATGATCCGGAGGTGACCGGGCCAGTCGATGCTCACCGCTCGGGTGAAGAGCGGGCCGATGAGGGGGTCGGCAACCACCTGGCCGTAGAAGGCGTGCACCAGGGAACCGATGTCCTCGCGGGTGCGGATGTCGTCGGGTGCGGGTGCGGGTGCGGGTGCGGGTGCGGGTGCCGGGCCGGGGTACGGCTGTTCGGCATCGGTCATGACCGTCCTCCGAAGACGATCGCGGCGCCGGTGAGCGCCGCGAGCTTGAGCACTTCGCCGACGACGTACAGCACGTGCAGGCGGGAGGGAGGAGGCGTCCGGCCGGCGATGATCTGCAGGGCGCGCACGTCCAACCACGGACGGAGCACCAGCATCTGCGCGGCGAGGACGACGGCTGCGGGCAACAGGACGAGCACCGCGGCACCGTGCGCCGCCGCCGCGGCCGTGGCGCACACCAGCAGGACCGCCTCCAGACGGGTGAGTGCCCGGAAGACCAGGCGTCCCACGGACAGTCCGAGCGGCAGGGTGACCCCCGGGGCGCGGAACTTCAGGGGTGTCTCGAGGAACGAGACGGCACCCACGGCGCCGATCCAGACGCAGCACAGGCCGGCCGCCACGAGAGCGGTGTTCATGCGGGTTCCTCTCCGGGCGGGCAGCGCGGCCGCTGCCCGCCCGTGCGACGGTGCCTACTTGCTGAGCCAGAGGTCGGGGCCGAAGACCTCGTAGTGGATGTTGGCGGGGTGCAGGCCCTTGCCGAGGAGGTCACCCCGGACGGCCCGCATGAAGGGCAGGGGGCCGCAGAGGTAGGCGGTGGCGTCCTCGGACAGGGTGAGGCCGCTGAGGTCGGCCCGGCCGTCACGGACGTGGGGGAGGGCAGACTCTCCGGCCCCGGTCTCGTACCACAGGTGCAGCGAGGCGCCGGGAATGCGGGAGGCGAGTTCGCCGTGCTCGGCCCGGTGGGCGTGGTGGGCGGGCGAGCGGTCCGCGTGGACGACGGTCACCCGGCGGGAGGAGGAGGCGCGGGCCAGGTGGTCGAGCATCGAGATCATGGGAGTGATGCCGATGCCGGCGGAGGCGAGCACGATCGGGCCGTCGCCGTCGGGGAGGACCAGGTCGCCGAAGGGGAGGGAGACCCTCAGGACGTCGCCGACCCGGGCGTGGGTGTGGAGCCAGGTGGAGACCTCGCCGTCGGGCGCCGAACCGTCGGCGGCGCGCTCCCGCTTGACGGTGATGCGCCAGGTCTTGCGGTCGGGAGCGGTGGAGAGGCTGTACTGGCGTATCTGCCGTGCGCCGTCGGGGAGTTCCACCTGGACGCTGACGTACTGCCCGGGCAGGAAGGGCCTGGTGGGCAGGCTGTCCGGGCGCCGCAGGACGAAGGAGGCGGAGTCGGCGGACTCCTCAGTGCGTTCGGCGATCTCCATCTCCTGCCAGACGTCGCCGTCGTCGACCTGCGCCTCGGCGTACAGCCGCGCCTCCATCGCGATGAGGGCGTTGGCCATCAGCCAGTAGACCTCGTCCCAGGCGGCGGCCACCTCGGGGGTGACGGCGTCGCCGAGCACCTCGGCGACGGCGCCGAGGAGGTGGCGGCCGACGAGCGTGTACTGGTCGGAAGTGATGCCCAGCGACGCGTGCTTGTGGGCGATGCGGCCGAGGATCGCGTCCGGGCGCTCACCGGGGTGTTCCACCAGGACGGTGGCGAAGGCCGCGACGGCGCCGGCGAGGGCCTCGCGCTGGGCGCCGCTGGCCTGGTTGGCGCGGTTGAACAGGCTCCGCAGCAGTTCCGGGCGCTCCTCGAACATGCGGCGGTAGAACAGCTCGGTGATGGTGGTCAGATGAGCGCCCACGGCCGGGAGGGTGGCCCGGACGATCGGGGTCGACTGCGCGGAGAGCATGAGAAGCTCCTATCTCACATCTTAGATGCCAATTAAAGGGAGGAGTCGACCGGGGCCGACGGTGTGAAACACGGCCAGGCGGTGTGACACGGTTTTCAGTCGCGCGGGCCACCGAGGGACAGGAGGACGGGCCCGGTGGGGGAGGTGACGAGATCGTTCACGACGAGCTGGTCCAGCGAGGTGTAGAAGGCCTCCTGCGCGTCGCGCAGGGCCCGCCGCAGCCGGCATCCCCCGGCCAGCGGACAGGGGACGTCACCCTCGCAGGCGACCGCCTCGCGGTCCCCCTCCAGGGCCCGTACCAGGCGTCCCACACCCGTGTGCCGGCCCGTCCCGGTCAGGGTCAGGCCGCCGTTGCGTCCCCGGCGGGCCTCGACCACCCCGAGGTGCTGCAGGTGCGCGATCGCCTTCGCCGTGTGGGTGTACGGCACCCGCATGGTCTCGGCGATCTCCCGGGTGGTCAGCAGTTCGCCGTCGCCGACGACGGCGAGGCGCATCACCGCCCTCAGGGCCAGATCCGTGTACTTGGTCAGTCGCACAACCGCATCGTAGCTAACTTGCTTTCTGGATTCATATTTACGGTGTGTGGTGTGCGTCTCTCCTCGGCCCCCTCCTGCCCCTCCCCGGGCGTCCGCGGGCGTCCGCGGGCGGAGGTGTCGGCGAAGGTGTCATAGGAGCGCTTCCTGTCCGGTCCGTACGGTGAGGCGCACCGGCTGCCGCAGGGGGGAGCCGAGCCGGTCGCCCACGAGGTCCGCCGCCCGCACCGGGGCCTGTCGGCAGCGGTGTGATCCGACCCCTTCTCGCTGACGGCGCGCGTCCAGGATGTCCCGCGGCGGACGCCGGGCCGACCCGTTGCCGAGTGTGCGGCCGAGTGCGGCGGTCCGCGCGCGCGACGACTTCAGCGGTGGGTCCGGGGACGGGGTTTCCCTTCGCCGCCCGCCCGTTGAGGTTTTGTCGCCGTCCGGACTCGTCTTCTCGACGGCGCTCCCGATTTCTTGCCGCCGAGCTGCCACCGGACGCAGAAGGCGCTCGCCGACGGCTGCGTCCCGGGCGACTACGCCCCGGCCGGACCGGTAATGCCCTGACCGGCGTCGTGCGGCTTCGCGAAGGGGGTGAAGTGGGCGGGTGGATGGTCGATGGGCAGGTCGGGGCGCCAGGCGGTGAGGATCTGGGCGCTGCACTCGAAGAGTCCCGGCGGCAGCGCGTCCAGCGGCCACCACCCCCAGTCGCCGACCCGCTCGCCCGGCTGGTCGGCGGGCTCGCCGCGCCACCGCGTGACGAGCGCGCCGAACGTGATGCGGACGACGCCGCCGACCTGGTCCAGGAGCATGCCCAGCAGGCGCACGTCGGCCGGGTCCGCGTGCAGGCCGGTCTCCTCGGCCAGTTCGCGCACGACCGTCTCCTGAAGCGACTCGCCCGGCTCCACCGTGCCGCCGGGCAGCTCGACGGTCCCCCGCTGGTGGCGGCCGAGCAGCAGACCGCGCTCTCCCACCAGCACCGCGCCGACCCCGGCCGCCGCGTGCGCGACGGGCGGCCGGGCCGTACGGGGACGGGAGGTGATCCGGGCCGGCCTGCGGACCTGGAACAGCCGGTAGGAGGCCTGGTTTTCCTCCTCGGGCGCGTCCAGCACGGTGACCTCCTCGGTGCGCAGCCCGTGCCGCGCGAGCAGGTCCGTCCACAGTTGTGGGGTGAGCACCCACATGTGCCCGGTCAGTTCGCCGCCGCCGGCCAGGCGCAGGATCTCCGGGCGGGGCTCCACCTGCGAAGAAGGGCCGTTCCCGGACGAGTTGGTGTGCAGCACGGTGAAGTACAGCCGTCCGCCCGGCCGCAGGGCCGCCGCCAGGGCGGGCAGCAGCCGGTGCGGGTCGATGAAGTGGACGGCGGACAGGGAGCAGATCACGTCGTACGGCGCCGAAGCGCGCAGATGCCCGACGGCGTCGGCCTGGATCAACCGCAGGCCCGGCAGGTCGCCGTAACGCGCCCGTGCGCGGTCGATCTGAGTCGGGGAGAGGTCGACGGCGTCCACGACGGCGTGACGGGTACGGGCGAGGTGGGCGGCGTGCCGGCCCGGGCCGCAGCCCAGGTCGAGCACCCGCAGGCCCCTCAGGTCGCCGAGGACAGCGTCCCCCGGCCCTGTTCCCGCCGGGCCCCAGGCGATCTCGTCCACCTCGGGCAGGGGCGTGGCCCGGTCGAGGTGGTGCGCTCCGTAGGCGTGCCACATCGCGGCGTTGACCTGCTCGGCCTCGGCCGTACCGGGTGCGTCGGGTGCCGTCATCGCGTCCCCTCCTCGGGTCCTCGGGCTCGTCGCCGAGCCGCCTCGTCACGTCGTCCCGCTCGCCGCCGGGCGCCGTTTCGCTCTCCTGCCTGCTGCCGAGCGCCGATCTCCTTCTGCTCTCTACCCCGCCCGAGGACCTGGCGGTCACCGACGAGCCGGGTCGGCCCCCCCCGGCACTGCTCGGGCCGGCGTGTGCGCGTGGTCGGACACCGCAGCCGGCGGGCGTGGACTGATCACACCTGCCGGGCGGGCTTGCCGCGAGCCCGGTGTCGTTGCTCAGCGCGCCTTGGCCGCGTCAGGGGGTTGCCGTGTTGCGGTGCCGTACGAAGACCGCGGTGGGTACCGCGATGACGAGCAGGGTGATGCCTGCGATGAGCAGTCCGAGGTGGACGGCGTCGGTGAAGGCGCGGGCGGCGGAGTCGGTGACGGTGTGGACGAGCTGGGCGGGCAGTTCGTCCGTGCCGTCGCCGTGGACGGCGCCGGCGGTGATGCGGGCGGCGTCCGGGGCCGGCACGCCTGCGGAGACCAGCCGGTCTTCGAGGTAGCGGGGGAAGCGGGTGGTGACGATGGTGCCGAGGATGCTGGGGCCGAGGACGGAGCCGATCTGACGGAACATGTTGACCGTGGCGCTGGCCATGCCGGCCTGCAGTCGCGGAACGCTGTTGACCGCGGCGGCGGTCGAGGGCGCGGTCAACAGCGCGGATCCGATTCCCGCGATCAGCAGGCCGGGCCACAGGGCGCTGTAACCGGTGAAGGGACCGACGGCCAGCAGGGCGAGGGCTCCGGCGCCCAGGACGACGAGGCCCGCGGTCAGCATGAGGGTGAAGCCGACCTTGTGGACGAGGCGTCCGGCGAGCGCGCTGACCACGATGTAGGTGGCGAACATGGCCAGCAGGCGGACGCCGGTGGCCAGTGCGGACAGCTGCTGGACGCGTTCCATGTACAGGACGGCGAGCAACGAGATGCCGACGAAACCGAACATGGAGGCCGCGGCGACGCCCATCACCGCCGTGTACGAGGGGTTGCGGAACAGGCGCAGGTCCAGCATGGGGTCGTGGTGGCGCGCCTCGGCGGTCAGGAACAGCACGAGGGAGACGGCGAAGACGACGTATATGACGATGATGCGGCCGGAGGTGTAGCCGGAGGAGCCGCCCTCGATGATCGCGTAGGTCGCCGAGGCGGTCGCGACGGTGCCCAGGACGACTCCGGGGAGGTCCAGCCGGCGGGTCGGGTGCTTGGACTCGGTCACCAGGAACGGCGTGAGGATCACGGTGAGCGCGCCGATGACGACGTTGATCAGGTACACCGCATGCCACGTGAAGTGGCCCAGGAGCAGGCCGGCGCCGAGCGGGCCGACGGCGAGGCCGAGACCGGAGCAGCCGGCCCAGGCGCCGATCGCTTTGGTCCGCTCGTGCGGGTCGGTGAAGGAGTGGCTGACGATCGACAGGCTGGCGGGCAGGACGGCCGCGCCGCCCAGGCCCATGACCGCCTGCGCGGTGATCAGCGGCCCGGTGCTGTCGGCGACGAAGGCGAGGATGCTGCCGACGGTGAAGACCACTGCTCCGCCGAGGAAGACCGTGCGGCGGCCGATCAGGTCGGCGAGTGTGCCGGCGGACATCACCAGGCCGGCGACGGCCAGGGAGTAGGCGCTGGTCACCCAGACCAGCGTGCTCGCCGAGGGGTGCAGGTCCTGCTGGATGGCGCCGAGCGCGCCGATCGTGGACGAGACGTTGACGAACGCCATCATCACGCCGAGGCACACGGTGAGCACGCCCCGCCAGGGACGGGCGGGTATGCCGCTGTGTTCGGCGGAAGACGCGACGGGCGCCGGGGTGGCCCGGACGGGCGGGCGCGCGACACCCGCCGAGGACGGCTGACTGCTGTTTGGCATAGCCAGGAAAGTAGCACTCTGACTGCTGGAAAAACTAGTCAGACTAGAATGGAGTCATGGAACGCGTTGACCTGCAGGGCGAAGACACGGTGTTCACGCGCACGGGCGAGTTCGCCGACCGGGACGCCTTCACGGTGGCCGGCTGGTGCGCCATGGAGCGCTCTCTGGAGGTGATCGGCACCCGCTCCGCGATGATGCTGGTCAGGGAGGCGTTCTACGGCGGACGCCGCTTCGACGACCTGGTGCGGCGCACCGGCCTCGCCGAGACAGTGGCCGCCAAGCGGCTGCGCCAGCTGGTGGCCGACGGGCTCATGGAGCGAAGCCCTTATCGCGAACCTGGCGCACGCACCCGCTACGAGTACGTGCTGACCGACCGGGGCCGGGCCCTGTTTCCGCTGTTCGTCTCACTGATGCGATGGGGGCGGACCACAGAGGAAGGCGTGCACGGCGGGGTCGAACTCGCGCACGCCGGCTGCGGCGCCCCGCTCGTGCCCGCGGTGCGATGTGAGGCCGGACATGACGTGCCCATCGGGGAGACCGAGGCGCGCCTCGCCCCCCGTTAGGGCCTGTCCGGCGGATCATGCCGGAGACGCGGGGTCTGGCACGCCCTCCCCCGGAGGGGGTGCCCCCAGCGGCGTTGTCGTCGGTTGCCGACGTCCCCCGGCCTTCGGCCGGGAGGTGCCCCCACCGCGTCGACGCCCTCCTCCGCCTTGCAGCCGCACGCACCAGCCCCCGCTCACCTCGGCTGCAAGGCGCCGCCGGTTTCCTCCGACTTGACCCGCCGGACAGGCCCTAGTGCCCCGCTCCCGCCCCCGCCGTCGCCGGCGGCAGCTCCACCTGGACGCCCGGGTCGCCTGCGTCCGCCGTGTAGTCCGACGGGGACGTCTCGTCGACGCCCTCCGGGGCCTTGAGCGCCTTCAGGACGAAGGTCAGCACCACCGTCACCACCACGTTCAGCACGAACGCCGTCAGACCGATGTAGCCGATCTCGCCGATGCCGGGGATCTCCTTCGACGAGCCGCCGAAGTGCTCCTGCGTCGGGGAGGCGACGCCGTACGCCGCGAGCGTGCCGTAGACCATGCCGACGGCCCAGCCGGCCAGCAGGGCCCAGCGGTGGAACCAGCGGGTGAACAGGCCGCCCACCAGGGCCGGGAAGGTCTGGAGGATCCAGATGCCGCCCAGCAGCTGGAAGTTGATGGCGACCGTCTTGTCCATGGTGAGGACGAAGACCAGCGCGCCCACCTTCACCAGCAGCGAGACCAGCTTGGAGACACGGGTCTCCTCCTTGGGCGTGGCGTCCGGCTTGATGAAGTCCTTGTAGATGTTGCGGGTGAAGAGGTTCGCGGCCGCGATGGACATGATGGCGGCCGGCACCAGCGCGCCGATGCCGATCGCCGCGAAGGCCACACCGGCGAACCACGCCGGGAACATGTCCTCGAAGAGCTGCGGGATCGCCAACTGGCCGTTGGTGACCTTCACTCCGGCGGCGATCGCCATGAAGCCCAGCAGGGCGAGCAGGCCGAGCATGAGGGAGTACAGCGGCAGGATCGTGGTGTTGCGGCGGATCACCTCACGGCTGCGCGAGGACAGCGTCGCGGTGATCGAGTGCGGGTACATGAACAGTGCCAGTGCGGAGCCCAGAGCCAGCGTGGCGTACGTCCACTGGCCCGCCTCGGCCGGGGCGAGCGCACCGCGCGGCTTGCCGGTCGCCGGGTTGGTCTGCGCGAAGGCGTCGCCCGCCTTGGCGAAGATGTCGTCGAACCCGCCGAGCTTGATGGGGATGTAGATGATCGCCACCGCGATGACGATGTAGATCAGCGTGTCCTTCACGAACGCGATCAGCGCGGGCGCCCGCAGCCCCGACGAGTAGGTGTACGCCGCGAGCACGCCGAAGGCGATCAGCAGCGGCAGGTCCTTGACGAACCAGTTGGTGTTCTCGCCGCCGCCGACGCCCATCACGTCGAGCACGGCCTGGATGCCGACGAGCTGGAGCGCGATGTACGGCATGGTGGCCAGGATGCCGGTGACGGCCACGGCGAGGGACAGCCCCTTGGAGCCGAACCGGCCGCGCACGAAGTCCGAGGTCGTCACGTACCCGTGCCGGTGCGACACCGACCACAGGCGCGGCAGGAACGTGAAGATCAGCGGGTAGACGAGGATCGTGTACGGCACCGCGAAGAAGCCCGCCGCGCCGGCCGCGTAGATCGCCGCCGGCACCGCCACGAACGTGTAGGCCGTGTACAGGTCGCCGCCGAGCAGGAACCAGGTGACCCAGGTGCCGAACGACCGGCCGCCCAGGCCCCATTCGTCGAGGCTGTGCTCGTCGGCGGCCCTGCGCCAGCGCGCGGCCAGGAAGCCCATGACCGTGACGGCCAGGAAGAAGAAGATGAAGACGGCGAGTGCGACGCCGTTCACGCCGTCCTTCACTTCGCCGCACCCCCGCCCCGGTGCGCGCGGCCGCGCTGGTCGAGCTGCCACAGCTTGTAGGCGGTGACCGTGAGCGCGGTGGAGAGCAGCACCCACAGCATCTGGTACCAGTAGAAGAAGGGGATGCCGATGAACGCGGGGTCGGTCTTCGCGTACGAACCGACCCACAGCATCGCCACGAAGGGCGCGAACAGACACAGGCCGATGACGACGCGCAACGGCGTCACCACCGGCCCTGTGGTCACTTCTGGGGCTTCTGACATCGGGCGGCTCCGTCCCCTAGAGATCACGTGCAACGCGCACGAAATGTAGGTGACGGATAAAGGGAAGCGGAAGACCTCGTCCGGATATCGGTCCCGTCGCTCCGCCGGATGACTCGACGGCCCTAGGGTCTTTCGTTGGCATCAGGGCGGCGAGGTGCGGTGCCAGGGCCTGCGAGCCCGGCATGATCCGAACGAGAGGCCCTAGTCCACCGGCCGCTTGAGCCGTGCGACGAACTTGTACCGGTCCCCCCGGTACACCGACCGCACCCACTCCACCGGTTGGCCCTGCTTGTCCACGGAGTGGCGGGACAGCATCAGCATCGGCAGGCCGACGTCCGTGCCGAGCAGGCCCGCCTCGCGCGGGGTGGCCAGCGAGGTCTCGATGGTCTCCTCGGCCTCGGCCAGGTGGACGTCGTAGACCTCGGCGAGCGCGGTGTAGAGGGACGTGTACTTCACCAGCGACCTGCGCAGGGCCGGGAAGCGCTTGGCCGACAGGTGGGTGGTCTCGATGGCCATCGGCTCGCCGTTGGCCATGCGCAGCCGTTCGATGCGCAGCACGCGGCCGCCCGCGGTGATGTCGAGCAGCCCGGCGAGGCGGTCGTCGGCCGTGATGTAGCCGATCTCCAGCAGCTGCGAGGTGGGTTCGAGGCCCTGGGCGCGCATGTCCTCGGTGTACGAGGTGAGTTGGAGCGCCTGGGAGACCTTCGGCTTGGCGACGAAGGTGCCCTTGCCCTGGATGCGCTCCAGCCGGCCCTCGACGACCAGTTCCTGGAGCGCCTGGCGCACGGTGGTGCGCGAGGTGTCGAACTCGGCCGCCAGCGTGCGCTCGGGCGGCACCGGGGTGCCGGGCGACTGCGTCTCGGTCATGTCGAGGAGGTGCTTCTTCAGGCGGTAGTACTTGGGCACGCGCGCGGTACGGACGGTCGCCCCACCCTCGTTCTCCGCACTGCTGACGTCGGTGCTCATGGCCTGCCTTCCCGGCTCCGGGTGCCGAACCGGCCGACGCTGACGTCGGCCGCGGCTCACATCGTGGCACGGGTTCGTGGGCGGGGTATCCAGTGCGGTGACCTCGCGCGCTCCGTGATCCCCTCTGTATACCTCCGAGGCCTTCGTTGGTCTAGTCCAGCGCGCCCTCGCGCCCGGCTGGTTCGCTCCGCCGGAGAGGGCCGATCGGCCGCCCCCGAATTGAAAAGTCCCTGCATATCGCGGTCCCGTAACGGACGACTCGACCCCGGTCGAACACCCTTGACAGCCCTATTGGTCTGAGCCAAGCTCCCGGTACTGGTCTACACCATTGGTCCAGGTCCTGGCCCCACGGACGGTACGCGTTGACGCTCGACCGCGGCGGGGAGGCAGGGGGGTTTGTGGCATCCCTGAGGAGGGTTGGCGTGAAGCGCAAGCTGATAGCCGCGATCGGTATCGCGGGCATGATGGTCTCCATCGCGGCGTGCGGGGACGACAAGGACAGCGGGGGCTCGGACAAGGGCGCCGACGCCAAGGAGCTGACGGTCTGGCTGACCGTCGACGCGCAGAACAACTGGCCCGACCTGGTGAAGGCCGCGGACGCGGCGGTGCAGAAGAAGCACCCCGGCGTCAAGATCACCCACGAGTACTACGGCTGGCCCGACAAGAACGCCAAGCTCGACGCGGTGCTCGCCACCGACAAGGCCCCCGACGTGGTCGAGATGGGCAACACCGAGATGCTCGGCTACATGGTCAAGGGCGCCTTCGCCCCCCTGGACGCCGCCGCGTTCGACAACTCCTCCGCCTGGCTGGACGGCCTCAAGGCCTCGGTGACGTACGAGGACAAGACCTACGGCGTGCCGTACTACGCGGGCGGCCGCGTCGGCAACTGGCGCAAGGACCTCTTCGCCGCCGCCGGCGTCAAGGCGGCCCCGAAGACCTACGCGGAGCTGACCGCCGCCCTGGACAAGGTCCAGAAGAAGGAGGGCGACAAGTTCAGCGCCTGGTACCAGCCCACCCGCGACTGGTACGCGGCCATGTCCTTCGTCTACGACGCCGGCGGCTCCATCGCGAAGGAGGAGGGCGGCCAGTGGAAGGGCAACCTCTCCTCGCCCGAGTCCGTCAAGGGCCTCACCGAGTTCAAGAACGTCGTCGACACGTACATGCACGGCGACAAGACCAAGGACGAGTCGGACCGCTACATCGTCTACGGCCAGGGCAAGTCCGGCATGATCTTCGGCGCCGCCTGGGAGGGCGGGACCGCCGAGGCCCCCGAGAACGACAAGAGCGGCAAGCTCAAGGGCAACCTCGAGAACTTCGTGATGCCCGGCCCGTCCGGCAAGAACCTCCCCGTCTTCCTGGGCGGCTCCGACCTCGCCGTCCCGGTCAAGTCGGACGCGCGGGAACTGGCCGCCGAGTGGATCAACGCGTTCACCGGTCCCGCCGGCCAGAAGGGCCTGATGGCCAAGGGCAACCTGCCCAACAACAAGACCGACCTCGCGACCCTGAAGAACGACCCCAAGACGGTCGTCCCGGCCACCGCGGCCGAGTCCAACTGGTTCGTCCCGATGGCGCCCGGCTGGGGCCAGGTCGAGAAGGCCCAGGTCCTCCAGACCATGCTGCAGAGCATCGGCACCGGCAAGAAGACCGTCGAGGAGGCCGCCAAGGAGGCGGACGCCGCGATCGACAAGGTCATCAACACCAAGTGACGACCCACGGGGCTCCGCCGCGGCGGAGCCCCGCCGTCCGCACGACCTGCGCGGCGTCCACCCCGCACGCCTGACGGGGCCCGGCCCCCGTGGCCCCGCGGGGGCTTTGCCGCCGTCCGGCTCACGGGCCCCGCAGCCCGTCCGGCCCGCGGGCCCTGCCCCGCCTTCGACCCGCGAGGGCCCCGCCGCCGTCCGGCCCGCGGGGCCCCGCCTCCCGTCCGACCCGCGGGGCCCCGGCCGCCGTACACCTGCGGGGGCTGGCCGCCGTACACCCACGGGGCCCGGCCTCCGTACGACCTGAGGGACCGCTGAGGAGCGCGCGATGAGTGCCGCAGACACGACCACCCCCGCCAAGGTGCCGCCACCGCGGCCCGCACCGCCGCCGCCGTCCGCGCCACGGCGGCCCCGCGTCAAGGGGACCTCCGCCGGCGCCGGCACCCCCTGGCTGCTGCTCGCCCCCTGCCTGCTGGTCCTCCTGCTGGTGATGGGCTATCCGCTCGTCCGCCTGGTCACCCTCTCCTTCCAGAAGTTCGGGCAGTCCCAGCTGTGGGGCTTCCAGCCGGCCGAGTCGGTCGGGTTCGACAACTTCACCAAGGTGCTGGGCGACGGCGAGTTCTGGGCGGTCGTCGTGCGCACGATCGTCTTCGCGGCCGGCTGCGTCGTCTTCACGATGGTCGTCGGCATGCTGATCGCGCTGCTGCTCCAGCGGGTGTCCGGCTGGGTGAAGACGCTCATCAACATCGCGCTGGTGGCCAGCTGGGGCATGCCGATCATCGTCGCCACCACGGTCTTCAAGTGGCTGTTCGACGCGGACTACGGCATCCTCAACGCGGTCCTGAGCAGGCTGCCCGGTGTCGACCTGATCGGCCACAACTGGTTCGCGAGCGGGCCGCAGGGCCTGGCCGTGATCATGCTGCTGGTGATCTGGGGAGCCGTCCCGTTCGTCGTGATCACCCTCAGCGCCGGTCTCACCCAGGTCCCCAAGGAGCTGGAGGAGGCCGCCCGCCTCGACGGCGCCGGCGCCTGGGGCGTCTTCCGGTACGTCACCCTGCCCATCCTCAAGCCGATCATCGTGATGCTCACGACCCTGTCGGTCATCTGGGACATGGGCGTCTTCCCGCAGGTCTTCGTGATGCGCAACGGCCATCCCGAGGCCGAGTTCCAGCTGCTGACGACGTACTCCTACGACCGCGCCTTCGTCGTCAACGACTACGGCCAGGGCTCGGCGATCGCCCTGATCACCGTGCTCCTGCTGCTCGGCGTGGTCGCCGTGTACATGCGCCAGATGCTGAAGATCGGAGAGGTCGAATGAGCGCCATCGCCACCGCGAAGAGCGGCTCCGGCGGCGGCCCGGGCCGCCGCCGGTCCAAGCTCGGCTGGAACCTCCTCGGCCTCCTGGTCTTCGTCGTCGCCGGCTTCCCCGTCTACTGGATGCTCAACACCGCGTTCAAGCCGGCGAAGGACGCCATCGACCCGGACCCGAGCCTGCTGCCCACCTCGCTGACCCTCTCCAACTTCGGCCGGGCGATGGACATCGCCGACTTCTGGGGCCCGGTCGCCCGCAGCCTTCTCGTCTCGCTCGCGGTCGTCGCGATCGGCGTCGTCGTCGGCATGCTGGCCGCCCTCGCCATCTCCCGGTTCGCCTTCCGCGGCCGCAAGATCGTGATCGTCGGCATCCTCGCGGTCCAGATGGTCCCGCTGGTCGCCATGATCATCCCGGTCTTCCTGCTCCTGAACGACCTGGGCCAGTACGACCGGCTGACCGGCCTGATCATCACCTACCTGACCTTCATCCTGCCCTTCACCGTGTGGACCCTGCGCGGCTTCATCGTCAACATCCCGAAGGAGCTGGAGGAGGCCGCGATGGTCGACGGCTGCTCCCGCACCGGCGCCTTCGTCCGCGTCGTCTTCCCGCTGCTCGCCCCCGGCATGGTCGCCACCTCGGTCTACGGCTTCATCCAGGCGTGGAACGAGTACCTCTACGCCCTGATGCTGCTCAGCCAGAAGAACCAGACCGCCACCGTCTGGCTGAGCAACTTCTCCACCAAGCACGGCACCGAGTACGCCCCGATGATGGCCGGCGCCACCATGATGGCCGTGCCGATCGTCGTGCTGTTCCTCCTCGTCCAGCGCAAGATGGCCGCGGGTCTCACCGCGGGCGCCGTGAAGGGATAACGCCCCGATGACGACATTCGCCAGCGGCACCGACACTCTGACGCGCGACGCCCTGACGGTCCTCCAGCCCGGCTTCGCGGGCACCAGCGCCCCCGACTGGCTGCTGCGCCGGCTCGGCGAGGGCCTGGCCGCGGTCGGCCTGTTCGGCCGCAACATCGCCTCCCCCGAACAGCTCGCCGCCCTGACCTCGCAGTTGCGTGCCGAACGCGACGACGTGCTCGTCGCGATCGACGAGGAGGGCGGCGACGTCACCCGCCTCGAGGTGCGGACCGGCTCCAGCTTCCCCGGCAACCACGCCCTGGGCGCGGTGGACGACGTGGACCTGACCAGGCAGGTCGCCTTCGAGCTGGGCCGCCGCCTCGCGGCCTGCGGGGTCGACCTCAACTGGGCCCCCTCGGCCGACGTGAACTCCAACCCGGACAACCCGGTGATCGGCGTACGGTCCTTCGGCGCCGACCCCGCCCTGGTCGCCCGGCACACCGCGGCCTACGTCACCGGCCTGCAGGCGGCCGGCGTCGCCGCCTGCACCAAGCACTTCCCCGGCCACGGGGACACGGCCGTCGACTCCCACCTCGCCCTGCCCCGCATCGACGTGGACCCGGCCGTGCTGGCCGAGCGCGAACTGGCCCCGTTCCGCGCCGCCATCGCGGCCGGCAGCCGGGCCGTGATGAGCGCGCACATCCTGGTCCCGGCCCTGGACCCGGACCACCCGGCCACCCTGTCCCGCCGCATCCTGACGGACCTGCTGCGCGGCGAACTCGGCTATGACGGCCTGATCGTCACCGACGGCATGGAGATGCGGGCGATCGCCGGCACCTACGGCATCGAGCGCGGCAGCGTCCTGGCCGTCGCGGCCGGCGCCGACGCCATCTGCGTGGGCGGCGGCCTCGCCGACGACGAGACGGTACGACGCCTGCGCGACGCCCTCGTCGCCGCGGTCCGCACGGGCGACCTCCCGGAGGAACGCCTCGCCGACGCGGCCGAACGGGTCCGCGCCCTGGCCCGCTGGACCGCCTCCGCCGCGGCCTCCCCGTCCGCCGACCGGGCCGGCGCGCACACCGACATCGGCCTCGTCGCCGCCCGCCGCGCCCTGCGCCGCACCGCCGCCGGCCCCTTCACCCCGCTCACCGACGCCCCGTACGTGGCCGCCCTCACCCCGGTCGCCAACATCGCCGTCGGCGACGAGACGCCCTGGGGCATGGCCGCGGAGCTCTCCCGGCTCCTGCCCGGCACCGAGACGGGCGGCTTCGCCGGCGAGGACGCGGGACACGCGGCACTGATCGCGGCCGGGGAGCGGCGGATCGTGGCCGTGGTCCGCGACGAGCACCGTCACCCCTGGATGACGGCGGCCCTGGACACCCTCCTCGCCGCCCGCCCCGACACGATCGTCGTCGAGATGGGCGTCCCCCAGTCCCCGGCCCGCGGCGCCCTCCACCTCGCCACCCACGGCGCGGCCCGGGTCTGCGGGCGGGCGGCGGCGGAGGTCATCGCGGGCGGATGACGGCCCCTGCGACAGAACAGGCGCCGGATCCCTTTCGGGGGATCCGGCGCCTGTGGCGTCGTGCGGGGCGCTGCGGCGACGGAGTTTCAGATTCCCTGCCACCCGGGCTTGTGGGCGTAGGTGTGACGGAAGTAGTCCGCGAGCTTCAGCTTGGAGGCGGCACCCTCGTCGACGACGACGGTCGCGTGCGGGTGCAGCTGGAGCGCCGAGGCGGGACAGACGGCCGCCACCGGCCCCTCGACGGTCGCGGCGACGGCGTCCGCCTTGCCCTCGCCCGTGGCGAGCAGCACCAGGTGCCGTGCCTCCAGGATGGTCCCGATGCCCTGCGTGATGACGTGGTGCGGGACCTGTTCGACGTCCCCGTCGAAGAACCGCGCGTTGTCGACGCGGGTCTGTTCGGTGAGCGTCTTGATCCGCGTCCGGGAGGCCAGCGAGGAACAGGGCTCGTTGAACCCGATGTGCCCGTCGGTCCCGATCCCGAGCAGCTGGAGGTCGACCCCGCCGGCCGCGGCCAGCCCCCGGTCGTAGGCCTCGCACGCGGCCTGTACGTCCTCGGCGGCGCCGTCCGGCCCGAGGAAGGCGTCCATGCCGATGCCGAGCGGCTCCAGCACCTCCCGGCGCAGCACCGAGCGGTAGGACTCGGGGTGTTCGGCGGGCAGGCCGACGTATTCGTCGAGCTGGGCGACGCGCGCCCGCGAGGTGTCGACGCCGCCGGACCGCACCCGGGCCGTCAACGCCTGGTAGACGGGCAGCGGGGTGGAACCGGTGGCCACTCCGAGCAGGGCGTCGGGCTTGCGCCGCAGCAGCTGTGCGATGGCCTCGGCGACGAGTTCGCCGCCCGACCTGGCGTCCGCAACGATGACAACTTCCACGCTGGCCTGCCGTTCTGGAGAGGGGCTCGACGGGGCCCGGAAGGGCCTATGTGGTTTAGACCAATCTAACAGAATCGGGTATCCCCGCCCAGGTGGCGGCGGGGCCGGAGGCGGCGGGAGGGGTGGCCGGGAGGGGGTGGGCACGGCGGGGCGGGGCGGTGGGAACGGCCGAGGGGGCGGTGGAGGCCGGCCGCGCCCCGGGCGGTCCGGAAACCGCCCCGTCATCCGGCTCCGCACAGGGGCCCGCACAGGCTAGGCTGCCTCATGGATGCCAGGGCGTCCGAACATCCGCCCCGGCTGACGAACCCACAGGCTCCCGCACATGGACAGTCGAAGTGGTCTAGTCCACAATGGTGGGGCTGTACAGCAGACTTCCGCCTTCCCCGCACAGGAAGGCGGACCGAGGACCCGGAGCTCTCTGCCCTGACTGCCCCGGATCCTCACCCTCGGCCGACGGGACCGCACACCCCGCGGCCGGCATTGCTCCGGGCTGCGGTGCCGGGAGGGCTGAGGGTCCCTCTCAGGCGCCGCGGCCCGCGGGTGTCTCCAGGCGTGCGCCGTCGGCGTTTTTAGGCCCCGGACATACCCCCAGGTACGCTCACAGACGTGCCCTCCATGAACGAACTCGTACGCCAGCACACCGCACTCGGCGACTCCGACCTCGAGTGGCTGCACCTGCTGGTCTCGGAGTGGCAGCTGCTCTCCGACCTGTCCTTCGCCGACCTGGTCCTGTGGGTCCCCACGCGCGACGGCACCCGCTACGTCTCCGTCGCCCAGATGCGCCCCAACACCGGACCCACCTCCTACCAGGACGACATGGTCGGCCACCTCGTCCCGCGCGGCCGCCGCCCCCTGCTGGACGCTGCCCTCGACGAGGGCCGGATCGTGCGTGAGGGCGACCCGGAATGGCGCGAGGAGGTCCCCGTCCGGGTCGAGTCCATCCCCGTGCGGCGCGAGGGCCGGGTGCTCGGCGTGATCGCCCGCAACACCAACCTGCTCACCGTGCGCACCCCGAGCCGCCTGGAGCTGACCTACCTCCAGAGCGCCTCCGACCTGGCGCAGATGATCGCGGCCGGCTCCTTCCCGTTCCCCGACCAGCAGATGGACATGGACGCGGCCCCGCGCGTCGGCGACGGCCTGATCCGCCTCGACGCCGACGGCGTCGTCCAGTACGCCTCCCCGAACGCGCTCTCGGCCTACCACCGCATGGGCCTCGCCTCCGACCTGGTCGGCCACAACCTCGGCCTGACCACCGCCGAACTCGCCCCCACCCGGGGCCCGGTGGACGAGGCGCTCGCCAAGGTCGCCAGCGGCTGGGCGCCGCGCGAGTTCGAGGTCGAGGCGCACGACGGCGTCATCCAGTTCCGGGCCATCCCGCTCAAGCCCAAGGG
The DNA here is from genome assembly GCF_044331705.1 of Streptomyces sp. NPDC017202. NCBI lineage: Bacteria > Bacillati > Actinomycetota > Actinomycetes > Kitasatosporales > Streptomycetaceae > Streptomyces > Streptomyces sp. NPDC017202. The sequence continues at coordinate 156,148 of NZ_JBIRNP010000005.1, read as the reverse complement.
CACCCGCATCGGCTCGCTGGTCCTGTGCCGGGACGTCACCGAACTGCGTCGCCGCGAGCGTGAGTTGATCACCAAGGACGCGACCATCCGGGAGATCCACCACCGGGTGAAGAACAACCTCCAGACCGTGGCCGCCCTGCTCCGGCTCCAGGCCCGCCGGATCGAGTCCGAGCGGGGCAGGGAGGCCCTGGAGGAGGCGGTCCGGCGCGTCGGCTCGATCGCCATCGTCCATGAGACGCTGTCTCAGAACCTGGACGAGCGCGTGGAGTTCGACGAGATCGCCGACCGCGTCCTGGCGATGGTCGCGGAGATCTCGCCGGGCAAGGTGACCGGCCGGCGCACCGGGCGCTTCGGCATCCTCGACGCGGAGGTCGCCACCCCGCTGTCCATGGTGCTCACCGAGATCCTGCAGAACGCGCTGGAGCACGGCTTCCGGGAGGGCGACACCGGCACGGTCGAGGTCTCGGCGGTCCGCGGCGGCACCACGAAGGAGGGCCGCCTGCTGGTCACGGTCCAGGACGACGGCGTCGGCCTGCCCGAAGGATTCGACCCGCACACCTCGGGCAACCTCGGCCTCCAGATCGTACGGACGCTGGTGGAGGGGGAGTTGGGGGGATCCTTCGACATGGTTCCGGCGCCGGAGCGCGGTACGCAGGTGATCCTGGACATTCCGGTGCGGGCGCAGAAGTGACTCCCGGCCGGGCACAGCAAGAAGCCCCGGACCGTTCAAGGGTCCGGGGCTCGAATGCTCGTTGCCAGCGGGTGCTGCGCATCGGGGGTACTGCGCGCTGCGGCTCGGGGGCGGGAGATGCGTACACGCTGTACGCGCCGCCAAGCTCAGGCTTGCGGGGCGGGTGTCGTCAGGCGGAGGCCTGACGGGCCCGGTTGCGGGCGGCGCGGCGCTTCATCGCGCGGCGCTCGTCCTCGCTGAGGCCACCCCAGACGCCGGAGTCCTGACCGGACTCGAGCGCCCACTGCAGACACTGATCCATAACGGGGCAGCGACGGCAGACGGCCTTGGCTTCCTCGATCTGCAGCAGCGCAGGACCGGTGTTGCCGATGGGGAAGAAGAGCTCGGGGTCTTCCTCGCGGCAAACGGCGTTGTGACGCCAGTCCATGGCTGCTACCTCTCCTTGGTATTACATGCACGTTGCTTGTGAATGTGAACGCTTTCACGAATCCCTCAACAAGTGAAGGGCCATCAGCCAGGTTCCCTGGCGCGGTCCTGTGGATTGAAGAGGGGTTCCGGTGATCAGTGGAGGCCGGTCCTGCGGGCCGTCCCGATCGCCACGTAGAGACTCGCAAACCTCAGCGGCGGATACAACCCCTTCCGGAAAGTTTTTTTTGATTCCTCGGTGTCGACTAGGTCACAGCCGTACTTCCATGGGGTGGACCCTGGTCTAAACGTTCGAGTGAAAGGACTTCAGCCCTTTCTGCTCACACAATCACACGCAGTGCACGGCGTACGCCTGTGAACGTCACGCTGGTACGCAGCCCCAGGTGGTCACCGTCCATCTGGAGGGGCAGCGGGACCTTCGAATGCAAGGTGAACTGGTCCAGATCGTGCAAGGGCACGGCATGCTTGCCATGGGGTCCCCGCTCGGGGGACGAAGTGAGCAACTGGGTCCCATACCGGACAACCGAGGCCGTCGACAGACGACTGAGACCGAGTACGTCGAGCCCGGTATCGAACGAGGCCTTAGGTGATGCGTACACCGGGCGATTGCCCAGATAGGTCCACGGAGCCGTGTTGCACACGATGGACAGCACCAAATCGGTCACCGGGTCCGCGCCCGGCCGCTCCAGCGTGATCGAACCGTGCCGGCGCTGCGGCTCGCCGAGGAGCTGGCGCACGGCCTGGCGGACGTAGAGCGCGTGGGTGGACCTCCGGCCGCGCTCACGCTGCTGTTCGACCCGGCCGACGACCCCGGCGTCGAAACCGAGACCGGCGTTGAAGGTGAACCAGCGCGCCGGCACCGCCTCGTCCTCCGTGCCCGGCGTACCGGAGGTGAGCCCCAGTCCGACCGTGCGCTCCCTGCCCTCGCGCAGGGCGTCCAGCAGGGCGCCGGTCGCCTCGACGGGATCGTTGGGCAGGCCGAGGGCGCGGGCGAAGACATTGGTGGAACCGCCGGGGACCACGGCGATGCCGGGCAGGTTCTCGGGGTCGGGGCCGGCGTGCAGCAGCCCGTTGACCACCTCGTTGATGGTGCCGTCGCCACCGAGGGCGACGACCATGTCTATGTCGTCGCTCTGGGCGGCCTGCCGCCCCAGGTCCCGCGCGTGCCCGCGGTACTCGGTGGTGACCGCCTCCAGCTTCATCTCGCTGGCGAGCGCGTGGATGAGGACGTCACGCGTCCGTGCACTGGTGGTGGTTGCCGCCGGATTGACCACGAGAAGTGCACGCATGCAGGGCAGCGTACCTACTGGGTGGTACCGAGGTACAAGGCCGAACGGGGATCGGCCCGCACCCACGGCGTGAGCCGTGACACGGCGGGGGCGCGGGGCCGGAGGGGGAACAGGGACGGGCCGGGGAGCGGAGGCTACCCTTCTGGGGTGAGCAGCGAGCAGAACCCCGCCACCCCGAAAGTCCCGAAGACCACGGAGAACGCCGGGAACGCGGAAGGCACGGAACCCGCGGGCCCCCGCCCGCGCCGTCTGACGTACGCCGCCGCGCTCGTCGCCCTGGAGGGGCTGGCGCTGGTCGTCGGCGGGCTCTGGATCCTCGTCCTCGGCATCACCGGTGACCCCGACGACCGGCAGCAGGCCGTCACCGGCGGGGTGACGCTGATGGTCCTCGCCCTGCTGCCCCTGCTCGCCGCCCGCGGGCTGCTGGGCTGCCGGAGCTGGAGCCGCGGGCCCGCCGTCATCACCCAGATCATGGCACTGCCCGTCGCCTACAACCTGCTCCAGGCCGACAGCATGGCGATCCCGGCGGGCATCGCGCTGGCCGCCGCCGCCGTCGCCGCGCTGGTCCTGATCGTCAACGGCGAGACGACCCGGGCCCTCGGCATCCGGGGGCCCGGCGACGCCGGCGGCGGAGAGAAGAAGTAGCGGCCGCGACGGACCCCTGCCGCGGCAGGGTCACTCCTCGACGAGCAGCTTCTCCCGCAGCTGGGCCAGCGTGCGCGCCAGCAGGCGGGAGACGTGCATCTGGGAGATGCCGACCTCCTGCGCGATCTGCGACTGCGTCATGTTGCCGAAGAAACGCAGCAGCAGGATCCGCTTCTCGCGCGGCGGCAGATCCTCCAGGAGCGGCTTGAGGGACTCGCGGTACTCGACGCCCTCCAGCGCCTCGTCCTCGGCGCCGAGGGTGTCGGCGACCGCCGGGGACTCGTCGTCGGTGTCGGGGACGTCGAGGGACAGGGTGGAGTAGGCGTTGGCCGACTCCAGGCCCTCCAGGACCTCCTCCTCCGAGATCGCCAATCTCTCGGCCAGCTCGTGCACGGTCGGCGAGCGGCCGTGCAGCTGGGACAGCTCCGCCGTGGCCGTCGTCAGCGACAGCCGCAGCTCCTGCAGCCGGCGCGGCACCCGCACCGCCCAGCCCTTGTCACGGAAGTGCCGCTTGATCTCACCGACGACCGTCGGCGTCGCGTACGTCGAGAACTCCACGCCGCGGTCCGGGTCGAAGCGGTCGACCGACTTGATCAGGCCGATGGTGGCGACCTGGGTGAGGTCGTCCAGCGGCTCCCCGCGGTTGCGGAAGCGGCGCGCGAGGTGCTCGACGAGCGGCAGGTGCATGCGGACCAGCTGGTTGCGCAGCTCCGCGTACTCCGGGCTGCCCTCCTTCAGCCCGCGCAGCTCGACGAACTTCGCGCGTGCCCCGCTGCGGTCCTGGGGCTCGCGTGCCGGGGGCACCGGCTGCTGGGGAGCGAGCCGGTGCGGCGCGGGCTGCTGAGGCTCGTGCCGCGTGCCCGGCACGCCGCCGTGTTCGTGGTCTCGCTCGTGCTCGCTCATCGTCCCGCCCGTCGCCCTCTGTCGAGCCTCATCCTCGGCCCGGCCTGGGGTGCCCCCGATCCGCCTCTCCCGAGGCGGCTCCTGCTCGGCACTTTCCGGGAAGCCGGTCCCCGCGGAGGCCGGGTCGTCCTCCGGATGCGGCCGGGCCTGCTCGGGAATGCCGTCGATGCCGTCCGCCATGCGTCGGGAACCGCCCGCCGAGACCGCCGTCCCGGCGCTCTCGGCCGACAGCTCCCGTGTGCCGCGCTCTTCGTCCCGCACCGGCCCGTCCCCGTTCGTCACGCCGGCCCGGGTCCCGCGCCGCGCTGTTTGTAGAGGCTGATCGAAACGGTCTTGTCCTCGTCCACGGCGGAAGAGACCTTGCCCGCGAGGGCGGACAGCACGGTCCACGCGAACGTGTCGCGCGCGGGAGCGTGCCCGTCGGTGGTCGGCGCCGAGACGGTGACCTCCAGCGAGTCGTCGATCAGGCGGAAGACACAACTGAGCACCGAACCGGGCACGGCCTGCTGGAGCAGGATCGCGCAGGCCTCGTCCACCGCGATGCGCAGGTCCTCGATCTCGTCCAGGGTGAAGTCCAAACGGGCCGCGAGGCCGGCCGTGGCCGTCCGCAGCACCGACAGGTAGGCACCCGCAGCCGGCAGCCGGACTTCCACGAAGTCCTGGGTCGCGGGCTCGCCTGCGATCTGGGACACCCTCACCTCCAAGGTGGTACAAGCTTTCCGGGGGCCGAGGGTCGCCCCCCGGGATAACGCGTGTGTGGTGCAGCGGTGACGCTACCGCGCCCTCGTCCGTCCTGTCCCCGGGACCCCGACCCCCCACCGTCACTCACAGTAAAGCTGTGAATACGCTCCGTGTCTAGGGGTCCGCCGGCCCAAAAGAGAAGAGGGCGCGCCGGGTTGACGTACCCAGGCGTCAGATGCCCGAACCGTACCCGGTCGACGGACGGACCGTCCCCGGCACGGCTCAGACGAGGACGTGGTCGACGAAGCACCAGCGCCAGTTCTCACCGGGTTCGAAGGTCCGCATGATCGGATGACCCGATTCCTTGTGATGCTCCGTGGCGTGCCGGCCCGGCGAGGAGTCGCAGCAGCCCACGTGGCCGCACGTCATGCAGAGCCGTAGCTGCACCGGGTCGGTGCCGTCCCGCAGGCACTCCGGACACGTCTCGCCGCGCGGGACGGGTTCGGGGTGCGGCAGCGCTTCGGCGTGCGTGCACTGTTTCATGATTGCCAGATTACGACGGTCGTACGGACGGCCGCGCGGAAAAACGAGGGTGGGCGGGACATGGACGTGATGCCACTGCTGTTGCTGGTGGCGGGCAGTGCGGCGGTCGCCGCGGCGGCCCGGCGCACACCGGTGCCGGCGCCGCTGCTGCTCGTCGCCGTCGGCCTGGCCGTGTCGTACGTCCCCGGGGTGCCGGACTACACCCTCGACCCCGACATCGTGCTGCCGCTCCTGCTGCCCCCGCTGCTGTACACCTCCGCCACCGACAGCTCCTACCTCGACCTCCGTGCCCAGCTGCGGCCCGTGGCCCTGCTGTCGGTCGGGTACGTCCTCTTCGCGACGCTCGCCGTCGGGTGGGCGGCCTATCTGATGGTCCCCGGACTGCCGCTGACCGCGGCGCTGGTGCTGGGCGCGGTGGTGGCACCGCCGGACGCGGTCGCGGCGACGGCGGTGGCACGCAGGGTGGGCCTGCCGTCGAAGGTGACCACGATCCTCCAGGGCGAGTCCCTGCTGAACGACGCGACCGCGATCACCGCCTACAAAGTGGCCCTCGCGGTCGTCGTCGGCGAGGGCGCGTCCTGGGCCGGCGGGATCGAGGAGTTCCTGGTCGCGGCGGTCGGCGGCACCGCCGTCGGCCTGATCCTGATGGCCCCGCTGCACTGGCTGCGCACCCACCTGAAGGAACCGCTCCTCCAGAACACCCTCTCCCTGCTCATCCCGTTCGTCGCGTACGCGGCAGCCGAGCAGTTCCACGCCTCCGGCGTCATCGCCGTCGTCGTCGTCGCCCTCTACCTCGGCCACCGCGCGTGGGAGGTCGACTTCGCCACCCGGCTCCAGGAGGAGGCGGTGTGGAAGATGGTCGCCTTCGTGCTGGAGTCGGCGGTCTTCGCCCTCATCGGCCTGCAGCTCCAGATCGTCCTCAGGGGCCTCGGCGACTACGAGGGCCCGGACGCCGTCCTGTACGCGGTCGCCCTCTTCCTCGTGGTCGTCGCGGTCCGCTTCCTGTGGGTGTACCCGGCGACCTTCCTGCCCCGGCTGCTGTCGGCACGCGTCCGCGCGCGCGAGGAGAACCCGACCTGGCGGGGGCCGATCGTCATCGGCTGGGCCGGCATGCGCGGCGTGGTCTCGCTGGCCATCGCCTTCTCCATCCCCGTCACCGTGGACCACGGCGAGGCGCCCTTCCCGCACCGCAACCTGATCCTCTTCCTGACCTTCACCACGGTCATCGGCACCCTGGTCGTGCAGGGGCTGACCCTGCCCCCGCTGATCCGCCTGCTGAAGTTCCCCGCCCCCGATCCGCAGGCCGCGACCCTCGCCGAGGCCAACGCGCAGGCCCAGGCCTCCCGGATCGCCGAGCAGCGGCTGGAGGAACTGCTGTCCGACGAACGCAACGCCCTGCCCCCGCCCCTCGCCGACCGCCTGCGCACCGTCCTCGAACGCCGCCGCAACGCCGTCTGGGAACGCCTCGGCCAGGTCAACCCGGTCACCGGAGAGACCGTCGACGACACCTATCGTCGGCTGTCCCGCGAGGTGATCAGCGCCGAGCGGGAGGTCTTCGTGCGGCTGCGCGACGGCCGCCACATCGACGACGAGATGCTGCGGACGCTGCTGCGCAGGCTGGACCTGGAGGAGGCCGCCGCCTACCGGGAGGCGGGTTGAGCCCTTCCGTCCGGTCCGGAGCGTGGGGCGGGCGGGCCGGTCAGGAGGTGAACGGTGCCCCCGTCACGACCGCCGCGAGCCGTGTCCCGCGCGGGAAGGCGCCCTCCTCGGCAAGGACGACAAGTCCGTACAGCGACTTGGCGACATAGAGGCGCTCGACCGGCAGGCCGTGCCGCTCCTCGAAGTCCCGCGCGAAGTCCTCGAGCGCGGGCGTGGTGCGGGCGTACCCGCCGAAGTGGAAGCGCTCGTCCAGCCGCCAGTCGCCCACCGGGCCGCCGAACGCCTCCTGCTGCAGGGCCCGTATCGCGTCGTGGAGGAAGCCGCCCTTGAGGACCGGTATGCCGAGGGCCCGCCGGCCGGGGCCCAGGCCTGCGGCGAGGCCCGCGAGGGTGCCGCCGGTGCCGCAGGCGAGGGCCACGACATCGGCGTGGGCGCGCAGTTCCTCGCCGAGGGCCCGGCAGCCGCGGACGGCCGGCGCGTTGCTGCCGCCCTCGGGCACCACGTACGCGTCCTCGGCGCCCGCCGCGCGCAGGACCGCCGCCAGCGCGGCGGGGTCGGCCTTGCGGCGGTAGGTCGCACGGTCGACGAAGTGCAGCCGCATTCCGTCGGCCGCGCAGCGGGCCAGCGAGGGGTTCAGCGGGCGGCCGGCCAGCTCGTCGCCGCGCACCATCCCGACCGTGGGCAGGCCCAGCAGCCGGCCGGCTGCGGCCGTCGCCCGCAGGTGGTTGGAGTACGCGCCCCCGAACGTGACGACCGGCCGCCCGGCCGCCACCGCCAGGTTCGGCACGAGCTTGCGCCACTTGTTGCCGATCAGCTCCGGGTGGATCAGGTCGTCCCGCTTGAGGAGCAGCCGTACGCCGTGCCGGGCGAACCGGTCGTCGGCCACCTCCTCCAACGGCGAGGGCAGCCGGGGGCGCAGGGCGGCGGAGTCGAACGGAAGAGGCCTGGTCACCCCGTCATTGTCGAACACCGTTCGTGCGGAAACCCGCCGTGCCCACACCGCCGATGATCCATTCCCGCTCTTTCGGGTAATGGCACGAACACTTTGAGTGATGGAAGGCTTGCCCGCGAGAACAGTGCGTCGGCGCAGTACGGCTCCGGCGCATCACCGGGAGGGCAATTCTCTATGTCGGTAGGCGAAGAAGTCCGCGCTGAGCAGGGCAAGCCGCAGCAGAGCCTTGGCACCGCGGCTGCGCGGAACCTGGCCACCACCACCAAGTCCGTACCGCAGATGCAGGAGATCAGCTCTCGCTGGCTGCTGCGGAATCTGCCCTGGGTCGACGTGCAGGGCGGCGCGTACCGGGTGAACCGGCGTCTGACGTACGCCGTCGGTGACGGTCGCGTCACCTTCGTCAAGACCGGAGACCGTGTCGAGGTCATCCCCGCGGAGCTGGGCGAACTGCCCGCGCTGCGGTCCTACGAGGACGAGGACGTGCTCTCGGAGCTGGCCTCCCGCTGCCGGCAGCGGGAGTACGCGCCGGGCGAGGTCGTCGTCTCCTTCGGCAGCCGGACCGACAAGGTCTACCTCCTCGCGCACGGCAGGGTCGAGAAGGTCGGCACCGGTCCCTACGGCGACGACCAGGTCCTCGGAGTCCTCGCCGACGGCGCGTACTTCGGCGACCAGGCACTGCTCGACCCGGACGCCATCTGGGAGTACACCGCCCGCGCGGACACCGCCTGCACCGTGCTGATCCTGTCCCGCCAGGACTTCGAGCAGGTCGCCGAGCGCGCCGGCTCACTGGCCGAGCACCTGCGGAGCCTGCGCTCGATCCCCGCGCAACCGACCAACCGCTACGGCGAGAAGGCCGTCGACCTGGCCGCGGGGCACGCCGGCGAGCCGGACATCCCCCACACCTTCGTGGACTACGAGGCCCGGCCGCGCGAGTACGAACTGAGCATCGCCCAGACCGTCCTGCGCATCCACTCGCGCGTGGCCGACCTGTACAACCAGCCGATGAACCAGACCGAGCAGCAGCTGCGCCTGACGGTCGAGGCGTTGAAGGAGCGTCAGGAGCACGAACTGGTCAACAACCGCGAGTTCGGACTGCTCCACAACTGCGAGTACGACCAGCGGATCCAGCCGCACGACGGCGTGCCGGGCCCGGACGACCTCGACGAGCTGCTCAGCCGCCGCCGCGGCACCAAGATGCTTCTCGCCCACCCGCGCGCGATCGCCGCGATCGGCCGCGAACTCAACAAGCGGGGGCTCGTCCCCGAGACCATCGACGTCGCCGGCAACCGGATCCCCACCTGGCGGGGGGTGCCGATCTACCCGTGCAACAAGATCCCCGTGACCGAGGCCCGCACCAGCTCGATCATCGCGATGCGCCTCGGCGAGCAGGACCAGGGCGTCATCGGCCTGCGCCAGTCCGGCATCCCGGACGAGATCGAGCCGAGCCTGTCCGTGCGGTTCATGGGCATCAACGAACAAGCCGTCATCAAGTACCTGGTCACGGCCTACTACTCGGCGGCGGTGCTGGTTCCGGACGCGCTGGGCGTGCTGGAGAACGTCGAGATCGGTCGCTGGCGGTGACCTCACCCGTACGGACGCCGTGTCCCCGCCCGGCCGGGCGGGGACACCCGGGGGGTCCGCGTCCGGCCGCGCATCCGCAGCCGTGCGCGGACCCGGCGAGGGGGACCCGATGACCGAGTACGTGACGCGGACCAGGCCGCACCCCGGCGCGGCACGGGAGAGGGCAGGAGGCGTCCCGGGCCGGACCGGCAGCGGCCCCGGAGCGCTCGACGGGCACGAGGCGGCCGTGCTCCTGGAGGAGACCCGGGGTTCCGTCGACCCCGCGCTCCGTGCGGCGATCGACTCGCTGCCCGGCTCGATGCGGCGGATCTCGCTCTACCACTTCGGCTGGGAACACGCCGACGGCACACCGGCCGCGGGCAACGCGGGCAAGGCGATCCGGCCCGCGCTGGTGCTCGCCGCGGCCACCGCGCTCGGCGGCCCGGCGGCCAGGACGGCGGCTCTCCCGGCGGCCGCCGCCGTCGAACTGATCCACAACTTCACGCTGCTGCACGACGACGTGATGGACCGCGACACCACCCGTCGGCACCGTCCCACCGCCTGGACGGTGTTCGGCGACGCCGACGCCGTCCTCGCCGGGGACGCGCTCCAGGCGCTCGCCCTCGGGATGCTCGCCGCACACCCGCATCCGGCGTCCTCGGCCGCCGCCGCCCGGCTCGCGGACTGCGTGATCGAGCTGTGCGCCGGCCAGCACTCGGACACCGCCCTGGAGAAGCGGGGCCCGGCCGAGGTCACCCTCGACGAGGTGCTCGCCATGGCCGAGGCCAAGACCGGGGCCCTGCTCGGCTGCGCCTGCGCCCTCGGCGCGCTGTACGCGGGAGCGGCCGAGGAGGACGTCGAGGCGCTGGACGCGTTCGGCCGTCAGGCCGGGCTCGCCTTCCAGCTCATCGACGACGTGATCGGCATATGGGGGGACCCGCGGCACACCGGCAAGCCGGCCGGCGCCGACCTGGTCGCCCGCAAGAAGTCCCTGCCGGTGATCGCCGCGCTCGGCTCCGGCACCCCGGCCGCCGCGGAACTGGCGGAGCTGTACGCGTCCCCCCGCGAGCAGGGGGACGACGTGGAGCGCATGACACTGGCCGTCGAGCAGGCCGGCGGCCGGGAATGGGCCCAGGAGCAGGCGGCGGACCGCATGGCCCGGGCGATGTCCGAGCTGGCCCGCGCCGTCCCGGACCCGGAAGCGGCGGGCGGCCTGCTGTCCCTGGCGGAGTTCGTGACGCGCCGCAGCATGTGAGGAGGGCCGGCCCGCCACCGAGGCGGTCCTCGCCTCTCGCGGTCCCCGGGCCTGCGGGACCGTACGGCTCCTGACTCCGTACGGTCCCGAGAGGCCCGGCCCGGCGGGCCCCGCGCATCCCCACGGCGCGCGGGACCCGCCTCTTCGCGTGCGGGCCCCGCTCAGGACTCCCGGGCATGCGGAATTCCTTCTCCCACTTGCCGCGGTCGCCGATCCGGCCCGGAAAACACTTGTCATCACTACAGATGAAGTACTACAACTGGAGTTGTTCTATTCGGACCACGGAAAGAGACCGGTTTGCGCAAGCTCACCTACTACGTCGCCTGCTCCATCGACGGCTTCATCGGAGACCCGCAGGGCGACGCGTCGTCGATGTTCGCCTTCCTGGACGAGGAGTTCCTCGCCTACCTCGCCTCCACCTATCCGGACACCATCGCCGCCCAGGGCCGTGAGCAGATGGGCCTCGAAGGTGCCGAGAACCCGAACTTCGACACCGTGATCCAGGGCCGGGCCAGCTACCAGATCGCCCTCGACGCGGGCATCACCAGCCCGTACGGCCACCTGCGCGAGTTCGTCGCCTCCCGCACCCTCGGCCCCTCACCCGACCCGAACGTCGAGATCATCGCCGAGGACCTGGTCGCCCGGGTGCGCCGGCTCAAGGCCGAGGACGGCGAGCTGGGCATCTGGCTCTGCGGCGGCTCACGCATCGCGGGCGCACTGCTCGACGAGATCGACGAACTCGTCATCAAGACCTACCCGCAGGTCTACGGCTCCGGCATGCCGATGTTCGGCGCCGACTTCTCCGTGACCGACTTCGGCCTGGAGTCCGTGCGCACCTTCTCCAACGGAGTCCTCGTCCGCAGATACGCGCGGAAGCGGTGATCGGCCTACCCTGAGGACATGGACAGGGAAAAGCACGTCTGTCCCGACTGCGGGCAGACCGTGGACACGGTGGTCCGGCGCCACAAGACGCTGGGCGCATGGGTACCGCGCTGGGTGGCGGGCCCGTGCCACAACCCCGACTGCGAGTCGTTCCTCGAACCCGGCGCCGCACGGCACGGCCACTCCGAGCCCGTCGACCAGCACGGCCACTCCGAGCCCGTCGACCAGCACGGCCGCCCCGAGTCCGCGGAGCACGCCGCCGAGCCCGGCGCCCGCGCCGCGCCCGCCTCCTGACGCCTGTCCGGCAGGCCTTCCCCCGGTGGCCCGCCGGGGAGGGGCGGAGGGCGCCGAGGGTCGCGGATCCCGTGGCGCCTATCCGCGCGGCAGCCCGCCCGTCTCCGCGTCGCGGCCGGTCAGGCAGTACAGGCCGCCCGCCGGGTCGCGCAGCACGGTCCAGTGGGGGTGGCCGGCGACGAACCGCGCGCCCAGCCGCTCGTGCCGGGCCCGCACCGTCTCGACGTCCTGGCCGCACGCGAGGTCGAGGTGGGCGGAGACGGGCCGCTCCTCACCGAGGAGCTGGAGCAGGATCCGCACGGGCAGTCCGGGCGGCGGCGCCACCACGTGGAACTCCGGCAGTGAGCCCGGCCGGGACGTCCAGTCGGGCAGGAGGCCGCTCCAGAAGGCGACTTCGGCGTCGTACGCGGACGGCGGGATGTCGATGCTGACCTGGTCCGGGCGGCCGGCGGCCACCACGGGCGGGCGTACGGACTCGCCGTGCCAGGGGACCGCACAGAACAACTGGCCTGCGGGGGAGCGCAGTACGGCCCAGCCCTCGTGGGCGGCGACCGTGCGCGCGCCCGCGTCCAGGGCCGCCGCGACGAAGGCCTCCACGTCCTCGACGCAGAGGTCGAGATGCGCCCCGCCCGCCCCGTCACCGACCGCCTGCGCCTTCACACAGGCATCGGCCCCCTCCGGCAGGAGGGTGACGAACTCGCCCTTGTCCCCACGGGGCTCGGACAGGACCGTGCCGGTGACGGCGGTCCAGAACGCGCAGGCCCGCTCGAAGCGCTCGGCGGGCCGGTCGAGGAAGGCGTACGTCCAGCGGACGCGGGTGCGGGAGCTCATGCGGCGATCGTAGGCCGGTGCGCGCGCGGGACCGACCCGGTTCCCGGGCACCCGCGAGGACGCGCGGTCGTCCGCCCGGGCATGCCGGAGGGGCCCGGTCGTGTGCCGACCGGGCCCCTCCGGGAAGTCCCTCGTCCCGCGGTGGTGCACCGACCGCCGGTGTCGGGAACGGCCGGGTGTCAGGCCTTCTTGGTCTCCCAGAAGATCCTGTCGATCTCGGCGATGAGTTCCAGCGCCTTCTCGCCCGTCTTCGGGTCGGTCGACGCCTTCGCGGCCGACAGGGCCTTGAGGGTGTCGTTGACCAGCTGGTGCAGCTGGGGGTACTTCTCGAAGTGCGGGGGCTTGAAGTAGTCGCTCCACAGCACGGAGACGTGGTGCTTCGCGAGCTCGGCGCGCTGCTCCTTGATGACGGTGGCGCGCGCCTGGAAGTGCGGGTCGTCGTTGGCGGCCATCTTCTCCTGCACGGCCTTCACCGACTCCGCCTCGATGCGGGCCTGGGCCGGGTCGTACACACCGCAGGGCAGGTCGCAGTGCGCGCTGACCGTGACCTTGGGGGCAAACAGGCGGGAAAGCATGGAGCGTTCCTTCCTCGTGATCGTCTTCTCAGGTGGGACATTACTCCCTGGGGGAGCGGTTTTCGCGAGTGCCCCCGTGGGCTTAGGACAAAAGTCCGGGGTCAGACTGAGACTGGTGGAGGAACGGACCAGGGGAGGTGCCGGCGATGCCGGAGCCGTCGCAGGACGCCGAGCGCGGGAGGGCCGCCGCGCCGTTCGGGCTGGCCGAGGTGACCGGCCCGTCCATGGTTCCCACGCTGCACCACGGCGATCAGCTGGTGGTGCGGTACGGGGCCCGGGTGCGGCCGGGGGACGTGATCGTGCTGCGGCACCCCTTCCAGCAGGACCTGCTCGTCGTCAAACGGGCCGTGGAGCGCCGCGACGGCGGCTGGTGGGTGCTCGGGGACAACGCGTTCGCCGGCGGTGACAGCACCGACTACGGCACCGTGCCCGACGAGCTGATCCTCGGGAGGGTGCGGTTCCGCTACCGGCCGCGGAAGGCGGATCAGCGTTCGCCGCTGGCGGCGCTGCGCTGGGCGCTGTCCGCGGCCAGGCCCGTGCTCGCCGACCGGTCGGCCTCCAGGCGCTTGCGGGCGCGGTAGGCGGCCACGTTGGCCCGGGTCGCGCAGCGGTCGGAACAGTAGCGCCGGGAGCGGTTCGTGGAGGTGTCCAGGTAGGCGTTGCGGCACGGGCTCGCCTCGCACAGGCCCAGCCGGTCGACGCCGTACTCCGTCAGGTGGAAGGCCAGGCCCATCGCGGCGATGGCCGCGAAGCCGGCGGTCGCGTTCGACGGGTGGTCGGCGAGATGCATGTGCCACAGCGGGCGGTCGTCGTCGTCGCGGTGGTCGTGCCCGGAGATCTGCGGGCTGACCGGGAACTCCAGCAGGAGGGAGTTCAGCAGGTCGACGGCGAGGGTCTCGTCACCGCGGTCGGCCGCCTCGAAGACCGCGCGCAGCCGGGCCCGGACCGAGCGGAACCGGGTGACGTCCGCGTCGGTGGCGCGCCGGGCCGCCGACGCGTTGCCGCCGAACAGGCCGCGGACGGCCTCGACCGAGGTCAGCGAGTCCTTGCCCCGGGCCGGCTCCTCGCTGTTGACGAGGCGGACGGCGTAGTCCGAGTAATAGGCCAGTTCCACGTGAAGTCCTTACGGATGGGCTCTGTGGTCGTCGGTGCGGTCGGGTAACGGCTGACTGCGCTCCCAGGGTATTACGCGGACGACGCCGGAGCGGGCTCCCGGCTCCACGGCCACTCGTTCTCGGGCACTCCGCCGCCGACGCCGACGTGACGCGAGGGGCGGTACGGGGATCCGTCCCCGTACCGCCCCTCGGCCGTGCGTCGCGTCCGGTCAGAGGACCTTGGACAGGAACGCCTGGGTCCGCTCGTGCTGCGGGTTGGTCAGGACCTCGCGCGGGTCGCCGTACTCGACCACCACACCGCCGTCCATGAAGACCAGGCTGTCGCCGACCTCGCGGGCGAAGCCCATCTCGTGCGTGACGACGACCATCGTCATGCCGGACTCCGCCAGGTCGCGCATGACGTCCAGGACGTCGCCGACCAGCTCCGGGTCCAGCGCCGAGGTCGGCTCGTCGAACAGCATCAGCTTCGGGTCCATGGCCAGGGCGCGGGCGATCGCGACGCGCTGCTGCTGACCGCCGGAGAGCTGCGAGGGGTAGTTGCCGGCCTTGTCGCCGAGGCCGACCCGCTCCAGCAGCTGCATGGCGCGCTCCCTGGCCTGGCCCCTGTTCTGGCGCTTGACCTGGACCGGGGCCTCCATGACGTTCTCGACCGCGGTCATGTGAGGGAAGAGGTTGAACCGCTGGAACACCATGCCGATGTCCCGGCGCTTCAGCGCGACCTCGCTGTCCTTCAGCTCGTAGAGCTTGTCGCCCTTCTGGCGGTAGCCGACCAGCTCGCCGTCGACGTACAGGCGTCCGGCGTTGACCTTCTCCAGGTGGTTGATGCACCGCAGGAAGGTCGACTTGCCGGAGCCGGACGGGCCGATCAGGCAGAACACCTCACCGGAGTTCACCTGGAGGTCGATGCCCTTGAGGACCTCGACGGGGCCGAAGGACTTGTGGACGCCCTCGGCTTTCACCATGGGGTGGGAAGGCTGCGTCATGCCGGGACTCCCTTCGAGCGGCGCGTCGGCAGGACGGCGGCCCGGACGCGCTGGAGCGGCGTCGGCGGCAGGCTGCGGCTCGAACCACGGGCGTAGTACCGCTCGACGTAGTACTGCCCGACGCTCAGGATCGAGGTCATGATCAGGTACCAGGCGGCGGCGAGGAAGTACATCTCCACCGTGGAGCCGGCGTTCTGACCGATGTCCTGGGCCTCCTTGAAGAGGTCGGCGAACTGCACCGCCGAGACGAGCGAGGTCGTCTTCAGCATGTTGATGACCTCGTTGCCCGTCGGCGGCACGATCACCCGCATCGCCTGCGGGATGACGATCCGGCGGAGCGTCTTGGTGTGGCTCATGCCGAGCGCCTGCGACGCCTCGGTCTGTCCTTCGTCGACCGAGAGCAGGCCGGCGCGGCAGATCTCGGCCATGTAGGCGGCCTCGTTGAGGCCCAGGCCGAGGAGCGCCGTCAGCAGCGGCGTCATGAACGACGACCAGTAGTCCTTGTAGATCGGACCCAGGTTGATGTACTCGAAGACCAGGCCC
Source organism: Streptomyces sp. NPDC017202 (assembly GCF_044331705.1). Lineage (NCBI taxonomy): Bacteria > Bacillati > Actinomycetota > Actinomycetes > Kitasatosporales > Streptomycetaceae > Streptomyces > Streptomyces sp. NPDC017202. Next base: position 140,321 of record NZ_JBIRNP010000005.1, on the reverse strand, counting down.
AGGTTGAACCAGACGAACAGCTGGACCAGGACCGGGGTGCCGCGGAAGAACCAGATGTAGAACCAGGCGACCGACGAGGTCACGGGGTTCTTCGACAGGCGCATCACGGCGAGCAGGATGCCGCCGACGATGCCGATCACCATGGACAGCACGGTGAGCAGCAGGGTGTTCCAGACGCCGTGGAGGATGCGGTCGTCGAAGAAGTAGTCGGGGATCGCGCCCCAGTTGATGTTGCCCTGCGCGAAGGCGTAGACGACCGAGCCGAGCAGGGCCAGCGCGACGACCGCCGAAACGTACCGCCCCGGGTGCCGGACCGGGATGGCCTTGATGGCCTCCGGCCCGGCGGGGGGCGTCGCGTCGGGACCGTCCGTCTTGTTGACGTCAACAGTCACGGGTGGAGCCTTTCAGAGCCGAGTCGAACGGTGTCGGTTCAGGAACCGCCGTTGATCTTGGACTCGGTGACCGCGCCGTCCGCGACACCCCACTTCTCGACGATCTTCTTGTACTCGCCGCTGTCGATGATCGCCTGGACGGCCGCCTGGAGCGCGTCACGCAGCTCGGTGTTGTCCTTGGCGACGGCGATGCCGTACGGGCCGGCCTCGACCTGGTCGCCGACGATCTCGAAGTACTTGCCGCCCCCGGCGTTCTTCACGGAGTAGGCGGCGATGGGGAAGTCCGCGGAGACGACGTCGGCACCCTTGGAACGCATCCGGGTCTCGGCCTCGGGGTTGGTGGCGAAGTCCTCGATCTTGAGCGCCGCCTTGCCGTCCTTCTTGCACTTCTCCGCCTGGTCCTTGGCGAGGTCGTGGGAGAAGGTGTTGCGCTGCACGGCCATCGTCTTCCCGCACAGGTCGTCCCAGGTCTTGATGCCCTGGCTGTCGCCCTTGTTGGTGTAGAGGGAGACGCCCGCGGTGAAGTAGTCGACGAAGTCGACGCCCGCGCCGACCTTCTTGCCGGTGTCGGAGTCGACGCCTTCCTGGCGGTCCTTGGTGTCGGTCATGGCCGACATGGCGATGTCGTAGCGCTTGGACGCCAGGCCACCGATGAGGGTGTCGAACGTGGCGTTCTGGAACTCGAACTTCACGCCGAGCTGCTCGCCCATGGCGGCCGCGATGTCGGGGTCGATGCCGGCCACCTTGCCGGAGCTGTCCTTGAACTCGACCGGCGCGTACGCGATGTCGGAACCGACCTTGATGACGCCCTTGTCACGGATGGCCTGGGGCAGCTTGCCGGCCAGCGGGGCCGTGCTGGTCGAGGCGGTGTCGCTGCTTCCGGAGCCGTTGTCCTTGGTCTGGTCGCCGCACGCGGTGAGCAGCAGGGCGCCCGTGACCGCGAGGGTTCCGACCGCGGCGAGCCGGGTGCGCGCGGCGGTGGTAGGGCGGATGGAGCGTGCGGTCATGGTGAGTGCCTCCGGCGGATGGATGGAGATGCCGATGGGTCGACGAGAACACACACCTTCGGGTGTCGCGACCTCGTGTGATGACGGCATCTTGCCATTCGGACTACGCCATTCAGGGGGCCAGCCATGTCAAAATCGGATAACGGGCGACACCCGAATCTGACCAGTCCGGTACATCACGACCTGACCAGGCCGGACCATCTGCGGGCATCTCCGCTTCCGGCCGGAAGATCTTCGGCCCATCTCGCCATGTGGACGAACACGCTCCGTCGACGGCCGGGAAGTCACTTCTTGTCAAGGGTTTGGCCGAGACTTGTCCGCGCTTCACGCATGAGTCATGTCACTGGGATATGACGGTGCAGGTGAGGAGGCGGAGTCCTGCCGGCAGCGGCATGTGACCTTGCACCGAATGGACTCGTCGTCGGTGGTGTCCGTCCGGTAAGAAGGTTCTTTACACCCCTCATCCGGGGCTCAGGGCGCGTGTGCGGCGCGCCCGACGCGCAGTGCCCGTACGTATCACCGCTGGGTCCTGCGCGGTGCCCGCCCACTTCTCAACCAGGAGTGGCCACCCTCATCCATGAAGACCTAAGGGGTAAGACACAGTGGCAGCGGAGATCGTCAATCCTCGCAGCGAGAGCGAGACGGACCATACGGGCCAGGAGGGCGGTGCGGAGCCTCTCGACTCGTTCGACCCGGCGTTCGCACTGCACCGAGGCGGGAAGATGGCCGTGCAGGCCACCGTTCCGATCCGTGACAAGGACGACCTGTCCCTCGCCTACACGCCCGGCGTCGCGCGGGTGTGCACCGCGATCGCGGAACAGCCGGACCTGGTGAACGACTACACGTGGAAGTCGTCCGTCGTCGCCGTCGTGACCGACGGCACGGCCGTGCTCGGCCTCGGGGACATCGGGCCGGAGGCCTCCCTTCCGGTGATGGAGGGCAAGGCCATCCTCTTCAAGCAGTTCGGCGGGGTCGACGCGGTGCCGATCGCGCTCGCCTGCACGGACGTGGACGAGATCGTCGAGACCGTGGTGCGCCTCGCGCCCTCGTTCGGCGGAGTGAACCTGGAGGACATCTCGGCACCGCGGTGCTTCGAGATCGAGCGCCGGCTCCAGGAGCGGCTCGACATCCCGGTCTTCCACGACGACCAGCACGGTACGGCGGTCGTGACGCTGGCGGCGCTGCGGAACGCGGCCCGGCTGAGCGGACGCTCCATCGCGGACCTGCGGGCCGTCATCTCGGGCGCCGGCGCGGCCGGCGTCGCCATCGCCCGGATGCTGATCGAGGCCGGCATCGGAGACGTCGCGGTCACCGACCGCAAGGGCGTCGTCTCCGCGGACCGCGAGGACCTGACCGACGTCAAGCGCGAGCTGGCCGGGTTCACCAACAAGGCCGGCATCACCGGCTCCCTCGGGGACGCGCTGTCCGGCGCGGACGTCTTCATCGGCGTCTCCGGCGGTACGGTCCCGGAGGACGCGGTCGCCTCGATGGCGAAGGGCGCCTTCGTGTTCGCGATGGCCAACCCCACCCCGGAGATCCACCCCGAGGTCGCCCACAAGTACGCGGCGGTCGTCGCGACCGGGCGGTCGGACTTCCCGAACCAGATCAACAACGTGCTGGCGTTCCCGGGGATCTTCGCCGGCGCCCTCCAGGTGCGGGCGTCCCGGATCACCGAGGGCATGAAGATCGCGGCGGCCGAGGCGCTGGCGGGTGTCGTCGGCGACGATCTCGCGGCGGACTACGTCATTCCCTCGCCGTTCGACGAGCGGGTCGCTCCGGCGGTCACCGCGGCGGTCGCCGCGGCCGCCCGTGCCGAAGGGGTCGCCCGCCGCTGACGTACGGCTGAGACGGCCCCGCCCGTTCCTCGGGCGGGGCCGTTTTCACCCGTCCGGGCGCCCGATCGGGTGGATCGAGGAGGGAGCCCCACCCCCGGTGACGGGGGTGGGGGCGGTGACGGCGGTCGTGCGGCGGCCGCGGGTCACGAGGGCCGGTCGCGCGTCTCCCCGCCCCTCCGGGGGGCGTCCGCCCACATCCGTGAGCCGGTCGCGCAAGAGGGCGTGTCTCACAGTGCCCCCCGGTTTCGCCGGGAGCCGCGGGACCCTATCGTCGGGGGCATGTTCGCCGTCTACGCCGCTCGAATCGACCGCGACCAGCCGCTTTCCGGACTGGAGTTGGGGGAGCGACCGGCCCCCGACGCCCGCCCCGGCTGGAGCACCGTCACCGTCCGGGCCGCCTCCCTCAACCATCACGACCTCTGGTCCCTGCGGGGCGTCGGCCTCCCGGAGGACAAGCTGCCGATGATCCTCGGCTGCGACGCCGCCGGCGTCGACGAGGACGGCAACGAGGTCGTGCTGCACTCCGTCATCGGCCAGACCGGCCACGGGGTCGGCCCCCGGGAGCCCCGGTCCATCCTCACCGAGCACTACCAGGGCACCTTCGCCGAGCGGGTCGCCGTGCCGACCTGGAACATCCTGCCCAAGCCGAAGGAACTGTCCTTCGAGGAGGCCGCCTGTCTGCCCACCGCCTGGCTGACGGCCTACCGCATGCTGTTCACCAACGCCGGGGTGCGGCCCGGTGACTCGGTGCTCGTGCAGGGCGCCGGGGGCGGGGTGGCCACGGCCGCGATCGTGCTCGGCAAGGCGGCCGGACTGCGGGTCTTCGCGACCAGCCGGGACGAGGCCAAGCGGAAGCGGGCCCTGGAACTGGGGGCCGTCGAGGCCGTCGAGCCGGGCGCGCGGCTGCCGCAGCGCGTGGACGCCGTCATCGAGACCGTCGGCGCCGCCACCTGGTCCCACTCGGTGAAGTCGCTGCGGCCCGGCGGCACCCTCGTCATCTCCGGAGCGACCAGCGGCGACCGCCCCTCCCATGCCGAACTGACCCGGATCTTCTTCCTGGAGCTGAAGGTCGTCGGCTCCACGATGGGCACGAAGGACGAACTGGAGGACCTGCTCGCCTTCTGCGCCACGACCGGCGTCCGGCCCGTCATCGACGAGGTGCTCCCGCTGGACCGGGCTCGGGAGGGCTTCGAACGGCTCGCGTCCGGCGACCAGTTCGGCAAGATCGTCCTCACCAACTCCTGACGCCTCCCCGCACTCCTGGCGGTTCCTCGCGCTCCTGACGGCGGGTCCGGATTCCGGGCCCGCCTTTCGCGCATCCCGCGTGTCAACTTGGGTTGACGTGTGAGCGACTGTCAACTTAAGTTGACGTCATGACCGAAGCAACGGATCTCGCCGAGCGTGCGGGCGACCGTGATCCACGGGTCGGGCTGCGCGCCGTCGCCGCGCTGCGCCGGCTGCTGGAGCGGTTGGAGGCGGTGCAGGTGCGCAGTGCGCGCCATCAGGGGTGGTCGTGGCAGGAGATCGCCGCGGAACTCGGGGTCAGCAGGCAGGCCGTGCACAAGAAGTACGGGAGGCAGTGATGTTCGAGCGGTTCACGAAGGACGCCCGGGAGGTGGTGCGCGGCGCGGTCGCGCTCTGCCGGAACGCCGGCGGAGGGACCGTGGGCCCCGAGCATCTGCTCCTCGCCCTGCTGGACCGTGAGGCGAGCCGCGGCTCCTTCGCGCTGGCCGCGCTCGGTCTTCCGGCGGAGGGCCGAGAACCGGTCCGTGAGGCGCTGGACGAGGCGCGCCGACGCGCGGGCCTCTCCCGGGCGGACGCCGACGCCCTCGCCGGCCTCGGCATCGACGTGTCGGAGATCGTCTCCCGGGTCGAGGAGGTGCACGGGGTCGGGGCGATGTCCGGGGACCGGCGGGACACGGGACGGCGTACCGGACGTTCCGGTCTCGGACGTCCTGGCTCCGGACGCCCCGGCTTCGGGCGGGAGGCCAAGAGCGTCCTGGAGGAGTCCCTGCGCATCGCCCTGGCCCACCGCGACCGGCACATCGGCGACGAGCACCTCCTGCTCGCCCTGACCGCCCGCCCCGGACCGCCCGCCGAGGTCCTCGCCGACCACGGCGTCACCCACGTCTCCCTGACCCGCGTCCTGTACGCCGGCGGAGAGGCCCGGGCCGGCTGAAGCCGCGGGGCGCGGGAGGGGGGAACGGCGGATGACGGACGGCGGGCCATGGGTGGGCGGTGGTGGGCGGTGCCCGGTGACTGACGTGCCGGGTGCCCGCGCTCAGCCGGTGTGCCGGGTGCCCGCGCTCACTCCTTGCCCGTCCGCAGCATCGCCCCGATGTGGGCCGCCGCCGTCGACAGATGACGACGGGCCTCGCGGAGCTGGTCGGCGGTGACGCCGTGGTCGCGGGCCGCGTCGCGGATGTCGTCGCGGAAGCGGTCCAGGAGCCGGTCCAGGTCACGGGCCGGGTCGTCGCCGGGTGCCTCGTGGGCCCAGGACGGCTCGAAGCCGGCCGGGAAGTCCGCGGGGGTCTCGGTGTAGACCGGGCCCTCGGCCGCGGCACCCGCACCTTCCGCCGGCTTCTCCGGTCCCGCAGTGGTCTTCGGCCCCTCGGTCTCCGCGGCTCGCCCGGGGCTCCCGGCGCCGCCCCGGCCGAAGCCGAAGTCCTTGCCGAACCCCTTCCCGAAGTCCTTCCCGAACTCACCGAACTCCTTGGCCAGTTCTGCCAGCCCCTCTCGGACGCCCGTCGGCCAGTCGCCCCGCGCGAAGTGGTCCTGGACCTGATCCTGGACCCGTCGCGCTATGCGCTGGACCTCCTCCTGAGCCTGGGCCACGGCCCGGTCCTGGGCCTCCTTGGCCTGGCGGCGGGCCCGCTGGGCCTCCTCGCGGGCCCGCCGGCTCTCGTCCTTGGCCCGGCGGGCCTGTTCCTTCCACTCCTGCTTGGCGCGCCGCATCTCCTCCTTGGCGACCCGCCACGATTCCCTGTCCCCGTACTCCCCGTACTCCCCGTACTCCCCGGCGCCCGCCCCGGTGTCCGCCCCGGTGTCCTGACGGGCCTCGGAGGCCGCCGCCCGCATCTCGCGCCGCAGCTCGCCCGCCGCTCCGCGCACGTCGGCCCTGATCTCCGCGGCGAGTTCGGCGACCGACTCGCGGATCTCCAGCTCCAGGTCGGCGAGTTCACCGCTGCGGTCGGCCAGTTCGGCCCGGCCCGCGTCGGTGATGGCGTACACCTTGCGGCCGCCCTCGCTGGTGTGGGTGACCAGGCCCTCGGCCTCCAGCTTCGCCAGCCGGGGGTACACGGTGCCCGCCGACGGCGCGTACAGCCCCTGGAAGCGTTCCTCCAGGAGGCGGATCACCTCGTAGCCGTGGCGCGGAGCCTCGTCCAGGAGCTTGAGCAGGTAGAGGCGGAGGCGGCCGTGGGCGAAGACGGGAGGCATGTCAGAGCACCTTCTTGTCGGTCGTGCTGTCGTCCGGGCCGGACGCTGAACCGTCCCCGGACGGGGGACAGTCTCCCGGACCGGCGGACTCGCCGTCGCCCGGAGCCGACCCGGCCTCCCAGGGCCCGTCCTCCACCGGAGGCCGCCGCAGCAGGGCGATCGAGCCGGAGACCGTCGTGGCCTTGAGGCGGCCGCTGCCCGTGCCGAGACGGCCGGTGATCCGCTTGGCGCCCCACTGGCCGCTGACCCGGAGGTCCTCGAAGGCGTTGGAGACCGAGCCGCTCGCGGTGTTCGCCTCCACCTGCGCGTCCGCCGGGTGGGGCAGCCGTATGGCGATCTCGCCCGAGACGCTGGTCAGGCTGATGTCGGTGGGGCGGCCCGCCGGGTCGAGATCGACGATCATCGAGCCGCTCACGGAGTCGGCCTTCACGGAGGAGCCCGCCTCGACGACGGTCAGGTCCCCGGAGACGGAGTGGAAGCGCAGGTCGCCGGTGAGGGCCTGCGCCTCCACGTTCCCCGAGACGGTGTCCGTGCGGACCGGCCCCGCCAGGCCGACGAGGGTCGTGTCCCCGGAGACGCCCCGCACCTCGGCGCGGCCGTCGATGCCGGAGACCACCGCGCCGGCGCTCACCACGCCCACCTCCACCCGGGTGCCGGCCGGGACGGCGAGCGAGACGACGGCACTGCGCCGCCGGCCCTTGCGGTCGAGCCATTTGAGGAAGCCCTTCCAGGGCAGGTCCTCGTACGCCACCGTCAGCGCTCCGTCCCGGTGGGTCACGACGAGAGGGGGCCCCTCGATGTGGGAGACCTCCAGGCGGGCGGAACCCTCGTCGGCGCCCACCACGTTGACCGTTCCGTCGACGATGCGGACGTGCAGCTCACTCACCGGCTCGTCGAAGGAGAGCTTCCTCGGCTCGGCGACGGACCACTCGGACATGGTGATGACCTCCTCGACGACACGACACGCCATATCGCGTCTTACGTGAAACACGATATATCGCGGACCTCGGAAGTCAAGACGCCCTTTCCGGCGACCGGCCGCCTCCCGCAGTCGCCGGGCACGCAAAAGGGGCGCCCCGCAGGGCGCCCCCACACACGACCGGCGTGCCGTCGGTGGACCTACTCGTCGTCCTCGTCGTCCAGCCGGGCCAGCCACGTGGCCAGCCGCTCCACCGGGACCTCGAAGTCCGGGTTCAGGTCGACGAACGTCCGCAGCTGCTCGGCGAGCCACTCGAAGGTGACCTCCTCCGCGCCGCGCCTCTTCTCCAGCTCTTCGATGCCACGGTCCGTGAAGTACATGAGTCAAGGATAAGCGGGCGCGAACAGCCGTACCGCACCCCACGGGACAGCCGTACCGCACCCCGCGGGACAGCCGTACCGCACCCCGCGGGACAGCCGTACCGCACCCCGCGGGACAGCCGTACCGCACCCCGCGGGACAGTCGGGCCGCTCCCGCGGGACAGTCGGGCCGCACCCCACGAAACGGCGGGGCCGCACCCCGTGAAGAGGTGCGGCCCCGCCGCTGTCCGGTGGTCGAGGACGCCTACGCCTCGAACACCTCACGCACCAGCTGTTCCTGCTCGGCCTGGTGGCGCTTGGCCGAGCCGACCGCCGGGGACGAGCCGTGCGGCCGCGAGATGCGGCGCAGGCGCTCGCCGTGCGGCACGTCCGCGCCGACGGCCAGGTCCAGGTGGTCGATCAGGTTCAGGGCGATGAACGGCCAGGCACCCTGGTTGGCCGGCTCCTCCTGGGCCCACAGGTACTTCTCGGCGTTCGGGTACTTGGCGATCTCCGCCTGGAGCTCGGCACCCGGCAGCGGGTACAGGCGCTCGATGCGGATGATCGCGGTGTCCGTGATGCCGCGCTTCTGACGCTCGGCGTCCAGGTCGTAGTAGACCTTGCCGGCGCAGAAGACGACCTTCCTCACGGCGGCCGGGTCCACCGAGGCGTCGCCGATGACCGGGCGGAACTGGCCCGTCGTGAACTCCTCCGCCTTCGACGCGGCGGCCTTGAGGCGCAGCATCGACTTCGGGGTGAAGACGACCAGCGGCTTGTGGTGCGGGTTGTGCACCTGCCACCGCAGGAGGTGGAAGTAGTTCGACGGCAGGGTCGGCATGGCGACCGTCATGTTGTTCTGGGCGCACATCTGGAGGAAGCGCTCCGGGCGGGCGGACGAGTGATCCGGGCCCTGGCCCTCGTAGCCGTGCGGCAGGAGCAGGGTGACGCCGGACGTCTGGCCCCACTTCTGCTCCGCCGACGAGATGAACTCGTCCACGACCGTCTGGGCGCCGTTGACGAAGTCGCCGAACTGCGCCTCCCACAGCACGAGCGCGTCGGGGCGGGCCAGCGAGTAGCCGTACTCGAAGCCCATCGCCGCGTACTCGGACAGCAGGGAGTTGTAGACGTTCAGGCGCGCCTGCTCGTCCGAGAGGTACATCAGCGGCGTGAACTCCTCGCCGGTCTCCCGGTCGATGATCACGGCGTGCCGCTGGCCGAACGTGCCGCGCTGGGAGTCCTGGCCGGCCAGGCGGACCGGGACGCCCTCCAGGAGGAGGGAGCCGACGGCGAGCGTCTCGCCCATGCCCCAGTCGATCGTGCCGTCCTCGACCATCGAGGCCCGGCGCTGGAGCTGCGGCAGCAGACGCGGGTGGGCGGTGATGTGGTCGGGGATGTTGACCTGGGACTCGGCGATGCGCTTGACGACCTCCGCCGAGATCGCGGTGTCCACCGCGACCGGGAAGCCGTCCTGCGGGTCGGGGGAGCTGCCGGGGGCGGGCTGCGCGGTGGCCTCGCGGACCTCCGTGAAGACCTTCTCCAGCTGGCCCTGGTAGTCCTGCAGCGCCTGCTCGGCCTCTTCCAGGGTGATGTCGCCGCGACCGATGAGGGACTCGGTGTACAGCTTGCGCACCGAGCGCTTCTTGTCGATCAGGTCGTACATCAGCGGCTGGGTGAAGGCCGGGTTGTCCGACTCGTTGTGACCGCGGCGGCGGTAGCAGATGAGGTCGATCACCACGTCCTTGTTGAAGGCCTGGCGGAACTCGAAGGCGAGCCGCGCGACGCGGACCACGGCCTCCGGGTCGTCGCCGTTCACGTGGAAGATCGGGGCCTCGATCATGCGGGCCACGTCCGTCGCGTACATGGAGGAACGCGAGGACTCGGGGGCCGCGGTGAAGCCGACCTGGTTGTTGATGACGATGTGGACCGTGCCGCCGGTGCGGTAGCCGCGCAGCTGCGACATGTTCAGGGTCTCGGCCACCACGCCCTGGCCGGCGAAGGCCGCGTCACCGTGCAGGGCCACCGGCAGGACGGTGAAGTCCGTGCCGCCCTTGTTGACGATGTCCTGCTTGGCGCGCGCGACGCCCTCCAGGACCGGGTCCACCGCCTCCAGGTGCGAGGGGTTGGCGACCAGCGAGACCTTGATCTGCTCGCCGTCCAGGCCGGTGAAGGTGCCCTCGGCGCCCAGGTGGTACTTCACGTCGCCGGAGCCGTGCATCGACTTCGGGTCGAGGTTGCCCTCGAACTCGCGGAAGATCTGGGCGTACGACTTGCCGACGATGTTCGCCAGCACGTTCAGCCGGCCGCGGTGGGCCATGCCGATGACGACCTCGTCGAGGCGCGACTCGGCGGCCGAGTCGAGCACCGCGTCGAGCAGCGGGATGACGGACTCGCCGCCCTCCAGGGAGAAGCGCTTCTGGCCGACGTACTTCGTCTGCAGGAAGGTCTCGAAGGCCTCCGCCGCGTTCAGGCGGCGCAGGATGCGCAGCTGCTCCTCGCGCTCCGGCTTGGTGTGCGAGCGCTCGATGCGGTCCTGGATCCACCTGCGCTGCTTGGGGTCCTGGATGTGCATGAACTCGACGCCGGTGGTGCGGCAGTACGAGTCGCGCAGCACGCCGAGGATGTCGCGCAGCTTCATGAGGGACTTGCCCGCGAAGCCGCCGACGGCGAACTCGCGCTCCAGGTCCCACAGGGTGAGCCCGTGCTCGGTGATGTCGAGGTCGGGGTGCTTGCGCTGGCGGTACTCCAGCGGGTCGGTGTCGGCCATGACGTGGCCGCGGACCCGGTAGGAGTGGATCAGTTCGAAGACGCGGGCGGCCTTGGTGACGTCGTCGTCGTGGCTGGCGTCGATGTCCTTGAGCCAGCGGACCGGCTCGTAGGGGATGCGCAGCGCCTCGAAGATGTCGTCGTAGAAGCCCTGCTCGCCGAGGAGGAGGTTCGCGACGATCCGCAGGAACTCGCCGGACGCGGCGCCCTGGATGACCCGGTGGTCGTAGGTCGACGTGAGCGTCATGACCTTCGAGATGCCGAGCTTGTTCAGGGTGTCCTGGCTGGTGCCCTGGAACTCCGCCGGGTAGTCCATGGAGCCGACGCCCATGATGACCGACTGGCCGGGCATCAGGCGCGGGACGGAGTGGACGGTGCCGAGGCCGCCGGGGTTGGTCAGGGAGACCGTGACGCCGGTGAAGTCGTCCATCGTCAGCTTGCCGTCGCGGGCGCGGCGGACGATGTCCTCGTAGGCCTGCCAGAACTCGAAGAAGTTCAGCGTCTCGGCCTTCTTGATGCCGGCGACGACGAGCTGGCGGTCGCCGTTGGGCTTCACCAGGTCGATGGCGAGACCGAAGTTGACGTGCGGCGGCTTGACGAGGGTGGGCTTCCCGTCCTTCTCCGCGTAGTGCCAGTTCATCGACGGCATGGCCTTGATGGCCTGCACCATCGCGAAGCCGATCAGGTGCGTGAAGGAGATCTTCCCGCCCCGGGCGCGCTTGAGGTGGTTGTTGATGACGATGCGGTTGTCGAACAGCAGCTTCACCGGGACCGCGCGCACGGACGTGGCCGTGGGCAGTTCCAGCGAGGCGTTCATGTTCTTGGCGACCGCGGCGGACGGGCCGCGCAGCGTCACGAACTCGGGGCCGTCGGGGGAGGCGGCGGGCGCGGCCTTGGCGGCCGGCTTCGCGGCCGGGGCCGCGGCCTTCACGGGCGCCGGAGCCGCGGCGGGCTTCGGGGCGGCCGGCGCCGGCGCGGGAGCCGGGGCGGCGGGCGCGGCCTGGGCAGGTGCAGCAGGTGCAGCAGGTGCAGCAGGTGCGGTGGGCGCCGCGGGCGTGGGGGAGGTCGCTGCGGCCCCCGCGGCCGCAGTGCCCGCCGGAGCCGACGGCGCGGCCGCGCCCGGCTTGTAGTCGGCGAAGAAGTCCCACCAGGCACGGTCTACCGAGTTCGGGTCCTGGAGGTACTGCTGATAGATCTCGTCGACGAGCCACTCGTTCGCTCCGAACGCGGCAGCGGGATTCTTGCCCGCATGGTCTGCGTCGGTCGAGATGCTCGATGCGTTACTGGGGGACTGTGGCGACACGGCGGCAACCGCCCTCTTCCGCTTCACAAGGTGATGGACAGCGGGAATAAAGGCTACGCCTCCCAGCGGGTGAAGGTCAGGCCGGGCCACCGCATCGTCGCGTAAGTCACATCGCAAGGGCTGTTTCGGGGGTGGAAATGGCGGGAAACAAACGCGGTTGCGTGCGAAAACGGGTGCGTTGACGCAGGTCGACGCCGGTCGCGCACGCTCGGCGTGCGGACCTGGGCCGACCTGGGCCGGCGGGGTGCCTGATCCCACGGGTCCGATCGTGCGAACACCTGTGGATCTTGTGGCCCCGCCGCAGACTTTACGTCAACTTGAGACGGAGGAGTCTCCCGGAAGAGTGATAAGAATCCGGCAACCCCGCTCGGATTCGGCCACTCCGATCCGGCCGCCGTGCAGATCGACCGCCCAGCGGGCGATCGCCAGTCCCAGTCCGGTGCCGCCGTCGCTGCCCGGACCGTGCGGACGGCGGACGGCGCCCCGGTTGAACCGCTCGAACACGCGGTGCCACTCCGAACGCGGGATGCCGGGGCCCTCGTCCAGGACCTCCAGCTCCAGCGACTCCGGCAGCGGCCCGCGCCGTGCCCTGACCGTCACCCGTCCGTGCGGTGGGCTGTGCTTGACCGCGTTGTCTATGAGGTTGGCGACGACCTGGTGGATGCGCTCCGGGTCCGCGTGCGCGGTCAGCTCCGGAGGGGTCACGTCCAGGTGCAGGTGGACGTCCGTGCGCGTGTGGCTGCCGCCCGAGCCCATCGTGGCGCGCGCCGAGGCGACCATGTTGGCCTCCTTCAGCACCCCCGACAGGTACGGCCACACCTCGAAGCGCCGCTTGCGCAGCGGTACGACGCCGTTGTCCAGGCGGGACAGGTCCAGCAGGGTCTCCACCAGCCGCCCGAGCCGCTCGGTCTGTTTCAGCGCCGTGCGCATGGTCTCGGGGTCGGCCTCGGCGATCCCGTCGACCACGTTCTCCAGGACGGCGCGCAGACCCGCGATGGGGGTGCGCAGCTCGTGCGAGACGTTGGCCACCAGCTCCTTGCGCTGACGGTCCTGCGCCTCCAGCTCGTCCGCCATGACGTTGATCGTCCGGGCCAGGTCGCCCAGCTCGTCACGGCGCTTCTCGCTCACCCGGCGGGTGTAGTCGCCGTGCGAGATGGACCGGGCCACGGTGTTCATCTCGTCCAGCGGCAAGGTGAGCGAGTGCGCCACGAACTGCGTGATCAGCAGGGTCGCGATCATCGAGAAGACCATGATGAAGCGCAGCTCGGTCTCGGTGCGCATGGCGATCATCATCAGCCCGGTGGTGATCAGCACCGAGATGACGACCAGCGCCCCCAGCTTGGTCTTGATCGAGAACGGGCGCACACCGCCCCAGGGCTCCCCGGGGCTTCTCGGTCCGTCCGGCCCGCGGCTCATGGCGTCGGGGTCTCCAGCGCGTAGCCCACGCCGTGCACCGTGCGGATCCGCTCGGCCCCGATCTTCCGCCGCAGCGCCTTGATGTGGCTGTCGACGGTGCGGGTGCCCGAGGCGTCCGCCCAGTCCCACACCTCCGCCAGGAGCTGCTCACGGGAGAGCACCGCGCGCGGGGTGTTCGCCAGGCACACCAGCAGGTCGAACTCGGTGGGCGTGAGGTGCACGTCCTCCGAGCGCACCCGGACCCGGCGCTGCGCGTGGTCGATCTCCAGCTCGCCGAGCCGCAGTATCCCGCTGCGCGGCGTCGAGGCCGCGACCGCGGCGCGCTCCACGCGGCGCAGCAGGACGTGCACGCGCGCGGCCAGCTCCCGCATGGAGAACGGCTTGGTCATGTAGTCGTCGGCGCCGACGCCGAGCCCGACCAGCATGTCGGTCTCGTCGTCGCGCGCGGTGAGCATCAGTACCGGCACCGGGCGGGCGGCCTGCACGCGACGGCAGACCTCCAGACCGTCGAAGCCGGGCAGCATGATGTCGAGGATCAGCAGATCGGGCTGCCAGGCCTCCGCGGTGTCGACGGCCGCCGGGCCGTCACCCGCCGTTTGCACGAGGAATCCCTCGGCGCGCAGGCGGGCCGCGATGGCGTCGACGATCGTGGGGTCGTCCTCGACCACCAGGACCCGGCGCTGCGCACCGGGTGTCGCCGTCGCCGTGCCGTTGTGCGCGGTGTGTGTCTGCTCCATCGCCCGCCCCTGAAGTGTGCTTTCCGGAATCAGTGGGGTGATTCCTTTTCTGCGCATGACTGCGGTTGACGCCTTCATCACCTGCGTCAGGGCAGCAGCGTACGGGGAGTCACCACGGCTTTGCTATCCAGGCCGGACGGCGAGGTGCACGACGTCCGGCACGCCTCGGGCAACCGGGATCTCTTCGGTACGCACCTGTTGGAACCCGGCATTCCCCAAGGTTCCCTCGAATTTGGGAGACGGCTGGGCGGACCATACCGCGAGCACCCCGCCGGGCCTCAACACCCTTGCGCAGCTTGCGAGTCCGGCCGGCGAGTAGAGACCGTCGTTGCCCTCCGTGACGGTCCAGTCGGGCCCGTTGTCGATGTCGAGGCACAGGGCGTCGAACGTGTCGGATGTCTCATTGACGTGGTCGAGGAGATCGGCTTCCACGACGGCGGTGCGCGGGTCGGCGAGGGCGGCGCGCGAGACGGTGCCGAGCGGGCCGTCGAGGTGCCAGTCGATGACGGCGCGTTCGCGCTCGACGACGGTGATCCGGCCCCACCGGGGGTCGGCGGCGGCGTGTGCGAGCGAGAATCCGACGCCCAGACCGCCGATCAGCACGTCCGGTGCGGGGCGGCCGTCCAGCGCGGTGAGCGCGGCGTCCATCAGGAGGCGTTCCGAGCGCCCGTCGGAGGTGTCCATCAGGAAGCAGCCGTTGGCGATGATCTGGAGCAGCTCCCCGTGGCGGCGCAGGACGACCTCGCCGTAGGGGCCCTCACGACGGTCCAGGACTTCGGGGGAGTCGTAGGAGATGGGCATCGGACCATCTTGGCACCGGCCCTGACGGTTGGTTGAGGAATATCGGGCGGAGGGGCGTTCGAACGGAGGTGATCGGGGTAGGCGCGGTTGACGTCGGCCGGTACCGCCGATGTCCGAGAGGTTGCCGTGAACCGGCCGGCACGTGGCGCCGGTCACAGACAGGGGCGTCCCGGAGGGCGAAGGGTGCGGGGGAACGGAAGGAGCGCCTCACGGTGGAACGCACGCCGACCGGTACGGCGGCATCGTCCGGCCCGTCCGGCCCGCCGACGCGCCTCCCCGACGCCCGCGGCCTTCTGGACGGCGTCCCCCGCCAGCGGGCGGCGGCCGGGCCCGGCGGGCGCGGTCCGTCCGCGCCCCGGCTCCCGGGCCCGGCGCCCGACCGGACCCGCCCGCGGCCGTGGCACCTGCTGCCCACCCCCGCCGGCACCCCCTTCACCTTCTTCTATGCCCTCGTCCTCGCCGTCACGTCGTACGCCGCCGCGCACGCCGACCCCGCACTCGTACGGGTCCTGCACGAGAACTCCAGCACCGACGTCGCGCACCTGCTGCGGGCCCCGGTGCCGGTGCTGGTGGCCAGCGCGCTGTGGGTGGCCGGTGGGATCGCGTCGCCGTTCGTGCCCGGCTTCCTGGTGGTCCTCACCGCGCTGGAGCGGCGCGTGGGAGGCGTCCGTACGGCCGGCGTCTTCCTGCTCGGGCACGTCCTGGCCACCCTGGCGACCGAGGTCCCCGTGGGCCTGGCCGTCCTGGTGGGTCACCTTCCGGACAGCTCGCTGCACCGCCTCGACTACGGCATCAGCTTCGGCGTCGCGGCGAGCGTCGGCGCGTTGGCCGGCCTGCTGGGCCCCTGGCCGGGCCGGCTGCTGCTCGCGGTGTCCGGCGGGATGCTCCTGAAGGACCTGCTCGCCCTCACGGACCCGCTGAGCAACTGGGGCCACCTGATCGCGCTGGGGATCGGTGTCGCGACCTGGCCGTGGGTGCGGCGCCCGGGGAGCGGCCCGCGTGAGAGGCAGGGGGCGGCGGTGCCCGGCGCCCGTGCCACGCGCGCGTGGTGCGACTGATCGGCTAGCCGGTGGCCCCGCCGGTTCCCGTGAACTTCGCGCTGGTCAGCGGCGCTGTCACCGTCCACCCCAGTGACTCGTAGAGGGCCCGGCCGGCCGGGGTTCCCGCCAGGACGCCCGTCTCCGCGCCGTCCGCGGCCGCCTGCTCCGCCAGGAGGCGCACGACGAGGCCGCCCAGGCCGCGGCGCCGGTGCCCGGGTGCGGTCTCGATCTGGTCGACCACCGCCGTGGCGCCGGTCGGGGCGACCTGGCCGCGGGCCGCGAAGGAGCCGTCGGGGGCGGTGACCAGGAGGCGGGTGACGCCGCCGCGCGTCCAGCGGCGCAGGCGGTGGCCGTCGGGCACGCGCGGGTGCCCCGTCCGGGTCGGCAGCGGCACGGTCATCAGCCAACCGGGCTCCGGATCCACCCACCAGCCCGCCCCGAGCCGGCCCCCGACCAGCGCCGGGTCCTGGAACACCTTCAGCCACACGCCGGTTCCCCGCACGCCGTCCGCGACCTCGCGCACGGTCTCCTCCTCGACGGCGTCGCCGACCGCCGCGAGGACGTGCCGCGACACGTGCGCCGGCTGTCCCACGTCCACGGTGAACCCCCACGGCTCCCGCACCGGCGGAGCCGCCCCGCGCGACACGACCCAGCCGTCCACCCATGCCCGTACGACGCCGTCCACGAAGTCTCCCGTAATAGTCTCTCGCGCTCTTTAGCTATTACCGAGACCTTATGCCGTCGCTCGTCGGCGACGGCAGGCGTGATCGCTGACAGCGAACGGCGGCCGGGGTGGGGAACATTCGGAGACTCACGTGCATTGAGTCGGCATAACTCAACTTGACTGCCTAAGGGGAGATCATGGCTGCTGAGTCCGCAGCGTTCACACCGCTCACCCTGCCCGTGCTGCCGCTCGACGACGAGGTCGTGCTGCCCGGGATGGTGGTTCCGCTCGACCTCAACGACAACGACGTACGCGCCGCGGTCGAGGCCGCGCAGGCCGCCGCCCGGTCCGAGCCCGGCAAGCCCAGGGTCCTCCTGGTGCCGCGCATCGACGGGTCGTACGCGGGCACCGGCGTGCTGGGCACGGTCGAGCAGGTCGGCCGGCTGGCCGACGGCGACCCGGGCGCCCTGATCCGCGGCCGCGGCCGGGTGAGGATCGGCGCCGGCACCACCGGCCCCGGGGCGGCGCTGTGGGTCGAGGGGACGAGGATCGACGAGAGCGCACCCGATCCGCTGCCCGGCCACGTCGCCGAGCTGGTCAAGGAGTACAAGGCGCTCGCCACCGCTTGGCTGCGCAAGCGCGGCGCCTGGCAGGTCGTCGACCGGGTCCAGGCCATCGACGACGTCTCCGCCCTCGCCGACAACTCCGGCTACTCGCCGTTCCTGACCACCGAGCAGAAGGTGGAGCTGCTGGAGACCGCCGACCCGGTCGCCCGGCTGAAGCTCGCCACCCGCCAGCTGCGCGACCACCTCGCCGAGCAGGACGTCGCCGAGACCATCGCCAAGGACGTCCAGGAAGGCGTCGACAAGCAGCAGCGGGAGTTCCTGCTCCGCCGGCAGCTGGAAGCCGTCCGCAAGGAACTGCGCGAGCTGAACGGCGAGCAGGAGGGCGAGGAGTCCGACGACTACCGCGCCCGCGTGGAGGCCGCCGACCTGCCCGAGAAGGTGCGCGAGGCCGCCCTCAAGGAGGTCGGCAAGCTGGAGCGGTCCAGCGACCAGTCCCCCGAGGGCTCCTGGATCCGCACCTGGCTGGACACCGTCCTGGAACTGCCGTGGCACGAGCGGACCGAGGACGTCTACGACATCCGGGGCGCCAAGGCGATCCTCGACGCCGAGCACGCCGGCCTGGAGGACGTCAAGGAACGGATCACCGAGTACCTCGCGGTGCGCAAGCGCCGCAGCGACCGGGGCCTCGGGGTCGTCGGCGGCCGGCGCGGCGGCGCCGTGCTCGCGCTCGTCGGCCCGCCCGGCGTCGGCAAGACCAGCCTCGGCGAGTCCGTGGCCCACGCCATGGGCCGCAAGTTCGTCCGCGTCGCCCTCGGCGGCGTGCGCGACGAGGCCGAGATCCGCGGCCACCGCCGTACGTACGTCGGCGCGCTGCCCGGCCGGATCGTGCGCGCGATCAAGGAGGCCGGGTCCATGAATCCGGTGGTCCTGCTCGACGAGATCGACAAGGTGGGATCGGACTTCCGCGGCGACCCGGCGGCGGCCCTGCTGGAGGTGCTCGACCCGGCGCAGAACCACACCTTCCGGGACCACTACCTGGAGGTGGAACTGGACCTGAGCGACGTCGTCTTCCTGGCCACCGCCAACGTCCTGGAGGCCATCCCGGAGGCGCTCCTCGACCGCATGGAGCTGGTCCGCCTCGACGGCTACACCGAGGACGAGAAGGTCGTCATCGCCCGTGACCACCTGCTCCCGCGCCAGCTGGAGCGGGCGGGGCTCGCCGCGGACGAGGTGACCCTCGAGGAGGGCGCGCTGCGCAAGCTGGCCGGCGAGTACACGCGCGAGGCCGGCGTGCGCACCCTGGAGCGGTCCGTCGCCCGGCTGCTGCGCAAGGTCGCGGCCCAGCACGAACTGGGCGAGCGGGAACTGCCGCTCACCGTCCGCGAGGAGGACCTGCGCGAGCTGATCGGCCGGCCGCACCACGTGCCCGAGTCCGCCCAGGACCCGGCCGAGCGGCGCACCGCGGTGCCGGGTGTCGCCACCGGGCTCGCGGTCACCGGCGCCGGCGGCGACGTCCTCTTCGTCGAGGCGTCCCTGGCCGACCCGGAGACGGGCGCCGCGGGTCTGACCCTGACCGGTCAGCTCGGCGACGTGATGAAGGAGTCGGCGCAGATCGCGCTGAGCTTCCTGCGCTCGCACGGCGCCGAACTGGAACTGCCGGTCGCCGACCTGAAGGACCGGGGCGTGCACATCCACTTCCCGGCGGGCGCGGTGCCCAAGGACGGCCCGAGCGCGGGCGTCACGATGACGACGGCCCTGGCGTCGCTGCTGAGCGGACGGCTCGTGCGCACCGACGTGGCGATGACCGGCGAGGTCTCCCTCACCGGCCGCGTCCTGCCCATCGGCGGGGTGAAGCAGAAGCTGCTCGCCGCGCACCGGGCGGGTGTGACGACCGTCGTCATCCCCAAGCGCAACGAGCCCGACCTGGACGACGTCCCCGCGGAGGTGCTGGACAAGCTCGACGTCCACGCCGTCACCGACGTCCGCCAGGTCCTGGAGCTGGCGCTGGCCCCGGCGACGAACGGGGCCGCGCCGGAGGTTCCGGTCGCCGCGTGACGCCGGTCCCCGCCGCGGGCCCGGCCCGCGGCCGGAACCGGACGAGGGAAGGCCCGGGTTTCGTGAGGGAGGCCCGGGCCTTCACCGCGCGCGGGCCCGGCGGCCGTACGCGGCCCGGCTGCCGTACGGGGCCCGGCTGCCGGCGGGGGCGGCGAGCCGGTCCGGCGCCCGGTCGGAACGACAGGGGCCGCCGGCCGGTGGGGGAGCGCGGCGGCCGGCGCCGGCCGCCGGAAGAAGCCGCGAAAGCGGGCCCGGAGCGCGGAACGGGGGTCGGAGGACGCCGAAGGTCCAGGCCTGCGAAATACTGGGAGAGCTGCGGCAACGGCGGGAACGGGCGAGAGCTTCCGGCGCGGGAAACCTGATCAGGAGTGCTGACGTGCACGAGGACGGAAACGGCGACGGACGCGGGAACGCGCCCGGGACGTCGCCGAGCGGTGCGCCCGAGGCGTCGCCGGGTGACGCCCCGCACGCGTCGCCGGGCGGTGTGGACCGGGAGTTCCTCTCCCTGGAGCGGGAGCTGACGGTGCTGCTGCGCCGCGCCCGCGCCAACCAGGGCGAGATGGCCCGCGAGGTCCACCCCGACCTGGAACCCGCCGCCTACGGCCTCCTCGTCCGGCTGGAGGAGCTGGGCCGGCAGCGCGCGACCGAGCTGGCCGCCTACATCGGCGTCGGCAAGGCCACCATGTCCCGCCAGCTGCGCGCCCTCGAAGAGCTGGGACTGGTCGCCCGCGAGCCCGATCCGGCCGACGGACGGGCCTGGCTGGTCGCCCTGACCGAGGAGGGCCGGACCCGGGTCGGCCGCGTCCGTGAGGCCCGCCGCGCACGGTACGTCAGCCAGCTCGCCCACTGGGACCGCGGCGCCGTCGCCGAACTCGCCCGCCTGCTGCACGAGTTGAACCAGGGCATGGCCAAGTAGACGACCCGCGGCGAAAGCTCCGCGAGGGCCTGCGCGGGCCTGTGTGTTGGGGGGGATCAGAACTCCACATAGACGGCTGTGGCGTCGTCGTGCGCCTTGGCCCGGCCCAGGAACACCCGCTCCGTGTCCGCCCGTTCCAGCTCGCGCACCCGCTCCACCACCGCCTGTGCGCCCTGCTCGGCGACGCGGGCGAACAGGTCCGCCCAGTCGCCCTCCCGGAACGTCTCCACCCAGCGGGTGACCCCGTCGCTCAGGGCGGCCAGGGCCGCCACGCCCCCGCGCGGGACGGAACCGGTCACCGCGCGGGCGGCCACCGACGGATCCGCGGCGGCCGTGAAGAAGCCGCCCTCCCGGTTGCGGGCGCGCGCGTCGCAGATCTCCGCGCTGGCCAGCAGGGCCCGCGGCACCCGGTCGAGGCGGTCGTCGCGGACCGCCGTGACCGTGCCGTCGGGAGAGGCCAGCAGAAGGACCGCGTCGCACAGCACCAGGTAGTCGACCCGCTCCGGCGACCAGCGCGCCACGGCCACGGTCGCCTGCGGGGTGCGCGGGTGAGAAAGGTCACAGGTTCCGGCGTGCGCCTCGGCGGTACGCGCGAGGGCCCGGCTCAGCGCCTCCGTCAGGGGAACATCCGGGAGGGAAAGGGTCAGTTCGGTCAGGGCGCCGCCCAGCCGTGCGGTGAACCAGGGGACCGAATGCAGACAGCCCGAGCTGCCCGCGGGCGGCGTCACCCCGTCCAGGACGACCAGCGCACCGCCCTGTCCGGAGGCGGGAAGGCCGACACTCGCGAAGTCCTCGTTGGGCCGGCCGCGATCGCCGGGCTCCGACACAAGTTCCGTACGCATCCGGCCAGTCTGCACGACCCCTTCACGCTCTCTCCGAAAGGCCGGCGATGCCCGCCGAGTCGACGCGCCCGCGCAGGTCAGACGCCTGTTTTGGGCGGTAATGAAGCACTCCGGGAAGGCGTGGCGGCGAATACTGCCAAAGGCTGCCGCTCACGTCCAACCGGCCCGCCGGGCACCGCCGTCGCACACGCCGGGGGAACTTGCCCGCCAACTCCCCTCCGATGTTCACTCCTTCGGGTGGCGGGGCATGCGATGCGCGACCCCTGCCCACCGGCACTGGGAGGGTCGGGAACCGTACCGGACAGGACACGCCACTTGACGGTGTGTCATCCGGCCCATGGGTACACGAGTCAGGAATGCGAGCACCGGTGCAGAAGACGCGGCCTCGGCGCCCAGGCAGCAACACGGCCTCCGAGGGGGGCGCGGAGCGCACCCCCGTCGGCAAGGGCCGCCCCACCCACGTACGCAACCGGCTGATCGTCGCGGTGGCGGTCGTCGCCGCCGCCATCGCCGGAGCGGGCGCGCCCGCCGTCCTCGACGCCTCCGGGCGGTTGAAGGACTCCCAGGACCTGGTCACCCTGGCCGAGCAGACCCAGGACGCGCTCGCGCTCGCCCAGGCACTCGCCGACGAACGCGACGAGGTCACCGTCTACGTCGCGGCCGGCCGGACCAAGTCCAAGGCGCCCTCTCCGGAGGGCAGCGCCCGCGTGGACCAGCAGGTGCGCGAGCTGACCGCCGACACCGACACGCCCGCCGCGCTCCGCAAGGACCTCGACGGCATCGCGACCGTGCGCCAGGAGGCCCTCACCGGCCGGAGCACCGCGCTCCAGGCCCACCAGGCCTACTCCGAGACGATCACCGCGCTGCACGGCCTGGCCGAGCTGCTCGCCGAGCACATGCCGCCCCGCGCGGGCTCCGGCGCGTACGCCCTCGCCGAACTGGACACCGCCGTCCAGCAGGCCGCCGCGACCCGCGGCCTGCTGCTCGCCGCACTGAACGTGCCCACGTCCACCGAGAGCGTCTACGACCCCGTCACCGGCGGGACCTCCACCGAGAAGGTCTCCTCCGACGCCGACACGGAGCGGCGCGACGCCCTGACGGCCGCCGCCCAGCAGGCCCGCCTGCGCTCCGACGCGTCCGTGACCGCCTTCCGGGAGAACGCGCCCGAACAGGCCGTCGAGTCCTACGACTCCACCGTCACCGGCACGGACGTCGAGACCGCGGAGAAGTACCTCGCGTCCCTCACCGACCAGCCGGAACTGAGCGACGACGACCTCGGGACCAGCACCAAGAAGCTCGACGCGGCGCTCGCCGCGCGCGTCGAGCTGATGCGCGGCGCCGAGTCCGCCCTCTACGACCGCCGCACCAAGGACCTCGCCCAGCTGCGCGACGACGACGTCACCGCGCTGGAGCTCCGCATCGCCCTGCTCGGCGCGCTGATCCTGCTGGCCGTCGGCATCGCCACCGCCATGGCCCGCAGCCTCACCCGCCCGCTGGCCGTCCTGCGCATCGGGTCCGCCCGGCTGGCCGGCGCCGAGAACCCGGCCGTCGAGGAGCCCCTCCGGTTCACCGGCCGCAACGACGAGTTCGCCCAGGTCGTCCGCTCCGTCAACGCCCTGCACGAGCACGCCGTCGCCCTCCACGAGCGCGTCACCACCCTGGAGTCCGACCGCAAGCACCTGGTCGGACAGCGCCAGCGGATGGCCGACGCCCGTGAGGAGCTGCGCGCCGAACTCGCCGACTCCGCCGCCCAGCTGGAGCGGCTGCGCGGCAGCATCGGCGGCACCTTCGTCAACCTCTCGCTGCGCACGCTGGGCCTCGTCGAACGGCAGCTCGCGGTCATCGAGGGCCTGGAGGAGCGCGAGCAGGACCCCGACCGGCTGGCCACCCTCTTCAAGCTCGACCACTTCGCCACCGTCATGCGCCGGCACAGCGAGAACCTCCTGGTCCTCGCCGGCACGGAACACGTCCAGCAGCACGCCGGCCCCATCCCGCTGGTCGACGTCGTCCGCGCCGCCGTCAGCGAGATCGAGCGCTACGAGCGCGTCCGCATCTCCGCGCTGCCGCCGCACGCGCACGTGGCCGGCTTCGCCGCCGACGACCTGAGCCACCTGCTGGCCGAACTCATGGAGAACGCCACCTCGTCCTCCCCGCCGGACCTGCCCGTCGAGGTCTCCGGCTGGCTCCTGGAGAGCGGCGAGGTCATGCTCTCCGTCCAGGACGAGGGCATAGGCATGACCGAGGAGCGCCTGGCCCGCCTCAACACCCGCCTCGCCGAGTTCGCCCCGGACTCGCCGTACGAGCAGGAGGGCGAGGAGGGCCTCGGCCTCGGCCTGTACGTCGTGGCGCGGCTCGCCCACCGGCACGGGGTGCGCGTGCAGCTGCGCGAGCAGAAGAAGGGCGGGATCGCGGCCGTCGTCGTCCTCCCGACCCCCCTGCTCGCCGCCTCGCCGGCCGCCGCGGTCCCCGCGCCGGCCCCGGGTTCCGCACCGCACGCCTTCGCCCTGCCCGGCGCCGACGCGGAGGCCAACTCCAACGTCCTGCCCGGCCGTCCGAAGTCCGGCGGCGACCCGCTGGTCGAGGCCGCCGAGCGGGCCGTACGGGCCGCGGAACCGGAGACCCCGGCCGAGACGACGATGGAACTCCTCATCCCGGCGGACAGGGACGCGGACGCGGAGGAGACGGCGGACGGGGAGGAGACGGCGGACGCGCACGCGGAAGCCGGACGGGAGACGGACACGGCGGCCACCGAACCGGCCGTCACCGAACCCGCAACCCCCGGACCGGAAGCCGGTTCCGCCCCCGAGCCGGAACCCGCACCCGGGGCCGCCGAAGACGCCGACGAGGCGGAGCACACCCGGACCCCCGACGCCTCGGAAGACGTCGTCACCGACAAGGGTCTCCCGAAGCGCACTCCCAAACTGACCTCATCCACCCCGGCCCCCCGCCAGCGGAGCGGGTCCGTGGACGCCGACGCTCTCCGCCGCCGCCTCGGTGGCTTCCGCCGGGGGGCGGAGGCCGGATACCGCGACGTGGAGGCGGAGATCGCCGAACGGACGGCCCAGAACAAGGTCCCGTCGTCCCAGGAAGCACACGCACACGCCGCAGAAGACACGGGGGGCACAGTCGAGGAGGCAAGCAGTTGACCGCGTCCAGTACCTTCGGACTGAGCAGTGAAGCCCGCAACCTGCACTGGCTGCTGACGAACCTCGTGGAGGAGGTGCCAGGCATCCAGTCCGTCGCCGTCGTGTCCTCCGACGGGCTGCTCCTGCTCTCCTCCGACCCAGGCCGCCACGACGCGGCGCGCGAGTCCCTGGGAGCCAAGTCCACCGGCCCGCGCGGTTCCGCCGCCGACCTGGCCACCATCGTGTCCGGCATCGGCAGCCTCACCATCGGCGCCGCCAAGCTCATCGGGTTCGGCGGGGTCAAGCACACGATGATCGCCATGGACGAGGGCAGCCTCTTCGTGATGTCGATCAGCGACGGCTCGCTGCTCGGCGTGCACGGCTCCGCCGACTGCGACATGAACGTGGTGGCCTACCACATGGCCCTGTTCGTGGGCCGCGCCGGACACGTCCTGACCCCCGAACTCCGCAGTGAACTGCGCCGATCCCTGGAGTCGGAGACGACGGGGAGCGGCCGATGAGCACGGCGCCGCAGAACCGCAGGCAGCAGCTCCCCGTCCGGGGCGGCGACCGCAGGCCGGCCCGCGTCCGCCCCTACTCGCTGACCGGCGGGCGTACCCGCTTCGGTCACGTCCTCCTCGTCGAGACGTTCGTGGCGACCACGGCCGAACTCGAGGCGCCCGAGGAACGCAAGGAACTGACGAACGGCTCCCTCACCACCCGGGTCATGCCGGAGATGCGGGCCATCGTCGAACTGTGCCGCCGGATGCGCACGGTGGCCGAGATCGCCGCGCTGCTGAGGATGCCGCTCGGCGTGGTCCGGGTGCTCCTCAGCGACCTCGCGGACCAGGGAAAGATCCGTGTGTACGGCACCGGGACCGGTCACGGTACGGGCCGTCCCGACCGCGCTCTGCTGGAAAGGGTGCTGAGTGGACTCCGTCGTCTCTGACGCCGACACCCCCTTCGGTGTGTCCCCGCTCCTCGACGAACCGGACGAGGAACTGAAGTCCTGGCAGACGGACCGCACCCGGGCCCCCGTCGCCACGAAGATCGTGGTGGCCGGCGGCTTCGGCGCCGGCAAGACCACCCTCGTCGGCACCGTCTCCGAGATCACGCCTCTCACGACCGAGGCGCTGATGACCGAGGCCAGCGAGGAGACCGACGACCTCACCGGCACCCCGGACAAGGTCACCACCACGGTGGCCATGGACTACGGCCGCATCACGCTCGACGACGACCTGGTGCTCTACCTGTTCGGCACGCCGGGCCAGCAGCGGTTCTGGTTCATGTGGGACGACCTGGTGCGCGGCGCGATCGGCGCCGTCGTCCTCGCCGACACGCGCCGGCTGAAGGACTGCTTCCCCGCGCTCGACTACTTCGAGAGCTGCGGGCTGCCGTACGTCGTGGCCGTCAACCACTTCGACGACAGCGAGCTGTTCGAGCCGGAGGACGTACGGGAGGCGCTGACCGTCCCGAAGCACATACCTGTCATGATCATGGATGCGCGTCGCCGGATCTCCGTGATCGAGACCCTCCTGGCCCTGGTGGGCCACGCGCTCGACGAAACCCCCGAGTAGGAGACAGCCCCGCATGCGGAAGATACTCGTCGTCGGAGCCGGCCAGTCCGGTCTCCAGCTCGCCCTCGGCCTCCAGTCGCACGGGTACGAGGTCACCCTGATGTCCAACCGGACCGCGGACGAGATCCGCGCCGGCCGGGTGATGTCGACGCAGTGCATGTTCCACACGGCTCTCCAGCACGAGCGCGACCTCCAGCTGAACTTCTGGGAGCAGCAGGCCCCGAAGATCGAGGGACTCGGCGTCTCGGTGGCGGCCCCCGGCTCGTACGACCCGG
Source organism: Streptomyces sp. NPDC017202 (assembly GCF_044331705.1). Lineage (NCBI taxonomy): Bacteria > Bacillati > Actinomycetota > Actinomycetes > Kitasatosporales > Streptomycetaceae > Streptomyces > Streptomyces sp. NPDC017202. The sequence continues at coordinate 114,291 of NZ_JBIRNP010000005.1, read as the reverse complement.
GCCCCACCCAGCGCGCCGTCGACTGGGTGGGCAGGCTCGACGGGTACGCGCAGTCCGTCGACCAGCGCGTGAAGATGGCCGGCTGGATGGAGACGTTCGCGCAGCGCGGCGGCCAGCTGGTGATCCACGGCGCGGCGGTCTCCGACCTCGACTATTTCTCCCGCGCCTACGACCTCGTCCTCGTCTCCGCGGGCAAGGGCGAGCTGGTGCACATGTTCGGCCGCGACGCGTCCCGTTCCCCGTACAGCGAGCCGCAGCGCGCGCTGGCGGTGGCCTACGTGCACGGCCTGGCCCCGCGTCCGGAGCACCCGGACATGGAGGCGGTCCGCTGCAACCTGGTGCCCGGCGTCGGCGAGATGTTCATCATGCCGACCCTCACCACCTCGGGCCGCGCCGACATCCTGTTCTGGGAGGGAGTGCCCGGCGGCCCGCTGGACGTCTTCAAGGGCGTCAAGGACCCGTCGGAGCACCTCGCCCTGACCCTGGAGCTCATGGAGAAGTTCCTCCCCTGGGAGTACGCGCGGGCCACCAAGGTCGAGCTGACCGACGCCGGCGGCACCCTCGCCGGCCGTTACGCCCCCACCGTCCGCAACCCGATCGGCCGCCTCCCCGGCGGGGGCCTGGTGCTGGGCGTCGCCGACGTCGTCGTCGCCAACGACCCGATCACCGGCCAGGGTTCCAACTCCGCGTCCAAGTGCGCGGCCTCCTACCTCGCCTCGATCCTCGAGCAGGGCGAGAAGGAGTTCGACGAGGCGTGGATGCAGGCGACGTTCGACCGCTACTGGGACACCGCCCGGCACGTCACCAAGTGGACGAACGCGATGCTCGCCCCGCCGCCGGAGCACGTCCTCGACCTGATCGGCGCGGCCGGCGCTCTCCAGCCGGTCGCCGACCGCTTCGCCAACGGCTTCAACAACCCCGCGGACTTCGAGAACTTCTTCTACGAGCCCGAGAAGACGGCCGCCTACCTGGAGTCGCTCGCCGGAGCCTGACAGATCCCCGACCGGGGGCCGGGACAGCCGTCCGCAGCGGTGGCATACTCGCGCGATGTCCAAACTCACCGACCGGGTCTTGGGCCCGCGCCGCGCCGCGATACGTTCCTTCCACGAGACCGAGCGCAACCTCGTGGGAGTGAACGGCCCGGACGTGCTGCCCCACAACGAGACCGGCGTGATCGGCTGGGGCACCTCGTGGCGCATGCAGGGGCATCTGCTGATGGCGGAGCGCACCGGCCGGCCTCCGCTGTGCCGCTGGTCCCGTGAGGTGCCGCGGCTCGTCCGTGCCGTCCGGCCGCCCGCTCCGCCGCTTCCCCTGATGGGCGTGGACACCTACTGCGCGGCCCTGCTGTCCTCCTGACGCCCGGAAGGGTCCTCACCGTCGGGGGCCGGGAGGCCGGTGGTGACGTCGTTGCCCTCGTCCGAGCCGTCCGTCGCGGTCTCCGGGAGGGCGGGCGGCTCGTACCGGGGGCCGGCCGGCTCCAGCGGGTCCGGGCGCACGGCTCCGAGGATCGGGTTGGCCGCGATCGGGGACACCTTCACCGCGGCCCCCGGTCGCGGAGCCTGGACGACCCGCCCCTCGCCCAGGTAGATCGCGACGTGCGTGGCCTCGGGGAAGTAGACGACCAGGTCGCCGGGGCGCAGTTCGGCCAGGGGGATGTGGGCGAGTTCGGCCCACTGCTCCTGGCTGGTGCGGGGGATGGGGGAGCCGGCGGCCCGCCAGGCCTCGGAGGTGAGGCCCGAGCAGTCGTAGGACGCCGGGCCCTCCGCACCCCACTCGTACGGTTTGCCGAGCTGGCGCACGGCGTAGCGCACCGCGCGGTCGCCCTCCTCCGACGGGTTGCGGTCGTCGCTCAGCGCGCCGGACGCCATGATCTCGTCCTGGGCCTCGGCGACACCGTCGCGTTCGAGGCGGGCGAGGGCCGTGAGCTGGTCGGCGGTGAGCGAGGAGAGGAGTTCCTCCACGTCCTCCAGCCGGTGGCGCACCGCGTCGCGGTGCTTCTTCCGGCGCTCGGTGAGGGTGAGCTGCTCGTCGAGGGCGGCGCGGGCCCGGCGGGCGAGGCCGTCGGCCTTGCGTTCGCCGCCCGCCAGCCGGCTCACCGTCGCCACGCGCTCGCGCGCCAACCGGCCGATCACATGGCCCTGGTCGAGGGCGCGCTGCGGGTCGCGGGCGAGCAGCAGTTGTACGTAGGGGGAGAGGTCGGTGCTGGTCTGGTACTGCCGACTGGCCAGCCGGCCGGCCGCGCCCCGGCTCTCCTGGAGCGACAGGCGGGTCCTGGCCAGCGCCGCGGTGAGCCGGTCGGCCTCGGCCCGGCGTTCCGCTAGCTTCTCCTCGGTGGCGTTGTAGGTCTCGGTGGCCCGTTCGGCCTCCCGGTACAGCTTCTGAAGGTCCGTCAGCAGCTCGGCCACCGACCGCTCGCCGCCCGCCGGCGGTTCCGGTACGGCCGCGGCGACCCCGGGGGCCAGCAGCACCTGCGCGGCCAGCGCCGTCGTACATGCCAGACGCAGCAGCCTTCCTGACACTTCATCACCTCCGCCGCGGGGCGGTCCCTCCGCCCCGCACGGCGAGCATCAGGGGTGCGTGCGGACTCCGCGCGCCGGGTGTGAGCGGTTCGGCGCAACGGAGTCACCCGTCGGCGTCGTCCCGGTCGCCTCCCGGCGTGGCGTCGGACTCCGGCTCCTCCGGCGTGACTCCGGCTCCTCCGGCGTGGCGTCGGGCTCCGGCTCCTCCGGCGTGACACCGGGCTCCGGCCCTTCAAGGGTGCTGCGGCGGGCTCCGGCCCTCACGGCGTGGCGCCGGGCTTCCGCCCCTCCGGCGTGGCGTCGGGTCCGGCGTCCGGCTTCGACCACGGCCACTTCAGCCGGGTGTCCTTCTTCCCGCCCTCCGGGTCGTAGGCGTACTTCCAGCCCCGTTGCAGGCCGAGCTTCCCGCCGGGTCCGCGCGGCACGCGCCGGTAGACGAGGACGGTGGGCGGGCCGCCGTCGGCGTCCGGCACCGGGACGCGGTACGTCTTCGGCGGGTGGCCGGTCGGACCCAGCAGCACGGGGAGGACACGGCCGTCCAGGGGGCCGCCCTCGAAGGGGGTGTCTTCGCTCTTCACGGAACCAGTGTCGATCAGGTCTCCGCGGCGAGTGCACCACGGAGCAGCTCGGCGGTCTGGGCGTCCCGCTCCGCGGTCACCGCGAGGACGGCGACGAACTGGTCGACCAGCCAGTCCCGCAGCTCGTCGGCGGGCGGCTGCTTGTCCTCGTCGAGCCAGATCAGCGAGGCCGCCTCGACCGCCGTGATCCACATCCGGACGGTCATCCGCAGCCGGGGCCCGGGATCGGCCACGTCCAGGTGGCTGTAGATGCGCTCGGCCGCCGCCCTCCGCACGCCGTCCACGATGGCGGTCGTACGGGAGGTCTCGACGACGCTGCCGCCCTGGAGGAGGGCGCTGAAGCCGGCGTCGTGCCGGCCGACGAAGGTGAGGTAACGGTCCAGGGCGCGGGCGAGCCGGGGGATCGGCGGGCCCTCGTGGGGCTCGTCGAAGCAGTGCCGCAGCTCGTCGGCGGCGGTCCGCAGCGCGGCCTCGTACAGCTGCTGCTTGCCGCCGGGGAAGTACCGGTACACCAGGGGCCGGGAGACCCCGGCGGCCTCGGCCACGTCGTCCAGCGAGACGTCCTCGGGGACGCGGTGCGCGAACAACGACAGGGCGGCCTCCAGCAGCTGGCTGCGGCGCTCCTCGACGCCGAGGCGACGGTAGGCGGGGGCGGGGGGGCTCATGACGTGCAGCGTAATCGCCCGCCCCCGCGACGTATCTAGGCCAGCAGTCCCGAGGACTTCCACAGCCGCCGTCCCACCCCGCGCAGCACGCCGATGTCGTCGAGGAAGTCCGTCAGGCGCTTCGCGCCGGTCTGCATGACCTCGCGGCGGTGGCCGCTGGCCTTGACCTGGGCGAGCGCCTCCCGCTTGTCCAGGCCGACGTTGGTGTAGACGTCGGGGTTCACGAAGGCCACCGAGAACACCCGGGCGAACTCGCCGGAGGTCACCCGGGTGAACTCCTGCGACCACTTCGGCGCGGTCACCATCTGCCGGCGCAGCTCCTCACGGGCGTACCGCACGTGCCGGGCCTCCTCCACCACGTGGATGCGGGTGACCCCCCGGATCAGGGTCTGGACCCGCTCGTCGGGGAAGGTCAGCCGCTGCATCCAGTCGAGGATCTCCTCGCCGAGCAGGGTGGCCGTGAAGGAGCCGGGCGTGGTGGAGACGGTCTTGAACAGGCGGCCGAGGTGCTGGTGGGCGCGGCTCACCGGGTACCAGGGGGTGCCGCCCTGCGCGATCAGCCGGGCGAACATCTTCGAGTGCCGGCACTCGTCCTCGATCTCGGTGAGCGCGTACCGCACGTGCGCGCTCGTCGCCGCCTTGTCGTAGATGTGCCGGCACAGCAGCTGCATCAGGATGATCTCGAACCAGATGCCGAGCGAGGCGAGTGCGGCGGCCTCGTGCCGGGACAGCAGGATCCGTTGCTCCTCGCCCATCGTCTTCCACAGCGGGGTGTCGTACAGCGACACCAGCTCCGGCGGCCAGAACCACTTGCCCTCCTCGGGGGGCGCGTCCCAGTCGAGTTCCCGGTCCGGGTCGAAGGAGTGCTTGGCGGAAGAGGCGAGCAGCCGCTCGGCCACCTGCTCCCGGTCCTTGAGCAGTCCGAGCGCGTCGCGCAGGCCGTCCACCGCGTCGGCTTCCGTCAGGGTCGTCATGGCTGATCCACTTCGTCGTACGGGGGCGGGTACGGGGTCGTGCTGCGGCAAGCGGGCCGGGGCCGGCGGGGTGCGGGCGCGCGGTCGTGCGGGCAGGGGTGCGCGGTCCCGCGGGGGTTACCGGCGGTTCACTTGCCAAGGCTCTTATGAGACTGCTTGTCAGCAAGCTCGTCAATCCCCTTCGCGCAACGGTTTCCTCCCGGACCGCCCGCCGGGGCGGCCGAACGTCCGGGGGCACGGACGCCCGGGCCCGGCCGCCCCGGCGGGCGGTCCGGGGCAGGAAGGCCCCGGCTCAGGGGCCGAGCACGGCCTCCATGACCGACCGGGCGATCGGGGCCGCGAGCCCGCCCCCGGTGATGTCCCGCCGCCGTGCCGCCGAGTCCTCCACCACCACCGCGACCGCCACCTTCGGCTCCATGTCCCGGTCGCCCTGCGCCCAGGAGACGAACCAGGCGTACGGCGTCCCGGCGTTGCCGATGCCGTGCTGGGCGGTGCCGGTCTTGCCGCCGACGGTCGCGCCCGGAATCGCGGCGTTCTTCCCGGTCCCCTCGCGCACCACGTCCGCCATCAGCTCCCGCAGCCGCCGCGCGGTCGAGGGCCGCAGCACCTGCCGCGCCGGACGCGGACCGGCCGAGGCGACGGTCGCCCCGCCGCCGCGCGTCGTCCGCTCCACCAGGTACGGCGTCCGCACCTGCCCCCCGTCGGCGACGGCCGCCGAGACCATCGCCATCTGGAGCGGCGTGGCCCGCGTGTTGTACTGCCCGATCGAGGACAGGGCCAGCTGGGCCCGGTCCAGCGAGGTGTCGAAGGTGCTCCGCGCGACGGAGAACGGGATCCGTACGTCCGCCGCGTTGAACCCGAAGGCCTCCGCCGTTCTCACCATGTCGGCGAGCCCCACATCCACGCCGAGTTTCGCGAACACCGTGTTGCACGACCACATGAACGCCTCCCGCAGCGGCGCGTCCTCGCAGCCTTCGCCCCCGTTCGCCAGCAGCGTCCTCGTGCCGGGCAGCCGGTACGGCGCCGGCGAGTCGGTCGGCGCGTCCAGATCCCCGATCACCCCCGCGTCCAGCGCCGCCGCCGCGGTGACCACCTTGAACGTCGACCCCGGCGGGTACGTCTGCCACACCGCCCGGTTCAGCATCGGCCGGTCGGGGTCGGAGTTCAGCCGCGCCCACGCCCGCTCGACCCGCGGCCCGTTCCCGGACAGCACGGCGGGGTCGTACGACGGTGCCGACACCAGCGCCAGGATCCGTCCCGTCGACGGCTCCACCGCCGCCACCGCGCCCTTGCGGCCGGCCAGCCCCTCGTACGCCGCCCGCTGGGCCCGCGGATTCAGGGTCGTCACCACGTTCCCGCCGGCCGACAGGGACCGGGTGACGTCGTTCCACAGCGGCAACGGCGCGAGCCGGGGGTCCGTACCGGAGAGGACGCCGTCGTGCGCGTGCTCCAGGAACGTCGTCCCGTACACCTGTGAGGCGAAGCCGGTCACCGGCGCGTACAACGGGCCGTCCAGGTAGGTGCGTTCGTAGCGCAGCTGCTCCCTGGTGTCCCGGGAGCCGGTGACCGGCACGCCCTCCACCAGGATGTCCCCGCGGGGCTGGCCGTAACGGGCGATGGAGGCACGCCGGTTGGCCGGGTTGCCGTCGTAGGTGTCGGACCGGACGACCTGGACGCGGGCGGCGTTGACGAGCAGGGCCACCAGGAGGAGGGCGCAGAAGAACGCGGCGTGGCGGATGTGACGGGCCATCACGGGGTCACCTCGGATCGCGGGCGGCGGCCCGTCCGCCGGGGTCCGTTCACGGCGCGGCCTTCCCGTCGTACTGGCGTCGTGCCGAATTGCTGACGCGGATCAGCAGCGCCACGATCGCCCAGTTGGTGACGACCGAGGAGCCGCCCTGCGCGAGGAACGGCATCGCCATCCCGGTCAGGGGGATCAGGCCGGTCACCCCGCCCGCGATCACGAACACCTGGAGCGCCCAGATCGAGGCGAGCCCGACCGCCAGCAGCCGGCCGAAGGGGTCGCGCAGGGCCAGCCCGGCCCGGTAGCCGCGCTCCACCAGCAGCCCGTACAGCAGGAACAGCGCGGAGAGCCCCGCCAGGCCCAGTTCCTCCCCGGCCGTCGCCAGGATGAAGTCCGACTTGACGGCGAATCCGATCAGGACGGAGTGGCCGCGCCCGAGACCGGTGCCGAAGGTGCCGCCGGCGGCGAAGGAGAACAGCGACTGCGCCAGCTGGTTGGGACCCTCGCCCGCCTCGATCGACGCGAACGGGTGCAGCCAGTCCTCGACCCGGCCGTGGACGTGCGGCTCCAGCAGGCCGACGGCGGCCGCGCCCAGCGAGGCCAGCACCAGCCCGACCGCGGTCCATCCGACACGGCCGGTGGCCACGTACAGCATCACCACGAAGAGGCCGAAGAAGAGCAGCGAGGTGCCGAGGTCGCGCTCCAGGACGAGGACGCCGACGCTCAGCAGCCAGATCGCGACGACCGGCCCGAGGACCCGGCCGGCCGGCAGCTGCATGAACCCGATCCGGCGACCCGCGTGGGCGAGCGCCGTGCGGTTGGCCGCGAGGTACGCCGCGAAGAACACCGCGAGCAGGACTTTCGCGAACTCGCCCGGCTGGATGGAGAATCCGGCGATCCTGATCCAGATCCGGGCGCCGTTGACCGCCGGGAAGAAGATCGGCAGCGTCAGCAGGGCCAGCGCGGTGACCACGCACACGTACGCGTACCGCTGGAGCACCCGGTGGTCGCGCAGGGCGGCGACGACGAAGACGAACAGGGCCACGCCCAGCGTCGACCAGACGAGCTGGGTGGGCGCCGCCCGGTCGCCGGGCGTCTCCAGGTCCAGCCGGTAGATCAGCACCAGCCCGGTCCCGTTGAGCAGCACCCCGATGGGCAGCAGCAGCGGATCGGCGTACGGCGCGCGCAGCCGGACCGTCAGGTGCGCCAGCAGCGCGAGCACACCGAGCCCGGCGCCGTAGCCGGCGGCGCCGGGCGGGACGGTGCCGTTCCTGGCGAGGCCGACGGCGCAGTAGCCGTACACCGACAGCAGGACGGCCAGGACGATGAGGGAGAGTTCGACGCCGCGGCGCCTGGGCAGGCGCGCCACCGGGTCCGGCGCGTTTGCCGTCGGGGCGATGACTTCGGCTCCGGCGTGCATCATGTCCGGAACTTACCCAAATGGGGCTCCTTGTGAGCCTTGGTGGACGGTCGGTGTCAGCAGCGGCGCGGCGTGGGCCCGAGGTCGCGGATGTAGCGCGCCGCGCCGTAGGCCCAGGCGCCGTCCCTGAGGAGGTACCACTGGGAGTCGCCGTCCACCTTCTGGCCGGTGGTCCGGCAGTAGACGGTGACGACGTCGTCGCGGAAGGCGACGCGGACCACCTTGCCGCCGCGGTTCGGCGCGTCGCGCAGCAGCAGCCTGTTCGCGGTGACGACGCCCTTGTACAGGCGCGGGGCCTGACGGTGCGCGCCGCCCTGGGCGCCCTCGCTCGCGGTGGCGGGGGTGACGGCGGACGCGACGGCGAGGGTGCCGGCGGCACCGGCTATGGCGAACCGGACGAGGGCGGAGCGCAAGGGCATGGGGTACCTCCGGCAAGGGGGCAGAACCGACTTACCGCCACATTAGGAGGAGTCGCTGCCGGCCGCCCGTCGCGCTGCGCCATCGGGGAGACCGCGGCCGCCGGGGGGCGTGGTCCCGTCGCGGGGAACCGTCTCCGGGGGCGGTGTGTGAGGCAGCGTCAGCGTGGCCACCGCGCCACCGTCCGGCGCGTTGGAGAAGGTCAGCCGGGCGCCCAGCACCTCCGCCTGACCGGCCGCGATCGTCAGCCCGAGGCCGTGCCCCTTCGCGCCCCCCTCGGTACGGAACCGCTGCGGCCCGTGCGCCGTCAGGTACTCCGGATAGCCGTCCCCGTGGTCCCGCACGGTCACCACCGGCCCGTCCACCGTCAGCACCACCGGCGCCCGCCCGTGCAGGTGCGCGTTGGCGACGAGATTTCCGAGGACCCGCTCCAGCCGGCGCCGGTCGGTCTCGACCCGCGCCTCGCGCACGACCCTGACCTCGGTGTTGGTGCCGGTGCCAGCGCTCGTGCCGGTGCCCGTGATCGGGTGGGTGCCCGGGGAGCCGTTCGACGGGGCGCGGGAGGAGGCCGTCGCCGCCCGCACCACCCGGCGGGCCACCGCCCCCAGGTCCTCGGTGTCCGGCTCCAGCCGCTCACGGCCGGTGTCCAGGCGGGAGATCTCCAGCAGGTCCTCGGTGAGCGTGCGCAGGGCGGCCACCCGGTCGCGCACCAGCTCCGTGGGCCGGCCCGGCGGCAGCAGCTCGGCCGCCGCGTGCAGCCCGGTCAGCGGGGTGCGCAGCTCGTGCGCCACGTCGGCGGTGAAGCGCTGCTCGCTCAGCAGCTTGCCCTGGAGCGAGGACGCCATCGAGTCCAGCGCGACGGCGACGGCGGCCACCTCGTCCTGCGGGCGGGTCGGATCCTTGGTCCGGGGGTCGTCCACGCGCGCGTCCAGATCACCGGCGCTGATCCGCCGGGCGACCCGCGCGGTGGCGTGCAGCCGCCGCGTCACCCGGGTCACCGCGAACGCGCCGACCAGCAGCGTCGCCCCGATCGCCAGCGCCGACGACCACAGGATCGCGTTGTCCAGCGCCTCGATGGTGCGGGCGCTCTGCGCGTAGTCGACGGCGACCGCGAGGGCCCTCCCCCGTCCTCCGGCCGGGGGGACCCCCCTCTCGCTCCGCTCGCCGTCGGCGGGCCCGGCGGCCCACATCGTCGGCCGCCCGCGGTGCTCGGCGACCATCGTGCCGCGCTCTCCCGCCACCGCCAGGTCCCGCAGTGCCGCGGGCAGCCCCGGCGGGTCGACGCCCGCGCCGGGGCCGAGCGTGTCCCCCGCCTCGAACGCCGTCGTGGCGTCCTCCAGCCGGGACAGCGCGAGATCGCGGGCCTCGCCGACGGTCCGGTGGGTCACCGAGACGTGGACGAGGACGCCGAGCAGCGCGGCGAGCGCACAGCACATCACCGTGATGAACACGGCGGCCTTCACGGCGAGCGTGCCGGACCACCGGGGGAGCGCGAGCCTCATCGGCCGCTCACGGAGGTCGAGGGGGAGGCCCCCGAGGTGGACGTCGGCCGGGGCGGGCGGGCCCGCCCGTCGCCCCGCCCCCGCGTCCGCACCATCTCGTCGTGCGTGAGCAGCATCGCCCGCTGGTCCTGGTCCCACGTCCACTGGAGGCGGTACTCGTACCCGGCGACCTCGGAGGGCGAACGGATGATCACCGACCGCCCGGCCAGCTCCACCGCGCTCACGGCGTCCTCCCACCCCATGACCTGAACCAGCCGGTGCTTGTCGACCGTGTACACGCGGACGGCCGTCAGCTCGCCGGGCAACTGACGGAATCCCAGGGTCAGTTCGTCCCGTCCGTCACCGGTCAGATCCCGGTAGTACGGCCGCAGCACCGGGCAGGGGGCCCGCCCGGCGCCGCTCTCGTCGCAGTCGGCGATCCGGTCGGCCGTCTCGCGGTACGGCGCCCCGGAGCCGGCGTAGTCGCCCGGATGCGCGGCGATCTCGCGGCGGACGACCTCCACCGGGTCGACCCGGTGGAGGTCGTCGGCGGGAACGGCGACCCCCTTGACGACCTCGGTGTTCACCTCGTCGATGTCGAACGCCGGACTCGACGCCGACGGCAGGTCCGGCCAGAGTTTCTCCGGGCCGACCGCGGTCGGTGTCGGCCCCGCGCCCCGCAGCCCGCCGGCATCGCCGCAGGCCGCGGTCGCCGACGCGAGCAGGGCGACGGCCGCCAGCGCGAGGGCGGTGCGGGTGGGGCGTGGGTGCGGCACGGGGCTCCTGCGCTCAGGGTGACGGGCGGCCCCGTCCACCCTATTCATGGGGAAGTCCTTTTTGCGTACCGGCCGGGCGCCGGGCGCCGCTCGACGGGCCGCTCGGCGCATGCGGGACGCGTGACGGCCGCCCGGCGGGCCCGGCGGCCGCCCGCCCGCTCCGAGGCCGGGCGGCCGGGGAGCCGCGGGAGGGCGGCGACGGGAGGGCCGGGAGGGCGGCGACGGGACGGCCGGGAGGGCGGCGACGGGACGGCCGGGAGGGCGGCGACGGGACGGCCGGGAGGGCGGCCGCGGAACGCCGGGAGAAACGATTACTCAGCCAGCTCCTCCAGCAGCCGGGCCGTCGGCAGCCCCGCCCGCAGGTACGCGACGAACAGCTCGTTGTGCAGGGCCCAGGGAGAGCGCCGCGACCGTATGAGCCCGATCGCCTCGTCGGGCGAGTGGCCCCGGCCCACCAGCGCGTGGGCGACGACCAGGCCCGAGCGGTTGTATCCGTGCCAGCAGCGGACCAGCACCGAACGGCCCTGGTCCAGCGCCTCACCGGCCGCCTGCGCCAGCCGCATCACCCCGGCGAGCTGAGTGCCGTCCAGCGGCCCGTCCGGTATGGGCCAGACCTGATGCGGAACGCCCCGGTCGGGCCCGTGTCCGGGCAGCCGCAACAAGGTCTGGACGAGGTCGAACTCGCCCCTCACCACCACGAACTCCCGCTGTCCGCTCCGGCCGCGGAACTCGTGCCCGCCCATCCACAGGCCGGGCACGATCTCGCTCCACGGACTGTCCGGAGCCGGTACGTCGGGCTGCTTCCTGTGGGTCCGCAACGGCGCCTCCCCAACCGCGTCCCTGGGGCATGCCCAACTCCTCCCCAAGGTAATCGCCTCCTTGCCCCCGCGGCGCCCCTCCTGTTCCCATGGTCATGGGGTGATGGTGCATGAACGGACTGCGCGTCGTACCGACCTGGAGCCACGGCCGGGAGCGGCTGTACGTCTGCCTGAAGGACGGCAGGAACATCGCCTGGTACGACAGGGAGGCCGGCCGGGTCAACATCATCGGCGACGACCGCCGGGCGGACGTCCTGGAGGCGCTCGAACCCTTCCTGACCGGCTCCGTCACGGTGGGCCCGCCCCCCGTCCCCACCCCCGCCGAACTGGCCCGCCTCTCCCTCCACCCCGACGACGACCTCGCCCCCAACCGCCCCGGCGAGGCCCTGCTGATCGACCTGGAACGCGCCCCCGGCCCCGCCCGCCTGCTGCGGCCCGACCCGCGCCGCCGCGCCCTGGAGGCCGAGCAGGCGGTGGGCGAGCTGCTGGACCGGCTGGACGGCGCCGGCTGGCACACCCTGCACTCCGTCCCGCTGCCCGGCGGCGACCGCGTCCACCACCTGGCGATCGGCCCCGCCGGACTGTTCACCGTCCACACCGTGTACGCCCGCAGGCAGCGGGTCCGCGTCACCGACCCGGAGGTCGCCGTCGGCCGCCGCGACCCCCGGCCCCTGCTGCGCCGGGTCCGCGCCGACGCCGACCGCGCCTCCCACGCGCTGACCGCCGAGGTCCGCCCGGTGCTTGCCCTGGTCGGCCCGGCCGACGTCCGCCTGGTCACCGCCCCGCGCGAGGTGCGGGTGCTGCGGGACACGGAACTGGCGGGGCTGGCCCGGCTGGGCGGCGTACTGAAACCGGCGGACGTGGAGGCGCTGCACGCGATGGCGCGCGACAGGAGGACCTGGGCCTCCGGCGGCTGAGCCGTGTCGTGCGCGCGAGGCCCGTGAAGAGGCGCGGGCCGACGCCCTTCCCCCCCCGTGAGGGGCCGCACGACGAGGATCGCGTGGATAATGGCCATATGTCCCATGCGTGACTTTCGTCGGAGAGGTCAGGAGGGTGCTGCACGTGCGATCCCTATGGAACGGCGCCATCTCGTTCGGCCTCCTCAGCATCCCGGTCAAACTGGTGAACGCCACCGAGAGCCACTCGATCCCGTTCCGCCAGGTCCACATCGAGGACGGCGGGCGCATCCGCCACCGCAAGGTCTGCGAGCTGGAGGACCGTGAGGTGAGCCAGGCGGAGATCGGCAAGGGCTACGAGGCGGCCGACGGCACGATCATCCCGATCACCGAGGACGACCTGTCCCGTCTGCCGCTCCCCACGGCGAAGACGATCAAGATCGTGACCTTCGTGCCGGCCGACCGGATCGACCCGCTCCAGATGGACGCCGCGTACTACCTCCAGGCGGGCGGCGTCCTCGCGGCCCAGCCGTACACGCTGCTGCGGGAGGCGCTCAAGCGCAGCAACAAGGTCGCCATCACCAAGTACGCGCTGCGCGGCCGCGAGCGCCTCGGCATGCTCCGCGTCGTCGGCGACGCGATCGCCATGCACGCCCTGCTGTGGCCCGACGAGGTCCTCGCCCCCGAGGGCATCGCCCCCGACGCGGACGTCACGGTCCGCGTCAGGGAACTCGACCTCGCGGACACCCTGATGGACATCCTCGGCGAGGTCGACCTGGAGGACCTCCACGACGAGTACCGCGCGGCCGTCGAGGAGGTCGTCGCCGCGAAGGTGGCGGGCGAGGCACCCCCCGAGGCCCCCGGCACCGCCCCCGGCGGCGGGGTCCTGGACCTGATGACGGCCCTGGAGAACAGCGTCCGCGCCGCGAAGGAGTCGCGCGGCGGACCGGCGGGGCGCGAGGAGGCCGAGGCGGGACGCAGGACGGCCCGCACGGCCCCGAAACAGACCGGCGGCAAGAAGTCCACGTCGACGGCGAAGAAGACGGCGGCGTCCGCGAAGAAGGCGACGAAGTCTGCCCAGCCGGCGAGGAGGACGGCGGTGACGGCGAAGAGCGCGACGAAGAAGACGGCGGCGAGGAAGGCGACGGCCCGCAAACGGTCGGCGTGAGGTTCCGGCTTCGGCCGAACGCATCCCAGGCGACCTCGCGCGCGCCCGGCACTCCGCTCCCCGCACGCTCGGTCCGCGGCCGACGGTCATCGGGTCCACCCAGGGGCGGAGATTGCGGCTTCATGTCACGGAACGTGTCCACGCTGTCCTGATCTGCAACCGACCAGGGGGTTTTGAAGGGAAGGGCAAGCCGCGGATGACTGTTTCCGAGCAGGTGGGGAGTGCGGAGGCCGAGGAGGCCTACGACGAGGCCGAGCAGCTCGACGACCTGAACAGGGCGGTCGGCAAACAGGTCGGACTGCTCAGGGAACGGTCCGGCCTCACGCAGAAGGAGATCGGCGACCGGCTGGGCTACGGCCCCGACCTGATCTCCTCGCTGGAGAGGGCGTACGAACGCCGCAGCGCGAGTTCCTGGAGGCGGCGGACGAACTCCTCGACGCCGGTGGGCTGCTGAAGGCGCTGACCGAGGGCGTGGAGCGGGCCAAGGCGAAGGCCCGCGCGCGCTCAACTCACCTTCTCCGCCACGGAGTGGACGGCTTTCCTGACGTTCGCGGTCCGCGACTGACGACCGCTCGAACCCGGCGGTGCGCCTCGCCGGACCGAGGCCACCGCCGACCCCGGTGAGCGGTGCGGGCGCGACTGCCGAAAAGGCTCGCTGCACACGACGACCCTGACGGTCCGCGAACGCGGCCGGATCTCTTGACGCGTGAATTGTTACCGGTAACATCGCCGTCGTCAGAGATTGCGCACCGCGCCCCCACGCTCCCGTCGTGGGCCGGCCGGCCTCGGGAGTTCGCATGGCGGAGCAGCCCACGGCGCAACGCGCGAAGGCCGCGCAGGGCGACCCGCACCGCCGGCCCTCGCCATCCGCACCGCCGGCACCGGCCCTCAGCCCCCGGCCCTCCAGCCCCCAGCCCCCGAAGGGACCGCACATGTCCGCCCTGACCACCACCCCCGACGGCTTCCTCCTCGACGGCGCCCCCCTGAGGATCATCTCCGGCGCCCTCCACTACTTCCGGGTCCACCCGGACCACTGGCCCGACCGCCTCCGCAAGGCCCGCCTGATGGGGCTGAACACGGTGGAGACCTACATCCCCTGGAACCTCCACCAGCCCGAGCCCGGCACCCTCGTCCTCGACGGCCTCCTCGACCTCCCCCGCTTCCTGCGCCTCGCCGCCACCGAGGGCCTGCACGTCCTGCTCCGCCCCGGCCCGTACATCTGCGCCGAGTGGGACGGCGGCGGCCTGCCCCACTGGCTCACCGCCGACCCCGGCATCCGCCCGCGCAGCAGCGACCCCCGCTTCACGGACGCCGTCGACCGCTACCTCGACCTCCTCCTCCCCCCGCTCCTCCCGCACATGGCCGCGTCCGGCGGTCCGGTCATCGCCGTACAGGTGGAGAACGAGTACGGCGCCTACGGCGACGACACGGCCTACCTCAAGCACCTGGAGGCCGCCCTGCGCACCCGCGGTGTGGAGGAACTCCTCTTCACCTGCGACCAGGCCGACCCCGAACACCTCGCCAAGGGCAGCCTCCCCGGCGTCCTCGCGACCGGCACCTTCGGCAGCCGGATCGACCGCTCCCTGGCACGCCTGCGCGAGCACCAGCCCCAAGGCCCCCTGATGTGCTCGGAGTTCTGGATCGGCTGGTTCGACCACTGGGGCGGCCCGCACCACGGCCGGGACGCCGCCGACGCCGCCGCCGACCTGGACCGCCTGCTCTCCGCGGGCGCCTCGGTCAACATCTACATGTTCCACGGCGGCACCAACTTCGGCTTCACCAACGGCGCCAACCACCACCACACCTACGCCCCCACCGTCACCTCCTACGACTACGACGCCCCCCTCACCGAGCACGGCGACCCCGGCCCGAAGTACCACGCCTTCCGCGAGGTCATCGCCCGCCACGCGCCGGTCCCGGACGAACCGGTTCCCGCACCGGCGCGCAAACTGCCGCCGACCACAGTGGAGTTGACCCACCGCAGGCCTCTCCTCACGTGGGCCGCCGCGAAGTCCGTCCCCGCGCCCGCGGACCCCCTCTCCGCCGACGCCCTCGGCCGGCGCGCCGGCTACGTGCTGTACCGCACCACGCTCCCCACGGAGGGACCCGGTCTCCTCCACTTCACCGGCGGGGTGGGCGACCGCGCCCAGCTCTTCGTGGACGGCGCCCCCGTCGGCGTACTCGAACGCGAGCGCCAGGAGGAGACCCTGCCGGTCCTGGTCCCGCGGGCCGGAGCCGAACTCCACGTCCTGGTCGAGAACATGGGGCGGGTCAACTACGGTCCCCGCATCGGCACCCCCAAGGGCCTGCTGGGGCCGGTCACCTTCGACGGCACCCCCCTGCACGGCTGGGACTGCCACCCCCTGCCCCTGGACGTCCCGCCACCGCTGCCCTTCGCACCGGACCCCACCCCCCGGTCGGCGGAACCGGCCTTCCACCACGGCACCTTCGAGGTCGGGACCCCGGCGGACACGTTCCTCGCCCTGCCCGGCTGGATCAAGGGCCAGGCGTGGATCAACGGCTTCCACCTGGGCCGCTACTGGAACCGGGGCCCCCAGCGCACGCTGTACGTCCCGGCCCCCGTCCTGCGCCCCGGCACCAACGACCTGGTCCTCCTGGAACTCCACGGGACCACCGCCACCCGCGCCCACCTCACGGACGCACCGGACCTCGGCCCGGCCGCGCACTGACCCTCCCCGGCGCCGCCCCGCTCCCGTCACCTGACCACAGCCCCCGGCACCGACCGGCCTATCCTGTGGACCGGCGGGAGCGGGCCCCGATGCCCGCGCCGCCACCCGCAGCACCCCGTCACCCGCAGCACCCCGTCACCCGCACCACCCCGTCACCCGCACCACCAGAACCGGACCTGGGCCCGTACCCGGACCGGGACCCGGAGCCGTACCCGGACCGGGACCCCGAGCCGTACCCGGGCCGGAACCCGCACCCGGACCCGCACGGGGGCCCGGACCGGCCGTACCCGGACCGGCCGGATTCGGACCCGGACCGGCCGGATGCGGCGAAGGACAGAAGAGGGCACCCGATGACCCCGAGCGCCGCCGACGACGACCCGGCGACCAAGGGAGGCCGCAGCCGCCGCAACTTCGCGGGCGCGCGCCCCGTGATGGCCGACGTGGCGCACCTGGCCGGCGTCTCCAAGCAGACCGTCTCGCGGGTGCTGAACGACCACCCGGCCGTACGCCCGGAAACCCGCGAGGCGGTCCTCGCAGCGATGCGCACGCTCGGCTACCGCCCGAGCCGCAGTGCCCGCTCGCTGGCCAGCGGCCGGACCCGGATGCTCGGGGTGATCTCGTTCGACGCGGCCCGCTACGGCCCCGCCTCCACCCTGACCGCGATCAACACGGCCGCCCAGGAAGCCGGTTACCTGGTCAGCGCGATCGCCCTGGACACCGCCGACCGCGACACGGTCGTACGGGCGGCGGACCGCCTGGCGGCGGAGGGCGCGGACGGCGTGATCGCGATCGCCCCGCAACTGCGCGTGGCGAAGGCGCTGGCGGAAGCCAGACTGGACACCCCGCTGGTGGTCCTGGACAACGACCTCGGCGACGGCACCCCGGTGGTCACCTCGGACGCCCGCACCGGCGCCCGCAAGGCC
The DNA here is from genome assembly GCF_044331705.1 of Streptomyces sp. NPDC017202. Taxonomy (NCBI): domain Bacteria; kingdom Bacillati; phylum Actinomycetota; class Actinomycetes; order Kitasatosporales; family Streptomycetaceae; genus Streptomyces; species Streptomyces sp. NPDC017202. The sequence goes on along the minus strand of NZ_JBIRNP010000005.1, from coordinate 97,222 downwards.
ACCGAACACCTCCTGTCCCTCGGCCACCCCACGGTCTGGCACGTGGCCGGCCCGAGCGGCTGGGCGGCGGCGGACCGCCGGGCGGAAAGCTGGCGGGCCGCCCTGGAGACCGCCGGAGCCCCGGTCCCCGCCCCCCTCCTCGGCGACTGGAGCGCCGACTCCGGCTACTGCCTCGGCCGCGAGCTGGCGCGGAACCCGCGGATCACCGCGGTCTTCGTGTCCAACGACCAGATGGCCCTCGGTGTCCTGCGCGCCCTGCACGAGGCGGGCCGCCGCGTCCCCGACGACGTCAGCGTGGTCGGCTACGACGACATCCCGGAGGCGGCCCACTTCCTCCCCCCGCTGACCACCGTCCGCACGGACTTCGGGGACATCGGCACCCGCGCCCTCCACGTCCTCCTCGACCGCATCGACACCCCGGCGGCGCCCCCGCCGGCCCTGACGGTCACCCCCGTGGACCTGATCGTCCGCGACAGCACGTCGGCACCCGCAGGGGAATGCTGAGGCGTCGGGCCGGAGGCCGGTGGGGCTGTCGATGCTGCTGGGGCGTCGTGCAACTTCAGTGACTGTTGTGGCGACAGGGGCGATCGATCGTCCATGGGCACGGAGTGCGCGAGGGCAGGCCCGTGACTAAGCGGGGTGAGCAGTGCTAGAAAGACCGGATGGAAGACCGTTTCGCCCGATTTGGTCACATGTCGCGGCTATGGTCACTGGCGCGGAAGAACACGCGAAGCGTCGCGGGCCAGATGTTCCTCATGCAGGTGACACTGGTGGTGCTGCTCGTGGCATTCGCCGTCTTCGCCCTCGTCCTGCAGTCACAGCGGCACACCGACGCCGAGGCCAAACGAAGATCCATAGCCGTCGCGCAGACTTTCGCGCACTCCCCGGGCATGCTGTCCGCACTGCGAGCCCCCGATCCCTCGGCAGTCCTGCAGCCGCTGACCGAGGCCGGACGCAGGTCCGCGGGCGTCGACTTCGTCGTGGTCATGGACACGAAGGGGATCCGCTACACCCACCCCCTGCCGGACCGGATCGGGAAGCGGTTCGTGGGGAAGATCGAGCCGTCGCTGGCGGGAAAGGTCTACACCGAAAGCGTGGACGGCCCCCTCGGCCAGGAAGTCCAGGCGACCGTGCCCATCCGGGACACCCGGGGCCACGTGGTGGCCCTCGTCTCCGCCGGGCTGAAGGTCAAGAACGTGACCAGTCTGGTGGAGCGGCAGATACCGATCATCCTGACCGCCGGGGCGGGCGCGCTCGGAGCGGCCACCGCCGCCACGGTGCTGGTGAGCAGGCGGCTGCGACGGCAGACCCACAGCCTTGCCCCGAACGAGATGGCCCGCATGTACGAGCACCACGACACCGTGCTGCACTCCGTGCGCGAAGGGGTGCTCATCGTCAACGACGAGGGGCGATTGCTGCTGGCGAACGACGAGGCCAAGCGGCTCCTGGAACTGCCCCCGGAGGCGGAGGGGCAGCAGGTGTCCCGGATGCCGGCCCTCGAACCCGAGATCATGTCGTTGCTCAGCTCCGGCCGCGAGGCCAATGACGAAGTACACCTGGCCGGACCGCGGCTGCTGGTGGTCAACCAGAGGCTCATGGACCGCGGCGGAGGCCCCAAGGGCACCGTGGTGACGCTGCGCGACTCCACGGAACTGCGGGCCGTGTCGGGCAGGGCCGAAATCACGGGTGAGCGGCTGAAACTGCTCTACGACGCCGGACTGGGCATCGGCACCACCCTGGACGTCGTCCGGACGGCCGACGAACTCGCCCGGATCGCCGTCCCCCGTTTCGCCGACTTCGTCACCGTGGACCTGGCCGACGCCGTACTGCACGGCGAGGAACCGGCGACCACGGCGAAGGGGATGCGACGTGTCGCCGTGTGCGGCATCCGCGACGACCATCCGCTCTACGAGAAGGGCCGGCTGATCGACTTCCTGCCCTCCACACCCCAGGCACGCGGCTACGGCACCGGCCGCTCGGAACTGGTCGCCGACCTGTCCACCGCGACGGGCTGGCACCTGCAGGACCCGGAACGCACCGAACAGATCGTGGACTACGGCATCCATTCGCTCATAGCGGCTCCGATCCAGGCCCGCGGCGTCGTGCTGGGCACGGTCAACTTCTGGCGCTCCGAACAGCACGACCCCTTCGACCGGGAGGAACTCTCCCTGGCGGAGGAACTCGTGGCCCGCGCCGCGGTCAGCATCGACAACGCCCGCCGGTACACGCGCGAGCACGCCCTGGCGGTCACCCTCCAGCGCAGCCTGCTGCCGCGAGGCCTGCCCGAGCAGAGCGCCCTCGACGTCGCCTACCGGTACCTCCCGGCCCAGTCGGGGGTGAGCGGGGACTGGTTCGACGTGATCCCCCTGCCGGGCAGCCGCGTGGCGCTGGTCGTCGGTGACGTGGTCGGCCACGGCCTGCACGCCGCCGCGACCATGGGGCGGCTGCGGACCGCGGTGCACAACTTCTCCACGCTCGACCTGCCGCCCGACGAACTGCTGAGCCACCTGGACGACCTGGTCGGGCGCATCGACCAGGACGAGGCGGGCACGGACAGCCCCGCCGCCGTCGTGGGCGCCACCTGCCTGTACGCGATCTACGACCCCACGACGCGCCGCTGCACCATGGCACGCGCCGGGCACCTGGCTCCCGCGCTGGTCCGCCCCGACGGGAACGTCACCTTTCTCGACCTCCCGCCAGGTCCACCACTGGGTCTCGGCGGCATGCCCTTCCAGGCCGCCGAACTGGACATCGCCGAAGGCTCCCAGCTCGTCCTCTACACCGACGGCCTCATCGAGGACCGCACCCGCGACCTCGACGAGGGAATGGAACTCCTGCGCAAAGCCCTGGCGGGCCAACCCGAGCGCGCGCCGGAGGAGAGCTGCCGGGCCGTGCTGGGATCACTGCTGCCCGAACGCCCCAAGGACGACGTGGCCCTGCTCATCGCCCGTACCCACGCGCTGCCGCCGGAACGGATCGCCGAGTGGGACGTACCGCCCGACCCGGCCGCCGTCGCCGGAGTACGCGCCGCGGCGACCGACAAGCTCGACGAGTGGGGACTGTCCGAACTGGGCTTCAGCACGGAACTCGTGCTGAGCGAACTCGTCACCAACGCCGTCCGCTACGGCTGCGAGCCGATCCGCATGAGGCTGATCCACGACCGCACACTGATCTGCGAGGTGGCCGACGGCAGCAGCACCTCGCCCCACCTGCGGTACGCCGCGACGACCGACGAAGGCGGCCGGGGCCTGTTCCTGGTGTCACAGCTGACCGAGCGCTGGGGCACCCGGTACACCCCCCAGGGCAAGGTCATCTGGGCCGAACAGACACTGCCGGAACCCTGAGACGCCACGCGCCTCACCCCTGAGACGCCACGCGCTTCCGCGCCCGGGGCCTACGGCGTCTCCAGCACTCCCGGACCTTCCGGACGCCGCTCCGACGCCCGCCGGGAGTACGTCCGCCGCTGGTAGTACGTCCGCCGCCGGCAGTACGTCCGCCACCGGGAGCGGGCCCGCCGACGCTGACGGTATTGCCCAATTCCGCGGTGAGCCAGGTCAGGACACGGACCGGTGTCCGCACCCCTTTTCCGCACGGATGCGGAGCCGTCCACACAGGCTCTGGTCCAGTAGAACTGGTCGGCCGCGTTCAGCCCGGCAAGCAGAATGCGGTGCAGCCGGTCGAAGAAGCCTGCCTGTTGTCATCGCTCCAGACGGCGTCAGCAGGTATGTCCGGAGCCGAAGCACAATTCCAGCGGCAGGAGTTGCCGGGCCATGTCGTTGCAGAGGACGTGGAGGATGCCCTGGAGACAGCGCCGGTCTGCCACCGGCCATGGCCCCGGCGACCGCTCGGGCCAGGGCGGCGGCAGCGGTTCGGCCAGCGGCCACAAGTCGTCGCCCACGATCCACGGCCGAGTGCTCACACCCTCGCGAACGGCCGAGCCGCCAGACCGGTCACGCCCCACCAGGGCATCCCAACAAGATCGCTTCACGAGCTCTTGGCCATATGGAGTAACACTGCGGGCTGGGAAGTGCGGTTCAAAGCCAAGGTGAGCACATGGAAGACGGTGATGAGGGGGCAACGACACGGCGAAGGGGCTGGTTCGACGCTGTCCACAAGTGGGCAGCCACAGCTGCAGCTGTCGTCGCCCTGGCTATTTCGCTCTACAACCTGGCGGAGCTCCAACAGGAGCCGCAAATCGATGTGACCCTCCCGCACCTCATGCGAATTGGCCCAGCAGGCAAGGGGACCTTGATCTACTTTCAGCCGACGGTATCCACCAGGTTCAAGTCGCAAGATGTCGAGGTGATCGGTGATGCGCGTTTGCGACTTGAACCCACCGGCTCGAATGCTTCACCAAAGAGCCCGCGTTTCTACTGGCAGAGCAACGGGGTGCCGACCTTTGATTTCGAGTCCGACGAAATCAGGATCGAGTGGTCTGGCGACCCGGCCCCGTTCCTCGTCAGTCAGGACAAGCCTCAGCAGCCGATGTTCCAGTTCCAGGACGACAGTTGGGCGCTCCAGCCCGGCCGATACGAGGGGTCCATTCGGTTGAGTCGGTCCGGGAACAAAAAGCCGTTGACCGAGAATTTCTGCCTGATTGTGTCAAAGAAGGCCACTGACGAAATGCGTGCGGGAGGCGAGAGGGGAATCTACTTCTTCCGCAATGACCTGCCCAAGTTCACCTCCTCCGGTCAGTTCTCGCACTGCTACGTCAGAGAAACGGACTGAAGGCCCTCACGGGTGGCACCAGTGGTGTGAGCTTCCAGGGGTGAGACCGCGGTCGGCTGGTCGGGGACTGCGTTTCAGCGAAGGCTGTACCGAGCAGGCAGTACACCGCGTGGCCCGTGGCGAGGAGACGGAACCGCTCGCGCAACCTTTCAGCCGACCGCGGGGAGTGGGCGACCGCTGGCTTGGCCGGCCGCCGCGGAGCTCTCGGCGGCATCGGAGGGTGTGGCGTGGGCGTGTGGTCCGGCGCGCAGGTAGCGGGCAGGCGTCGATTACTGGCCCACACACTCCTCACGCACGAACCGTGAGAAACGGCGAGAAAGGCTCAGTCGTCCCGTCCTCGACGTACCACCGCGTGTGGCAGGAGGCCCGGCTCCTCGCGCTCCCGCCGGCCGCCGCGTCCTCGCCGCTCGCGAGTCGGCCGTACGACCTCCGTCATCCGGCGCTGTCGACGTGGCTCAACGCCGGCGTCGACCCCACCGAGGTGGCCGGGCACGCCGTCAAGAACGTGGAGGTCCTGCTGCCCCGCTACGCGAAGTGCCTCGACGGACAGCAGCACGTCGCCAACCGGCGTATCGAGGACCTCTTGCGTGAGTACGACTGACTGCCCTTGACCGTGTCCGAGGCCCCTGGTGTCTCCCCAGGGGCCTCATCGTTTGCGCGGTGCGTTAAGCAGGCCTGGTGGCCTGGGCCTGTTCGGAGGAGAGCAGGCGTTCAAGGTTTTTCCGCTCGCTGTCGAGCGCAGTGAGCATCTGGATGTGGGTTCGTTCGAAGTCGGGCTCAACCTCGACGCCGAGGTCATGTCGCAAGGTGACCCGCAGCAGGTACACGCCGTCGGACAGCGGTCCGCTGAACCAGGCCTTCGCGCGACTGTATGCCTCGTCCAGGTTGGGACTGCTCGGCAACTGCTTGACCACGGAATACCCGACTCCGAGCGCCCTGTTAAGGGTCGAGGCGGTTTCGAGAACATCCTTGGGCAGGGCCATCTGTGCCTGAGAATATTCCTCTGACCAGGCCTCTTTAGCGGCGTCGAGGATTGTCGGCTCGACATCCTCGCCGCGTTCGGCTGTTCGGACTGCGTCTCGGGCGGCGACCCGGTAGGCGCGAGCCGTGGTGTTCAGGCGGGCATAGAGCTCACGTCTGGCTTGCTGTGCTTGGTCTTGGCGGTCTTCCGCCCGTTCACGATCGGCACGCTCGTTCTGCTCTCGGCTCGCGCGCTGGCTGAGGACTGCCCCGCCCAGTGTTCCGCCCAATGTTCCTCCGACGCCGATGAGCGCGACGGCAAGAGTGGTCACATCCACGAGATCCCCCAACTCGTCCATTCGTCTGCCCGGCCGGCGGCTGGTGGCGACGACAGCTCAGCTTCGCCGGCCTCGTACCTACCCGCGGTGCAGCTGTAGGCCAGGACGACGATAACGAGGGGTAGACCTGCTTGGCTCCGACGAGGGGCACCACCTGCGGCGATGCCTCAAGATCCCGTCCACGCCTCGTCAACGGACCCCGACATACGGCCGCTTCGAGCGGCATCCACCTGCACATACGCGAAGACCCCGGCTCCAGCGTTTCCGCTGGTGACGGGGTCTTTGGGCACCTCATACAAGGTGCCCCCGGCAGGATTCGAACCTGCGCACACGGCTCCGGAGGCCGTTGCTCTATCCCCTGAGCTACGGGGGCGTGTCGGTCGCGTTGCTCGCGGCGACGGACAGAACACTACCAGCTCCCTCGGGGTGATCAGGAACGGGTTTGCCGGGGTGGAGGCGGGGCGGGGCCCGCGGAGGGGGTGGAAGTGGGGAAAACCCGGACGCGGTGGCCGGGTCCGACCTACTCTCGAGTTGTGTCAGGCGCTTCGGGCCGGGTGCTTGTTGTCGACGACAACAAGGTCATCCGGCAGCTGATCAGGGTCAATCTCGAGCTGGAGGGCCTCGAGGTCGTGACCGCGTCCGATGGTGCCGAGTGTCTGGAAGTCGTGCATCAGGTGCGGCCCGATCTCGTGACCCTCGATGTCGTCATGCCCCGGCTGGACGGTCTGCGGACCGCCGCGCGGCTCCGCGCCGATCCGCGCACCCGCGGCCTTCCCCTCGCCATCATCAGCGCCTGCACGCAGTGCGAGGCCGAGGCCGGCCTCGAAGCGGGCGTCGACGCCTTTCTTTCCAAGCCCTTCGATCCCGCCGATCTCGTCAGCCTCGTGCGTCGGCTCATCGAGGGGAAGCGGGGGGAGGGGAGCGGTGGTGACGTCCCTGGCGGTGTGGCCGGCGCTGACGGGGGACCTGGGCTCGACGCCTCGCTCGGCACGGCCCTCGGTCCCACCTTCGGCGCAGCCTCCGAGGCCTGTCGCGGCACTGGTCCCGGTCTTGCCCACGGCCGCAGCTCCGGGCCCGCCCCCGCCCTGAGCCATGACCTCGCCCCCAGCGGTGAAGGCGAAGACAGGGGCGAGGGTGACGGCGGGGGCGGCGGCGTCAGTATGCGCAACGGACACATGCAGCGGCACGGACAGGGCTACGGACAGGGACAGGGACACGGGCGCCTCGGCGCACCTGCGCCCGGCCCCACCTCCCTCCACGGCCCCGACCCCGCCCTCACCCCCACTCCCGGTTCCGCCCCCGCCCCCCTGGCCGAGCCCGTCCCCGAATGAGTCACCGGCGACCTCCCCCTCCCGGGGCACCTCCTCACATCCCCTCTCCCGGGGCACCCCCTCACCGCCCCGCCCCGTCCACATCCCGGACACCCGCAAACCGGCTCGCATACCCACCCCCCTCCTCCCCTACGCTGGTCCCGTGACCCCCGTCGAGTTGTCCCGCACCGTGCTGCACGCGGTGCGGTGTGCCGTCGACGACGGGGCGCTGAGTGTGGTCGTTCCCGCGCGGGTGCTGGTCGGGCCGCCCGGGGCGGGAGGATGCGGGGACTACGCCACCAACGTCGCCCTCCAGCTGGCCCGCCCCGCCGGGCAGCCCCCGTTGCGGGTCGCCGCGCTGCTCCGGCCGTACCTCGTGCGCGAGGCCGGTGTCACCGACGTCGCGATCACCGGGCCGGGGTTCCTCAACATCAGCCTCGACCGGGCCGTCACGTCCGCCGCGCTGGTCCGGCGGATCCTCGACGAGGGGCCGGGGTACGGCCGTACCGACGCCCTCGCCGGTCAGGTGTTCGTGTTGCGCGTGCCGTACGAGGTCCGTGCCGAGGTGCTGGCGGACGTGCTCGCGCGCATGGTCGGCTCGCAGGGCGGGCGTGTCGAGATCGCGCACGGCGACGGGGTGAACCTGCGGCCCGTGCCGGCACCGGAGGACCCCGCTCCGCTCGGGCCGGACGCCGCCCGCTGGGCGCTGCTCCATCCCGCCCCGCACGACCGGCCCCGCATCACCGCCGATCATCTGGTCCAGCGCGAGAGCAACCCCCTCTTCCGGATCCGTTACGCCCACGCCCGCACCCGCGCCGTCGCCCGCAACGCCGCCGACCTCGGATTCCACGCCGCCACCCGGCCCGGGACGGCCCCGGCGGCAGCGGGCCCGGTGGCGACGGACGCGGAGACGCCGGACGCGGAGACGCCGGACGCGGAGACGCCGGACGCGGAGACGCCGGACGCGGAGACGCCGGACGCGGAGACGCCGGACGCCCTGGACACTCCGGAAACCCCGGACCTCATCGCGCTGCTCGGCGACCACCCCCGCGTCCTCGCCTCCGCCGGCGGGCTCCCGCACCCCGATGCCCTCGCCGCTCCCTCCCGGCTCAGCCGCCACCTCCTGGCCCTCGCCGACGTGACCCTCGCCCACCTGCCCGCCGTTCTGCCGCGTGGGGACGAGAAACCCTCGGCCGCCCACCGGTCCCGGCTCGCCCTCGCCGAAGCCGCCGGGACGGTGCTGGCCGGTGGCCTGTCCCTGCTCGGCATCGACGCACCCGACCACCTCTGAGAGAGCACGCCCACGATGAGCCGTTCCGCACACCCCGCCGGGCCCCGTCACGCCGACGTCCTGCCGGAGGGGCATTACTCGGCGCCGCCCGCCGACCTCAACTCCCTCGACCCCAAGGTGTGGTCGCGGACCGTCACCCGTGACGCCCTCGGGGTCGTCACCGTCGGCGGGATCGACGTGAAGACGCTCGCCGAGGAGTACGGCACCCCGGCCTACGTCCTCGACGAGGCCGACTTCCGGGACCGGGCCCGCGCCTGGCGCACCGCCTTCGGGACCGAGGCCGACGTCTTCTACGCCGGAAAGGCGTTCCTGTCGCGCGCCGTCGTGCGGTGGCTGCACGAGGAGGGGCTCAACCTCGACGTCTGCTCCGGCGGCGAGCTGGCCACCGCGCTCTCCGCCGGCATGCCCGCCGACCGCATCGCCTTCCACGGCAACAACAAGTCGACGGAGGAGATCGAGAGGGCCGTCCGGGCCGGTGTCGGGCGGATCGTCCTCGACTCCTTCCAGGAGATCGTCCGCGTCGCGCACATCGCCCAGTCGCTCGGCAGGCGGCAGCCCGTGCAGATCCGCGTCACCGTCGGCGTCGAGGCGCACACGCACGAGTTCATCGCCACCGCCCACGAGGACCAGAAGTTCGGGATCCCGCTCGCCGGGGGGCAGGCCGCCGAGGCGGTGCGGCGCGCGCTGAAGCTCGACGGGCTGGAGCTGATCGGCATCCACTCGCACATCGGGTCGCAGATCTTCGACATGTCCGGCTTCGAGGTGGCCGCCCACCGGGTCGTCGGACTGCTCAGGGACATCCGCGACGAGCACGGCGTCGAGCTGCCCGAGATCGACCTCGGCGGCGGGCTCGGCATCGCCTACACCAGTGACGACGACCCCCGCGAGCCGCACGAGATCGCCAAGGCGCTGACGGAGATCGTCACCCGCGAGTGCGAGTCCGCCCGGCTCCGCACGCCCCGCATCTCCGTCGAGCCCGGCCGCGCCATCGTGGGGCCCACCGCCTTCACGCTGTACGAGGTCGGCACCGTCAAGCCGCTCGACGGACTGCGCACGTACGTCTCCGTCGACGGCGGCATGTCCGACAACATCCGCACCGCCCTGTACGACGCCGAGTACAGCGTGGCGCTCGTCTCCCGCTCCTCCGACGCCGAGCCGATGCTGGCGCGCGTCGTGGGCAAGCACTGCGAGAGCGGGGACATCGTGGTCAAGGACGCGTTCCTGCCGGCCGACCTGGCACCGGGTGACCTGATCGCCGTGCCCGCCACGGGGGCGTACTGCCGGTCCATGGCCAGCAACTACAACCACGTGCTGCGGCCGCCGGTCGTCGCCGTGCGCGAGGGCGAGGCCCGCGTCATCGTCCGGCGCGAGACGGAGGAGGACCTCCTGCGGCTCGACGTCGGATAGGCGCGGGCCGGCCGGGTGGAAGATCTCCTGTCCGCCACCCCGTGGAAATGAAATAGATGTCTCACGATCCGGACCGGGGGCAGAAACCCCGGTCCGGTGAGTGAGACTGGAGCAACCGTAGACGGTATGAGGAAACGAGGTCGGATGATGCGTACGCGTCCGCTGAAGGTGGCGCTGCTGGGCTGTGGAGTGGTCGGCTCAGAGGTGGCGCGCATCATGACGACGCACGCCGACGACCTCGCCGCCAGGATCGGGGCCCCGGTGGAGCTGGCCGGGGTGGCCGTGCGGCGGCCCTCCCGGGTGCGCGAGGGAATCGATCCGGCGCTCGTCACCACCGACGCCACCGCCCTGGTCAAACGGGGCGACATCGACGTCGTCGTCGAGGTCATCGGCGGGATCGAGCCGGCCCGCACCCTCATCACCACCGCCTTCGAGCACGGCGCGTCGGTCGTCTCCGCCAACAAGGCGCTGCTCGCCCAGGACGGCGCCGCCCTGCACGCCGCCGCTGGTGAACACGGAAGGGACCTCTACTACGAGGCCGCCGTCGCCGGCGCCATCCCGCTGATCCGCCCGCTGCGCGAGTCGCTCGCCGGCGACAAGATCAACCGCGTCATGGGCATCGTCAACGGGACGACCAACTTCATCCTCGACAAGATGGACTCCACCGGGGCCGGCTACCAGGAGGCCCTCGACGAGGCCACCGCCCTCGGGTACGCCGAGGCCGACCCCACCGCCGACGTGGAGGGCTTCGACGCCGCGGCCAAGGCCGCCATCCTCGCCGGGATCGCCTTCCACACGCGCGTGCGCCTCGACGACGTCTACCGCGAGGGCATGACCGAGGTGACCGCCGCCGACTTCGCCTCCGCCAAGGAGATGGGCTGCACCATCAAGCTGCTCGCCATCTGCGAGCGGGCCGCCGACGGGGCGTCCGTCACCGCGCGCGTGCACCCCGCGATGATTCCGCTGACCCACCCGCTCTCCTCCGTGCGCGGCGCCTACAACGCCGTGTTCGTCGAGTCGGACGCGGCCGGGCAGCTCATGTTCTACGGCCCCGGCGCCGGCGGTGCTCCCACCGCCTCCGCCGTGCTCGGCGACCTCGTCGCCGTGTGCCGCAACCGGCTCAGCGGGGCGACGGGGCCCGGCGAGTCGGCGTACGCCGCCCTGCCGGTGTCGCCGATGGGTGACGTCGTCACCCGGTACCACATCAGCCTCGACGTCGCCGACAAACCGGGCGTCCTGGCACAGGTCGCCACCGTGTTCGCGGAGCACGGGGTGTCCATCGATACGGTGCGCCAGCAGGGTAAGGACGGCGAGGCCTCCCTCGTCGTCGTCACCCACCGCGCGTCCGACGCCTCCCTGACCGGGACCGTCGAGGCGCTGCGCAAGCTCGACACCGTGCGGGGTGTCGCCAGCATCATGCGGGTTGAAGGAGAGTAACCAGCAATGACCCACCAGTGGCGCGGAATCATCGAGGAGTACCGGGACCGGCTGCCGGTTTCCGACAGCACGCAGGTCGTGACGCTCCGCGAGGGCGGCACGCCCCTCGTGCCCGCGCAGGTGCTCTCCGAGCGCACCGGCTGCGAGGTCCACCTCAAGGTCGAGGGGGCGAACCCCACCGGCTCCTTCAAGGACCGCGGGATGACCATGGCGATCACCCGGGCCAAGGAGGAGGGCGCGAAGGCGGTCATCTGCGCCTCCACCGGCAACACGTCGGCGAGCGCCGCCGCGTACGCCGTGCGCGCCGGCATGGTCTCGGCCGTCCTCGTCCCCCAGGGCAAGATCGCGCTCGGCAAGATGGGGCAGGCCCTCGTCCACGGCGCGAAGATCCTCCAGGTCGACGGCAACTTCGACGACTGCCTCACGCTGGCCCGCTCGCTGAGCGACAACTACCCCGTGGCGCTGGTCAATTCGGTCAACCCGGTGCGTATCGAGGGGCAGAAGACGGCTGCCTTCGAGATCGTGGACATGCTCGGGAACGCCCCCGACATCCACGTCCTGCCGGTCGGCAACGCGGGCAACATCACGGCGTACTGGAAGGGCTACAAGGAGTACGCCGCCGACGGGATCGCCGCGCGCACCCCGCGCATGTGGGGTTTCCAGGCCTCCGGCAGCGCTCCGATCGTGCGGGGCGAGGTCGTCAAGGACCCGTCGACCATCGCCACCGCGATCCGCATCGGCAACCCCGCGTCCTGGCAGTACGCGCTCGCGGCGCGGGACGAGTCCGGCGGTCTCATCGACGAGGTGACGGACCGTGAGATCCTGCGCGCCTACCGGCTGTTGGCCGCGCAGGAGGGCGTCTTCGTGGAGCCCGCGTCCGCCGCGTCGGTGGCCGGTCTGCTGAAGGCCGCCGAGCAGGGCAAGGTCGACCCGGGCCAGACGATCGTGTGCACCGTCACGGGCAACGGTCTGAAGGACCCCGACTGGGCCGTGGCCGGCGCTCCGCAGCCGGTGACCGTCCCCGTCGACGCGGTGACCGCGGCCGAACGCCTCGGGCTCGCCTGAGCGACCCCGCGGGCAGCGGGGGCGCCACCACGGCGACGTGGACGCCCCCGCGCAGGCATGAAGGGCCTCACCTGGGGAAGTTCCTCCACGAAGGACTTTCCCGGCGAGGGTGCACGGGGGGCTTGCGACACGCATCGTGCGCCTCCCGTGCGCCCTATGTCGCCACAGAACCTTCCTTCGATAGGCTGTACCGAACCCGCCTGCCGCATATGCCTCCGCATCTCGCGCGGGCAGCGGCGCCGCGCCGTCATCAGCGGCCCGAGGGTCTTCGCACGTCATCGAAGTCAATCGAAGCCAAACGGATCCAGTCGAAGTCATTCGACCGTCACGCAGCTCAAGGAGAGTCAACGAGCGATGGCCGGTCCAGCGTTCCGCGCCGCCGCCGTCCGGGTGCGCGTCCCCGCCACCAGCGCCAATCTCGGACCGGGCTTCGACGCCCTGGGCCTCGCGCTGGGGCTCTACGACGACGTCGTCGTCCGGGTGGCCGACTCCGGGCTGCACATCGACATCGCGGGTGAGGGCAGCGAGACGCTGCCGCGCGACGAGAAGCACCTCCTCGTCCGCTCCCTGCGCACCGCCTTCGACGTCCTCGGCGGCCAGCCCCGCGGCCTCGAGATCGTCTGCGCCAACCGCATTCCGCACGGCCGCGGCCTCGGCTCCTCCTCCGCCGCCATCTGCGCCGGGATCGTCGCCGCCCGCGCGGTGACCATAGGCGGCGAGGCCCGCCTCGACGACGCCGCCCTGCTGGAGCTGGCGACCGAGATCGAGGGCCACCCCGACAACGTCGCGGCCTGTCTGCTCGGCGGGTTCACGCTCTCCTGGATGGAGGCCGGCGCCGCGCGGGCGATCAGGATGGAGCCTTCGGATTCCATCGTTCCGGTGGTTTTCGTGCCCGGGAAGCCGGTCCTGACCGAGACCGCCCGCGGACTGCTCCCGCGCACCGTGCCGCACGTCGACGCCGCCGCCAACGCGGGCCGTGCCGCCCTGCTCGTCGAGGCCCTGACCAGGCGCCCCGAGCTGCTGCTGCCCGCCACCGAGGACCGTCTCCACCAGGAGTACCGCGCTCCCGCCATGCCGGAGAGCGCCGCACTGGTGGAGCGGCTGCGCGCCGACGGGGTCCCCGCGGTGATCTCCGGCGCCGGGCCGACCGTGATGGCCCTGGCCGACGCGGAGTCGGCCGACAAGGTCGAGCGGCTGGCGGGTGCGGAATGGGCCGCCAACCGGCTGAGCCTGGACCTTCAGGGGGCGAGCGTGCTGCCGCTCGCGCCCTCCGGCGACCTGTGAAAGCACACGGTTGCCGGATTTCGAGAGGGGGAATGTTTGTTGGATCCGGTAGTGTTAACCTCAAGTCTGCACCCGACCCCACCATGGCGAGGTGCTTCATGTCCCCCTCCGGGACAGACATTCTTCCGGGAGCTCCCCAAGCCGCACTGCGTTCCGTACGTCGTACCTGGGCAGTACGCCGTGCAGCGACGCTGAGCGGTCCGACGGGCACGCTCCGGAATCGGTGCGACCACGCCACGTGACACTGGGTGTCACGGATCGTCGAGGAAGCGCCATCACCAGAAATCTCTTCCGCCGCTTTGGCGGACCACCGCCCCGGCTTCGCCACAGCAAGGACCGAAGCCGGACAGCACAACCGGTCGCCGAGCCAGACAGGCCGACGTCCGCTCCAGGGAAGGACCCTTCGTGAGCGACACCACCGATCTGATGGGCGCACGTGTCGAGGAGACCGCTGCCGCGCCCGCCACGGACGCCTCCGCGCCTGCTGCCGGTGCCGGCTCCCGGCGGCGCCGCGGTACCGGCCTCGAGGGCATGGTGCTGGCCGAGTTGCAGCAGGTCGCATCCGGCCTCGGCATCAGGGGCACCGCGCGGATGCGCAAGAGCCAGCTGATCGAGGTCATCAAGGAGGCGCAGGCGGGCGGGGGCGGCGCGCCGGCCGCGAAGGCTCCCGCCGGGGACGCCGCCGAGACCAAGCCCAAGCGCCGTGCCACCTCCAAGGCCCGCACGGGCGATGACGCCGCCGCGAAGAAGGCGGACGCCGCCCCGGCCGAGGCCCCCGCCGAGAAGGCCGTGGCCCAGCAGCAGATCGAGATCCCCGGCCAGCCGGCCGGTGGCAACGAGGCCCCCGTCGAGCGCCGCCGCCGCCGCGCCACCGCCGACGCGGGCAGCCCCGAGACCGTCACGGCCGAGGCGAAGAGCGCCCCGAAGGCGGACACCGCGGTCGCCACGCAGACCGAGCAGGCCCAGCCGCAGGGCGACGCCAGGAACGACGCCGACGGCGCCGAGGGCCGCCGCCGCGAACGCCGGGAGCGCGGCCGCGACCGTGACCGCGACCGCCGCGGCAAGGGCGACGACCAGCAGGGCCAGGGCGGTCAGCGCCAGCAGCAGGGCCAGCAGGGCGGCGGCGGCCGTCAGGACCGCCAGGACCGCCAGCGGGACAACGGGCCGCAGGACGACGACGACTTCGAGGGCGGCCGGCGCGGCCGTCGCGGGCGTTACCGGGACCGCCGCGGCCGCCGTGGCCGTGACGAGATCGGCGCGGCCGAGCCGCAGGTCGCCGACGACGACGTCCTGATCCCCGTCGCGGGCATCCTGGACATCCTCGACAACTACGCCTTCATCCGCACGTCGGGCTACCTGCCGGGTCCGAACGACGTGTACGTCTCCCTCGCCCAGGTCCGCAAGAACGGCCTGCGCAAGGGCGACCACGTCACCGGCGCGGTCCGTCAGCCGAAGGAGGGCGAGCGCCGCGAGAAGTTCAACGCGCTCGTGCGCCTCGACTCCGTCAACGGCATGGCGCCCGAACACGGCCGCGGCCGCCCGGAGTTCAACAAGCTCACCCCGCTGTACCCGCAGGACCGCCTCCGTCTGGAGACCGACCCGGGCGTCCTCACCACCCGCATCATCGACCTCGTGTCGCCGATCGGCAAGGGCCAGCGCGGCCTGATCGTGGCCCCGCCGAAGACCGGCAAGACCATGATCATGCAGGCGATCGCCAACGCGATCACGCACAACAACCCCGAGTGCCACCTGATGGTCGTCCTGGTCGACGAGCGTCCCGAAGAGGTCACCGACATGCAGCGGTCGGTCAAGGGCGAGGTCATCTCCTCGACCTTCGACCGCCCGGCCGAGGACCACACCACGGTCGCCGAGCTGGCCATCGAGCGCGCCAAGCGCCTGGTGGAACTGGGCCACGACGTCGTCGTCCTGCTCGACTCGATCACCCGCCTGGGCCGCGCGTACAACCTCGCCGCCCCGGCCTCCGGCCGCATCCTGTCCGGTGGTGTCGACTCGACCGCGCTGTACCCGCCGAAGCGCTTCTTCGGTGCCGCGCGCAACATCGAGGACGGCGGCTCGCTCACCATCCTGGCGACCGCGCTCGTCGACACCGGGTCCCGCATGGACGAGGTGATCTTCGAGGAGTTCAAGGGCACCGGCAACATGGAGCTCAAGCTCGACCGGAAGCTCGCCGACAAGCGGATCTTCCCGGCGGTGGACGTGGACGCGTCCGGCACCCGCAAGGAAGAGATCCTGCTCGCCCCCGACGAGCTCGGCATCGTCTGGAAGCTGCGCCGGGTGCTGCACGCCCTCGACCAGCAGCAGGCGGTCGAACTGCTTCTCGACAAGATGAAGCAGACGAAGTCGAACGCCGAGTTCCTGATGCAGATCCAGAAGACGACGCCGGCGCCGGGCAACAACGACTGACGCGTTTCTTCGCAGGAGGGCCGCCCCTTTCCGGGGGCGGCCCTTTTCGCTGTTCGGGGACAAGATACGATCGCCGCCTTCGGTCATCCTTTCGACCGTGAACTTCATATCCCTAGGGGGGACTTGAGTGGGTACACCCACGTCCGGGGGCGGGCGTCACAGACGTCGGATGCGGATCGTTCTGCCGGTGGCCGCGGCCGGCCTGGCCGCGGCGGTCGCCGGTACGCTGCTGACCTCCTCGGCCTCGGCCACGGAGGCGCCGCCGACGCCCGGCATCACCGTGCCGTCGGCGAATGAGCTGCAGAAGCGGCTCGACATCGCGCTCGCCGGTGACGACACCGCGGGCCGGACCACGAACACGTCGCAGAGCGCGAGTACGGGCGCCACCACGATCGACCCGAAAATCATCGGCGGCACCACGACGACCATCACCACGGCGCCGTGGATGGCCCAGCTCTGGTACGGCGACGACCGCGGCACCGACACCACGAGCGACGACATCGGCTTCTTCTGTGGCGGAGCGGTCGTGGCGCCGACGAAGATCCTCACCGCCGCGCACTGCGTCAAGGGCTACGACTGGAAGGCGCACGGCGCGATCGTCACCGGCACCTCGCAGCTGGCGACCAGTGACGACCTGCACGGCGGCACCGTCAGCGGCGTCTGGCGCCAGTGGAACCACTGGTCGTACAACGCGACGACGATCGACAACGACATCGCCGTACTGACCCTGCCGAACCCGGTCAAGGCCACGCCGATCAAGATGATCACGTCCGGGAACACCGGGTCGTACGCGCCCGGGACCCAGGCCAAGGTCTACGGCTGGGGCCGCACCACCTCCACCAGCCAGGACATCTCCGACACCCTGAAGACGGCCACGCTGCCGATCCAGTCCGACGCCACCTGTGCGGACGCCTACGGCGCCGACTTCGTCAAGGGCCACATGGTCTGCGCGGGCACGCCCGCCACAGGCAGCGACGCGGGCACCACCTCCGCCTGCAACGGCGACTCCGGCGGTCCGCTGGTCTACGGCGGCCGGATCGTGGGCGTCGTCTCCTGGGGCGTGAAGGACTGCGTGGCGAGCGGCGCGTACAGCGTCTTCAGCAAGGTCACCTCGTACGTCGGCACCGTCTACCCGCGGATCGACGACACCAACATCAGCGGTGACCACAACGCGGACCTGTGGGCGCGCAACGCCTCCACCCAGACCGGGTACGAGCTCGACTCCAAGGGCACCACACTCGCCGCCCGCCAGTCCTGGGGCAACTGGAGCGGGGTCAACGTCGTCCTCCAGAGCGATCTCGACCGGGACGGTTACCAGGACCTGATCGTGCGCCGCACGTCCGACGGCGACGTGTTCTGGAAGCACTTCGTGCCCTCCAGCGGGACCTGGGCGGACAAGCTGATCGGTGACAACTGGAAGACCCGCCTGAGCATCGTCGCCCCCGGCGACGTCACCGGAGACGACCTGCCCGACCTGGTCTCCGTCGACTCGGCCGGCGCACTGTGGATCTACCCGGGCAAGGGCACCGGCAGCTTCGGCACGCGGGTGAAGGCCGGCTCGGGCTGGAACAACTTCAACGTCGTGCGCGGCCACGGCGACTTCAACGGCGACGGCAGGGCCGACCTCCTGGCACGCAACAAGACGAGTGGTGCTGTGTACCTCTACCGGGGCCGCGGCGTGCTGAGCTCGACCGCGTTCATGTCCGGGCTCAAGGTCGCCACCTGGAGCAACACCACCTACAACGCGTTCGCCACCGTCGGTGACGTCAGCGGGGACGGCAGGGCCGACCTCCTGGCCCGCACCCCCGCCGGCACGCTCTACCTGTACCGGGGCAACGGAAGCACCGGGAGCGTGATCTTCTCCGCACGGCTCTCGCTCGGGACGACCTTCAAGCAGTACGACATCCTCGGCTGACGCCGCGGGTGAGCGGGGCCTCCCCGCTCACCCGGTGAGCCGTGACGCCCTGTGCCCGGCCTCCCGCAGGCCGGGCACAGGGCGTCGCGCAACCCCGCGCCGAGTTTCTCCGTCAGACATGGCGGAGGACGATGGTGAGGACGACACGACACGTGAGGAGCACATGTCCGCCGAGAGCACGCCGGAACCCGGCATACCGGGGGAGCCCGGCACACCGGACGAGCCCGGCGCCGACGGCCCGCGGCAGCCGTCCGGCGACCCGCGCCGCAGGACCCGCGCCCGGCGCAGAGGCCTGCTGATCGCGGCCTGGACCGCGGCGGGGGTCGTCGTCCTCGGCGGCGCCGGCCTCGGGTACGTGTACGTCAAGCTCAACGGCAACATCGAGAGCCTCGACATCGACCATGCCCTGGGCACCGACCGGCCCGCGAAGACCGACAACGGTTCGCAGAACATCCTCGTCCTCGGCTCGGACACCCGCTCCGGCGCCAACAAGAAGCTCGGCGGCGGCGCCGACGACGGCAGCGCCCGCTCCGACACGGCGATGGTCGTCCACGTGTACGAGGGCCACCGGAAGGCCGCTGTGGTCTCCATCCCGCGCGACACCCTCGTCGACCGCCCCGCGTGCACCGACACCGAGGGCGGCACCCACGACGCCGCGACCGGCGTGATGTTCAACTCGGCGTACACCACGGGCGGCGCGGCCTGCGCCGTCAAGACCGTCGAGGCGATCACCGGCATCCGGATGGACCACTACCTGGAGGTCGACTTCTCCGGCTTCGAGAAGCTGGTCGACGAGCTGGGCGGGGTCGACATCACCACCACCGAGGACATCGAGGACCCGGACAGCCACCTGGACCTGAAGGCCGGCACGCACACCCTCGACGGCGAACAGGCCCTCGGCCTGGTCCGCACCCGGCACGGCGTCGGCGATGGCTCCGACCTCGGCCGCATCCAGCTCCAGCAGGCCTTCGTCAAGGCCCTGGTCGGCAAGGTCGAGGACATCGGCCTCCTGACCGGCGGCGCGAAGCTGTACGCCCTCGCCGACACCGCCACCAAGGCCGTCACCACCGACTCCGGCCTCGGCTCCCTGAACTCCCTGATGTCCTTCGCCGGCGGCCTCAAGGGCATCGGTGCGGACGACATGACCATGGTCACGATGCCCGTGCGGTACGACCCCGCGAACCGCAACCGCGTCATCGTCGAGAAGGCGAAGGCCCAGCAGGTCTGGACGGCCCTGGAGAAGGACCTCCCGATCCCGAAGTCCGCCACCGAGGGCAACGCCACGGGCGAGGCCGCGGGCGTCGTGTCCTCGTCCTGACCTTCCGGGGTCCTGACCGCTCGGTGTCCTGACGGTCCGGGGTCCTGACCGCTCCACGTCCTGACCCTCCGGGGTCCTGACCGCTCCACGTCCTGACCCTCCGGGGTCCTGACCGTCCGGGCTCCTGGCCGCTCGGAGTCCCGGCAGTCCGGGGCCCGGCACCGGCCGTGGAACCCGCCGGGAATAGATCGCCCCACCCCCCGGTTTTGGGGGATGCGGCCAGTCCTGGCAGACTGGTACGTCGGCTCCGGTTCACGCTTCCGCATCCCGTGGACGGCGACCCGGCGCCCTCCCGAAACCTAGGAGACACCTTGAAGCGCGACATCCACCCCGAGTACGTCGAGACGCAGGTCAGCTGCACCTGTGGCGCGTCGTTCACCACCCGCAGCACCATCGAGTCCGGTGCCATCCGTGCCGACGTGTGCTCCGAGTGCCACCCGTTCTACACGGGCAAGCAGAAGATCCTCGACACCGGTGGCCGTGTGGCCCGCTTCGAGGCCCGCTTCGGCAAGGCCGCCGGCTCCCAGAAGTAGCGAGCCCCATTTCGCCGGTCCACGGCCGTGCCCCCGCCCGGGGCGCGCGCCGGGACCGGCGTTTTTGGTCGCCCTTCCCTTTCGTTCGCAGTACAGGAGCCAGAGATGTTCGAGGCCGTCGAGGAACTCGTCGCGGAACACGCCGACCTGGAGAAGAAGCTCGCCGATCCGTCGGTCCACTCCGACCAGGCCAACGCGCGCAAGCTGAACAAGCGCTACGCCGAGCTGACCCCGATCGTCGCCACGTACCGCTCCTGGAAGCAGACCGGCGACGACATCGAGACCGCGCGCGAGTTCATCGCCGACGACCCGGACTTCGCCGCCGAGGTCAAGGTGCTGGAGAAGCAGCGCGAGGAACTGACGGAGAAGCTGCGGCTGCTCCTCGTCCCGCGCGACCCGAGCGACGACAAGGACGTCCTGCTGGAGATCAAGGCGGGTGCGGGCGGCGACGAGTCCGCGCTGTTCGCCGGCGACCTGCTGCGCATGTACCTGCGCTACGCCGAGCGCGTCGGCTGGAAGACCGAGATCATCGACGCCACCGAGTCCGAGCTGGGCGGCTACAAGGACGTCCAGGTCGCCGTGAAGACCAAGGGCGGCCAGGGCGCCACGGAACCCGGCCAGGGCGTGTGGGCCCGCCTGAAGTACGAGGGCGGCGTGCACCGCGTCCAGCGCGTCCCGGCGACCGAGTCGCAGGGCCGCATCCACACCTCCGCGGCCGGTGTCCTCGTCACGCCCGAGGCGGAGGAGGTCGACGTCGAGATCAACCCCAACGACCTGCGCATCGACGTCTACCGCTCCTCCGGGCCCGGCGGGCAGTCCGTCAACACCACCGACTCCGCGGTGCGCATCACGCACATCCCCACCGGGGTCGTCGCCTCCTGCCAGAACGAGAAGAGCCAGCTGCAGAACAAGGAGCAGGCGATGCGTATCCTGCGCTCCAGGCTGCTCGCCGCAGCGCAGGAGGAGGCGGAGCGGGAAGCCGCCGACGCCCGCCGCAGCCAGGTCCGCACCGTCGACCGCTCCGAGAAGATCCGCACCTACAACTACCCGGAGAACCGCATCTCCGACCACCGGGTCGGCTTCAAGTCGTACAACCTGGACCAGGTCCTGGACGGCGACCTCGACGCGGTGATCCAGGCCTGCGTCGACGCGGACTCGGCGGCGAAGCTGGCAGCCGCGTAAGGCACGTACGCACGACCGAGGACGACACGGAGGACTTGCGTGCAGCGATCATCTGGGGGACGTACCCCGAGCCCCCGCAGCCTGCTGCTCGCTGAGGTAGCTCAGGCCACCCAGCGGCTGGCCGACGCCGGCGTGCCCTCGCCGCGCAACGACGCGGAGGAGCTCGCCGCGTTCGTGCACGGGGTGAAGCGGGGCGGACTCCACTCCGTGAAGGACTCCGACTTCGACGCCCGGTACTGGGAGGTCATCGCCCGGCGCGAGCAGCGCGAGCCGCTCCAGCACATCACCGGGCGCGCCTACTTCCGGTACCTGGAGCTCCAGGTCGGGCCCGGCGTCTTCGTGCCGCGTCCCGAGACCGAGTCGGTGGTCGGCTGGGCCATAGACGCCGTGCGCGCCATGGACGTGGTCGAGCCGCTGATCGTCGACCTGTGCACCGGCTCCGGCGCCATCGCGCTCGCCCTCGCCCAGGAGGTCCCGCGCTCGCGCGTGCACGCCGTGGAGCTGTCCGAGGACGCCCTGGTGTGGACCCGCAAGAACATGCAGGGGTCCCGGGTCGACCTGCGGCAGGGCAACGCCCTGGACGCCTTCCCCGACCTCGACGGCCAGGTCGACCTGGTGGTCTCCAACCCGCCGTACATCCCCCTCACCGAGTGGGAGTACGTCGCCCCCGAGGCCCGCGACTACGACCCCGAGCTGGCCCTGTTCTCCGGCGAGGACGGCCTCGACCTCATCCGGGGCATCGAACGCACCGCGCACCGCCTGCTGCGGCCCGGCGGGGTCGTCGTCATCGAGCACGCCGACACCCAGGGCGGCCAGGTGCCGTGGATCTTCACCGAGGAGCGGGGCTGGGCCGACGCGGCCGATCACCCCGACCTCAACAACCGGCCGCGCTTCGCCACCGCCCGCAAGGCGCTGCCGTGACCTTCCCCCGGACTTCGTCCGCCCCATCGGTCCCATCCGATTCATCTGCTTCATCTGCTTCATCTGCTTCATCTGCTTCATCCGAGAGTTACGTGCACGAGGAGGCCCGCTAGACATGGCACGGCGATACGACACCAACGACGCGACCGACCGCGTGACGGGTCTGCGCGAGGCGGCGTCCGCCGTCCGCCGTGGCGAGCTGGTCGTCCTCCCGACCGACACGGTGTACGGCATCGGCGCCGACGCGTTCTCCAAGGAGGCCGTCGGTGACCTGCTGGAGGCCAAGGGCCGGGGCCGCAACATGCCCACGCCCGTCCTCATCGGCTCCCCGAACACGCTGCACGGTCTCGTCACGGACTTCTCCGAGCTGGCCTGGGAGCTGGTCGACGCCTTCTGGCCGGGTGCGCTCACCCTCGTCGCCAAGCACCAGCCGTCCCTGCAGTGGGACCTGGGGGACACCCGTGGCACCGTCGCCGTCCGCATGCCGCTGCACCCGGTCGCCATCGAGCTGCTGACCGAGGTCGGCCCGATGGCGGTCTCCTCCGCCAACCTCACCGGCCACCCGGCGCCGGAGAACTGCGACTACGCCCAGGAGATGCTCGGCGACTCCGTCTCCGTCTACCTGGACGGCGGCCCCACTCCCGGCAACGTCCCGTCGTCGATCGTCGACGTCAGCCGCGAGGTCCCGCTGCTGCTGCGGGCCGGCGCCATCTCGGAGGACGAGCTGCGCAAGGTGGTACCCGACCTCGAGGTGGCGAATTGACAGCCCCTGACGCGGGGCGTGGCATAGGCAACGGGGAGCGTGCCGCGGAACAGACGACGACGTTCGGGTTCCCGCGCGACACTTTCCGCATCCTCCACGTCAGCACCGGCAACGTCTGCCGCTCGCCGATCACCGAGCGGCTGACCCGGCATTTCGTGTCCCAGCGGCTCGGGGTGCTCGGCGGCGGGCTGATCGTGGAGAGCGCGGGCACCTGGGGCCACGAGGGCGCGCCGATGGAGGCCAACGCGGAGACCGTGCTGGCCGACTTCGGCGCGGACGCCTCCGGCTTCACCGGCCGCGAACTGCTCGACGAGCACGTCATCATGGCCGACCTGGTGCTGACCGCCACCCGGGACCACCGCGCCCAGGTCATCTCCATGGGCCACTCGGCGGGCCTGCGCACCTTCACGCTGAAGGAGTTCACCCGCCTGGTCGACGCGATCGACCCGGCCACCCTCCCCCCGCTGGAGGAGGGCGTGGTGATGCGCGCCCGCGCCCTGGTCCGCGCCGCCGCCGCGCTCCGCGGCTGGCTGCTGGCCCCCACGGCGGAGGCGGACGAGGTGTACGACCCGTACGGCGCACCCCTGCCTTTCTTCCGCTCGATCGGCGACGAGATACACCAGGCGCTGGATCCGGTGGTGACGGCGCTGACGGGAGTCCCGGCGCGGGCCTGAGACGCGCACGACCCGCGGGGTGACGCGCGCGGTGCGCGAGGCGCCGGGAAGCGGGCGGCTCCGGCGGTGGCGGCCTACATTGGACGTACGTCACCGTCGACGCCCCGGAGCCCACCATGCCGGTCACCCCTGCCATCGAGGCCGACGTCCTGCACCGGCAGGACCCCGCGCTCGCCGAGATCCTGCTCGGGGAGCGCGTGCGGCAGGCGTCGTCGCTGCAGCTCATCGCCGCCGAGAACTTCACCTCGCCCGCCGTGCTGGCCGCGCTCGGCTCGCCGCTGGCCAACAAGTACGCCGAGGGCTACCCGGGCGCCCGTCACCACGGCGGCTGCGAGATCGTGGACATGGCCGAACGCCTCGCCGTGGAACGGGCCAAGGCGCTGTTCGGGGCCGATCACGTCAACGTCCAGTCGCACTCCGGCTCCTCGGCCGTCCTCGCGGCCTACGCCGCCCTCCTGCGCCCCGGTGACACCGTCCTGGCCCTGGGCCTCGCCCACGGCGGCCACCTCACGCACGGCTCGCCGGCGAACTTCTCCGGCCGCTGGTTCGACTTCGTGCCGTACGGCGTGGACGCGGAGACCGGGCTCATCGACCACGAGCAGGTCCGTGCGCTGGCCCGCAGCCACCGCCCCAAGGCGATCGTCTGCGGCTCCATCGCCTACCCCCGGCACATCGACCACGCCTTCTTCCGCGAGGTGGCCGACGAGGTCGGCGCCTATCTCATCGCCGACGCCGCCCATCCCATCGGCCTGGTCGCCGGGGGAGCGGCCCCGAGCCCGGTGCCGTACGCCGACATCGTGTGCGCCACCACGCACAAGGTGCTGCGCGGGCCGCGCGGCGGCATGATCCTGTGCGGCGCCGAGCTGGCGGAGCGGGTGGACCGGGCCGTGTTCCCGTTCACGCAGGGCGGTGCGCAGATGCACACCATCGCCGCGAAGGCGGTCGCGTTCGGCGAGGCGGCGACGCCGGCGTTCGCCCGGTACGCCCACCAGGTGGTCGCCAACGCCAGGGTGCTGGCGGCCCGTCTGGAGGCGGAGGGGATGGCCGTCACCACCGGCGGCACGGACACCCACCTCATCACCGCCGACCCGGCGCCCCTCGGCGTCGACGGGCGCACCGCCCGCGGCCGGCTCGCGGCGGCCGGGATGGTCCTGGACTGCTGCGCCCTGCCCCACGCCGACCTGCGCGGCCTGCGTCTGGGCACGGCCGCGGTGACCACGCAGGGCATGGGGGAGACGGAGATGGCACGGATCGCCAAGCTGATGGCGGGCGTGCTGCGGGGCGAGGCCGAGGGCAGGCAGGTACGGGAGGAAGTGCGGGAACTGACCGCGGGGTTTCCGCCCTATCCCGGCTGAAGGGGGTGCGCGCCGACCCGTGCACAGCCGCACGTGCAACCATCGTCGCTACCCGGAAGTCCTCAACCGTATGCGCGCATCGCTAGGGTGTGGGGCTGAGATGGCCAGCGAGACCTGTGGGGAAGCCTGTGCGTGAATACCTGCTGACGCTCTGCGTGACGGCCGCGGTGACGTATCTGCTGACAGGGCCGGTACGGAAGTTCGCGATCGTCGCGGGGGCGATGCCGGAGATCCGGGCCCGTGACGTGCACCGGGAACCCACTCCGCGCCTCGGCGGGATCGCCATGTTCTTCGGCCTGTGCGCGGGACTGCTGGTCGCCGACCACCTGACCAACCTCAACCAGGTCTTCGAGAAGTCGAACGAGCCGCGCGCCCTGCTCTCCGGTGCGGCGCTGATCTGGCTGATCGGCGTGCTCGACGACAAGTTCGAGATCGACGCCCTGATCAAGCTGGGCGGCCAGATGATCGCCGCCGGCGTGATGGTCATGCAGGGTCTGACCATCCTGTGGCTGCCGGTCCCCGGCGTCGGCACGGTCGCGCTGACCCCGTGGCAGGGGACCCTGCTGACGGTCGCGCTGGTCGTCATCACCATCAACGCGGTCAACTTCGTCGACGGCCTGGACGGCCTCGCCGCCGGCATGGTGTGCATCGCCTCCGCCGCGTTCTTCATGTACGCCTACCGCATCTGGTACTCGTACGGCATCGAGGCCGCGGCCCCCGCCACCCTGTTCGCGGCGATCCTGATGGGCATGTGCCTGGGCTTCCTGCCGCACAACATGCACCCCGCGCGCATCTTCATGGGCGACTCCGGTTCGATGCTGATCGGGCTGGTGCTGGCGGCGGGCGCGATCTCCATCACGGGCCAGGTCGACCCGGACGTGATGAACCTGTTCTCCGGTTCGGAGCGCGCCACGGTCCACCAGACGGTCCCCGTCTACATCCCGCTGCTGCTGCCGCTGACCATCATCGCGATCCCGG
The DNA here is from genome assembly GCF_044331705.1 of Streptomyces sp. NPDC017202. NCBI lineage: Bacteria > Bacillati > Actinomycetota > Actinomycetes > Kitasatosporales > Streptomycetaceae > Streptomyces > Streptomyces sp. NPDC017202. The sequence continues at coordinate 71,339 of NZ_JBIRNP010000005.1, read as the reverse complement.
CCGCCGACCTGATCCTGGCGATCGTGCGCCGTACCTGGCGCGGCCAGTCGCCGTTCGCCGCGGACCGGGGTCACCTGCACCACCGGCTGCTGGAGATCGGCCACTCGCACAGCCGCGCGGTGCTGATCATGTACTTCTGGTCGGCGCTGATCGCCTTCGGCGCCCTGACCTACTCGGTCAACTCCGCGTCCATGTGGATCGTCCTCGGTGTCGTGATCCTCAGCGCGATCGGCCTGGGCCTGCTCCTGCTGCCGCGTTTCACGCCGCGCGCCCCGCGCTGGGCCGAGTCCTTCGTGCCGCCCCGCTACCGGCGCCGCAAGGTCTCGCCGGAGTCGGCGCAGGTCCTGGCGGCGGAGGCCGGGGAGGAGTCCGCGGCCGGCACCCAGGAGGAGGAGCAGGCGCACCGCACGCCCGTGGCGGTGGGGGTCTCCGGGGCCAACGGGGCAACCGCGGTCGGGCCCCGCTCGCGTGCGGCAAGGTAAGAATCTGACTAGAGCATTGCCAACTCGTGGGGAAAGCGCGGGTGGGCAAAGCTGCCCAATACCAGACAAGTGGTCGGGGTTCCCGCGCAGACGCGCACTGTCACTCTCATGTGTGACACCAGGCACACCATCCAGGTAAAGACCTCATCAAATAGTTTGTGATACGGTTCACGAGAACCCCGGATGGAACCGAAGGACCGTGTGCCACGGCCCCTCGGTCGCGAGGTCGGCGTGCGGTCCTTCGCCCCTCGGACGGGGACTACGCTCGTCCATGACGACACCCTGCCCCCCTTTGAAAGCGGAGTTGCCGCCATGCCGTCCAACGACGTCCGGAACCTTCTGCAGTGCGCTGTGCCCACAGCGGCTGCCGGCGTGGTTGCCGTCGCCGTCAGCGCTGCGGTGGCCGGAGGCAAGGGGGCGCTCGGAGCGGCCGTCGGAGCGGGGGTGGCCATCCTCTTCATGGGCATCGGCCTCTATGTCCTGCAGTGGACGGCGAAATCACTCCCGCAGTTGTTCCAGGCGATGGGGCTCATGCTCTACGTCGCCCAGCTCCTGCTGCTCCTGATCTTCGTCGCCCTCTTCCAGGACACCTCGCTCTTCAACGCGAAGGCGTTCGCGGCCACGCTCGTCGCCGCGACAGTGGTGTGGATGGCCGCGCAGGCGCGTGCATACCTGAAGGCCAAGATCTTCTACATCGATCCGGACTCCGTGAAGACCGAGAAGCCCGAGAAGACAGGGCCTTCATCGTGAGGGGTAGGGGCGGGATAAAGGCGAGTGGGATCTCCTGCTATCGTCCGGTGCCAACTGCGGCATCGCGGGCGCGGGCATTCGAGCTGACGCCTGCTCAATCGCGAGGCTCATCGCCCCCCAGCCGCCCCCACATCCGTAACACCAGTCCGGTGCCGACCCGCGGCTTCGCGCCGCGCCGACACAACGAGGTTGCCGTACCCATGCGTCATGCCGAAGGAGCCCGCGGTGAGTGCTGACCAGACCCAGCTCGCCTTTGACTGGAGCTGTCGGATCATGTCCGACGGGTGTGGTTTTCCGGCCCCGGGCCTGCACTCGTTCCTCTTCCAGCCGATCGCCACGGTGGGCGGGTTCGAGTTCAACAAGGTGATGCTGCTCGCGCTGATCACCACCGTTCTCGTCATCGGCTTCTTCTGGGCGGCCTTCGGCAAGGCGAAGGTGGTGCCGGGCAAGCTCCAGATGGTCGGCGAAGCCGGCTACGACTTCGTGCGCCGGGGCATCGTCTACGAGACCCTCGGGAAGCGGGAGGGCGAGAAGTACGTCCCGCTCATGGTCTCCCTGTTCTTCTTCATCTGGATCATGAACATCTGGTCCGTGATCCCGCTGGCGCAGTTCCCGGTCTCGTCGATCATCGCCTTCCCCGCGGTGCTGGCGGCCATCGTGTACGTCGTGTGGGTCTCGGTGACCTTCAAGCGTCACGGCTTCGTCGGCTTCTTCAAGAACGTCACCGGCTACGACAAGTCGCTGGGCGCCGTGCTGCCCCTCGTGATGGTCATCGAGTTCTTCTCGAACCTGATCGTCCGCCCCTTCACGCACGCGGTCCGGCTCTTCGCCAACATGTTCGCCGGTCACCTGATGCTGGTCATGTTCACCGTTGCCTCCTGGTACCTGCTGAACAGCTGGATGGTCCCCGCGGCCGGCGTCTCCTTCATCATGACCATGGTCATGATTCTCTTCGAGCTTTTCGTGCAGGCCGTCCAGGCATACGTCTTCGTGCTCCTGGCCTGCTCGTACATTCAGGGCGCTCTCGCCGAGCACCACTGAGCCCCACCCACACCCTGATCGTCCGGTGGTCCAACTCCCACCGGTCCGTAAAGAGAAGGAAGAATCAGCATGGCTGCCACTGAGACCCTCGCCGCCGTCTCCGGTTCGCTCGGCTCCATCGGCTACGGCCTCGCCGCGATCGGCCCCGGCGTCGGCGTCGGCATCATCTTCGGTAACGGCACCCAGGCCCTGGCCCGCCAGCCCGAGGCCGCCGGCCTGATCCGTGCCAACCAGATCCTGGGCTTCGCCTTCTGTGAGGCGCTCGCCCTCATCGGCATCGTTATGCCGTTCGTGTTCGGTAAGTAATCACCCCTTACTGACACGCATCGACGAAAGGCACTGATGTGATCGCCAACCTGGTTCAGCTGGCGGCCGAGGAGGAGCAGAACCCGCTCCTGCCTCCGGGCCCCGAGCTGCTCGTCGGCACCATCGCCTTCGCCATCGTGTTCTTCTTCTTCTGGAAGAAGCTGCTTCCGAACATCAACAAGGTTCTGGAGGAGCGCCGAGCGGCGATCGAAGGCGGTATCGAAGAGGCCGACGCCATGAAGGTCGAGGCCAAGAGCGTGCTTGAGCAGTACAAGGCTCAGCTCGCCGAGGCCCGGCACGAGGCCGCGCGTCTGCGCCAGGAGGCGCAGGAGCAGGGCGCGACCCTCATCGCGGAGATGCGCGCCGAGGGCCAGCGTCAGCGCGAGGAGATCGTCGCCGCCGGCCACACGCAGATCGAGGCCGACCGCAAGGCCGCCGCGTCCGCGCTGCGCCAGGACGTCGGCAAGCTCGCCACCGAACTGGCCGGCAAGCTCGTCGGCGAGTCCCTCGAGGACCACGCCCGCCAGAGCCGCGTCATCGACCGCTTCCTCGACGAGCTCGAGGAGAAGGCCGAGGCGTCGCGATGAACGGAGCGAGCCGCGAGGCCCTGGCAGCCGCACGCGAGCGTCTCGACGCGCTGACGGACAACACGTCCGTGGACGCGGCGCAGCTCGCCACCGAGCTGGCGGCCGTCACCGCGCTGCTCGACCGCGAGGTGTCGCTGCGTCGGGTCCTGACCGACCCGGCGCAGTCCGGCGAGGCCAAGGCCGAGCTGGCCCAGCGCCTGCTCGGCACCCGGATCAGCGGCACCGCCGCCGACCTGGTCGTCGGCCTGGTGCGTTCCCGCTGGTCGCAGTCGCGCGACCTGGTGGACGCGCTGGAGCAGCTGGCGGACGTCGCGGACCTCACCGCCGCACAGCGGGCCGGCACGCTCGACGACGTCGAGGACGAGCTGTTCCGCTTCGGGCGGATCGTCGCCTCGAACGTGGAGCTGCGCGCCGCACTGACCGACCGGAAGGCCACCGCGTCGGCCAAGGGCGAGCTGCTGCGCAGCCTGCTCGGCGGTCGTGCGGACGCGGCCACCGAGCGTCTGGTGACGCGCCTTGTGACCGCGCCGCGAGGCCGTAGCCTGGAAGCGGGACTCGAGTCCCTGTCCAAGCTCGCCGCCGCGCGCCGGGACCGCATGGTGGCCGTCGTCACCTCGGCGGTACCGCTGAGCGCCCCGCAGAGGCAGCGCCTGGGCGCCGCCCTCGCGAAGCTCTACGGCCGCACGATGCACCTCAACCTCGACGTGGACCCCGAGGTCCTCGGCGGGATCCGGGTGCAGGTCGGTGACGAGGTGATCAACGGCTCGCTCGCGGACCGCATCGAGGACGTCGCCCGCCGCATGGCGAGCTAGCAGCAACTCAACACGTAGCAGTACTTACGGCCCTGGTTGGGCCGTGCAGAGGATGCAAAGTTTCTGGGGGAGTCCCCAGATCCCCCAAAGAAACTTCGGGCCCAACAAGGAGAGCAGGGAACCCAGATGGCGGAGCTCACGATCCGGCCGGAGGAGATCCGGGACGCACTGGAGAACTTCGTCCAGTCGTACAAGCCGGACGCGGCCTCGCGCGAGGAGGTCGGTACGGTCAGCCTTGCCGGCGACGGCATCGCGAAGGTCGAGGGCCTCCCCTCGGCCATGGCCAACGAACTGCTGAAGTTCGAGGACGGCACCCTCGGTCTCGCCCTCAACCTCGAGGAGCGCGAGATCGGCTGCGTCGTCCTCGGCGAGTTCAGCGGCATCGAGGAGGGTCAGCCGGTCACGCGTACCGGTGAGGTCCTCTCGGTCGCGGTGGGCGAGGGCTACCTCGGCCGCGTCGTCGACCCCCTCGGCAACCCGATCGACGGCCTCGGCGAGATCGAGACGTCCGGCCGTCGCGCCCTGGAGCTGCAGGCTCCGGGCGTCATGGTCCGCAAGTCGGTGCACGAGCCGATGGAGACCGGCTACAAGGCCGTCGACGCGATGACCCCGATCGGCCGTGGCCAGCGCCAGCTGATCATCGGTGACCGTCAGACCGGCAAGACCGCCCTGGCCGTCGACACGATCATCAACCAGCGCGACAACTGGCGCAGCGGCGACGTGAACAAGCAGGTGCGCTGCATCTACGTCGCCATCGGTCAGAAGGGCTCGACCATCGCGTCGGTCCGCCGCGCGCTGGAGGAGAACGGCGCGCTGGAGTACACGACCATCGTCGCCGCCCCGGCGTCCGACCCGGCCGGCTTCAAGTACCTGGCGCCGTACACCGGTTCGGCCATCGGCCAGCAGTGGATGTACGAGGGCAAGCACGTCCTCATCATCTTCGACGACCTGTCGAAGCAGGCCGACGCCTACCGCGCCGTGTCGCTGCTGCTGCGCCGCCCGCCGGGCCGCGAGGCCTACCCGGGCGACGTCTTCTACCTGCACTCCCGTCTGCTGGAGCGCTGCGCGAAGCTCTCCGACGAGATGGGTGCCGGTTCGATGACCGGTCTGCCGATCGTCGAGACGAAGGCCAACGACGTCTCGGCGTTCATCCCGACCAACGTCATCTCCATCACCGACGGCCAGTGCTTCCTGGAGTCGGACCTGTTCAACGCCGGTCAGCGCCCCGCGCTGAACGTCGGTATCTCCGTCTCCCGAGTCGGTGGTTCCGCGCAGCACAAGGCGATGCGACAGGTCTCCGGCCGTCTCCGCGTCGACCTGGCCCAGTTCCGCGAGCTGGAGGCGTTCGCCGCCTTCGGTTCCGACCTGGACTCCGCGTCGAAGGCGCAGCTGGAGCGTGGTTCGCGCATGGTCGAGCTGCTGAAGCAGGCTCAGTACCAGCCGATGGCCACCGAGGACCAGGTCGTCTCCATCTGGGCCGGCACCACCGGCAGGATGGACGACGTTCCGGTCAACGACGTGCGCCGCTTCGAGAAGGAGCTGCTGGAGTACCTGCACCGCAAGGAGCAGGGCCTCATGACCTCCATCCGTGAGGGCGCCAAGATGTCGGACGACACCCTGAGCGCCGTCGCGGACGCCATCGCCGAGTTCAAGAAGCAGTTCGAGACCTCGGACGGCAAGCTGCTCGGCGAGGACGCCCCGTCCGCCGCCAAGTGACGTAGGAAGGGACCTGACTCATGGGAGCCCAGCTCCGGGTCTACAAGCGTCGCATCCGATCCGTCACCGCGACCAAGAAGATCACCAAGGCGATGGAGATGATCGCCGCCTCGCGCGTCGTCAAGGCGCAGCGCAAGGTGGCGGCCTCCACGCCGTACGCGACCGAGCTGACCCGCGCGGTCACGGCGGTCGGCACCGGCTCGAACACGCGGCACCCGCTGACCACGCAGGCCGAGACGGTCGTGCGGTCCGCGGTGCTGCTCCTGACGAGCGACCGCGGTCTCGCGGGCGCCTTCAACTCCAACGCCATCAAGGCCGCGGAGCAGCTGACGGCGCGCCTCGAGTCCGAGGGCAAGCAGGTCGAGACGTACATCGTCGGCCGGCGTGGTCTCGCCCACTACAACTTCCGTGAGCGCAAGGTCGCGGAGTCGTGGACGGGCTTCACCGACGAGCCGACGTACGCGGACGCCAAGAAGGTCGCGGCCCCCCTGATCGAGGCCATCGAGAAGGAGACGGCGGACGGCGGTGTGGACGAGATCCACATCGTGTTCACCGAGTTCGTGTCGATGATGACGCAGACGGCGCTCGGCGACCGTCTGCTGCCGCTCAGCCTCGACGAGGTGGCCCAGGAGTCGAAGGCGAAGGACGAGATCCTTCCGCTGTACGACTTTGAGCCGTCGGCGGAGGACGTCCTCGACGCGCTGCTGCCCCGCTACGTGGAGAGCCGCGTCTACAACGCGCTCCTCCAGTCGGCCGCCTCCAAGCACGCCGCCACGCGGCGCGCGATGAAGTCGGCCACCGACAACGCCGGAGAGCTGATCGAGACGCTCTCCCGGCTTGCCAACGCGGCCCGCCAGGCCGAAATCACCCAGGAAATCAGCGAGATCGTCGGTGGCGCCAGCGCCCTGGCCGACGCGACCGCGGGGAGTGACCGCTAATGACCACCACTGTTGAGACCGCGACGGCCACGGGCCGCGTCGCCCGGGTCATCGGCCCGGTCGTCGACGTGGAGTTCCCCGTCGACGCGATGCCGGAGATCTACAACGCCCTCCACGTCGAGGTCGCCGACCCCGCGAACGCGGGCGAGAAGAAGATCCTGACCCTGGAGGTCGCCCAGCACCTGGGTGACGGCCTGGTCCGCACCATCTCCATGCAGCCCACCGACGGCCTGGTCCGTCAGGCCGCCGTCACCGACACCGGCACGGGCATCACCGTCCCGGTCGGCGACTTCACCAAGGGCAAGGTGTTCAACACCCTCGGTGAGGTGCTGAACACCGACGAGAAGTACGAGGGCGAGCGCTGGTCCATCCACCGCAAGGCCCCCAACTTCGACGAGCTCGAGTCGAAGACCGAGATGTTCGAGACCGGCGTCAAGGTCATCGACCTCCTCACCCCGTACGTCAAGGGTGGAAAGATCGGTCTGTTCGGTGGTGCCGGCGTCGGCAAGACGGTGCTCATCCAGGAGATGATCTACCGCGTCGCCAACAACCACGACGGTGTCTCCGTGTTCGCCGGTGTCGGCGAGCGCACCCGTGAGGGCAACGACCTCATCGAGGAGATGTCGGACTCGGGCGTCATCGACAAGACCGCCCTGGTCTTCGGCCAGATGGACGAGCCCCCGGGCACCCGTCTGCGCGTGGCCCTCGCGGGTCTGACCATGGCGGAGTACTTCCGCGATGTGCAGAAGCAGGACGTGCTGTTCTTCATCGACAACATCTTCCGCTTCACGCAGGCCGGTTCCGAGGTGTCGACCCTGCTCGGCCGCATGCCCTCCGCGGTGGGCTACCAGCCGAACCTGGCCGACGAGATGGGTCTCCTCCAGGAGCGCATCACCTCGACCCGTGGTCACTCGATCACCTCGATGCAGGCGATCTACGTCCCCGCGGACGACCTGACCGACCCGGCCCCGGCCACCACCTTCGCCCACCTCGACGCGACGACGGTTCTGTCCCGTCCGATCTCGGAGAAGGGCATCTACCCGGCCGTGGACCCGCTGGACTCCACGTCCCGCATCCTGGACCCGCGGTACATCGCGCAGGACCACTACGACGCCGCCATGCGCGTCAAGACGATCCTGCAGAAGTACAAGGACCTCCAGGACATCATCGCGATCCTCGGTATCGACGAGCTGGGCGAGGAGGACAAGCTCGTCGTCCACCGCGCCCGTCGCGTGGAGCGCTTCCTGTCCCAGAACACCCACGTCGCCAAGCAGTTCACCGGCGTCGACGGGTCGGACGTGCCGCTGGAGGAGTCCATCCGGGCCTTCAACGCGATCTGCGACGGCGAGTACGACCACTTCCCGGAGCAGGCGTTCTTCATGTGCGGTGGTCTCGAGGACCTCAAGAAGAACGCGAAGGAGCTCGGCGTCTCCTGACCTGGGGAGCCGCTAGGTCCTGAGCTGTGAGTTCGTGAGAGGGGGCGGGGGCGTCCCGCCCCCTCTTCCACGCCTATTAGACTTGTAACCAACACCCGGCAGACCCGCCGGGTGGTGACCCGAGGAGCCACCTTGGCTGCTGAGCTGCACGTCGCGCTGGTCGCGGCCGACCGAGAGGTCTGGTCCGGCGAGGCCACCCTGGTCGTCGCGCGCACCACGTCCGGCGACATCGGCGTCATGCCCGGTCACCAGCCGCTGCTCGGTGTGCTGGAGTCGGGCCCGGTGACCATCCGTACGAGTGACGGTGGAACGGTCGTCGCCGCGGTGCACGGCGGTTTCATCTCGTTCGCGGACAACAAGCTGTCCCTGCTGGCCGAGATCGCCGAGCTGTCGGAGGAGATCGACGTCCAGCGCGCGGAGCGGGCGCTCGAGCGCGCGCATGCGGAGGCCGACGCCGCCGCCCAGCGCCGGGCCGACGTACGACTGCGTGCGGCGGCGGTCCACTGACCCGGCTCGCCGTGTGACGACGTCACTCAGCCGCGGCCGGCACCGGAGCGATCCGGAGCCGACCGCGGCTGAGGCAGATCTGGATGTTTTTTCCGTTCCGTTACCTATTTTCGGTACCTAGGAGACGAGGAGGTCGGTGTCGATGGTCCTCGCTCTGACTGTGTGCGGAATTGTCGTGGCCCTGGTGGTGCTGGGGCTGTTCGTCTTCGGCCTGCGCCGCAGGCTCATCCAGCGTTCCGGCGGCACCTTCGACTGTTCCCTGCGCTGGGACGTACCCGAGAACGCGGACACGAGCGGAAAGGGCTGGAGCTACGGCGTCGCCCGCTACAACGGCGACCGCATCGAGTGGTACCGCGTCTTCTCCTACGCCTACCGCCCGCGCCGCGTGCTGGAGCGTGCCTCGATCGAGGTGGCCGGCCGCCGGCTGCCCGAGGGCGAGGAGGAGCTGGCGCTGCTGTCCGACGCGGTCGTCCTCACCTGCGTGCACCGCGGCACGCGTCTCGAACTGGCGATGAGCGAGGACGCGCTGACCGGATTCCTCGCGTGGCTGGAGGCGGCACCGCCCGGCCAGCGGGTGAACGTCGCGTAGAGCGGCGTTCAGGGGCCCGCTGGGTGGGGGTGCCCCCGGCAGCGGAGCTGCTGGGGGAGGGTGAACGTGGCGTAGCCACGTGTTCCCCGCGGGGTGTGAGCGGGGTGCGCCGGACGGGAAGAACCGCGGGCGGGCCCTGAGGCCCGCCCGCGGCGTCGGTGCGGGGAGAGGCGGCTGTTCCTACAGGCCGCTGTTGATGGCGCTCACCAGCTCACCGTTCGCGGTGTCGCCGCTGAACTCCCAGAAGAAGGCGCCGCCCAGGCCCTGGTTCTTGGCCCAGGTCATCTTTCCGGCGATCGTCGACGGGGTGTCGTAGGACCACCAGTTGGTGCCGCAGTACGCGTAGGCCGTGCCGGCGATGGTGCCGGTGGCGGGGCAGGACGTCTTGAGGACCTTGTAGTCCTCGATGCCCGCCTCGTAGGTGCCGGGGGCCGCTCCGGTCGCCGTGCCGCCGGGGGCGGCCTGGGTGACGCCGGTCCAGCCGCGGCCGTAGAAGCCGATGCCGAGCAGCAGCTTGGCGGACGGGACGCCCTTCGCCTTCAGCTTGGCGATGGCGTCGGCGGAGTTGAAGCCCGCGGCCGGGATGCCGGCGTACGAGGTGAGCGGGGAGTGCGGGGCGGTCGGGCCGTCCTTGTCGAAGGCGCCGAAGTAGTCGTACGTCATCACGTTGTACCAGTCGAGGTACTGGGCGGCGCCGCCGTAGTCGGCCGCGTCGATCTTGCCGCCGGAGGAGCCGTCGGCGGTGATGGCCGCGGTGACCAGGTAGTTCGGGCCGAACTCGGCGCGCAGGGCCTGCGAGAGGGTCTTGAAGGCGGCCGGCCCGCTGGTGTCACAGGTCAGGCCGCAGGCGTTCGGGTACTCCCAGTCGATGTCGATGCCGTCGAAGACGTCGGCCCAGCGCGGGTCCTCCACGACGGCCTTGCAGGACTTGGCGAAGGCGGTCGCGTTGGCCGCGGCCTGGCCGAAGCCGCCGGAGTAGGTCCAGCCGCCGAAGGAGTACAGCACCTTGATGTGCGGGTACTTCGCCTTGAGCTGGCGGAGCTGGTTGAAGTTGCCGCGCAGCGGCTGGTCCCAGGTGTCGGCGGTGCCGCTGACGGACTGGTCGGCGGTGTAGGCCTTGTCGTAGGCGGCGTAGGTGTCGTCGACGGTGCACTGCCCGTTCTTGACGTTGCCGAACGCGTAGTTGATGTGGGTGATCTTCGCGGCGGAGCCGGAGGTCACCAGGTTCTTGACGTGGTAGTTGCGGCCGTAGACGCCCCACTCGGTGAAGTAGCCGAGCTTGACCTTGCCGCCGGTGGGCGGGGGCTCGGTGGTGCCGCCGGTGGTGCGCACGGCGCGGGCGCCGCTGACCGGGCCGGTCTGGTCAGCGGTGTCACGGGCCTGCACGGTGTAGGAGTAGTCGGTGCCGGCGGTCAGGGCGGTGTCGGTGTACGAGGTCGTCGTCACCGTGGCGACCTTGGCGCCGTCGCGCAGGACGTCGTAGTTCTTGACGCCCTTGTCGTCGGTGGCCGCGCTCCAGGCCAGCTTCACCGAGGTGTCGGTGATGTCGGAGGCGGTGGGGGTGCCCGGCGCGGAGGGGGCCGCGTCACCGGGGACCGAGGTGCCGTCGCAGCTGCCGCCGTTGAGCCTGCAGTTGGACGGGGAGCCGGTGCCGGCGCCGTTGAAGCCGAAGGAGACGGAGGCGCCGGGGGCGAGGGAGCCGTTCCAGGACTTGTTCTTGGCGGTCCAGTGGGTGCCGGCGGAGGTGACGTCGGCGTCCCAGGCGGAGGTGACGGACGTGCCGGAGGGGAAGTCCCACTCGACGGTCCAGGAGCTGATGGTCGTGGTGCCGGTGTTCTTCACCGTCCACTTGCCCTCGAAGCCGGTGCCCCAGTCGGAGGGCTTGGCGTAGGTGGCGGTGGCGGATGTCGCGGCCTGGGCCGGGCTCGCGAGGCCGACCAGACCGGCCAGCGGGAGCAGCAGGGTCGCGAGACCTGCCACGGCTCTGTGTCCGAAGCGCATGCAGCGCCTCCTCTGTGAAAGAGCGGGGGTGGGGGGTGTGACTGAGCCTTCACACCCACGGTGCCGCGAGAATAGAAAGGTCTGGACCACAGGTCAATAGGTCTGGACCACTTTGCGGTGCCCGGTTCCGGCCCGGTCCCGGTTCGGTTCCGGCCCGGTTCTAGATCCCCAACTCCTGCGCCAGTACGGCGGCTTGCACCCGGCTGCGCAGCTCCAGCTTGCCCAGCAGCCGGCTGACGTGCGTCTTCACCGTCGCTTCGGCCATGTCCAGACGCTCCGCGATCCCCGCGTTCGACAGCCCCTCGCCTAGGCAGACCAGTACCTCCCGTTCGCGCCGGGTCAGCGCGTCCAGCACCGCCGGATCGGACTTCGGCCCCGGCGCCGGGCTCGCGGCGAACTCCGCGATGAGGCGCCGCGTCACGCCGGGCGCCACGACGCCCTCGCCGCGCGCGACGGTACGGACCGCCTCGATCAGGTCCCTCGCCTCGGTGTTCTTCAGCAGGAACCCGGCCGCGCCCGCCCGCAACGCCCCGAACACGTACGCGTCGAGGTCGAAGGTGGTCAGCACCAGCACGTCCGCGAGCCCCTCCTCGACCACCTTCCGGGTCGCCGACACCCCGTCCAGCCGCGGCATCTGTACGTCCATCAGCACCACGTCCGGCCGCAACTCGCGGGCCAGCGACACTGCCTGCTCCCCGTCGGCCGCCTCCCCGACCACCTCCAGGTCGGGGGCGCTGCGCAGGATGAGGACCAGACCGGCGCGGACGGCGGACTGGTCCTCGGCGACGAGGACGCGGATCATGCGGTGACTCCCTCGGTGACGGCGGTGACGGCAGTGACGGCGGTGACGGAGAGGGTGGCGACGGCGGTGACGGAGAGGGCGGCGGCGACGGGTTCGGGGGCGCGGGTCACTCGGGAGGGTCCCCCTCGGCGATCGGCAGCGAGGCGCGGACGGTCCACGACGTGTCCTCGGGACCGGCCGTGAAGGTACCGCCCAGCAGCGTGGCCCGCTCCCGCATCCCGACCAGACCGGCCCCGGAGCCGGGCACGCGGGGGCCGTCCCGGTGCCCGTACGGGCTGGTCACCCGCACGTCGAGCGCCCCGTCCCGCCGGGCGAGCGTGACGGCGACCGGGCCCGCCGAGGCGTGCTTGAGGGCGTTGGTCAGGGACTCCTGGACGATGCGGTAGGCGGCCAGTTCGACCGGCGTGGGCACCGTGCCGTGGTCGGCGTGCAGGGTGACGTCCAGCCCGTTGGCGCGGGCCCCCTCCACCAGGTCGCCCAGTCCGTCGAGGGTGGGGGCGGCGGCCGGTTCGCGGTCCCTGCTGCCGTCCCGCAGGATCCCGATCAGCCGCCGCATCTCGGCCAGCCCGGCCACGCTGTTCTCCCGGATCACCGACAGCGCCTGCCGCGAGGTGTCCGGGTCGTCCAGGGAGAGCGCGGCCGTGGAGTGGATGGCGATCGCCGAGAGGTGGTTGGCGACCATGTCGTGCAGTTCGCGGGCCATCCGGGCGCGTTCCGCGGTCACCGCCTGGGTGCGGTCCATCTCGGCGAGCAGCGCGGTCTGTTCGGCGCGCAGCCGGGCGGCCAGGGCGGCGTCGCGGTGGTTGCGGACGATCAGACCGGTGGAGGCGGGTGCGAAGGACACCACCCCCACGGCCACCCCGATCAGCAGCGCCTCGGGCACCCGCCAGAGGGCGAACGGCACCACCGTCGCCGCCACCGTCAGCAGCCCGGTGATCCACGGGACGCGCCGGGCCGCGGCGGGCGTGCCGTACAGCACGGCCGCGTACACGAGGTCGGTGAACATGATCAGCGTGATGACGCTGCCCTGAGTGACCGTGTCCAGGGCCAGGGCGGCCGTGCCGGTCAGCAGCGCGGTGCGCGGGGCGGCCCGGCGCAGCAGTTCGCAGCCGGCCATCACCAGGAGCGGCAGCAGGACCGGCCAGCGGCCGTCGAACAGCACGGGCGGCTCGTCGGCCGGCCGGACGCCCAGGCCGATGCCCCACAGCAGCACTCCGCCGAGCAGCCCGCCGACGGCGGCGACCACGTCGAACCGGTGCGGGCGGGGGAGGGGTACGGCCATGGCCCCATCCAACACGGCCCGCGCGTCCGTCGCCTTGTGCCCGGGGACGGTTCCGCACTGCATCTTTCGATGTACCGGAGGTTCGTCACCGGCGACGACGAACCGGGCCGCTCCGCGCGGGAGCCTGAGGGGGAGCGAGAGGAGCCAACCGTGATCGTCTGGTTGATCGCCGCCTGTGAGATCGGCTTCTGGGTGCTGCTGGCCCTGGGGCTGGCCGTCCGCTACCTGCTCGGGTGGCGGCGCACCAGCGTGGTGCTGCTGCTGTGCGAGCCGGTGCTGGAACTGGTCCTGTTCGCCGTCACGGCGACCGACCTGCGCAACGGCGCCGAACCCGGCTGGGAACACGGCCTGGCGGCGCTCTACATCGGCTGCACCGTCGCCTTCGGCCACTACACGATCCGCCGGCTCGACGGCCATGCCGCCCACCGCCTCGCCGGCGGCCCGCCGCCGCCCCGGCCGCCCCGCTACGGCCGCGCCCGCGCCCGCCACGAGGCGAAGCTGTGGCTGCGGGCCGTGTTCGGCGGAGCCGTCGCCCTGGCCCTGCTCGAGTGCGCCGTCCGGTACGTCGGTGACTCCGGCGACGTCAGTTCACTGCGCGCGTTCCAGTGGACGACCGTGCGCGTGGTCGGCATCCACGGCCTGATCGCCCTGTCCTACACGGTCTGGCCCCGCAGGGCCCCGGCGGGCGGCCACGCGGAGGCGGAGGGGAACGGGTCCGCGAAGGACCGGCCGGCGCGCACCTCCGCCGGCGACCGTTGGTGAACCCTCAGCGCTCCCCGCCGGGGACCCACAGGACGTCGCCCGCGGCCTTGTTCGCCGACCGCGCCAGGATGAACAGCAGGTCCGACAGGCGGTTGAGGTAGGTCGCCGTCAGGGGGTTCATCACCTCGCCGTGCGCCTCCAGCGCGGCCCAGGTCGAGCGCTCGGCGCGGCGGACCACCGTGCACGCCTGGTGCAGCAGGGCCGCGCCGGGCGTACCGCCGGGGAGGATGAACGACCGCAGCTTCTCCAACTCCGCGTTGAAACGGTCGCAGTCGGCCTCCAGCCGGTCGACGTAGAACTGCTCGACCCGCAGCGGCGGGAAGTCCGGGTTCTCCGCCACCGGCGTCGACAGGTCCGCGCCCACGTCGAACAGGTCGTTCTGCACGCGGGTGAGGACCGCGACGATCGCCTCGTCGAGCCCGCCCAGCGCGATCGCCGTACCGATGACCGCGTTCGCCTCGTTCGCGTCCGCGTACGCCGCGATGCGCAGGTCGGTCTTGGCGACCCGGCTCATGTCGCCGAGGGCGGTGGTGCCCTGGTCGCCGGTCCTGGTGTAGATGCGCGTCAGATTGACCATGCCGCCAATCTAGACCGTCCCCGGCGCCGTGCGGCGTGCCGTCCGTCACGGCCGCCGGACGCCGTCCGGGAGGGGGTCAATCGGTGCGAATCCGGCAGGAATTGAGGACGTGACCGGTGTCTCACGCCCTGAGACGTGAAACGCGTTACTAACCGGTCACACAGCGCCTCACGCCCGCTAGTGTCCGGCCGAGAGCCATGCGGAGGGGAGTTCGCTCCGTCGGTGCGCAATGCGCCGGATGGTTGACGCCGGTGATATCGGACGCCAGAGCGGGCAGGGCTTTCTGGAAGCGCTGAAACCGCACGAGCCCCATGGGCCTCACCCCTGCGGGTGAATTCGGTATCGGTTCGCTCACAGACGGCAACCTCTGACCGCTTGGCGCAGTCAGACGATGCAACACCGGACATTCACCACCGCGGAGCACGAGACGCACGCTTAGGGGAGCGCTATGCACATCAGGGGCGACCACGTCGAGCTGGCCGTCGGGGGCCGCCTCGACGTCCGCAGCGCGGCGGACGCCCGTACGGTCCTGCACACGGCGGTCGACGACGGTGTCGGCGACCTGGTGCTCGACCTGTCCGAGCTCGACTCCTGGGACGCCACCGGACTCGGCGTCATCATGGGCGCCCACCGCCGGGCGGGCCGCTGCGGCCGGCGCCTGGTGCTGCGGGACGTACCGCCCCAGATGCAGCGCCTCCTGGTGGCCACCCGGCTGCACCGGATCCTCGCCATCGAGGGCGGCATCGGAGTGGAGTCCCTCCCGCGCGTGTGAGACCGTCCCCGGCGGGCACCCGAGGCGCGCAAACCTCACATGTACGACGCGCGCAATCCTCACCGGACCGTGACGTCTCGGACGGCACGGCACCCCGGGCTGTCGTGGATACTGTGCGAAGGTTTACGGTTCGTCTGCCCGCGCCCGCAGCCCTCGAGCGGGCACCGGACCAGAAGCGACAGCGCAGTGTGCAGCGAGGCCGGGAGGGGCTGTCTCCACACCACGCTTTTGGGGGGCTTTACCTATGGACCCGACGCACCGCGGATCCGAGGAATACGGCCGCGACGGCCAGGCGCCGCGCCCGCGCCCTTCCAAGGACCCCCTCACACCCGACTTCGGACAGCACGCGCCGGCTCTCGCCCGCACCGTGCGACTCGTCGCCGGCGAGCACCTGCTCACCGTCAACCCGGTCGACGGCAGCGAGATCGAACTCTCCCCGCCCACCGGGCGGCCCGGACGCCCCGCCAAGCGCACCCTCGAGGAGCGCGCCGAGGTCGACGAGGCGGCCCGGCCGCCCGCCCCCGCCGGACCCGCCCAGCCCGAACACCCCCTCCTCGGCCGCCAGGAGGAGCGCGAACAGCTCGTCCGGCTGCTGGCCCGCGGCCGTTCCGTCCGTCTCACCGGCCCCGCCGGCTCCGGCCGCACCAGCCTGCTCGACCTCGTCGCCGAGGACTGCGAGGACCTCGCGCCCGACGGCGTGGTCCGCCTCACCGGTTACCGCCGCACCACCGCCGACCTCCTCCACGACCTCTTCCACACTGTCTACGACGCCCCGCTGCGCCGCCTCGACGACGAGGAACTCCGCGCCCTCGTGGGCGAGATCGGCGCGGTCGTCGTGGTCGACGACCTGGAGTTCGGCGGCGCCGACCTCGACGGGCTGCTGGAGGCCACCCCCGAGTGCGCCTTCCTGTTCGGCACCACCCCCGGCACGCCGCCGCCCACCGCCGACTCGGCCGTCGCGGAGGTCGCCCTGAGCGGCCTCGACCGCGCGGGCGGCGTCGAGGTGATCGAACGGGCCGTCGGCCGCGTCCTGACCGAGGAGGAGGCCAACTGGGCCGGCGACCTCTGGTTCGAGTCCGAGGGCCTGCCGCTGCGGTTCGTCCAGGCCGGCGCCCTGCTGCGGCAGCGCGACCGGCTGCGGGCCGACACCGCCGCGGTCGACGAGTTCGGCGTCTTCGAGGATGCCCGGCCGTTCACCGCCCCCGCCCCCGCCGACACCCCGCCCGGCGAGGCCGAGGAGATACCCCTGCCCTCCCTGGGCGAGGCCGCCGCGCCCGCCCCCCTGCTCGCCGCCCGGCTCAGCGCCTCCGCCCGCACCGCCCTGCGCTTCGCCGTCGCCCTCGGCGGCGAGGTCCCGCACCAGGCCCACCTGCCCGCCCTGGTCGGCGACACCCACGCCGACGCAGCCCTCGGGGAACTGGCCGCCTGCGGGCTCGTCACCCCGGTCGGCGCCCGCTACCGTCTCGCCGCCGGCGTGCAGGACCAGCTGGAGGCCGCCGGATACGCCGACGACGTCACCGCCCGCGCCCACACCGCCGCCCGGCACTACGCCTGGTGGGCCGGACACCCCTCGGTCACCCCGGCGCGGGTGTGCGCGGAGGCCGACGCCGTGCTCGCCGCCCTGGCCGCGACCGTCCCGGCGACCGAGCGGCCCGCCGAGGGCGAACGGCCCGCCGAGGGCGAGCGGGTCACCGCGGTCGAGCTGGCCCGCACCGCGGCGCCCGCCTTCGCCGCCGGACTCCACTGGGGCGCCTGGGAGCAGGCCCTGCACGAGGGTGCCGAAGCGGCCCGCCTGGCCGGGGAGTCCGCAGACCGGGCCTACTTCCACCACGAACTGGGCGTCCTCGCCCTCTGCACCGGACAGCTCGACCGGGCCCGCTCCGAGCTGGAGGCCTCCATCGGGCTGCGCGGCTCCCTCGCCGACAAGCGGGGCACCACGGCCGGCCGCCGTGCCCTCGCCCTGGTCGCCGACCACTCGGGCGACATACCCGGCCTGGTCGTGGTCACGCCGGACGAGGAGACGACCGGCGCCCGCCGCGAGGAGCCGGTGTCCCCGCCCCGCGGCATCCCCGCGGCCCTCCCGTCGGCGCCGCCCACCGGGCCCACCGTCGTCACCGGCCGGCCCGCCGCCGCGCCCCCGGCCCACCGCGGCCGGGGCGGCCTGCGGGGCCTGGCCAAGCGCAACCTCGTCGCGGCCGGAGCGGGCGCCCTGCTCGTCGCCGTCCTCGGCACGGTGGTGACCCTCGGCGCCACCTCCGGCACCGACCCGAACGCCCCCTCCGACACCGGGCGCGTCAACCCCACCGCCGGCACGAGCGTCGACGGCGACGACCTCGACGGCGACACCCCGGGCGTCGACACGGGCGCCGGTGACACCGGGGAGGCCGCCGGTGCGCCCACGGACCCGGGACCGGACGGGACGATGGGGACGTCGGACGACCCGACGCCGTCGGAAACGGCGGAGCCGTCGCCGTCGGCGAGCAGCTCGCAGGGCGGCGGCGAACCCTCCGGCTCGCCGAAGCCGTCCTCGTCGACGAGTTCGACCTCCAGGCCCTCGTCCAGTCCGCCGCCGACCTCCCCCTCGACGCCCCCCTCCACTCCTGCGACGACTCCGCCCTCGACGACGCCGACCGAGACCGGTGACCCGTCCCCCTCGGCCAGCACCGACCCGTCGACGTCGACGTCGGCCAGTGGTTCCGCCTCCGGCACCCCCGCCGACTCGGCCGGCACCACCGCCGGGTCGAGCCCGTCGGACCCCCTGATCTGACCCCGCGGCACACGTGCGAGGGGGCGGGTCCCGCGAGGACCCGCCCCCTTCGTCGTACGGCCGCCTCAGAACAGCCGGAGCTTGTCGTCCTCGATGCCGCGCATGGCGTCGTAGTCGAGGACCTGGCAGCCGATGCCGCGGTCCGTGGCCAGCACCCGGGCCTGCGGCTTGATCTCCTGCGCGGCGAAGACGCCCCGCACCGGAGCCAGATGGGGGTCGCGGTTCAACAGCTCCAGATAGCGCGTGAGTTGCTCGACACCGTCGATCTCGCCGCGCCGCTTGATCTCGACCGCGACGGTCCGGCCCTCGGCGTCGCGGCAGAGGATGTCGACCGGGCCGATGGCCGTCATGTACTCGCGGCGGATCAGCGTGTAGCCCTCGCCCAGGATCTCGATGCGGTCGGCGAGGAGTTCCTGGAGGTGTGCTTCCACGCCGTCCTTGATCAGGCCGGGATCGACGCCGAGTTCGTGCGAGGAGTCGTGCAGGACCTCCTCCATCGTGATGATGAGCTTCTCGCCCGCTTTGTTGACGACGGTCCAGACGCCGTCCTCCGCGTCCGTGCCCTCCTTCAGCGTGCAGGGCGGCGACATCCAGTTGAGGGGCTTGTAGGCCCGGTCGTCCGCGTGGATCGAGACGCTGCCGTCCGCCTTCACCAGGATCAGACGGGGGGCGGAGGGGAGGTGGGCGGTGAGCCGGCCCGCGTAGTCCACGGAACACCGGGCGATGACGAGACGCATGGTCGGCAACGCTACTCGACACCCCGCACGCCACGCGATTCGCCCACCCGTCTCCCCTCCCCACCCCTCACGACGGCCCCGGCAGCCGCACGATTTCACCTGGAAAACACACGTTCGACAGTGGCCGATACTGCGCCCCAGCATGGCTCCCTATGTGCCCGTTCTCCTGGTGCGGTCACGGTCCGTTGCCTACCGTAGGAACGGGAGGTCGCGGTGCGTGTACGCAGCGTGCTCGGTGTCTGTGCGCGGCGAACTCCCTCTATCTGTCCGGCAACCCCTGCGCCTCGGGGGTGCGAGAGGAGTATCCATGTCGCTCGACGTCTCACCGGCCCTACTCGAACAGGCCGAGCGAGGCGAGGTCGACGAAGCGGAATTCGTCGACTGCGTCCGGACCTCCCTGCCCTACGCATGGGAGATGATCAGTTCCCTGGTGGCCCAGCTGAAGGTGGACGGCGGCCAGTTCGCCGACAACCAGACGCCCCCGCCGGACGAGCAGGCACGCGGGCAGTTGCTGCGAGCGCTGGCGAGTGACGCGATACGCGGCGCCCTGCAGCGGCACTTCGGCGTCCGGCTGGCCTTCCAGAACTGCCACCGGGTTGCGGTGTTCCCGTTGGACACGTCGGTCGACGAGTCGCTGTCCCGCTTCACGTCGGTCCGCAGCCAGGTGCTCAACCAGTCCCCGGAATTCCGGGACTGCTGAAGCACTCGCTTGCCGCTCCCGACCGGGGAGGACTCAGCACGGAGCGGCAGGCTTCCCGGCGGCGGGGCCGCTCACCGGAGGTGGGGGAGGACCTCCGAGCCCAGCCGCCGCACGTTCTCCTCCGTGGCCGCGAGGTCGCCGGAGCCCTCGACGAGCAGGGCGAAGCGCGAGATGCCGGTTCGCTCGCTGGTCGCCGCGAGGCGGTCGACGCACAGCCGCGGGGTGCCCACCGGGTGCAGCCCGCAGAGGAGTTCGGTGTACGCCACCGGGTCCCGCATGCCGCGGGCCCGGCCGTCCACCGTCACATGGGCGTCGAGGCCCTGCTTGAGCCAGCCCGGCATCGTCTTCACCAGCGTCTCCACGGCGTCGGTGCGACGGTCCGCGATCTGGCAGACGCCCGCCGAGACGTGACCGGCGCCCCGGATCTCCGCGGCCGGCCGGCCGGCCGCGCGCGCGTGCTGCCGCCACAGGGCGACCATCTCCGCCTTCTCCTCGTCCCCGACGTGCATGCCGAGCAGCATCGGCAGGCCACGCTCGGCGGCCAGCCGCACGCTCGCCGGGGAGGTGCAGGCGACGACCACCTCCGGGCCCGCCACGTCCGTCAGGGCCTCCGAGGGCCGCGGCACGACGGGGACCTCGCGGAAACGGAAACGCTCGCCGTCCGCCCCCACGGACGGTTCGCGCAGCCAGCGCACCAGCAGGTCCAGCGATTCCGGGAACCCCGACTCGTACGCCTCCAGGCCCGAGCCGAACACCTCCAGGTCGACCCAGGGGCCGCCGCGCCCCACGCCCAGCGAGAAGCGGCCGCCGCTCGTCAGATGGAGC
The DNA here is from genome assembly GCF_044331705.1 of Streptomyces sp. NPDC017202. Lineage (NCBI taxonomy): Bacteria > Bacillati > Actinomycetota > Actinomycetes > Kitasatosporales > Streptomycetaceae > Streptomyces > Streptomyces sp. NPDC017202. Next base: position 50,950 of record NZ_JBIRNP010000005.1, on the reverse strand, counting down.
AGCGCGGCCTGCTCGCCCAGCGCGACGGGGTGCACGGTGGGCAGCACGCTCACCGCCGTGCCCACCCGCAGGCGCCGGGTGCGGCCGAGCAGCAGGGCCGCCAGGGTGACCGCGGACGGGCACGTGCCGTACGGCACGAAGTGGTGCTCGGCCAGCCAGACCGAGTCCAGCCCGGACTCCTCGGCGACCTCCGCGGAGCGGACGGCGCGGTGCAACGCCTCCCCCTGGCCCTGTCCCGGGAACTGGGCCGCCAACACGAAACTTCCAACACGCATGGGACTTTCCTGCTTCCTCGGCTCCGACACGGAGCTCCCCCGCCCGGCATAACCGCCCGACACGTGCCGAGGTCACGGTCCGGCGAGGAGATTTGCGGATTGTCCGGAGAATGCGCCGTCCGGCGGCGGGCCCGACGGCACCGGTTCGCCCGGGTACCCGGCACGGCTGCGCGTAGGCTGGTCGGCAACCCTGCACCCTGTACAGCCCCGTGAGGTGTCCCTTGTCCCCGCGTCGCAACCGCCCCAAGGGTGACGATTCGTCCGGCCGGAGTGCCGAGGACGACCGCGTGAGCCGGTACGGCGGCTGGCAGTCCGGCGTCAGCTGGGACGGCGAGGAGTGGAGCGTGCGGCACGTGGCGGGCGCGAGCGCGCAGGGCAAGACGTACCGCTGTCCCGGCTGCGACCAGCTGATCCCCGGCGGCATGCCGCACGTCGTCGCGTGGCCCGAGCACTCGGGGGTCGACGAGCGCCGGCACTGGCACAAGGCGTGCTGGAACGCACGGGACCGCCGCACCCCCGGGGTGCGGCGGTCCCGTAACGCGCCGAGGTTCTGAGACCTCCCGTCCGGATCGGGCCGGATCAGACGTCGCGCTTCTGGAGCAGGGCGAAGGCGCCGCCGAGGGCCGCCGCCGTCACGCCGAGCGCGATCCACAGCGGGTCCCAGCCGGACGGTCCGCTGTCGGTCAGCGAGGTGGAGTAGAACACGCTGAGCTGGTTCGGGATCGAGTACTCGAACAGGGCCTGGCGCAGGTCCTCCAGCGAGGACGAGAACATGAACAGCGCGATCACCAGCGGCGCCAGGACGAGGCCGATCATGATGGTGATGGCACCCGCCGAGTGCCGGATGACCGAGCCCATCGCCAGCGAGAGCAGGCCGAGCAGCGCGATGTAGAGGGAGACGCCGACGGTGCCCTTCAGCCATTCCGCCGTGGAGGGGTCCCGGGCCTCCGTCAGCAGGGCCACGTCCACCAGCGCGACGAGGAGGGACGACACCAGCGTCACCACGAAGGCGACCAGGAAGAACACGAGGGCCTTCGCGCCGAGTACGCGGCCGCGGGACGGGCAGGCCACCATCGTGGTCCGGATCATGCCGGTGCCGTACTCCGAAGCGGTGGTCAGCACGCCGAGCGTGATGACGCAGATGCTGCCCAGGAGCAGTCCGAAGAAGCCGAAGGACAGCGGGTTCTCGCCCTCCAGGGCGCCGTCCGAGTTCGCGGCGACGAACACCGCGGTCAGCAGCCCGATACCGACGACCAGCAGAACGAACACGCCCAGCGTCCACATCGTGGAGCGCACCGACCGGATCTTCGTCCACTCCGAGGCGACGGCGTGCCCGAGGTGCGTGCGCACGACGGGGATCGGCGAGGTGTAGCCGGGGTACGAGGGGCCGGGCGCCGCCTGCCAGGCGGGCGCGGCCTGCGGGGCCGGGGTCTGGGGCGTGCTCATCGGGCGTCCTCGGTCGTGGTCGGGGCGGGTGCCTGCGGCGCGACGGCGGGCCGCTCCGACGCCTGCGGAGCGGCGGCCGGGGCCGCGGGTGCCGGTGCGGCGGGTGCCGGTGCCGCGGGTGCCGGCGCGGGGGCGGCGGGCGGCTGTGCGGCCGGCGGCTGCGCGGCGGGCGCGGGTGCCGGTGCGGGGGCCGCCGACGGGACCGGCTGGGCGTACGGGTTGGGCATGCCGGGCGCCCCGGCGCCGTACGGGCCCGGAGCGGCGCCCGGCGGGGGCTGTGGGGGCGCGTAACCCTGCTGCGGGTGCGGCGGGGCGTACCAGCCGGGCTGGCCCTGGCCGGGCACCGGCATCGGGGGCTGGACGCCCGGCGGCAGCGGCTGCTGGAGCCCGGCCTTCTGGTCGGTGGTCGACCGGTAGTCGACGGCCCCCTGCGTCATCCGCATGTAGGCCTCCTCCAGCGAGGCCTGGTGCGGCGACAGCTCCCACAGGCGTACGTCCGTGTCGTGGGCGATGTCGCTGATGCGCGGGAGCGGCAGGCCGGTCACGCGCAGCGCGCCGTCCTGCTCGGGCAGGACGTGGCCGCCCGCCTCGGTGAGCGCGTCGGCGAGCTTCTCGCGCTGCTGCGGCTCGGTGTACGGGGTCCGCACGCGCGCGAAGTCCGCGGAGTTGGCCGAGATGAAGTCGGTCACGCTCATGTCGGCGAGGAGCTGCCCGCGCCCGATGACGATCAGGTGGTCGGCGGTCAGGGCCATCTCGCTCATCAGGTGCGAGGAGACGAAGACCGTACGGCCCTCCGCGGCGAGCGACTTCATCAGGTTGCGCACCCAGAGGATGCCCTCGGGGTCGAGGCCGTTGACCGGCTCGTCGAACAGCAGCACCTGGGGGTCGCCGAGCAGGGCGGCGGCGATGCCGAGCCGCTGGCCCATGCCGAGGGAGAAGCCCTTGGAGCGCCGGCGCGCCACGTCCTGGAGCCCGACCACCCCGAGCACCTCGTCCACGCGCCGGGCCGGGATGCCGGAGAGCTGGGCGAGGCTCAGCAGGTGGTTGCGGGCGTGCCGGCCGCCGTGCACGGCCTTGGCGTCCAGCAGGGCGCCCACCTGGCGGGGGGCGTTCGGCAGCTTGCGGTAGGGGTAGCCGCCGATCGTCACCGAGCCCGCGGTCGGGTTGTCCAGGCCGAGGATCATGCGCATCGTCGTCGACTTGCCCGAGCCGTTGGGCCCGAGGAAGCCGGTGACGGCGCCGGGCCGTACCTGGAAGGAAAGGTTGTACACAGCGGTCTTGTCGCCGTAGCGCTTGGTCAGGCCGACTGCCTCGATCATGCTCCGCACCCATCGACAGGTTCAGGACAGCGGGGCACGCGCCCCCCGTAAGGCTTAGGAGGATATCGAGGCGCTGACGGTTCCGCTCACCTCAAAGCAAAGCCCAAAGCTTCACGCATCGCGTTTCTTCAGCAGCAGGTACCCGCCCGCGAGCGCCGCCACCACCCAGGCCGCCATGATCGCCAGTCCGCCCCAGGGGCCGTACGGGGTGTCGTCGTCGAGCGGGGTGACCACCTGCATGATCCTGCTGCCGGCCTGGTCGGGCAGGTACTGGCCGATCTTCTTCGTCGCGTCGACGTTGCCCAGGATGTTCGAGATCAGGAAGAAGAACGGCATCAGGATGCCCAGCGACAGCATCGGCGAGCGCAGCATCACGGCCACGCCCATCGAGAACACCGCGATCAGCGTCATGTAGAGACCGCCGCCGATCACCGCACGCAGCACGCCGCTGTCGCCGATCGACGCCTTGAGGTCGCCGAGCACGGCCTGTCCGAGGAAGAACGCGGCGAAGCTGGTCACCATCCCCACGACGAGCGCGAGTCCGGTCGCCACCGCGATCTTGCTGAACAGGAAGGTGCCCCGCTGCGGCACCGCCGCCAGCGAGGTGCGGATCATGCCCGTGCTGTACTCGTTGGACACCACGAGCACCCCGAACACGATCATCGCGAGCTGGCCGAGGCTCATCCCGGCGAAGCTGATGAACGTCGGGTCGAAGGAGAGCCGGTCGCCCCGGCTCATGTTGTCGAACTGGTTGTTCGACAACGCGGAGATCAGCATGCCGAGGGCGATGGTGACCACCACGGCGAGGGACAGCGTCCAGACGGTGGACGCCACGGAACGGATCTTCGTCCACTCCGAACGGATGACCTGGGTCGCCGCCATCTCAGTCCTTCCTCCGTCCGTCGCCCCACGGCTGCCGTTCCACGGGGTCGCCGCTGTGCGCGTGGTACTCGACCGACTCCGCGGTCAGCTGCATGAACGCCTCCTCCAGGGAGGCCCGCTGGGGGCTCAGCTCGTGCAGCACGAGCTGGTGCTGAGCGGCCAGCTCACCGATCCGCTCCGACTTGTCCCCGTCCACCTCCAGCACCTCGCCGCCGGTCTCCACGACGGTGATCCCGGCCCCGTGCAGCACGTCCAGCATCCGCTCCCGCTGCGGGGTGCGGATGCGGACGTACGACCGGGAGTTCTGGGCGATGAAGTCGGCCATCGAGGTGTCGGCGAGCAGCCGGCCCTGGCCGATGACGACCAGGTGGTCGGCGGTCAGCGCCATCTCGCTCATCAGATGGGAGGACACGAACACCGTCCGGCCCTGCGCGGCGAGCGATTTCATCAGGTTGCGGATCCAGTGGATGCCCTCGGGGTCGAGACCGTTGACCGGCTCGTCGAACATCAGGATCCGCGGATCGCCGAGCAGCGCGCCCGCGATGCCCAGCCGCTGCCCCATGCCCAGCGAGAACCCCTTGGCCTTCTTCCTCGCGACCGACGTCAGACCGACGGTCTCCAGCACCTCGTGCACCCGGCCGGTGGGGATGCCGTTGCTCTGCGCCAGGCACAGCAGGTGGTTGAAGGCGCTGCGCCCGCCGTGCATGGCCTTGGCGTCGAGCAGGGCGCCGATGTACTTCAGCGGGTCCTTGAGCCGGTCGTAGCGCTGTCCGTCGATGCGGACGTCCCCGGCGGTCGGCCGGTCGAGGCCGAGCATCATCCGCATGGTGGTGGACTTCCCGGCGCCGTTCGGACCGAGAAAGCCCGTGACGATGCCCGGTCTGACGGTGAAGGTCAGGTTGTTGACCGCCACTTTCTCGCCGTACCGCTTGGTCAGGCCCTCGAGCTCGATCATGCGGCCACGCTAGGGCCGGTGCGGGGCCGGTGCCAACCCGGCGGGCGAACGGCGGCCGAAGCCGACGTGAAAGAGGCGGTGGGAACAGGCCCCACCGCCCCTGATCACCTTCGGCGACTACCGGGTCTGCTGCGCCGGCACACCCCGGGAGATCGGCTCGTCCTCGGCCGGGGAGCTCGCCGCGGCCACCGCGGCGCCCGTGAGGGTGGCGAGCATCTCGCGCACGTTCGTCAGCTGGGCGTTGATCGAGTCGCGGCGGTTGGTGAGAGCCGCCAGCTCGCGCTCCGATTCCGAACGGATCCGGTCCGCCTTGGCGTTCGCGTCGGCCACGATGTCCTCGGCCTGGCGCTGCGCCGTCTCGACGGTCTGACGGGCCCGGCGCTCGGCGTCCGTGCGCAGCTTCTCCGCCTCCAGACGCAGCTGCTCCGCGCGGTGCTCGATCTCCGCGAGACGCTTCTCCGCCTTCTGCTGACGCGACGCCAGGTCGCGCTCGGACTGCTCGCGGCGCTTGGCGAGGTTCGTCTCGAAGTCGGCGGCGGCCTGCGCGGCCTTGGCGCGGGTCTCCTCGAAGAGGGCGTCGGCCTCCTCGCGCTTGGACTGCGCGTCCTTCTGGGCCTCGGAACGCAGCTGCTGGGCGTCGCTCTTGGCCTTCTCGATGACCCGGACACCCTCGTCCTCGGCCTTGGCCTTGCGCTCCGCGGCGAACGACTCCGCGTCGTTGCGGACCTGCTGGGCCGCCGACTCGGCCAGCTCACGGTGCTGCTCGGCCGCCCGACGGGCCTCCTCGCGCAGATCCTTGGCCTCCTCCTCGGCGAGGCGGAGGATCTTCTCGACACGCGCGCCGAGACCGGCGTACGACGGCTCGGCGTCGCTCACCTGGGCCTGGGCGTTCTGCGTCTCGAGGTGGAGCTCCTCGATGCGCTTTTCCAGAGCAGTGATACGGGCCAGAGCGCTGTCACGGTCGGAGACGAGCTTCGAGATGCGTTCGTCCACCTGAGCGCGGTCGTACCCACGCCGCACAAGCTCGAAGCCGTAGGGGGAAGTGTCGCTCATGGGGTTCCTGTCGAATGAGACCGGTGAGGTGATAGGGGGAATCCTAGGGGCCGAAGCGGTGTGTCATCGAGCGGATGCGCGTTTGATACGGAGAATGAGACCCCTTTTGGGTGGCTAAGCGTCAGACGGCTTGCGGAAGACCGGGGCAAATGCCCCAGACTTCAACGCAACGCCCCCGCTCGGCCGGGACCTGTCCGGCACGGCCCGCCCCACACGCTCTAGCGATCCGAAGGCTTGCCGCCCGACCGGGGAGCACCCACCGTCGCACCCGCCCTGACACCGCCGTCCTTGTTCCCCGGCGGGGCCTCGAAGGACTCCAGCGCCTCCAGCACGTCCTGGACGCGCGAGATCTCGGCGTTGATGTCCTCGCGCCGCCGCACCAGGACCTCCAGCTCGCGCTTGCCCTCCTCGACCGTGCGCCGGGCCTCGCGGATCGCCTCGGCCTTCAGCTCCTCGGCCTCGCGGATCAGCGTGGCCTTCTTCTGCTCGGCCTCCTTGAGCAGGCCCTCGGCCTTCTTCACGGCGGCGATCCGGACCTTGCCGGCCTCCGAGTTCGCCTCCGACACCAGCTCCTTGGCCTTCGCCTGAGCCTTGCCGAGCTGCTCCTCGGCCGCCTTGATGAGCGCGTCGCAGCGGTCGCCGGTCGAGCGCATCGTCTCGGCGGCCTCGCGGCGGGCCCGCTCGTGCAGCTCCTCGATCTCGGAGGTGATGCGGTCGCGCAGCTCCTCCGCCCGTTCCCTGATGGCGGTCGCGTCCCGGCGGGCGCCGACGAGCAGCTCGTCCGCGTCCGTCCGGGCCTTCTCCACCCGCGAGTTGCCCTCGACCGTCGCCTCGGAGACGAGCCGCTCGGCCTCGGAACGGGCCGCGCCGACCATCGTGTCCGCCTGCGCCTCCGCCTCCGCGGTGGTCTTCAGCGCCTGCTGCTGCGCCTCGGTGAGCAGCTTGTCCGCCTCGGCGGCGGTCTCCGTGATGAGCGTGTCGACCTGCTCGGCGGCCTCGGAACGCCGCTTGTTGGCCTCCTTGCGGGCCTCGTCGAGCGTCGAGTCCGCCTCGTCGCGGGCCACGCTCAGCATGCGGTCGGCCTCCGCCGCCGCCTCCCGCTTGACCCGCTCGGCCTCGGCACGCACCCGCTCGGCGTGCTGCCGCGCGGAACCCACCGTCTCGGCGGCCTCGGCGCGCAGCCGCTCCGCGTCGCCGGCGGCGTCCCCGATGAGCCTCTCCGCCTTCGCCACCGCCTCGGCGCGGACCCGCTCGGCCTCCGCGGCCGTCTCCGACTGGAGCCGCTCGGCCTCGGCGATGGTCTCCGTCTGGAGCCGCTCCGCCTCGGAACGGGCCTCCGTGATGAGGGTGTCGGCCTGCGTCGCCGCGTCCGACCGGATGCGGTTGGCGTCGTCACGGGCGTCCGCCCGGGTGCGCGACGCGTCCTGCTCGGCCTGCGCGATGGTGTCCGAGGCCTCCGTGCGCACCCGCTGGGCGTGCGCGGACACCTCCGAACGCAGCCGCTCGGCCTCCGCGACGGCGTCGCCGACGGTCCGCTCGGCCAGCGCGCGGGCGGCCTCCGTCTCCTCGCTCGCCTCGCGCCGCAGCCGGCCCGCGTCCTCCGCGGCCCGCTCCCGCTCGGAGTAGGCGTCGGCGCGGACCCGGTCCGCCTCCTCCTCGGCCTCCCGGCGGGTGCGGTCCGCCACGTGCTCGGCGGCCGACCGCAGCCCGGCGATCTCGTCCTGCGCCTGCTCGTGCAGCCCGGCCACGGAGTCCCGTACCTGCTGCGCGTGCTGCTCGGCCGCCGACACCGTCTCGGTGGCCCGCCGGTCGGCCTCCTCCACCAGCCGTACGGCCTCGGCCTGGGCGTCCTCCACGCGCTTGCGCGCCGACGCCAGCAGTTCCTCGCTCTGCTCGCGGGCCCGCTCCCGCTCCTGGTCGGCCTCCTGGCGGGCGGCGCCGAGGTAGTCCTCGGCCTCGCGGCGGCGCCGGGCGGCCTCCTCCTGGGCGGCGGCCAGCGTCTCGGACGCCTCGGCGGCCAGCCGCTCGGCGGCGGCCTGCGCCTCCGCGCGCATCCGGTCGGCGGTCTCCTGCGCCTCGGTGCGCAGCCGCTCCGCCTCCGCGGCGGCCTCCGACCGCAGCCGAACGGCGACGGACTCGCCCTCGGCCCGCGAGGCGGACGCGTCCGCGGCGGCCTCGGTGCGCAGCCGCTCGGCCTCGGTCTCGGCCTGCTGCTGGAGCGCACGGATCCGCTCGGCGGCCTCGCCGCGCAGCCGTTCGGTCTCCTCGGCGGCCTCCCGGCGGATCCGCGCGGCGGCCTCGCGGGCGTCGCCGAGCGCCTCCTCGGCGGCGGCGAGCCGGGTCTCCGCCTCGGTGTGCAGCCGGGTCAGTTCCTCGGTGGCCTCCGCCTGCCGCGCCTCGACGGCGCGCTCGGCCTCCTCGCGCAGGGCGAGCGCGGCCCGCTCGGCGTCGGCCGTGACGGCCTCGGCCTGCTCGGCGGCCTCGGCGCGGTGCCGTTCGGCCTCCTTGCGGGTGCGCTCCAGGGTGTCCTCGGCCTGCCGGCGCAGCGTGGTGGCCCGCTCGATGGCCTCCGTGCGGACCTTCTCGCTGTCCGCGGTGGCCTTCTGGCGCAGCTCGTCGGCGTCCTGACGGGCCTTCGCCAGCAGTTCCTCGGCGGTCTTGGCCGCCTCCTCGATCTGCTGGACGGCCTCCTTGCGGGCCTCCGCGCGGATCTTCTCGCCCTCGGCGACCGCGTCGGCGCGCAACTGCTCGGCCTCGCCGCGCAGTCGGCGGGCCTCCTCCTGGAGCTCGACCGTCCTGGCCCGGTACTCCTTGGTGTCGTCCTTCGCCGCGCCCTTGAGCTCCTCGGCGATGTCGTGCGCCTCGGCACGCAGCCGGTCGGCCTCGGTCTCCGCCTCCCGGCGGATCCGCTCGGCCTCCTCGGCGGCGGCCCTGGTGGTGCGCTGCGCGTCCTCCTGCGCCTTGTTGAGGACGTCCTCGGCGGTCTTGGCCGCCTTCGACAGCTGGGTGGCGCTCTCCTCGGCGGTGAGCGTGCGGGCCTTCTCGGCGGCCTCGGCGAGGAGCTTCTCGGCCTCGGCGCGGGCGTCGGCGACGAGCTGCTCGGCGTCCGCCCTGGTGGCCTCGGCCTCCTTGGTGGCCTCGCCGACCAGCCGGGCGACCTGCTCCTTGGCCGTACGGGTGCGCTGCTCGTTGGCCGACTCGGCGCCGGCGAGGGTCTTCTCGGCGGCGGCCCTGGCCTCCGCGAGGACCTTCTCGGCCTCGGACTGCGCCTTGCGCAGTGCCTCCTCCGCCTCGGCCATGCGCTGCTCGGCGGTCCGGCTCAGCTCGGTCGCCCGGCGGCGGGCCGTGTCGGACTCGGTGGCCGTGGAGCTGCGCAGCGCCTCGGCGTGCTCGGTGGCCTCCTGGGCCTGGGTGGAGGCGGCGTTCAGCAGGCGCTCGGCGTCCGTGCGGGCGCGGCGCAACAACTGCTCGGCCTCGGCGCGGGCCGACTCGGCCTCGCTCTGGAGCCGCTGACGGGCCTCCGCGGTGACCCGCTCGGCCTCGGCGCGCGCGGCCGCCATGGCCTGCTCGGCCTCGGCGCGCGACTCCTCCAGGAGACGGCGGGCCTGGGCCTCGGTGCGGGCCCGCAGCTGCTCGGCCCACGCCACGTTCTCGTTGACGTGCGACTCGACGGTCTGCCGGCGCTCGGCCAGCTCCTGGTCGAGCTGCTGGCGCCGGGTGACCGCCTCCTGGTGCAGCTCCGCCTGGAGCCGGGCCGCCTGTTCGGCGTGCTCCTGGAGGATGCGCTGGGTCTGCGAGCGGGCCTGGCTCAGCTCCCGCTCGGCGTCCGCGCGCAGCTGGTCGGCCTGCATCTGCGCGTTGCGCAGCAACTGTTCGGCCTGGTAGCCGAGGTCCCCGCCGTCGAAGGAGGGCCGGGACATGATGGTGCGCCGCGCCTCGTGCAACTTGGCGCGCAGCACCTCGACCTGGTAGCCGAGGTCCTCGGCGTGCTGGATCGCCTTTTCCCGTTCGGTCTTCAGCCGCTTCATCTCGGCTTCGAACCGAGTGAGGTGGTCGACGTCAGCCGCCGGATCCCGCTCCTGGCTCTCGTAGCCCCGCACTGCGCGGTCCCATCCGTCCCCTGGTCGCAAGCTTCTCCGTACGAGCTCCGTCCATCCGCCGGACGGGGCCCCCGGGGAATGGTGTCAGATCAACGGCGGAGCACGGGCTGCCGCCCCGACGCTCGTCCCCCGAAACCCGGACCCCGGACGGGTCCTGCCGACATGACGACAGGACACCGGTCGCCCTGGCTGGAGCGGCGACCGACCCCAACCCTACCGGCCCATATGTACGAGGGTCAGTGCTCAGGTGACTCAACGGGGGCCGATGTGACCAGTTCTGTCAGGACTCCGTGGCAATCCTTTGGGTGAAGGAAGGTGATCCGTGACCCCATGGAGCCGCGCCGGGGCTCTTCGTACAGCACGCGTACGCCCTTGCCGCGGATGTCCGCGGAGTCCGCGTCGACGTCCGCCGTGCCGAAAGCGATGTGGTGGACACCCTCGCCGTTCTTGGCGAGCCACTTGGCGACGGTGGAGTCCTCCCGGGTCGGTTCCAGGAGCTGGAGGTACGAGGCGCCGCCGTCGGACGTATCGTTGATCTTGAGCATGGCCTCGCGGACGCCCTGCTCCTCGTTGATCTCGGAGTGGAACACCTCGAAGCCGTACGTCGCCCGGTAGAACTCGACGGTGGCGTCGAGGTCGTGGCAGGCGATCCCGATGTGGTCGATTCGCGTCAGCATGGTGTCAGTGCAGCGCGACGGAGGTGGTTACGCAACGTGCGCGCGATCACACCGACGGCCCGATGACGGGTGAAGTGCCTGTCAGTACATTCGAAGTAAACCCTCGTTCACTCCTCGGCCCGTGCAAGGCCGGTAAGGGGATCGCAGCTCATGACTGGAACCAACAGCACGACCTCGGTGATCGTCGCGGGTGCCCGTACGCCCATGGGACGGTTGCTGGGCTCGCTGAAGTCCTTCTCCGGAGCCGACCTCGGCGGCTTCGCGATCAAGGCCGCCCTCGACCGTGCGGGGATCGGCGGCGACCAGGTGCAGTACGTGATCATGGGCCAGGTGCTCCAGGCCGGCGCGGGCCAGATCCCGGCCCGGCAGGCCGCGGTCAAGGCCGGCATCCCGATGAACGTCCCGGCGCTCACCGTCAACAAGGTGTGCCTGTCGGGCCTCGACGCCATCGCGCTGGCCGACCAGCTGATCCGCGCGGGCGAGTTCGACATCGTCGTGGCGGGCGGCCAGGAGTCCATGACCAACGCCCCCCACCTGCTGCCGAAGTCCCGCGAGGGCTTCAAGTACGGGGCGATCGAGATGCTCGACGCGATGGCCCACGACGGGCTGACCGACGCCTTCGAGAACATCGCCATGGGCGAGTCCACCGAGAAGCACAACACGCGCCTCGGCATCGCCCGCCCCGAGCAGGACGAGATCGCCGCGCTGTCCCACCAGCGGGCCGCCGCCGCGCAGAAGAACGGCCTGTTCGAGGCCGAGATCACGCCGGTGGAGATCCCGCAGCGCAAGGGCGAGCCGGTCGTCTTCAGCAAGGACGAGGGCATCCGCCCCGAGACCACCGCCGAGTCGCTCGGCAAGCTGCGCCCCGCCTTCGCCAAGGACGGCACCATCACCGCCGGTTCCGCCTCGCAGATCTCCGACGGCGCCGCGGCCGTGGTCGTGATGAGCAAGGCCAAGGCGCAGGAGCTGGGCCTGGAGTGGATCGCCGAGATCGGCGCCCACGGCAATGTGGCCGGCCCGGACAACTCGCTCCAGTCGCAGCCGTCCAACGCCATCCTGCACGCCCTGAAGAAGGACGGCCTGGAGGTCTCCGACCTCGACCTCGTCGAGATCAACGAGGCCTTCGCCGCCGTGGCGGTGCAGTCGATGAAGGACCTCGGGGTGTCGACGGAGAAGGTGAACGTCAACGGCGGCGCCATCGCCCTCGGCCACCCCATCGGCATGTCCGGCGCCCGGCTCGTGCTGCACCTGGCCCTGGAGCTGAAGCGGCGGGGCGGCGGCATCGGCGCGGCCGCGCTGTGCGGCGGCGGCGGTCAGGGCGACGCACTGATCGTGCGGGTCCCCAAGGCCTGAGTTCCCTGTACGTCATTACCCGAACGGAGCTGTGATGCAGGACGTCTCCTCGCTGGTCGCCCAGGCCAGGGAAGGCCGGCCCCGGGCCGTGGCCCGGCTGATCTCCCTGGTGGAGGGGGCGTCGCCGCAGCTCAGGGAGGTCATGGCGGCACTGGCCCCGCTGACCGGCAACGCCTACGTGGTGGGCCTGACCGGCTCGCCCGGCGTCGGCAAGTCGACGTCCACCTCCGCGCTGGTCACGGCGTACCGCAAGCAGGGCAGACGGGTCGGCGTCCTGGCGGTCGACCCGTCCTCGCCGTTCTCCGGCGGCGCCCTGCTCGGCGACCGCGTCCGGATGTCGGAGCACGCCTCCGACCCCGGCGTCTACATCCGTTCCATGGCCACCCGAGGGCACCTGGGCGGCCTGGCCTGGGCGGCCCCGCAGGCCATCCGGGTGCTCGACGCGGCGGGCTGCGAGGTGATCCTCGTGGAGACGGTCGGCGTCGGCCAGTCCGAGGTCGAGATCGCCTCCCAGGCCGACACCAGCGTGGTCCTGCTGGCCCCCGGCATGGGCGATGGCATCCAGGCCGCCAAGGCGGGAATCCTGGAGATCGGCGACGTGTACGTCGTCAACAAGGCCGACCGCGACGGTGCCGACGCCACCGCCCGCGAGCTGAACCACATGCTGGGCCTCGGCGAGTCCCGCGCCCCCGGCGACTGGCGCCCGCCGATCGTGAAGACGGTCGCCGCCCGCGCCGAGGGCGTCGACGAGGTCGTCGAGGCGCTGGAGAAGCACCGCGCGTGGATGGAGGAGCACGGCGTCCTCGCCGAGCGCCGCCGTGCCCGCGCGGCCCGCGAGGTGGAGACGATCGCCGTGACCGCCCTGCGCGAGCGCATCGGCGACCTGCACGGCGACCGCCGGCTCAGCACGCTCGCGGAGCGGATCGTCGCCGGCGAACTGGACCCGTACCGGGCGGCGGACGAGCTGGTGGCGGGACTGACCCAGGGGCGGTGAGGCACCCCGCGGGTGACCCGGCGGTCGCCGACCCGGCGCCGCCGCTGGTACGTTGACGCCCATGTTCCTCTTCCTGGCGTAGGGCACGCCCCGCCACGGACCGGCCGCACCGGCCACCGTGGCCGCAGGCGTCCCCTTCTCCCGCCTCACGTCGAGGAACTCACCCGTGTCTGCGCCCCTTCCGCGGCCGACCTATGCCGCCGTGCTCCGCGTCCCGCACGCCCGCCGCACCTTCGCCGCCGCCCTCCTCGGACGGCTCGCGTACGGTCTCGTCCCCTTCTCCCTCCTCCTCGCCACGGTCCGCGCCACCGGCTCCTACGCCGTCGCCGGCACCGTCCTCGCCCTCTTCGGCACCTCGGCCGTCCTCCTGATGCCGCTGCGCGCGTCCCTCGTCGACCGCCACGGCCCCCGGCGCACCCTGCCGCCCATGACCGCCGCGTACGCCGTCCTGCTGACCGCGCTCTCCGCCGCGACCTGGCGGACGGGAGCCCAGCCGATGGTGCTCGGCGCCCTCGCCGCGCTCGCCGGAGCCTGCGCGCCCCCGCTCGGACCCGTCATGCGCGCGGTGTGGGCCGACCTCGCCCGGGACCGGCGGCTGGTGCAGCGGGCCTACAGCCTCGACGGCGTCGCCGAGGAACTGCTGTACGTCTCCGGCCCGGTGCTGGTGGGGGTCCTGGTGCGGTTCGCGCCGCCCGCGGCGGGGGTGCTGCTCGGCGCCGTGCTGATCGCGGGCGGGACCCTGGCCTTCGTGGCCTCCCCGCCGCTGCGGGCGGTCCGGGTGCCGGCGGCCGGACGCCCGCCGGGCCGGCAGCGCCTCGGCCGGGGCCTGCGCGGGCCGGTCCTGGTGGCCGCCGGGGCAGGCACCGCGCTCAGCGCCGTCGACCTGTTCGTCACCGCGTACGCCGAGGACGGCGGGTACGGCGGCGACGGGGCCGCCTGGACCCTGGCCGCGCTGTCCGCGGGCAGCGCGGCCGGCGGCCTCCTCAACGGCGCGGTCGACTGGCGTACGCCCGCCCGTGCGAGGCTGCCGCGGCTGGCGGCGGCCCTGGGGCTGAGCCTGGCCTGCGCGGGCCTGGCCCCGGACCTGTGGACCCTCGCCGCGGCGGTGGCCTGCGCCGGGATCTTCGTCGCCCCGATCCTGACGACGGCCTATCTCGTCGCCGACGAGACGGCGGCGCCGGGCGCCCGGACCGGTGCCGGCGCCTGGATCAACACCGGCGTGAACGCGGGAAGCTCCCTCGGCTCGGCGACCTCGGGCCTCCTGCTCGGCCACGCGCCGCTCGCGGTGTGCTTCGCGGCGGCGGGCGGTGTCGCCCTGCTGGCCGCGGCGGCCGGGCGGGGCCGCTGAGGGCCCGGCCGACCCTCGTTCTCACGCCCACGGTCCCCGGGACGCCGGAAGGCGGAGCCCCGTTCGGGCTCCGCCTTCCACGGGTCCGGGTTCTTCCGGCCGGACCGGGCCCGGCCTTGTCCACCGGACGAGGGGCCCGCTCAGGGGCGTCCCCGCTGCTCGCGGAGGTGGTCCGCGATGGGCGTCAGGGCCTTGTCGAGTTCCGCCAGCGCATCGGGGGAGAGGAGGTCGATGAAGTGCCGCCGCACGGACGCCACGTGGTGGGGTGCCACCTTCCGCATCGTCTCCATGCCGTGCTCGGTGAGGACCGCGAACAGACCTCGGCGGTCGGACTCGCAGTTCTCACGGCGCACCAGGTCGGCGTTCTCCATGCGGGTGATTTGGTGCGAGAGCCGGCTCTTGGACTGGAGGGTGGCGGACGCGAGGTCGCTCATCCGCATCCGGACGTCCTCCGACTCGGACAGATTCACCAGGATCTCGTAGTCGTTCATGGTCAGTCCGAACGGCTGAAGATCCTTTTCGAGCTGGTACGTCAACAGCCTGTTGACCTCCAGGTGGGTGCGCCAGGCGCACTGCTCCGCTTCGGTCAGCCAGCGCGTGGCCGTGTCGGTCTCCATAAATGAAGTCTACCTAAAATGTTGAAAGGCGAACTAGTAAGGGTGGTGTGACAGTGCGCACGCGTTCGACGTCACACTCCGCAGACTACCGCTCACAGCCCGAAGCGACGCTGGAGGTCTCCCAGCTGTCCGGGAAGGCGCGGTGCGCCCGCTTGACCTCCGAAGCCGCCCGCCCCACCGCCGCCGGGCACCCCCGGCTCGGGTGGAACCGCTCCCGTGGCCTGCTCGGCCATGAGCGTCTCGGTGGACTGGAGCAGCACCGTGCCGGCGCCCACGAACTCGAACTGGTGCTCCTCCCCGGAAGCCCCGCCCAGGCCCGTCAGCGCACGTAGGCCGCCCATCACGCCCGTCATGTACCCGTGGTCGTAGTGATGGCACGGGGACGGGCAGTCGGCCCAGCCGACGAGCGCCTGCGGGTCCACCCGGATCGGGGGTTCCATGAACACCACCGGGCCGTTAGATGCGGCGACGAACTTGCCGGTTCCGATCAGCGTCAGAAAACCCGGAACGATCGACTGCTTGAGCGCGAGAGTTGGCTGAAAAGCGAGCAGATTGCCCGAGCGAATGGTCAGGTTGCCGTCTTCGAGGTCGTACGAGTTCACGTCGAAGGCCCGGTCGGCGAGGAGCATCTTGCCCGAACCCTCCGCCACGACCCAGTCGCTCGCGTGCAGAGGCGAATGGAACGACGTGCGCACCAGGCGGTCCAGCCGGCCGTGTCCGACGCCGTTGAAGTCGATCGAGCCGTAGTAGGCGATCATCTTCCCCTTCTGCAGGAACCACTGGCTCCCCTTCAACTCCACGCAGAAGGTGTACGCGTTCACGTTGTCGTCGGCCGGCAGGGTCATGGGGTCGAGGACGGCGGGGCCGGTGCCCGGGTAGGTGGTCACAGCTTCTCCTCGGACGCCTGGACGTACACCGTGCCGCTGCCGCTCAGTTCCAGCTGGAACGCCTCCCCGGAACCGCGGCCCACCATGTCCCGCCAACCGAGGGCGGTCGACAGCTTGTTGCGCACGTCACCGTGGTGGGCGACGTAGGCCTGCGGGTCGACGTGGACCGGGCGCTGGGGGGTGATGGGGACCTCGAAGACGCCGCCGTGGGCCATCACGGCGACCGAGCCGTGGCCCGCCAGCGTCGTGGTGAACAGGCCCTGGCCGCTGATCTGGCCGCGGACCATGCCCATGACGCCGCCCTGGGAGCCCATGAACATGGTGCCCTGCTGCAGGGTGCCCTCGAAGGCGAGGAGGCGGTCCGCCTCGACGTGGAGCGTCTCGCCGGTGAGGCTGATGATCTGGACGTGGTGGCCGCCGTGCCCGAACAGGACCGTGCCGCTGCCCTCGACGGACATCAGGGGCGTGTCCTCGTTCGCCAGGCGGCGGCCGATCATCGACATCACACCGCCCTGACCGCCCTGCATGTTCGGGGTGAAGGACACCTCGCCCCGGTACGCGAGCATCGCGCCGCGCTGACTGAACAAACGCCGGCCGGGCACCACGGTCGCCTCGACCATCTTGGAGTTGATCTCGCGGAAGGACATGTCACACGTCCCCCGCGATCGTGTTCCGCTCGCTGGGCTGGACGTACACCAGGCCGTCCCCCTCGAAGCGGATCTGGAAGGCCTCGCCGCCGCCCTCGCCCATCAGGGTGCGGAACGTCACACCGGACTGGAAGGACTGCCGGACGTCGCCCTGGTGGGCGACGTACGCCCCCGGGTCCACGGTCAGCGGGAACTGCGGGCTCACCCGGAGCACCACCGCCGGACCGTCCGAGGTGATCGCCGCCTGGCCGTGTCCCTCGACGGTCGTCGTGAACAGCCCGTTGCCCTGCGAGGCGCCGCGCAGGCCGGTGAAGGACGTGCCCGTCCTCAGCCCCGCGTCCGTCGCGAGCAGATTGCTCGACTCCACGTACAGCTTGTCCCCCTGGAGACTCACGAGGTTGATCTCGGAGGCGCGGTCCGCGAACCAGCAGGTCCCCTGCCCCCGCACCTCCATCACGGTCATCTGCTCGCCGGTGAGTCGCCGGGTCACCATCCCCCGCAGTCCCTCGCCGCCGCCGCTCATCTTCTTGAAGGCCATCTGCCCGTCGTACGCGACCATCGAGCCGTTCTTCGCCTTGACGGCGTCCCCGGTCATGTCGACGGCGAGCACCTTGCTGCCTTGGAGTCGAAACATCGCCACGCTGCGAAGGTAGCCTCTGGGACGTCGCGCCGACAGGGCCTCCGGGTGGAGATCGTCCCTGAATGGACCCTTAGGGCCCGCCCGGCGTGATCCGCCGTTCAGGGGCTCCGGGGACCGTCGGCCGGGGCCGCGCCCCGCCCGGCCCCCGCCGCACCCCGCCCGGCTCGCCGCCGCGTCCGTTTGTCACAATGGGCGCACGCTTGTGCGTGCGTTCACAAACGACCGGATCAGCACCGCATCTCCCACCGAAGGTGACCCGTGGACCTCAAGACAGCCTCCGCCCTCCGCCGACTCCGCCTGGTCTCCGCACCCGAGGCGGTCTCGTTCCTGCTGCTGCTCGTCTGCTCGGTGCTCAAGCGCACGACGGACTTCAACGCGGTGCCGGTGATGGGCGCGGTCCACGGCCTGCTGTTCGTGCTGTACGTGATCTTCTGGGCGGACGCCTGGAACCGCGCCAAGTGGCCCCTGCGCACCGCCGCCCTCTACTTCGTCCTCTCGGTCCTGCCGGCCGGCGGCTTCTTCGCCGAGCGCAGGCTCCGCCGTGAGGCCGAGGACGCGGTCATCGCCTCCCGCGCCCGGCGCGAGGGCGTGGTGGAGGCGTCGTGATCGTCGCCTTCTCCGTCACCCCGCTCGGCGTCGGCGAGGACGTCGGGGAGTACGTCGCCGACGCCGTCCGGGTGGTCCGCGAGTCCGGTCTGCCCCACCGCACCGACGCCATGTTCACGTCCATCGAGGGCGAGTGGGACGAGGTCATGGACGTCGTCAAGCGGGCCGTCGCCGCGGTCGAGGCACGGGCGCCGCGCGTCTCCCTGGTCCTCAAGGCCGACCTCCGCCCCGGCGTGACGGACGGCCTGACCTCGAAGGTGGAGACCGTCGAGCGGCATCTCGCCCCGCGGGGGGAGTAGCGACGGCCGGCCCGCCGGGCCGGCCTCACCGCTTCCCCGACGCCCGCCGCAGATACTGCCGCACCGCCCGCTGGGCCACCGGCCCCAGCTCCTCCAGCGCGCCCACCAGCAGGCCGAGCTGCTCCAGCGCGTCCAGCGCCGACGCGGCGCCCGCGCCGTCGACCCCCTCGTACAGCTCGATGCCGACGAACGAGGCGGCGACCGCGCGGGCCAGCCCGGCCGGGTCGGTGAACTCGCGGAACGGCGTCCCCGCGAGCACCCGGTCCAGCACCTTCTCGATCTCCACGATCCACAGGTCGAGCCCCGCCGCCGTGGCCGGGCCGAGCACGGCGTGGGTCTGCGCGCCGGCCAGCAACTGGCCCAGCAGCATCACCTGGCCCCCCACCCGTTCCTGCTCGTGGATCTCCCGCCCGAGGGCGAGCAGTTCGGACAGCGTGCCGACCGCCGCGAAGCGGTCCCGGTAACGCGACACCGACCGCTCCGCGCCGTACCGGCAGGCCGCCGCGAGCAGTTCGTCCACCGAGCCGAAGTGGTAGAAGACCAGGGCCTGGTTGACCCCCGCGGCCGCCGCGACCGTACGGGCCGACGTCTTCGCGATGCCCTGCTCGGTGAGCGTGCGCAGCGCCCCGTCGAGCAGTTTCGTCTTCGTCTCCAGGGACCTGGCGGTCTCCGGGGATCTGGTGGTCTCCGGGGTCACGCGCGGGCCTCCTCGCGCACCGGCCGCAGTCCCGGCCGCACGCCGCGGGCGCGGACGTCCGCGTACGTGGCGGTGAAGGAGCCCTCGTAGCCGAACAGCGGGCCGACGTGGCGGTTCACCACCCGCACGCGGATCCGGAACCGTCCCGTCGTGTCGTCGTACGACTCCCGTACCTCCGCCCTCGCCCCGATCAGTTCCGGCACGCGCGCGTCGACCACGCCCTCCCGGAACCGGTGGGTGCCCGAGCGGATCAGCAGGGAGCCGTCCGGCTCGGCGTGGAAGTGCAGGTCGGTGGCGAGGTGCTGGTGGGTGCCCAGGTAGTCGAGGACGCGGTCGCCCCTCGGACCGAGCACCATCTGGGCGTCGAACCGGCGGGCCCGGCCGGGCAGGTCGAAGGTACGCACGAAGCTCACCGTCTCACGGCCGAAGGAGTCGGTGTACGGCACGTTCTCGATGACGAACGGCACCGCGCGTCCCGTGCGCGGGACGAGGATGTTGCGGGTGCCGCCCAGCGCCAGGAACGGCTTCACGAACGCCCCGCCGTGCCAGATGCGGTCCATCACGCCCCGGCCCGTGCAGGCCTCCCCGCTCGCCAGCCCCACCGAGAAGCGGCGTTGCAGCTGCGGGTGCAGCCGGTCGAAGCCGGCTCCCATCGCCGTGCGGAAGATCGAGGTCATCGCGGACTCTCCAGGGTGCGCAGGAGGCGGGGGGCACGCGCGCGTGCTGGTGGGGTGCGCAGGCAGCGGCGGGCGGCCGGGGTGCAGGCGAGGGGCGAGGCGAACAGGGCGAGGCAGACCACGACGCTCAGCAGCAGGGGGAGCAGGTACGCCGTCGACGCGGCGAACGGCCCCAGCAGGCGCAGGAACGACTCCCACCCGAGGCCCGTGCAGGCGACGGCGACGACGACGGCGCGCAGGGCCAGCTCCGCGAGCCAGTTGCACAGGGCGCGCTCCGGTGTGATGCCCCGCTCCAGCCAGAGCCGCAGCCGGTCGAAGGACCACGCCGTCGCCCAGCCCATCAACGGACGGAACACCAGCCGGTCGGCAAGCGCGCCGAAGGCGCCCCACCGGGGACGGTAGTCGTAGCCGGTGAGGAAGCGGACGCCGTCGCCGTCGGGGACGTAACGCCAGTAGCCGCTGCCCTCGGCGAGCAGCGAGAGCGGGTGCGGGGACGCGAAGCGCAGGGCGGAGGTGCGGGTGCCGTCCGGGCGCTCCCGTTCCCCCGCCGAGACGCCCGTGCCCGCGACGGTCAGGAGCGGCAGCACGCGCGTGGCGTACCGGAACCGCTGCGGCTCGCCCTCCGCGCGCGGGAGGTGGGTGATCTCGGTGAAGCGGAGGTCCCAGCGCTGGTGCCGCGCCGGGTCCTGGGTGCGGGTCCACAGCTCGTCCAGGTCGGCGCGGATGCGTGCCTCGACATACAGCCCCATGCGAATCCCCCCGGATCGGGCCGGTGTTTGAGCGTTCGCTCAACACTCCGGGAGCGAAGGTACACGTGTTTGAGCAGTCGCTCAACAGGGGGCGGTGAACGGGATCGCGGGCCTCGGGACGGCTGACCTTCCCGGGAATCGATCACGTCCCGTCCGAAGGCCGGGCCTGCACGCGGAGGCGAAGTGGCAGCGCGGCGCGGGCCGGCGAGGGTGGCGGCGGCCGTGGGGAGGGCGGCCGCGACGGCCGTGTCACTGGCGGCGCTGAACGGCGGCGCCCCGGTGCCGCGCGCGGGCGCCTGCGCCCTCACGTCCGGCGCGCTGACCCCCGACGACCTGCCGGCCGGGTCCTCCGTGCTGGACTGCGCGGCCGTCGGCCGCCTCGTCACCCACGCCGGAGCCGGCGTCACCGTCCCCGAACCCGGCACGACGGTGAGCGTCGACGCCCTCACGCAGGACGGCTCCGCGCACGGCTTCACCCTGGCGGTGGCCGCCGACGGCACGGTCTCCTACGACCTGACCGGCACCGGGGCCCGGGCGACCGCCCCCGACCCCGACCAGGCGCACGCCACCGACCAGGCGCACGCCACCGACCAGGCGCACGCCACCGACCAGGCGCACGCCGCCGCGGCCGCCCCCGGCCGGGCCGCCCCCGGCCGGGCGCGGGCCGCGTGCGCCGACGGCGCCCACGCCACCGCCGACCACAAGGTGATACGACACCCACGAGGCCGGGCACGTCTTCGGCCTGGCCCACGTCGGCCGGGGCCACGAGAGCCAGACGATGTTCACCCGCTCCTTCGCCTGCTCCACCGCTGCCCGCACGCTGGGCCGGGGCGACGTCCTCGGCCTGCGCGCCCTGTACTGACCCGGTCCGACGCGGCCCCGGTGGACCGAGGACCGAGACGGGGCTGACCGCGATATGACCGACGGGTAGGGTCTGGTGCCGTGCCGAAGCCGTCCAGCCTTTCCTTCGACCCCATCGCCCGCGCCGACGAGCTCTGGAAGCAGCGCTGGGGAAACGTGCCGTCCATGGCCGCGATCACCTCGATCATGCGCGCCCACCAGATCCTCCTCGCCGAGGTCGACGCGGTGGTCAAGCCGTACGGGCTGACCTTCGCGCGCTACGAGGCCCTGGTGCTGCTCACCTTCTCCAAGGAGGGGGAGCTGACGATGTCGAAGATCGGCGAACGCCTCCAGGTGCACCCCACCTCCGTGACGAACACCGTCGACCGCCTGGTGAGATCCGGTCTCGTCGCCAAGCGCCCCAACCCCAACGACGGCCGCGGCACCCTCGCCACCATCACCGACAAGGGCCGCGAGGTCGTCGAGGCGGCCACCCGCGACCTGATGGCCATGGACTTCGGCCTCGGCGTGTACGACGCCGAGGAGTGCGGGGAGATCTTCGCGATGCTGCGCCCCCTGCGCGTGGCGGCCCACGACTTCGACGAGGACTGAACCGGGACCGAACGCAGGAGCGACCCGGGGCAAGATCGCCCGGAACGCCTGGTTACGCTCGACGGCATGAAGAAGAGCGTGCTGACCCGCTACCGCGTCATGGCCTATGTCACCGGTGTGCTCCTGGTCCTGCTGTGCCTGTGCATGATCGGTAAATACGCCTTGAACCTGGACGGTGCCGCGGACGCCACCCGGGTCGTCTCCATCGCCCACGGCTGGCTCTACGTCGTCTACCTCGTCTTCGCCTTCGACCTGGGCTCCAAGGCCAGGTGGCCGGTCCGCAAGCAGCTCTGGGTGCTGCTGGCCGGGACCGTCCCGACGGCCGCGTTCTTCGTGGAGCGGAACGTCACGCGCGAGCTGGAGACCAAGGCCGCCGAGGAAGCGCCGGCGGTCGCCAAGGCGTAACCCCTCACCGCCGTACACAGGTGTACGGCGGTCTCCCATCGACATTTACTAGGACGTCCTAGTAAATTCGAGTGTATGCACGCTGACGCCATCGAGGAGGGCCGCCGACGCTGGCAGGCCCGGTACGACGCCGCGCGTAAGCGCGACGCAGACTTCACCACGCTCTCCGGCGATCCCGTGGAGCCGGTGTACGGGCCCCGGCCCGGGGACGCCTACGAGGGCTTCGAGCGGATCGGCTGGCCCGGGGAGTACCCCTACACCCGCGGGCTGTACCCGACCGGCTACCGGGGGCGCACCTGGACCATCCGGCAGTTCGCCGGGTTCGGGAACGCCGAGCAGACCAACGAGCGCTACAAGATGATCCTCGCCAACGGCGGCGGGGGCCTCTCCGTCGCCTTCGACATGCCGACCCTCATGGGCCGCGACTCCGACGACCCGCGCTCGCTCGGCGAGGTCGGGCACTGCGGGGTCGCCATCGACTCCGCGGCCGACATGGAGGTGCTCTTCAAGGACATCCCCCTCGGGGACGTCACCACCTCGATGACCATCAGCGGACCGGCCGTACCGGTCTTCTGCATGTACCTCGTCGCCGCCGAACGGCAGGGCGTCGACCCGGCCGTCCTCAACGGCACCCTCCAGACCGACATCTTCAAGGAGTACATCGCGCAGAAGGAGTGGCTCTTCCAGCCCGAGCCCCACCTGCGCCTGATCGGCGACCTCATGGAGTACTGCGCCGCCGGCATCCCCGACTACAAGCCGCTCTCCGTCTCCGGCTACCACATCCGCGAGGCCGGCTCGACGGCCGCGCAGGAGCTGGCGTACACGCTGGCGGACGGCTTCGGGTACGTCGAACTGGGGCTCAGCCGCGGGCTGGACGTCGACGTGTTCGCCCCCGGCCTGTCCTTCTTCTTCGACGCGCACCTCGACTTCTTCGAGGAGATCGCCAAGTTCCGCGCCGCGCGCAGGATCTGGGCCAGGTGGATGCGGGACGTCTACGGGGCCACGTCCGAGAAGGCCCAGTGGCTGCGGTTCCACACGCAGACCGCCGGCGTCTCCCTGACCGCCCAGCAGCCGTACAACAACGTGGTGCGCACGGCCGTGGAGGCGCTCGCCGCCGTGCTCGGGGGCACCAACTCGCTGCACACCAACGCCCTGGACGAGACCCTCGCGCTGCCCTCGGAGCAGGCGGCCGAGATCGCGCTGCGCACGCAGCAGGTGCTGATGGAGGAGACCGGCGTCGCCAACGTCGCGGACCCGCTGGGCGGTTCCTGGTACGTCGAGCAGCTGACCGACCGCATCGAGGCCGACGCCGAGAAGATCTTCGAGCGGATCAAGGAGCGGGGGCTGCGGGCGCACCCCGACGGGAAGCACCCCATCGGGCCCGTCACGTCCGGGATCCTGCGGGGCATCGAGGACGGCTGGTTCACCGGGGAGATCGCGGAGTCCGCGTTCCGGTACCAGCAGGCGCTGGAGAAGGGCGAGAAGCGGGTCGTCGGGGTCAACGCGCACACCGGATCGGTGACCGGGGACCTGGAGATCCTGCGGGTCAGCCACGAGGTGGAGCGGGAGCAGGTGCGGACGCTGGGCGCCCGCCGGGCCGTCCGGGACGAATCGGCCGTGCGGGCCGCGCTGGACGCGATGCTGGCGGCCGCGCGGGACGGGTCCAACATGATCGGGCCGATGCTGGACGCGGTGCGGGCGGAGGCGACCCTGGGGGAGATCTGCGGGGTGCTGCGGGAGGAGTGGGGGGTGTACACGGAGCCCGCGGGGTTCTAGGACGGAGCCCGCGGGGTTCTAGGACGGAGTCCGGGGGCGGGCGGCCGGGGGTTCCTCCTCGCCGCCCGCCCCCTTCCCGTCCTCAGGCACCGGACGGGCCGGCCTCGGCCGGGGGGCCCGCCAGGCCGTGCAGCAGCAGCCGGGTGAAGTCCCCCACCCACTCCTCGTCCGCCGGTTCCGCGCTGACCAGGGTGCGGTGGACCACCGCACCCGCGACCACGTCGAAGATCAGGTCGATCGTGCGGGCCGCTTCCGCCGGGTCCGTCTCCGGCGGGAGTTCCCCCCTGGTCTGCGCGCGGGCCCGGCCCTCCAGGACCAGGTCCTTCTGGGGGTCCACGATGGACGCGCGGATGCGTTCGCGCAGGGCGTCGTCGCGGGTGGACTCCGCGACCACCGCCATCAGGCCGCTCCTGGCCTCCGGGCGGGCGAGGATCGCCGCGAACTGCAGGACCACGCCCTCGATGTCGGCGGCCAGACTGCCCCGGTCGGGGAGTTCGAGCTCGCCGAAGAGTTCCGCGACCGCGTCCACGACCAGTTCGTTCTTGCCGGACCAGCGGCGGTAGAGCGTCGTCTTGGCCACTTTGGCCCGGGTCGCCACGTCCCCCAGCGTGAGCTTGGACCAGCCGAGCTCGACCAGTGCCTGCCGGGTCGCGGCCAGGATCGCGGTGTCGGCGGCGGCGCTGCGCGGGCGTCCGGTACGGCCGGCTGGCGTGCGACTCTGCATCCTCCGACCATATCCGGCCGTTCTGCGCGGTCGTGAGGGAGATCACCGGGACGGGGCGGCGGGAAGGGGCCCCGCGGTATTACGCTACGACTCGTAGCGAAAGCTCGTGAACGGACGTACGCGAGCCGCGGCCGGACGGCGCGGGGTGGGGACCCCGGCGCTCATTTCCGATCGCTTTTCACGCACGCGCGCGGACGGGGGAGGATAGACGCATGCAGCCACGGAACATGTCCATGAGCGGAGTCGTCGACCTCGCCGCGGTGAAGGCGGCCCAGGAGGCCAAGGCGAAGGCGGAGCAGGCGCGAGCCGAAGCCGCCCGGCAGGGCGGGACGGGGGCGGTGTCGCCCGCGGACCTCGTCATCGACGTCGATGAGGCAGGGTTCGAGCGGGACGTCCTCCAGCGGTCCGCGGAGGTCCCGGTCGTCATCGACTTCTGGGCCGAGTGGTGCCAGCCCTGCAAGCAGCTCAGCCCGGTGCTGGAGCGGCTCGCCGTCGAGTACGACGGGCGGTTCCTGCTCGCCAAGATCGACGTCGACGCCAACCAGATGCTGATGCAGCAGTTCGGGGTGCAGGGCATCCCGGCCGTCTTCGCCGTCGTCGCGGGGCAGGCGCTGCCGCTCTTCCAGGGAGCCGCCGCCGAGACGCAGATCCGCCAGACCCTCGACCAGCTCGTCCAGGTCGCCGAGCAGCGCTTCGGCCTGACCGGCCTCACCGTCGACCCCGAGGCCCGGCCGGGCGAGCGCGAAGAGGCCGCCGAGACGCCGGCCGGCCCCTACGACGCCCTGCTGGAGGCCGCCGTACAGGCCCTGGACGCGGGGGACTTCGGCGGGGCGGTGCGCGCGTACCAGAACGTGCTGACCGACGACCCCGGCAACACCGAGGCCAAACTCGGTCTCGCGCAGGCCGAGTTGCTGCACCGGGTGCAGGAGATGGACCCGCAGCAGGTGCGCAGGGACGCCGCCGACAAGCCGGGTGACGCGCGGGCGCAAATCGCCGCCGCCGACCTCGACCTGGTGGGCGGGCACGTCGAGGACGCCTTCGGGCGGCTCATCGACACCGTCGCCCGCACGGCCGGTGACGAGCGGGACGCCGCACGACTGCGGCTGATCGAACTGTTCGAGGTGGTCGGACCCGACGACCCGCGGGTGGCGGCGGCGCGCAGGGCGCTGGCCCGCGCTCTCTTCTAGCGGGGCGGGCGCCCGGTTCTGACCAGTCGCTAAACATCGGAGCCGGTGGCGCCCAAGGGTGGAAGTTCAGCCGACACGGTTCCGTCGCGGCCGCGCTTTGCCAAATCTTGGTAATCGCGGCCGCTGTTACTGGCAGTAAGTCAGGGCCGTTGTTCTGTCGGATTCTGTCCAGCGATCAACAGTTTTGTCCTGGGCATGGCTGCCACCGAGCGTCGCCGGTCGAGACCGGTGGGTCGTTGTTCGGTTATCCGGCCGTTACTAGCGAGTAACGAACCCCCTTGTGCGGGCGGCGAGAATGCACCACGATCGGCCACGCTCGGTCCGTTCCCGTACCCCGACAGCCGGTTGGGTCAACGGGTTTTCCTGGGTCCCCACCGAGCAGAGACGACGGCAGCAGTGACGTCGGCTCTTGGGCAGGGGGGTCTTCGCCACGGCGAAGCCTGTCCAGCAAGGTTGTGCGTGATGCGTGTCAGGCGCGACCAGTGGTTGTCGCTCGGGGGTGATCGCCGGTGATTCGGGCGCGGTTCGCGCCACCGAGTGCAGGCGCTCCCCTTCCCGAGGACGTAGCACTTCTCCCATCCCTGCCCGGCTGAGCCGCCGTTCCGGGGGCGAGTCAGGGCCAGGAGATGTACGTCCGAGAAGGAGGAAATATGGAGTCCCAGGTGCGTGGCGGGACCAGATGGAAGCGGTTCGCTGTGGTCATGGTGCCCAGCGTCGCCGCCACGGCGTGCATAGGCGTCGCCCTCGCGCAGGGTGCGCTCGCCGCGTCGTTCAGCGTTTCGGGTCAGTCGTTCAAGGTCACCGCGGACAAGCTCGTCGGTACGGGCTTCTCGCAGTACGGCGCGATCGACTCGGGCTACACCCTCGACGGCAAGAAGACGGCTCACGCCGTCGCCGTCTCCGGGTTCAAGAGCGCGTCGATCACGAACATGTGCCAGTCCGTGGTCACGCCGAACATCCCGCTGCTCGGCTCGGTCAGCCTCACGCTGAAGGCAGGCGGTGGCGACACCCCGGTCCAGGCCGAGAACCTCTTCATCGACGTCGAGGACCTCGCGGCCGACGCGACGTTCAAGAACATCGACATCGGTGTGGCCGCCAAGGACCTGAAGAAGGGTCCGGGCATCAAGGACGGCGACACCGCGAACCCGTTCGGGTTCGCGCAGGAGGCCGAGTCGGCCGTCCTGACCGACGTGAAGCAGACGGCGTGGGCCACCACCGCCGGAACCTTCAAGCTCAGCGGCCTGAAGATGTCGCTGTCGACGGGTGTCAAGGAGTGCTACTAAGCACTCTCTGACGGGCGGGGGAGCCGGTGGCGCCCCCGCCCGTCCAGTCTCACCCGTCCGGACCGGAGCACCCGTCCCGTCGTGGGCGCCGGTCCCCCTCGCAGGACAACCACCACAGCAACGCCGCACCAGGGAGCTGTTTTCCATGAGCGCCGAGACCCCTGCCGCCCCCGGCCAGTTCGACCACCGGAGGCAGCAGTTCCGCGCCTGGCGGGGCACGAGGCCGTTCTGGGCCGGCCTGTTCGTTCTCATCAGCGGGCTCCCCATCGCCTACTTCCCGTACGCGCACCTCCAGATCGGCCACCTCACGCTGGCGATGGCGACCACCGCCGGCGCCGGCTCGCTGATCATCGGTGTGCTGCTGGTGGTGCTGGGCGTGAGCCTGTGGTTCCAGAAGCACGTACGGGTCTTCGCGGGTGTCGCGGCGATCCTGCTGGGACTGGTCTCCATCCCGGTGTCCAACCTCGGCGGCTTCCTCGTCGGTTTCCTCTTCGCCCTGATCGGCGGAGCGATGGCCATTTCCTGGGCGCCGGGCGCACCGCCGGCGGAGCAGGCGCCGGGCAGCAACCCGGGCACGGGCACGACGCCCGCGGCCGCCTTCCCGCAGGGGACGGGAGCCGCCCCGGCGGGTCCCACCGAGAACCCCTACAGCACGGGGCCGGCCCTCACCAAGGACACCGGCGGCACGGACGAGCCGAACGAACTGTCAGGAACGAGCCCGGCGAACGGGGCGAACGGGAGGCACAGTGCCGGCTGACGAGGTGACCACCGGGAGCGGTGTGGACGCTGCCCGCGTGAGAACCGGGCCGCGCCACGCGGCACCCAAGAAGCCGCTGTTCACCAGGTTCCACATGCCGGCCGGCAAGGCGATAGCCCTGGCGGCCATGCCGACCGCGGTCCTCATGGGCATGGGGTTCACACCGACCCTCGCCAACGCCGAGGACCAGCCGGCGTCCAAGAGCCTCACCGTCGACGAGTACAAGGACTGTGTCGCGGCCCTGGAGGACGCGCAGGACGCCTCCGCGTCACCCTCGCCGTCCGCCTCGCAGAGCGCGGACGAGTCCGCGGACGACACGAAGGACGACACGCAGGACGGCTCCGAGGACGGCTCCAAGGACGAGGAGACCGGCGGTACTTCGGGCTCCTCCGGCGGCACGGGCGACTCCACTTCGCCGGATTCAGGTTCCGGCGACGCGGCCGAGCCCACCCCGGCGGCCTCGGCCGAGGCTTCCGAGCCGCAGAAGTCCGAGACCTCCGCCGACACCCCGACGGCCGACACCCCGACGGCCGCCCCCTCGCCGTCCGCGACCGACAAGAACCTGCTGGAGACGATCGGCGACACGATCACCGATCTCTTCGACGGCAAGGACGCCACCGGGACGGCCACCGCGAGCCCGACCCCGTCGGCCTCCGAGACCGCGTCGACGGGCACCGGCGACACGGCGACGGACCCGGGATCCGACACCGGGTCGGCGGACTCCGGTTCGGCCGGCCCCGGCAAGGACACCACCGACGCCGCCGGCGACGCCGTGAAGGACACCGCCGACACGGCGGGCGACACGGTGGCGGACACCGGGAAGAAGGCGGAGGAGACGGCAGCGGACGCCGCCGACGCCGCCGACGCCGCCGAGGCCACCGCCTCGCCGAGCCCGTCCGAGAGCGCCGCGACCGACGTGGACGACTGCCCGGTCGCCACCGAGGACGAGAGCGGCATCGACAACAAGACGCCGCTGCCGGACGACCCGTGGTACCTCAACGCCAGCTCGCTGCTCCTCAAGGGCGCCGACTACCAGGGCATCGTCGAGGTGAAGACGGCCAACGGGACCAGGAAGAAGGTCCTGAAGTACGTCATCTCCGAGGGCACCGACATCGGCGACCTGCACCAGACGGTCAGCGACAAGCAGGCGGGCGTGACCTACCACGTCCAGGCCGGCTCGGGCACGACGTCGACCATCCGCAACGGCGACACGGTCATGTACACCGAGAGCATCTCGGGGAACCTGTTCGGCCTGATCCCGGTGACGTTCGACCCGGAGAACCCGCCTCCGCTGAACATCCCGCTGATCTACTTCACCAAGGTGAAGGTCGTCCAGGCGGGCCAGTTCGGCGGCGACCTCCACATACCGGGGATGCACCTCTACAACACCAAGTAGCCGTCCCCCGCAGTCCCTTCCGGGAGCCGCACAACGCCTGAGGGCGCCCCCTGAACCAGGGGGCGCCCTCAGCGCCGTCCGTACGGCGGCCGGCCGCGGGCCGGACCGGGTCAGTCGCGGGCGCCCTGGCCCAGGTGGTGGACGCGGACCATGTTGGTGGTGCCGGGGACGCCGGGGGGCGAGCCGGCGGTGATGACCACGGTCTCACCCGGGTTGAAGCGGTTGAGCTTGAGGATCTCCTGGTCCACCAGCTCGACCATCTCGTCGGTGCTGTTCACGAACGGCACGATGTGCGACTCGACGCCCCAGCTGAGCGCCAGCTGGTTGCGGGTGCCCTCGTCGGTGGTGAAGGCGATGATCGGCTGGGTCGCGCGGTAGCGCGAGAGACGGCGGGCGGTGTCACCGGACTGGGTGAACGCCACCAGGCCCCGGCCGCCGAGGAAGTCGGCGATCTCGCACGCGGCACGCGCGATCGAACCGCCCTGCGTGCGCGGCTTCTTGCCCGGCACGAGCGGCTGGAGGCCCTTGGCGAGCAGCTCCGTCTCGGCCGCGGCGACGATCTTCGACATCGTCTTCACGGTCTCGATCGGGTACGCGCCCACGCTCGACTCGGCGGACAGCATGACCGCGTCCGCGCCGTCCAGGATCGCGTTGGCCACGTCGGAGGCCTCGGCGCGGGTCGGACGGGAGTTGGTGATCATCGACTCCATCATCTGGGTCGCCACGATCACCGGCTTGGCGTTGCGGCGGCACAGCTCGATGAGCCGCTTCTGCACCATGGGGACCTTCTCGAGCGGGTACTCGACGGCCAGGTCGCCACGGGCGACCATCACGCCGTCGAACGCCATCACGACGTCCTCCATGTTCTCCACCGCCTGGGGCTTCTCCACCTTGGCGATGACGGGGACGCGGCGGCCCTCCTCGTCCATGACGCGGTGCACGTCCTGGACGTCCTTGGCGTCGCGGACGAAGGACAGCGCGACCAGGTCGGCGCCCATGCGCAGCGCGAACCGCAGGTCCTCGATGTCCTTCTCGCTCAGCGCGGGCACGTTGACGGCCGTGCCGGGCAGGTTGATGCCCTTGTGGTCGGAGATGACACCGCCCTCGATGACGATCGTCCGCACCCGCGGGCCCTCGACGTCCAGGACCTTCAGCTCGACGTTGCCGTCGTTGATGAGGATCTGGTCGCCGCGCGAGACGTCGCCGGGCAGCCCCTTGTAGGTGGTGCCGCAGATCGTCTTGTCGCCGGGCACGTCATCGGTGGTGATGGTGAACTCGTCACCGCGCACCAGCTCGACCGGCCCCTCGGCGAAGGTCTCGAGGCGGATCTTCGGGCCCTGGAGGTCGGCGAGGACACCGATGGACCGGCCGGTCTCCTTGGCGGCGGCCCGGACCCGGTCGTACCGGCCCTGGTGCTCGGCGTGCGAGCCGTGGCTGAAGTTGAAGCGGGCCACGTTCATGCCGGCCTCGATCAGCGACACGAGCATTTCGTGGGAGTCGACCGCGGGGCCGAGAGTACAGACGATTTTCGAACGGCGCATGGGGCGATCCTATCGGTTTGTTTCGCTGCGGAATATTCCGTCTGGCGGAAGATACAAATGGGCGGGAACGCGCTCAGTTGCCTTCCTGCTCAGTTGCCACGCGGCGGAGCCGCATATCGATTCCGCTCGACCAGCGCGTAGGTCTGCGTGGCGATCTCCAGTTCCTCGTCCGTGGGCACCACGGCGACCTTCACCCGCGCGTCCGCGGGCGAGATCAGCCGCGACCGGTCACTCCGTACGGCGTTCAGTCC
This sequence comes from Streptomyces sp. NPDC017202, assembly GCF_044331705.1. Lineage (NCBI taxonomy): Bacteria > Bacillati > Actinomycetota > Actinomycetes > Kitasatosporales > Streptomycetaceae > Streptomyces > Streptomyces sp. NPDC017202. The sequence continues at coordinate 19,957 of NZ_JBIRNP010000005.1, read as the reverse complement.
GTCGTCGACGGCCAGACCCAGGGTCTCCAGGCCCGCCACCGCCGCCGCGCGCACCCGCGCCGCGTTCTCGCCGACCCCGGCGGTGAACGCCACCGCGTCCACCCGGCCCAGCACGGCGTAATAGGCGCCGATGTACTTCTTCAGACGGTGAATGTAGATGTCGAAGGCGAGCTTCGCCTGTTCGTCGCCCTCGTCGATCCGCCGCCCGATCTCCCGCATGTCGTTGTCGCCGCACAGGCCGATCAGGCCGCTCTTCTTGTTGAGGAGAGTGTCGATTTCGTCGATGGACATTCCGCCAACACGTGCCAAATGGAAGATGACGGCCGGATCGGCGTCTCCGGAGCGGGTGCCCATGACGAGGCCCTCGAGCGGGGTGAGGCCCATCGAGGTGTCGACGCACTTCCCGCCCCGCACGGCGGAGGCGGACGCGCCGTTGCCGAGGTGCAGCACGATGACGTTCACCTCCTCCGGCGCCCTGCCCAGCAGTTCCGCGGTGGCGCGGGAGACGTACGCGTGCGAGGTGCCGTGGAAGCCGTAGCGGCGGATGCGGTGCTCGTCGGCGGTCCGCACGTCGATCGCGTAGCGCGCCGCCGACTCCGGCATCGTGGTGTGGAAGGCGGTGTCGAAGACGGCGACCTGCGGCAGGTCCGGGCGCAGCGCCCGCGCCGTGCGGATCCCGGTCAGGTTGGCCGGGTTGTGCAGCGGCGCCACCGGGATCAGCCGCTCGATCTCCGCGAGCACCCTCTCGTCGATCACGGTCGGCTCGGTGAAGTGCTTGCCGCCGTGCACCACCCGGTGCCCGATCGCCGCCAACTCCGGGGAGTCCAGGCCCAGTCCGTCCTTGGCCAGTTCCTCGGCGACGGCCTTGAGGGCCGCGTCGTGGTCGGCGACGGGCCCGCTCCACTCGCGGGACACGCCCGTCGCGAGCGGCGTGTGCCGCAGCCGCGAGGTCTGCTCGCCGATGCGTTCGACGAGCCCCTGCGCCAGCCGGCTGCGGTCGCTCATGTCGAGCAGCTGGTACTTCACCGAGGAGGAACCGGAGTTCAGGACGAGGACGCGCGTGCCGCTCACTGCTGGGAGACCTTCTGCTCGGAGGACTGGGCCTGGATCGCCGTGATGGCGACGGTGTTCACGATGTCCTGGACGAGGGCGCCGCGGGACAGGTCGTTGACCGGCTTGCGCAACCCCTGGAGCACCGGGCCGACCGCGATCGCGCCCGCCGACCGCTGCACGGCCTTGTAGGTGTTGTTGCCGGTGTTGAGGTCGGGGAAGATCAGCACGCTGGCCTGGCCCGCCACCTCGGAGCCCGGCAGCTTGGTCGCCGCGACCGTCGGCTCCACGGCCGCGTCGTACTGGATCGGCCCCTCGATCTTCAGGTCGGGACGCCGCCGCCGCACCAGCTCCGTCGCCTCGCGCACCTTGTCGACGTCGGCGCCCGAACCGGAGGTGCCCGTGGAGTACGACAGCATGGCGATCCGCGGCTCCACGCCGAACTGCGCGGCGGTCGCCGCCGCCTGGACGGCGATGTCGGCGAGCTGCTCGGCGTCCGGGTCGGGGTTGACCGCGCAGTCGCCGTAGACGAGGACCTTGTCGGCGAGGCACATGAAGAACACGGACGAGACGATGTCGGCGTCCGGCTTGGTCTTGATGATCTCGAAGGCGGGCCGGATCGTCGCGGCCGTGGAGTGCACGGAGCCCGACACCATGCCGTCGGCGAGGCCCTCCTGGACCATCAGTGTGCCGAAGTAGTTCACGTCGGAGACGACGTCGTACGCCAGCTCCACCGTGACGCCCTTGTGGGCGCGCAGGCCCGCGTACTTCTCGGCGAAGGAGTCGCGCAGCTCGCTGGTGGCCGGGTCGATCAGCTGGCAGCCGTCCAGGTCGATGCCGAGGTCGGCGGCCTTCTTGCGGATCTGGTCGACCGGGCCGAGGAGCGTCAGGTCGCACACCCCGCGGCGCAGCAGGACCTCGGCCGCGTGCAGCACCCGCTCCTCGGTGCCCTCCGGCAGGACGACCCGGCGGCGGTCGGAGCGGGCCTGCTCCAGCAGCTTGTGCTCGAACATCATCGGCGTGACGCGGTCGCTGCTCGGCGCGGAGACGCGGTCCAGCAGGCCGGCGGTGTCGACGTGCCGCTCGAAGAGACCGAGCGCGGTCTCCGCCTTGCGCGGGGTGGCCGCGTTGAGCTTGCCCTCCAGGGAGAACAGCTGCTCGGCCGTGGGGAAGCTGTTGCCGGCCACCGACAGCACGGGCGTGCCGGGCGCCAGGCGGGCGGCGAGCGTGAGGACCTCCTGGCTCGGCACCTCGCCCAGAGTGAGCAGCACGCCCGCTATCGGCGGGGTGCCGGCGCTGTGCGCGGCGAGCGAGCCGACGACCAGGTCGGCCCGGTCGCCGGGGGTGACGACCAGGCAGCCGGGCGTCAGCGCGTGCAGGAAGTTCGGCAGCATGGCACCGCCGAAGACGAAGCCGAGGGCGTCGCGGGCCAGGCCCGAGTCGTCGCCGAGCAGCACCTTCGCGCCCAGGGCGGTGCTGACCTGGGCGACCGTCGGCGCCGACAGGGCGGGCTCGTCGGGCAGCACGTAACAGGGCACCGGCAGCCGGGAGGAGAGCTTCGCGGCGATCTCCTCGCGGTCCTCGCGGGCGACCCGGTTGGCGATCATGGCGAGGACGTCGCAGCCCAGGCCGACGTAGGCGCGGTAGGCGTTGCGGGTCTCGGCGCGCACCGACTCCGCGCTCTGCCCGCGGCCGCCGACGACGGGGATCACGGAGGCGCCGAACTCGTTCGCCAGGCGCGCGTTGAGGGAGAGCTCGTCCGGGAACTGCGTGTCGGCGTAGTCGGTGCCGAGGACCAGGACGACGTCGTAGTCCCGGGCGACCTGGTGGAAGCGGTCCACGAGCGTGGACACCAGCTCGTCGACGCCCCGCTCGGCCTGGAGGGCGGACGCCTCGTGGTAGTCCATGCCGTACACGGTCCCCGGGTCCTGCGCCAGCCGGTAGCGGGCCCGCAGCAGGTCGAACAGGCGGTCCGGCCCGTCGTGGACCAGGGGGCGGAAGACGCCCACCCGGTCGACCTGACGGGTCAGGAGCTCCATGACCCCCAGCTCCACGACCTGGCGGCCGTCGCCGCGGTCGATCCCGGTCACGTACACGCTGCGCGTCACGCGTGCTCTCCGTTCCTTCTGTGAGGCCGTTCGGCAGTCGGGCACCCGGCTTCCACCCGGCTTCCGCCCGGCTCATAAAAATCGCCCACCGAGGTGAGCAGAACCCTCTTGACAGTACCTCTGCCCACGGTTAAGGCGCCCGTCAGGAGACAGTCCCCTCGGGGACGTGGAACAATCGGCACTGGCTCACCGGTACCCACAGCGAGCAGGAGACAGAGCAGGATGCGCATCGGAGTCCTCACCGCAGGCGGCGACTGCCCCGGCCTGAACGCAGTGATCCGATCGGTCGTGCACCGCGCGGTCGACAACTACGGCGACGAGGTCATCGGCTTCGAGGACGGATACGCGGGTCTCCTCGACGGCAACTACCGGCCCCTCGACCTGAACGCCGTGAGCGGCATCCTCGCCCGCGGCGGCACGATACTCGGCTCCTCCCGGCTGGAGCGCGACCGTCTGCGCGAGGCCTGTGAGAACGCCTCGGACGTGATCCACCAGTTCGGCATCGACGCGCTGATCCCGATCGGCGGCGAGGGCACGCTGACGGCGGCCCGCATGCTCTCCGACGCGGGTCTGCCGGTCGTCGGCGTCCCGAAGACCATCGACAACGACATCTCCTCCACGGACCGCACCTTCGGCTTCGACACGGCCGTCGGCGTCGCCACGGAGGCCATGGACCGCCTCAAGACGACGGCGGAGTCCCACCAGCGGGTGATGGTCGTCGAGGTCATGGGCCGGCACGCGGGCTGGATCGCCCTGGAGTCCGGCATGGCGGCCGGCGCCCACGGCATCTGCCTGCCCGAGCGCCCCTTCGACCCGGCCGACCTCGTGAAGATGGTCGAGGAGCGGTTCGCGCGCGGCAAGAAGTTCGCCGTGATCTGCGTGGCCGAGGGCGCCCACCCCGCCGAGGGCACGATGGACTACAGCAAGGGCGCGATCGACCAGTTCGGCCACGAGCGCTTCCAGGGCATCGGCACGGCGCTGGCGTACGAGCTGGAGAAGCGGCTCGGCAAGGAGGCCCGCCCGGTCATCCTCGGCCACGTCCAGCGCGGCGGTGTGCCGACGGCGTACGACCGCGTCCTCGCGACCCGCTTCGGCTGGCACGCGGTGGAAGCCGCGCACCGGGGCGAGTTCGGCATGATGACCGCGCTGCGCGGCACCGCCGTGAAGATGGTGCCGCTCGCGGACGCGGTGACCGAGCTGAAGACGGTGCCGAAGAACCGGATGGAAGAGGCGGAGTCGGTCTTCTAGCCCGGCCGCCCCCCCGGGGTCCCGGCGCCACCGGTCGCCGGGCCCGCCGGTCCTCCTGTTTCCCGCCGTTCTCCTGTTCCCCGGCCGTCCTCGGGCCCGCGGCCGGGCCGGTGCGTGCCGGTCGCAGGACATGACCGTGCCGACCCGCTCGGCGCGGCCCCGCCGGCGGATGCCGACCGCGCCGCGCGGGAGTCCGGCGACCTCGGCCCCGCGGCCGCCGACGGCGACCGGTCCGGGCGCAGTGACGCCGGGCGGTCCGGTGAGCGGGGCGGACCGGTGAGCGGGGCGGACCGGCGGCCGGCGGCGCGCCACCGGCCGGTCCCCTGCGCGCGCGGGTGGGCCCGGACGTCGTGAGCGACCGCGCGGGCCGCGTCCGCGCGGCCGTGCCGGGAAACGGGCGGACCCGCACCCGGCGCCCGCGGGCGTCTCAGCGGCCGGCCGGCACCCACCGGTACACCAGCTCGGGCCTGCCCACCTGCCCGTACAGCGGCTTGCGTTCCGCCCTTCCCGTCTCCACCAGGTGCTCCAGGTAGCGGCGGGCGGTGATGCGGGAGATCCCCACCGCCTCGGCCACGCCCGCGGCGGTCAGTCCCTGCGCCGTCTCCCGTACGGCCCCCGTCACCCGTTCCAGGGTCGGGCCGCTCAGCCCCTTGGGCAGTGCGACGGGACCCGGTGCGCGCAGGGTGGCCAGGGCGCGGTCGACCTCGTCCTGGCCACTCGCCTCGCCGGCCGCCCCGCGGAACTCCGCGTACCGCACGAGGCGGTCCCGCAGGGTGGCGAAGGTGAACGGTTTCAGCACGTACTGGACGACGCCCAGCGACACGCCCTCCCGCACCACCGTCAGGTCGCGCGCCGAGGTGACCGCTATCACGTCCGCGTGATACCCGGCCGCCCGCAGCGAGCGGGCCAGCTGGAGTCCGTGCCCGTCCGGCAGGTGCAGGTCGAGCAGCAGCAGGTCCACCGGCGTACGGTCCAGCAGCCGCCGCGCCTCCGCGCCGGTGTGCGCCTTGCCCACCGCCGTGAACCCCGGCACCCGGCCGACGTACAGGACGTGCGCGTCGGCCGCCACGGGGTCGTCCTCGACCACCAGGACCCGGATCGGCCCGTCGCCCGACCCGCCCGGAACGCCTGTCATCGCTCGCCTCCCGACACCGGCACGGCGGCGACCGCCGTGCGCAGGGGCAGCCGTACCACGAACTCCGCTCCGCCGCCCTCGGCCTCCGCCACCGACAGTGTCCCGTCGTGGCGGTGCACGGCCTGCCGGACGAGGGCCAGACCGAGGCCGCGGCCGCCGGGGCCGGACGGCTTCGTGGAGAAGCCCCGCTCGAAGACCTGCTCGGCGAGCGCCGGATCCACCCCGGCGCCGGTGTCCGCCACCCGCAGCACCAGTTCGCCGCCGCCCTCCGCGCGGTGCCCGGTGCACGCGGTCACCGTGACCCGCGCCCGCATGCTGCCCTGCGCCGCGTCCACGGCGTTGTCGATGAGGTTGCCCAGGATGGTGACCAGGTCCCGGGCGGGCAGCGACTCCGGGAGCAGCCCGTCGTCGAGCCCGCTGCCCCGCGACACCACCAGCTCCACGCCCCGTTCGTTCGCCTGTGCCGTCTTGCCCAGCAGCAGTGCCGCCAGCACCGGCTCGCTCACCGCGGCCACCACCTGGTCGGTCAGCGCCTGGGCCAGCTCCAGTTCGGCGGTCGCGAAGTCCACGGCCTCCTCGGCGCGGCCCAGTTCGATGAGCGAGACGACGGTGTGCAGGCGGTTCGCCGCCTCGTGGGCCTGCGAGCGCAGGGCCTGCGTGAAGCCACGTTCGGAGTCCAACTCGCCCATCAGGGACTGGAGTTCGGTGACATCGCGGAGGGTGACCACGGTGCCCCGGCGCTCTCCGCCGGACACCGGCGAGGTGTTCACCGCCACCACCCGGTCCGCCGTCAGGTGCACCTCGTCCACGCGCGGTTCGGAGGACAGCAGGGCGCCCGTCAGCGGGGCGGGCAGACCGAGGTCGGCGACGGACCGGCCCACCACCTCCTCCGAGACGCCCAGCAGTTCCCGGCCGCCGTCGTTGATCAGCGCCACCCGGTACTGGCCGTCCAGCATCAGCAGCCCTTCGCGCACCGCGTGCAGTGCCGCCTGGTGGTAGTCGTGCATCCGGCTCAGCTCGGCCGCGTTCATGCCGTGCGTGTGGCGGCGCAGCCGGGCGTTGACGACGTAGGTGCCCACCGCGCCCAGCGCGAGCGCGCCCGTCGCGACGCCGAACAGCGCCGTCACCTGGTCCTGCACCCGCTTCGTGATCGCCTCGACCTTGATGCCCGCGCTGACCAGGCCGACGATCCGGCCGTCGTCCCCCTCGACGGGGGCGACCGCGCGGACGGACGGGCCGAGGGTGCCGGTGTAGGTCTCGGTGAAGGTCTCGCCCTTCAGGGCCCGCCCGGTGTTGCCCCGGAAGTGCAGGCCGATCTGCCTCTCGTCCGGGTGGGTCCAGCGGATCCCCGCCGGATTCATGATCGTGACGAAGTCGACCTCGGTGTCGTGCATGATCCGCAGCGCGTACGGCTGGAGCCGCGCGGTCGGGTCCGCGGTGCCGATCGCCTCCCGCACCGAGGGGGAGTCGGCGACCGAGCGGGCCACCGCCGCGGCCTGCCGGCTCGCGGCCTCCTCGGCCTGGCTGCGGTCGCTGAGGTAGGTGAACAGCGCGTACCCCGCGACGACCACCGCTATCAGGACGGCCTGCATGGCGAACAGCTGGCCGGCCAGGCTGCGGGGTCGCGGGACGGGGATGCGCATGCCGTCAGTGTGCCTCCCGCGCCGGACGTGAACTAAATGAACGCAAGGGTGACCGCCCTCACAGCGCGGGGGGATAGTCACGGCATCCCCCGAACCCCCGGACGTGAGCCGCACGCCGGTGATGCCGACGAAGACGTCAAGGAGGGCAGCCGTGGCCGCCAGCACCCCCGATACGGCATCCGCCGTACCCGCCGCCAAGCGGGACCGCACGCACTACCTGTACATCGCGGTGATCGTCGCGGTCGCCATCGGCATCGCCGTGGGCCTGATCGCTCCCGACTTCGCGGTCGAACTGAAGCCCATCGGTACCGGCTTCGTGAACCTGATCAAAATGATGATCTCGCCGATCATCTTCTGCACGATCGTGCTCGGCATCGGATCGGTCCGCAAGGCCGCCAAGGTCGGCGCCGTCGGCGGCATCGCCCTGGGCTACTTCACGGTCATGTCGCTGGTCGCCCTCGGCATCGGCCTCGTCGTCGGCAACATCCTGGAGCCGGGCACCGGCCTCGCGCTCACCGACGCGGTCAAGGAGACCGGTCAGGCGCAGGTGTCGGCGGAGGCCAAGGACACCACCGAGTTCCTGCTGGGCATCATCCCGACCACGATCGTCTCCGCCTTCACCGGCGGCGAGGTGCTCCAGACGCTGCTCGTCGCGCTGCTCACGGGCTTCGCCCTCCAGGCGATGGGCCCGGCCGGACAGCCGGTCCTGCGCGGTGTCGAGCACATCCAGCGCCTCGTCTTCCGCATCCTCGCGATGGTGATGTGGGCCGCCCCCATCGGTGCCTTCGGCGCCATCGCAGCGGTCACCGGCTCGGCCGGCGTCGACGCCCTCAAGAGCCTCGCCGTCCTGATGCTCGGCTTCTACGTCACCTGCTTCCTGTTCGTCTTCATCGTGCTCGGCGCGCTGCTGCGGGTCGTCTCGGGGCTGAACATCTTCGTCCTGTTCAAGTACCTGATCCGCGAGTTCCTGCTGATCCTGTCCACCTCCTCCTCCGAGTCCGCGCTGCCGCGCCTCATCGCGAAGATGGAGCACCTGGGCGTCAGCAAGCCCGTCGTCGGCATCACCGTCCCGACCGGCTACTCCTTCAACCTCGACGGCACCATGATCTACATGACCATGGCGTCCCTCTACATCGCCGACGCCATGGGCACGCCGATGTCGGTCGGCGAGCAGATCCCGCTGCTGCTGTTCCTGCTGATCGCCTCCAAGGGCGCGGCCGGTGTCACCGGAGCGGGTCTCGCGACCCTGGCCGGCGGCCTCCAGTCGCACAAGCCGGCCCTGGTGGACGGCATCGGCCTCATCGTCGGCATCGACCGCTTCATGAGCGAGGCCCGCGCCCTGACCAACTTCGCGGGCAACGCCGTCGCCACGGTCCTGATCGGCACCTGGACCAAGGAGATCGACAAGGAGCGCGTGGGCCGGGTGCTCGCGGGCGAGCTGCCCTTCGACGAGAAGACCCTGCTCGACGACGCCCACGGCGGCCAGGACGCCCCGGCGGCGGAGGTGCCCGAGCAGCGCGAGGAGGGCGAGAAGGAACTCGCCAGGGCCTGACGCCGCCGGCGAGACCCACCCCCTGTGCACCGGGTGCCCGGCCCCGCCTGAACCCGGGCCGGGCACCCGGTACCCGCCCCACCCGCCGGTGGCCGCCCCACCCGCCGGTGGCCGTTCCACCCGCCGGTGGCCGTTCCACCCGGCGGTGTTCGCCCCCCCGAACGCCGGGCGGCCGAGTACTCCCCCGTAGCTCGGCCGCCCGGTTCTCCCTCTCCGCCCCGCAGGCCTTCGGTGTTTCGCGCACCGGGGGCCTTCGGTGTTTCCCGGACGGTCGCGCGCCCCGCCGTCCGGCCTCGCGCGCCCAGCCGTCCGGCCTCGCGTGACGGCGCGCGCCGGTCGGCCCGACCCGATGACGCGCCCGTCGCCCGGCGCGTTCGTCAGCCCGGCGAGTCCGGCGAGTCCGACGCGTCGGCCTCGCTCACCTTCGTCACGAGGGCGGTGGCCAGGGTGGCGGGCACACCGGCCGCGGTCAGCGCGGTGACGGCGGCCGAGCGGCCCGCCTCACGCGTGCTCAGCAGCCCGTCGTTGACGGCCTCCATCAGCGCGAACACGATCTGCTCGTGCACGTACGCCAGCGCCGGCGCCGGCAGCGGTGAGGCGAACGTCCCCTCGTCCAGGCCGCGCTGGAGCAGCCGGATCGTGTCCTCGCGCACCGGGGTGAGCCGCTCCCGGATGCCCTGCATGGTGACCGTGCGCTGGGCCAGCGCGACCAGCAGGCGGTAGCGGTCGGCGATCCGCCACACGGCCAGCACGGACCGGGCCAGCTCCTCCGCCGGGTCCCCGCCGCCCTCGCCCTCGCCCGCGTGGGCGGCGGCCAGCACCGCCACCGCCTCGTCGACCAGCGTGCTGATCAGCGCCTCACGGCTGGGGAAGTGCCCGTACACCGTGCGCCGCACGACACCGGCGGCGCGGGCGATGTGGTTCATGGACGCGTCCGGGTCGCGCAACAGCTCGGCGAGGGCCACATCGAGGATGCGGCGTCGGTTTGCCTCCGCGCGACTGCTGTTACCCGTGGTCATGGCGGCCATTGTGCCTGCCTTCCGTCGTGGCGCGTTCCGCTCCCTCGATTTGCACACCCCTGTGCACTGGTCGTACATTGCACACTGCTGTGCAATTGCCCCGGCGTCGTGCGGCCAGAGTCCCGTACGCCGCCGGGCACGTCCCGAGGAAGGCGATCCCCGCATGCGACTCGTCATGACCGAACCGGTGGAACGGATGACGGGGCCCTACCGCCGACGCTGGTGGGCGCTCCTCGTCCTCTGCCTGAGCCTGCTGATCATCGTGATGGCGAACACCGCCCTCACGGTCGCCGCGCCCGCCATGACCGATGACCTGGGCCTGACCAGCGCCGACCTCCAGTGGGTCATCGACGGCTACACGGTGCCGTACGCGGCGCTGATGCTGCTGCTCGGCGCGATCGGCGACAAGTACAGCCGGCGCGGAGCTCTCCTGCTCGGGCTCGTGGTGTTCGCCGGCGGCGCGGTCTCCGGCTACCTCGCCGACAGCGCCGGCAGCGTGATCGCGGGCCGCGCCGTGATGGGCGTGGGCGCGGCGCTCATCATGCCCGCGACGCTGTCGCTGCTCGCCGCGACCTTCCCGCGCGCCGAACGCGCCAAGGCGATCACCCTGTGGACGGCGACCGCGGGCCTCGCCATCGCGGCCGGTCCGCTCGTCGCCGGCGCGCTGCTGGAGAACCACGGCTGGTCGTCGACGTTCCTCATCAACGTGCCCGTCGCCGTCGTCGCGATCATCGGCGCCCTCGTCCTCGTGCCGCCGTCGAAGGCCGGACACCACGACCGCATCGACTACGTCGGCGGACTGCTGTCGGTGGTCTGGATCGGCGCGCTCGTCTACATGATCATCGAGGGGCCGCACTTCGGCTGGGGTCCCAAGGCGGTCGGCGCGGCGGTCGTCGCCGCCGTGGCCCTGGTCGCCTTCGTCCTGTGGGAGCTGCGCCACCCGCACCCGGTGCTGGACGTGCGCCGCTTCTCCGACCGCCGCTTCGCCGGGTCCAACCTGGCCGTGGCCCTGTTCTTCCTGGCCGTCTTCGGCGCCTTCTACTACCTCACCCAGCACCTCCAGTTCGTCCTCGGCTACGACGCCCTCGACACCGGCCTGCGCATGCTGCCCCTGGCCGGCGCGGTCTTCGTCGGCTCGGCCCTGACCGCCTACCTCACCCCGCGCGTCGGCATGAGGTGGACGGTCACCGCGGGCATGGTCGGCGGCACGGCCGCCCTCGCCCTCCTCACTCGGGTCGACGCCGCTTCGTCGTACGGCGACTTCGTGGCACCCCTCGTCGTCCTCGGCGTGGCGATCGGGCTCGCGCTGTCGCCCTGCACGGACGCCATCATGGGGGCGTTCCCCGAGTCCGAACTGGGCGTCGGCGGCGCGGTGAACGACACCTCGCTGGAGCTGGGCGGCTCGCTCGGCATCGCGATCCTCGGCTCGCTGCTGGGCACGTCGTACTCCGACCACCTCGGGGACGCGGCGTCCGGCAGCGGCCTCCCGGCCGGCACCCTCGCCACCGCCCAGGACTCGGTGGGCGCCGGCTACGCCGTCGCGCAGGGCGTCGCCGACCGGGCGCACCAGCTCGGTGCGCAGGCGGCACGGTCCGGCGACCCGCAGCAGGCCGCGCAGCTCAAGGCGCAGGCCGCCGAACTCGCCGAGGCCGCCCGGCGGATGGCCGACTCGGTCGGCTCCTCCTTCGCGGACGCGGTGGCCCACACCAGCCTGGTCGGCGCGGTGGTCCTCGGCGTCGGCACCGTCCTGGTGGCGGTGCTGCTGCCGGGCAAGGGCACGTCGCCGGCGACCGCATCAGAGCGGGCGGAGCAGGCGGAGAAGGCGGAGCAGGCGAAGGGCCGGGAGCGGGTGTTCAGCCGGGTGCGCTGAACCTCACGGGGTGCCGCCGACGTGCCGGAGCGCGACGGCGGCACCCGCCGTCGGCCGGGCCCGCGGCTGGTTCACGCCCGCGCTCTGCTCACGCCCACGGGCCGGTTCCCGCCCACGGGTCGGTGATCTCCCGCAGGGTGTTCAGTGCCTCCCGCAGCCGCCGCATCCGGCGTTTGCCGGCGGTCCGATCGGCGCCCTGCTCCTCCTGCTGACGGGCCGGGCCGGGGCAGAGTTCCGTCGGCGCCCTTGCCTTGACGTCGGCGTCAAGCCGTACGTTCGTGGGCATGCGAATCGGCGAGCTGGCCGCACGGGCCGGAACCACGACGCGGACGCTGCGGTACTACGAGTCGCGGGGGCTGCTGCCCGCGCGGCGCGACGAGCTGGGTCACCGGGCCTACGACGAGCGTGACCTGCGGGCGTTGCGGCAGATCAGGACGTTGCGGGACTTCGGGTTCGAGCTGGAGGAGACCCGGCCCTTCGTGGAGTGCCTGCGGGCCGGGCACCCGGAGGGCGACTCGTGTCCCGCCTCGCTCGCGGTGTACCGGCGCAAGCTGGACGAGCTGGACGCGCTCATCGGGGAGCTGACGGCGGTCCGCGAGAAGGTCGCCGGACAGCTCGTGCGGGCCGAGCGGGCACGTGACGAGCTGGCCGCCGAGGCGCTGGCTCCGGGGGGTCCGGAGCCCGTGTGCGAACTGGAAGGGCGGCAGCCGTGACCAAGGTGGCCGGAGTGGACGAGGTGACCGACGCGGACTTCGGGTCGGAGGTGCTCGCGGCGGATCGGCCGGTGCTGGTGGAGTTCACCGCCGACTGGTGCCCGCCGTGCCGCCAGATGGCGCCGGTGCTCGGGGCGCTCGCCGCGGAGGAGGGCGAGCGGCTGAAGGTGGTGCAGCTGAACGTGGACCGCAATCCCGGGACGACGAACCGCTACAAGGTGCTGTCGATGCCGACCTTCATGGTGTTCCGGGCCGGCGAGCCGGTGAAGGCGATGGTGGGGGCCCGGCCGAAGCGGCGGCTGCTGGAGGAGCTGGCGGACGTCCTGTGAGCCGACGCCGCACCGTGTGAGCCGACGTCGTACGAAGAAATCCCCCGGGCAATTGCGCCCGGGGGATTTCTTTCGCTATATTCGATGATTCGCGACTTCGAAAAAATCGGTCGCGGAAAAGTTCACTGAGCAGAGTATATCCGGGCGGGAGTGGAATTGTCAAACACCGAATTGCACGACGGTGAAATGCGTAACGAACAGGAATTCATCGACGGGCTGTACGCGCGCGTCGACGCGCTGCGCGGTGTCACCGAGACCGCCGTCACCGCCGCCCTCGCCCAGGGCGACACCTCCCGGCAGGCGCGCCTGGAGCGGGACATCCTCGTCGCCGAACGCTCCGGACTGCTCGCCGCCCTGAACGCCGTGGACGGCTCGCTCTGCTTCGGCCGGATCGACCTGTCCTCCGGCACCAGCCACCACATCGGCCGCATCGGCCTGCGCCGCGACGACCCCGAGCGCACCCCCGTCCTCGTGGACTGGCGGGCCGACGTCGCCCGCCCCTTCTACCTGGCCACCGGCCACACCCCGATGGGCCTGCGCCGCCGCCGGCACATCACCACCGAGGGCCGCCGGGTCACCGCCCTGCACGACGAGTTCCTCGACCTCGGCGACGCCACCCGCACCGGCCACGAGGACCCCGCCGGCGACGCCGTCCTGCTCGCCGCCCTCGACTCCGCCCGGACCGGTCGCATGCACGACATCGTGCAGACCATCCAGGCCGAGCAGGACGAGATCATCCGCGCCCCGCACCGCGGGGTGCTGGTCGTCGAGGGCGGCCCCGGCACCGGCAAGACGGCCGTCGCCCTGCACCGCGCCGCCTACCTCCTCTACGAGCACCGCGAACTGCTCGCCAAGCGGGCCGTGCTGATCGTCGGCCCCAACCCCGCCTTCCTCGGCTACATCGGCGAGGTGCTGCCCGCCCTCGGCGAGACCGGCGTGCTCCTGGCGACGGTCGGCGAGCTGTACCCGGGCGTGCGGGCGACGGCCGGCGACACCCCGGAGGCGGCCGCCGTGAAGGGCCGCGCCGACATGGCCGACGTCCTCGCCGCCGTCGTACGCGACCGGCAGGCGCTGCCCGACCCGGTCATCGCGATCGAGCACGACCGGGAGGTGCTCATGCTCGACGAGGGCCTGGTGGGGGTCGCCCGCGAGCGCACCCGCGCCGCCGGACTGCCGCACAACGCCGCCCGCGAGCACTTCGAGGGCCACATCCTCAACACCCTCACCGAGCTGTACGCCGAACGCGTCGGCACCGACCCCTACGACGGCTCCAGCCTCCTCGACCCCAGCGACATCACCCAGATCCGCGACGAGCTGGCCGAGAACCCCGAAGTGTGGTCGGCCGTGGACCAGTTGTGGCCGGTGCTCTCCCCGCGGCGGGTGGTCGCCGACTTCCTCGCCGCCCCCGAGGGGTACCTCTCCGACGAGGACGCCGCCGTCGTCCGCCGCCCGGTCACCCGGGCCTGGACGGTCGCCGACGTGCCGCTGCTCGACGAGGCCGCCGAACTCCTCGGCGAGGACGACCGGTCGGCGCGCGAGAGCGCCGAGCGCGAGCGGGCACGGCAGGTCGCCTACGCGCAGGGCGTGCTCGACGTCTCCTACGCCTCGCGGACGTACGAGTTCGAGGACAAGGAGGACGACGACCCCGACGCCGGCGAGGTCCTGTCGGCCCACGACATCATCGACGCCGAACGCTTCGCCGAACGCCACGAGGAGGACGACCACCGCAGCGCCGCCGAGCGGGCGGCGGCCGACCGGACCTGGGCGTTCGGGCACATCATCGTCGACGAGGCGCAGGAGCTGTCGCCGATGGCGTGGCGGCTGCTGATGCGGCGCGTCCCGACCCGTTCCCTGACCCTCGTCGGCGATCCGGCGCAGACCGCGGAGGCGGCGGGCGTCGGCTCCTGGTCGGGCATCCTCGCACCGTACGTCGGGGACCGCTGGGAGCACACCCGGCTGGGCGTCAACTACCGCACCCCCGCCGAGATCATGGACGTCGCGGCGGCCGTCGTCCGCGCGGAGCAGCCCGACTTCGTGCCGCCGAGTTCGGTGCGGTCCACCGGCGTACGGCCCTGGGCGCGCGCCGTCGACGACCTGCCCGGCGCGGTCGCCGGGGCGGTGGCGGAGCTGACCCCCGCGGAGGGCCGGCTCGCCGTGATCGCCCCCCGTGACCTGCACCGCCGGCTGGCGGCCCGTCTCGACGGGGTCACCGCGGACGCGGAGCCGGACCTCACCCGCAAGGTCGTCCTGCTGGACCCCCGCCAGTCGAAGGGCCTCGAATTCGACTCGGTCCTGGTGGTGGAACCGTCCCGCTACGGCACGAGCGACCTGTACGTCGCCCTGACCCGGGCCACCCAGCGCCTGGGCGTCCTGCACACGGGGACGCTGCCGGCGCCCTTGGCGGAGGCCCTCGGGCGGTGAGCCCGCGTCCCCGGGGGTCCCGTACCGGGCCCCCGGGGACGGGCGACTGCTACGCCGGGCGCAGCCACACCGTCGACAGCGGGGGCAGCGTCAGCCGGACGGACGCCGGATGGCCGTGCCACGGCTGGGGTTCCGGCTTCACCGGGTCGGCGTGGAACACGTCACTGCCCCCGTACCGCCCGGCGTCCGTGTTGAGCACCTCGAACCAGGCCGGTACGTCGTCCGGCACCCCCAGCCGGTAGTCCTGGCGGACGACGGGCGAGAAGTGCGACACCGCCAGCAGCGGCGTGCCGTCGGCGTCGCGGCGCAGGAACGCGAGGACGTTGTCGTCGGCGGCGTCCCCCACCACCCACTGGAAGCCGTCGGCGACGGTGTCCCGCTCCCACAGCGCGGGCGTCGACCGGTACACGGAGTTCAGGTCACCGACCAGCTCCCGCACGCCCCGGTGATCGGCCGCCGCGCCGTAGGCGGGGTCGAGCAGCCACCAGTCGGGCCCGCGCTCCTCGGACCACTCGGCCCCCTGCGCGAACTCCTGTCCCATGAAGAGGAGTTGCTTGCCGGGGTGGGCCCACATGTACGCCAGATAGGCCCGCAGGTTGGCGCGTTGCTGCCACCAGTCGCCCGGCATCTTCGACACCAGCGACTTCTTGCCGTGCACCACCTCGTCGTGCGAGATGGGCAGCACGTAGTTCTCGCTGTAGGCGTACACCATGGAGAAGGTCAGCTCGCCGTGGTGGTACTTGCGGTACACGGGTTCGTGGCTCATGTACTGGAGCGAGTCGTGCATCCACCCCATGTTCCACTTCAGCCCGAAGCCGAGTCCGCCGAAGCCGCTCGGCCCCCGGTGATGCGTCGCGCGCGTCACGCCGTCCCAGGCCGTGGACTCCTCCGCGATGGTCACGACACCGGGGACGCGCCGGTACACGGTGGCGTTCATCTCCTGGAGGAAGGCCACCGCGTCGAGGTTCTCCCGGCCGCCGTGCTCGTTCGGCGTCCACTGGCCCGGCTCGCGCGAGTAGTCGAGGTAGAGCATGGAGGCGACGGCGTCCACCCGGAGCCCGTCGATGTGGAACTCCTCGCACCAGTACACGGCGTTGGCCACGAGGAAGTTGCGCACCTCGCGCCGCCCGTAGTCGAACTCCAGCGTCCCCCAGTCGGGATGCGCGGCCCGCAGGGGGTCCTCGTGCTCGTAGAGGGGCCGCCCGTCGAACTCCGCCAGCGCCCACTCGTCGCGCGGGAAGTGCGCCGGCACCCAGTCCATGATGACGCCGATGCCCGCCCGGTGCAGGGAGTCCACGAGGAAGCGGAAGTCGTCGGGCGTGCCCAGCCGGGCCGTGGGCGCGTAGAACCCGGTGACCTGGTAGCCCCACGAGCCGCCGAAGGGATGCTCGGCGACCGGCATCAGCTCGACGTGCGTGAAGCCCAGCTCCCTGACGTACGCCGGAAGCTGCTCGGCGAGCTGACGGTAGGTCAGTCCGGGTCGCCAGGACGGCAGGTGGACCTCGTAGATCGACAACGGTGCCTCGTGGGCCGGGCGTTCCCCCCGGCTCGCCAGCCACTCCTCGTCGCCCCACTCGTAGTGCGAGGCCTCCACCACCGACGAGGTGGCCGGCGGTATCTCCGTGCGGCGGGCCATCGGGTCGGCGCGCTGGGTGCGGGAACCGTCGGGCCGGGTGATGTCGAACTTGTACAGTTCGCCCTCGCCGATCGCGGGCACGAACAGCTCCCAGACGCCGGAGGAACCGAGCGACCGCATCGGATACCCGATGCCGTCCCAGAAGTTGAAGGTGCCCGCGAGCCGCACCGCGCGCGCGTCGGGCGCCCACACGGAGAAGCGGGTACCGCCCACTCCCTCGTGGATCATCGGGTGCGCGCCGAGCACCGTCCACAGTTCCTCGTGCCGGCCCTCCCCGATCAGGTGCAGGTCCAGGTCGCCGAGCGTGGGCAGGAAGCGGTACGGGTCCTCGGTCTCCTGGACCGTCCCCTCGTACGCGATGACCAGACGGTAGGCCGGGACCTCCCGCAGGGGGAGCAGGCCGGAGAAGAAGCCGTCGCCGTCGTCGTGCAGCTCGGCCCGCAGCTCGCCCGTGACGACGGTGACCGACAGGGCGTGGGGGCGGAAGGCCCGGAAGACGATCCCGCCGGGCGCCGGGTGCGCGCCGAGCACGGCGTGCGGATCGTGATGGGTGCCGTGCAGCAGCCGCTCGCGGTCGCCGCCGTCCAGCGCGGGGGACAGGGCGACCTCGACGGACCCGGCCGGTGCGGCCTCGGCCCGCACGGCCTCGGCCGAGGCCGGCACGGGGGGCCGGGGCGCGCGCCCCTTCGCGGGGGCGGGCGCGGAGGCGGGTGCCTTCTTCGCGGAACCCTTCTTCGCGGCACGCTTCGCCGGGGCGGCCTTCTTCGAAGCGGCCTTCTTCGATGCGGCCGTCTCCGCCCCTGCCGTCTCCGCCACGACCGCCTCGGCCACGGTCTTCTTCGTCGCGGGCTTCTTCGCCACCGCCTTCGCCGCGACGGCCTTCTTGGCCACGGCTTTCTTGGTGACGGCTTTCTTGGTTGCGGCCTTCTTCGCGACGGCCTTCCGCGCCGAGGTCTCCTCGGCGGCGGCCGTCCCCCCGGCGGTCTCCTGAAGGGCGGCCTGCCGCTCGGAGGCCTTCACGGCGGCAGCCGCCGTCCTCCGGCCCCCCGCCTTCCCGGCCGCCGCTTTCTCGGCCACCGGCTTCTCGGCCACGGTTTTCTCGACCTCCGTCTTCTCGGCCACCGTCTTGTCGACCGCGGCCTTCGGGGCCGGGGTCTTCTTCGGGTCCTTCGGGTTCCCGGAGTCGGAACCGTGGGGGGACGGGGGGCTGGGAGTCACGGGGAAAGCCTCCTCAGGACGGGTCGGATGCGGCGAGCCGACGTATCGCGGACAGCGGGACGGAGAGCCAGTCGGGGCGGTGCCGGGCCTCGTAGACGACCTCGTAGACCGCCTTGTCCGTCTCGTAGGCCCGCAGCAGTACGGGATCGGTGCGGGGGTCGGTGCCGGACACCTCGGCGTAGCCGGAGCAGTACGCGGCCCGGCACACCTCGGCCCAGCCGGGCGCCGGCGGGTCGGCCGAGAGGGCGGCGTAGTCGAAGGAACGCAGCATGCCCGCCACGTCCCGGACGGCCGGCTGGGGCATCCGGCGCTCGGCCAGCGGGCGGGCCGGCTCGCCCTCGAAGTCGATCAGCGACCACTGGCCGGAGGGCGCCCGCAGGCACTGCCCGAGGTGCAGGTCGCCGTGGACGCGCTGGGCGGTCCAGGTCCGGCCCTCGGCCGCGAGGTCGGCCAGCGCCGAGAACGCGGTGCGCAGGCCGGGGGCGTAGGGGCGCAGGGCGGGCACGGCCTGGGCGGCCGCCTCCAGCCGCTCGGTCATGCCGTCGACCAGCGGTCCGAGCTGGGCGTGGCCGAGGGTGGCGGTGGGCAGGGCCCGGGCCAGCGCGGTGTGCACCTCGGCGGTGGCCCGGCCCAGCGCCCGGGCCTCGGCGCCGAAGTCCTCGCCCTTGGCCAGCTCCCGCAGCGCCAGCTCCCAGCCGTCCGTCGCGCCCTGCACGAACGGCTGGAGGACGCCGAGGACGTACGACTCGCCGGCGCCGTCCTCCAGGTCCGCGTGCAGCCACGCCGTCGGCGCCGGCACCCGGGAGGACCCCTCGCGGGCCAGGGCCAGCGGCAGCTCCAGGTCGGGGTTGACGCCGGGGACGACCCGGCGCAACAGCTTGAGAATGAACGTATCTCCAAAGACGACCGACGAATTCGACTGCTCGGCGGTCAGCCGGCGTGGCACCAGGCCGGCGCGTATCTCCTGGGCGGGGTCCCGTTCGCAGCGCAGGACGCCGATCCGGGCCTCGGTGCGCAGCGCCTCCAGGAGGACCTCGGCGGGCCGGGTGTCGTACAGGGCGTCGTAGACGGTCCGGCCGCCGAGCGGTCCGTCCGGCACGTGCCCGATCAGCGCGGGCGCCAGCCGGGGCGGCAGCGCCTCGCGCGCCCCGATCAGGAGCTGGTAGCAGTCGCCGGGCACGGCGCCCTGGTGCGCGCGGACCAGCAGGTGGTACAGGCCCAGCCTGGACGCGGCGGGCAACAGCTCGGTGCCCGCCACCAGCGAGAACCCCGTGACCGGACTCCCCTTGCCGGCGAACCAGCGCTGCCGTGGCAGCCACTCCCGCAGCAGGGGGGCCAGCGACGCGAGGAGCCCGGGACTGGTCGTGCCGGAGAGTGTGACCGTTTCCGCCATGGCGTCACGTCCTTTCCCCGGGGGGTCGGGGTGTTACTGATGCGTGCCCCGGGCGGGGCAGGAGAAACCGCCCCGCCCGGGGGTACTAGACGGTCTCCCTGCGCAGTCGGAACCAATAGAAACCGTGTCCCCCGAGGGTGAGCAGATATGGCAGCTCACCCACGGCCGGAAAACGGACCCCGCCGAACAGCTCGACGGGATGGCGCCCCCCGAACCGGCTCAGGTCCAGTTCGGTGGGCTGGGCGAAGCGGGAGAAGTTGTGGACGCACAGGACCAGGTCGTCCTCGTACTCGCGCAGGAAGGCGAGGACGGCCGGGTTGGAGGACGGCAGCTCGGTGAAGGAGCCGAGGCCGAAGGCGGGGTTCTGCTTGCGGATCTCGATCATGCGGCGGGTCCAGTGCAGCAGCGAGGAGGGCGACGCCATCGACGCCTCCACGTTGGTGACCTGGTAGCCGTGGACCGGGTCCATGATGGTCGGCAGGAACAGCCGGCCGGGGTCGCACGACGAAAAACCCGCGTTACGGTCCGGTGTCCACTGCATGGGGGTGCGGACGGCGTCGCGGTCGCCGAGCCAGATGTTGTCGCCCATGCCGATCTCGTCGCCGTAGTAGAGGATGGGCGA
>NZ_JBIRNP010000004.1:521814-551614 GCF_044331705.1 Streptomyces sp. NPDC017202 | reverse complement strand
AAACGCCCGGTCACATTCCGAACCCGGAAGCTAAGCCTTACAGCGCCGATGGTACTGCAGGGGGGACCCTGTGGGAGAGTAGGACGCCGCCGAACAATCATTCCGGGAAACCCCTGTGCCACCGGCACGGGGGTTTTCTGCGTTTATCGGTCTCTGTATTTATCGGGCTTCGAGCACGGGATTATTCGCGTGAGTGCGTGGCGCCCGGGCACTACGGTGGCCCCATGAGCTACCTGATCAGGTCCGTGCGTGTCGAGGAGTGGCCGGCGGTGAAGGAGCTGCGGCTCCTGGCGTTGCGGGACCCGGTCGCGCACCTCGCCTTCCTGGAGACGTACGAGCAAGGGCTGGCGAGGCCCGACTCCTTCTGGCAGGAGCGGACGGCGGGAGGAGCCGAGGGGTCCGACCGGACGCAGCAGATCGTCGCCGAGGGGCCGGACGGGGGGCTGGTGGGGACGCTCACCGTGCTCATCGAGGAGGCCGGGACCAAGGACTGGGCGGGCTTTCCGGTCGAGCAGCGGCAGGGGCACATCGTCGGGGTGTTCGTGCGGCCCGAGTACCGCGGGATCGGACTGACCGAGGTGCTTTTCGACGCCGGGCTCGAATGGGCGTGGTCACGCGGGCTGGAGCGCGTACGGCTCATTGTGCACGAGGACAACGGCCGGGCCCGGACCTTCTACCGCAGGGCCGGCTTCCTGCCGAGCGGAGTCGTCGTGCCGCTGGGCGAGGACTCCGGCGGCCGCGAGCTGGAGTACGTCCTCGAGCGGACCGAGCGGGCCGAGCGGACGTAGGCGTCACACCGGCAGTTCGTGGTGGGGCCAGCGCGCTCGGGCCTGCTCGCGGGAGCGGAGCAGGGCCAGAGTGGGGAGACCGCGGCCGGTGCCCTCGGCCAGGAGATCGGGGAGCTGGGCGAGCGGGGCCACGGCCGCCACGTCGTCCAGGATCAGGGTCAGTGGTGGGTCGAGCCGACCGGAGGATGACCGTTCGGCCATGCGCCGGCCGCGCTCGACCACGCTGGAGACGAGGGCCGTGAGGAAGGGCATCGCGCCGGGGCGGGTCCTCGGGTCCTCGATGGATTCACCGACCACATAAAGCGTTCCCCCTTCGTCGACGAAGGAATCCAAGGCGAGGGCGTCAGTTCGATGAGGAGTGCAGGCCTCGCGGATGTTCACCGTGGAGAGGGCGGACAGGGCACGGGTCGTCAGTTCCTGGGCGATGTCCCGCCGTTCGGGGTGGGCCGTGAGGGCTGCTTCCAGCTCGCCCGCGGAACCGGCCGCGGCCTTCGGATTCGTGCGCAGGGTGCGGACCGCTTCCTGGAGCCCGGTGCCCTGGGACCAGCGGTGCACGTGGCGGACGGTGCGGCCGTCGATGGCGGCGGCGTGCAGATAGCTGCGCAGGAGCGTCTCGGCGGTCTCGGCGACCGCCTGGTCCAGGCGGGCGGTGGGCCGGACGGGCGTGAGGAGGGCGCTCGCACGGGCGGCCGCCGTCGCCTTGTCCTCGCAGCCCGTCGTCGGTGACCAGTGCAGGCGGGCCGGGGTGCCGCAGAGGTGGGTGGGGTCGTAGAGAAGGACCGGACCGAGCTTGGCCCGGGCGTCCTTGGTGTCCTGCCAGAGCGCGGGGTGCGAGGTGAGGACCAGGACGGCGCCCTCGGCGTCGCGTACGGCCTGGGCCGCGGTGGTGTGGCGGGTGTCGGGCGCGGCGTAGAGGACCGTGCCCTCCGGTCGGGACGCCGCCTCCCAGCCGACGGCCGGTTCGGTGCGGGTGACGGGAAGGGGCTCCGCGGCGTGCGGTGCGGGTTCCGTCCGGGGGACGGGCACCTCCTGCTGAGCCGGCCGGGCCACCGGCTCCGGGACCGGTCCCGGCACCGGTCCCGGCGGGGGCGCCTCGTGGCCGGTCCGCGTCCCGCGACCCGCCCGTACGGCCCGCCATCTCGCCACCGTGCCCAGCGCGAACACCGTGAGCACCAGGAGGACCATCACCTGGCCGATGAACAGGCCCCAGAACAGGCCGTAGCCGGAGAGGGCCGACGGGTCGGCGGCCGGCCAGGCGCCGGCGACGTCGTGCGGCCGGCCGACGAGGTGGCGCATGGCCAGGGGCGTGCGGGGGAAGGTGACGCCGGCCGGCCAGGAGCCGTGGGCGAAGAGGGCCGCGAGGCCCGTCGCCGTCCACACCAGCAGCGTCATGCCGAGCAGGAACGCGAGCAGCCCGACCAGCAGACCGTCGGGGACGCCTCCCTGGCCCTGCCCTCGGTCCCGGTCCTGGCCGCGGTGGTCGCCCGGTCTCATCGCGCCCCCGCGCCTACGCCACCGTCGACTCGGACGAGCCGTCCAAGTCGGGCAGGTGCTGTTCCACGAAGGCCGCGGCCCGCCGCTCCTGTTCCAGTTCCGCGGCGCGCAGCGCGTCGTCCTCGGCGAGGTCGGCCGACGACTGGGTCATCGCCCGGTCGGTGAAGACCAGCGGGCGTTCCGTCTCGGTGATCAGGTGTTTGACGACCTGGACATTGCCGTTGACGTCCCACACCGCGATGCCCGGAGTGAGGGTGGGGATGATCTCCACCGCCCAGCGGGGCAGGCCGAGCACGCGGCCCGTCGCCCTCGCCTCGTCGGCCTTCTGGGCGTAGATCGTCCGTGTCGACGCCATCTTGAGGATGGCGGCGGCTTCCTTCGCCGCCGCTCCGTCGACCACGTCGGACAGGTGGTGGACGACCGCGACGAAGGACAGGCCCAGGCGGCGGCCGAACTTCAGCAGCCGCTGGAACAGCTGGGCCACGAACGGGCTGTTGATGATGTGCCAGGCCTCCTCGACCAGGAAGATGCGCTTCTTCCGGTCGGGGCGGATCCAGGTGTGCTCCAGCCACACGCCGACGATCGCCATGAGGATCGGCATGGCGATGGAGTTGCGGTCGATGTGGGACAGGTCGAAGACGATGAGCGGGGCGTCCAGGTCGATGCCGACCGTCGTCGGGCCGTCGAACATGCCGCGCAGGTCACCGTCGACGAGGCGGTCCAGGACCAGCGCCACGTCCAGGCCCCACGCCCGTACGTCGTCCAGGGCGACGTTCATCGCCTCGGCCGACTCCGGTTCGGGGTGCCGCAGCTGCTCGACGATGTCGTTGAGCACCGGCTGGCGTTCGACGATCGTCTCGTTGACGTAGGCGTGGGCGACCTTGAGGGCGAAGCCGGAGCGTTCGTCCAGGCCGTGGCCCATCGCGACCTCGATGATGGTGCGCAGCAGCGCCAGCTGGCCCGTCGTCGTGATCGACGGGTCCAGCGGGTTGAGGCGGATGCCGTGGTCCAGGGCGGCCATCGGGTCCAGGCGGATGGGGGTTATGCCGAGTGCCTGCGCGATGAGGTTCCATTCGCCGACGCCGTCCTCGCCCTGGGCGTCCAGGACGCACACCTGGCGGTCCCGGAAGCGCAGCTGGCGCAGGACGTACGTCTTCTCCAGGGCCGACTTGCCGTTGCCGGACTCCCCGAGGACCAGCCAGTGTGGGGCCGGGAGCTGCTGGCCGTACAGCTGGAAGGGGTCGTAGATGTAGCCCTTGCCCGAGTAGACCTCGCGGCCGATGATCACGCCCGAGTCGCCGAGGCCGGGGGCGGCGGTCGGGAGGTAGACCGCCTGGGCCTGGCCGGTGGAGGTGCGTACGGGCAGGCGGGTGGTCTCGACCTTGCCGAAGAGGAAGGACGTGAAGGCGTCGGTGAGGACGGACATCGGGTCCCGCATGTAAAGCCCTACCTTCGGATGCCGGTGGCGAACGGGAGGGTGTTCACGAACGCGCGGTGGTGCTCTCGGTCGCACCACTCCAGCTTGAGGTACGACTTGCCCGCGGACGCCCTGATCGTCCGCTTGTCGCGGGCCAATGCCTCCGGGTTGCGGGAGGAGACGGTGATGTAGCCGACGAGGTTGACGCCGGCCGCGCCGCTCGCGAGGTCCTCGCCGCGCTGGTCGATGCGGGAGTGGGCGGCCACGTCGCGCGGGTCCACCGTGCGGTTCATCTTGGCGGCCCGGCTCGCCTCCGCCTC
Source organism: Streptomyces sp. NPDC017202 (assembly GCF_044331705.1). Lineage (NCBI taxonomy): Bacteria > Bacillati > Actinomycetota > Actinomycetes > Kitasatosporales > Streptomycetaceae > Streptomyces > Streptomyces sp. NPDC017202. Next base: position 547,595 of record NZ_JBIRNP010000004.1, on the reverse strand, counting down.
GTCGTTCGTCTTCTCGGTCAGCATGCGTTCGATGGCGACCTCGGTGGGTTCGAGGTCCATCGTCACGGCGACCGTCCGGATGACGTCCGGGGTGTGGACGAGGAGCGGGGCCAGGAAGTTGACGCCGACGGGCGTCATCGGCCATTCCTTCACCCATGCCGTGGCGTGGCACCAGGGGGCCCGGGTGGAGGACTCGCGGGTCTTGGCCTTGAGGTGGGTCGGCTCCATGGCGTCCAGCTCGGCCGGCCAGGCGTTGCGCCGGGTCATCGCCTGGATGTGGTCGATCGGGTGGTCCGGGTCGTACATGGAGTGGATGAGTGACGACAGGCGGCCCTGGCCGAGGGGCTGGCGGACCCGGATGTCCGCCTCCTGGAGGCGGGAGCAGATGTCGGTCAGTTCGCGGGCCATGACGACGGCGAGACCGGCGTCGCGGTCCAGTTTGCGGCCGTTCTGCGGGCGGGCGGCACGGGCCATGGCGTTCGCCTCGGCGGCCAGTTCGCGCGTGTAGTGCATGCAGGCGACCAGGTAGGCGCGGTGCTGCTCGCTGCTCGTCGACACCATCGACTGGAGCTGGTCGTACGACGACTGCAGCCACGGTGGTGCCTTGTCGTCGCCGCGCTGGGAGACGTCCTTGGCGTGGGCGTCGGGGTCGGCCGGGAGGGTGCGGGCGAGCATCTGGAGGCGGGTGACGAAGCCGTCGCCGTTGGCCACGTGCTTGAGGAGCGTGCCGAAGCGGTCGACGAGGGCCTCCTGGTCCTCGCTGTCGCGCAGGCCGACGCCGGGCCCCTCGATCTCGATGGCCGCGGTGACCGTACGGCGGTCGGCGTGCAGCAGGACGGCGATCTCGTCGGGGCCGAAGGGGGCGGCGAGCCAGTTGATCCGGCCGATGCCGGGCGGCGGGCCGATCTCGATCTCCTGCCCGTCGATCCGGGTGCCCGCCTCCATGGCGGCCGAGCGGTAGACCGTGCCGCGGCGCAGGGTGCGCTTGTAACTGCGGTTGATCTCGAACCACTTGTAGAACGTGCGGTGCTTGTACGGCAGGTAGACCGCGGCGATCGCGATCATCGGGAAGCCGGCGAGCAGCACGATCCGCAGGGACAGGACGGGGACGAGGAGCCCGCACATCATGCCGAGGAACGCGCCGATGACGATGAGCGCGATCTCGCCGGACTCGCGGTTGCGGCCGACGATCGCGTTCGGCCGGGCGCGGCCGATCAGATATGTACGGCGGGGCGTGACCGCGTGGGACACGTGGGAATCAGTCGTCAACGCCCTTCACCTCCCGTGCGGTTGGTACTGCTGTTGCGGGTGTTGCCGGCGTGCGGGGTGTTCACCGGGCTGCTCGCGCGGGGCGCGGGGGCGGCGGAGGGGACAGATCCGCCGCCTCCGTTCCCGGTGCGCGAGCTGTGCGCGGCCATGCCGCCGGAGGTCTGGTTGGCCGGGCGCTGGCCACCGGAGGCGGATCCGCCGCCGTTGCTGTCGGCGCGGGTGCTGTGCGTCTTGATGCCCTGGGCGACGAGGGTGGCGGGGGAGCTGATGACGGCAGCGGCCTTGCTCTCGGCGCCCTGCATCATGCGGTTGTTGCGCGAATGGGCGATCTCGTCGCCGAAGCCGGGTACGAAGCGGTAGATCATCGCGCTGGCGAAGATGGCCAGCAGGATGATGGACAGTCCGGAGACGACCGCGCCGAAGGCGCCCGGGCCGTCGTCGGCGGAGAGCGCGCCGGCCAGGCCGAGGACGATCACGATGACCGGCTTGACCAGGATGACGGCGATCATGATGCCGGCCCAGCGGCGGACGTGGCCCCACAGGTTCTTGTCGACGAGGCCCGCGTAGACGACCGTGCCGAGCAGGGCGCCGACGTAGAGCAGGGCGGCCCGCAGGACCAGCTCCAGCCACAGGACGCCCGCGGCGAGGATGGACACCAGGGAGACCACGATCAGCATGATCGGGCCGCCGCCGATGTCCTCGCCCTTCTCCAGGGCTGCGGAGAAGGTGCCGAAGAACGTGTCGGTCTGGTTGCCGGTGGTCTTCGCCAGGACCTCGCTGATGCCGTCGGTGGCCGAGACGACCGTGTACAGGATCAGCGGTGTGAAGGCGGAGGCGAGGACGGTGAGCCACAGGAAGCCGACGGCTTCGCCGATCGCGGTGGTGAGGGGGACTCCCCGCACGGCCCGCTTGGCGACGGCCAGCAGCCACAGCAGGAGGGTCAGGACGGTCGACGCGGCGAAGACGACGGCGTACTGCTGGAGGAACCGGGCGTTGGTGAAGTCGACGTTCGCGGTGTCCTGCACGGCGACGCTGAGCTTGTCGACGGTCCAGGCGGCGGCTTCGGCGCAGCCCTTGGCCAGCGAGGAGAGGGGGTCTGCCGTGTCGGAGACGCTGGGGGTGGTGCCGGAGCGGTTGTTGCCCTTCTTGCAGTACTCCTCGGCGGGGCCGCGAATGAGATCACAGGTGCTGTCGCTGGGCGACGGGGATGCCGACGGAGAGGGACTCGGGCTGGGGGTCGGCGCGGCGAGGGCACGGCTCGCCAGCAGCACCGCGGTGCTCTGAGCGGCTACGACGGCAGCCGTCAGCTTCAGGGGGAGGTGCTTAGCGCGCATACGTGAACCCTCCGTACTCCTCGACGGCCTTCGTCATGTCGTCGGCGGTGGAGGCCTTCTGGTCGCGCCCGACCGGAACGGGCCCGTCCTTCTGCTGGAAGTCGGCGACCTTCCAGTCGTTGTTGATCCACTTGAGCTGGTAGGTGGTGGTGTACCAGCTCTCGGACACCGGGTTGGTCGAGGCTTCGCCCGAGAGGCCGAACAGCGACGTGTACCAGACCTCGACGGTGGCCGCGTTCACGTTGTACCCGGTGGTCTTGGTGCCCACCGGGACGACGCGTGAGACGAACGTCTGGCTGTTCGGCGCGGTGCCGTCCTTGTCCAGGCCGATGTTGCTCAGGAACGTCTCATTCGAGTACGCGGCGTCCAGGGCGGACCGGCGTGCCGCGGCGACGTCGGGCGCGTACACGGTGTCGACGATCTGGCGCCGCCTGGCCGTGTCGAACATCTCCGCCGAACCCAGGACCACGGCGAAGTTGGCGGCCGCGCTCTGGGCGCCCTGTTCGTCGCGGGCGTACCCCGAGGGGATCCCCGCGCTCTTTGCGTCCACCGGCTTCGTCCCGCTCGCCGCCGTCGACGAGGTCCTCGGCTTGTCGGCGTTGCCCTCGCCCGTGGCCGCGGTGGAAGGGGAATCGTCTCCTCCACGGTTCGCGAAGGCGATCGCGGCGATCAGCAGGACGACGACGCCGACCACCATGACCAGGCTGCGCGAGGACGAGCGGGCGGGGCGGCGGGCGCCGCCGTAGGGGTCGGCTTCGGGCAGGCGCACACGGGTGCCCGTGGGCTCGCCGTAGTCGTGTTCGTCTCCGGGACTCATGCCGTGTACGCCCCCTCGCTGCCGTACCGGAACACGTAGTAGTACGACGGTAGCCGTGCTGGTTCCCGCGCGGGCGCGGTGTGGTGACTCGACATCAGGGAAACGCAACCTCAGCCGGTGGGCACGACGGGTGGGTGGGGTGGAGGAGGCCGGGAGTGCCCGGTGCGGACTGGCGGTGGGTGGCTCCCGCTACACGGCCATGCCGTACACGATCGTGAACAGGGTGCCGAGGGATCCGATGATGAAGACGCCCGTCAGCCCGGCGATGATGAGGCCCTTGCCCTGTTCCGCGCTGAAGGTGTCGCGCAGGGCCGTCGCGCCGATACGCTGCTTGGCGGCGCCCCAGATCGCGATGCCGAGGCAGAGGAGGATGGCGACCGCCATCACCACCTCGATCATCACCTTGGCCTCGTTGCCCAGGCTGCCGAAGGGGCCCCAGTCCGGAGCGATCCCGCCGATGATGGTGTTGATGTCGCCCTTGTCGGCCGCAAAGAGCATGTAAGTCACCGCCCCTGGTGGGTAGTTCCGAGAGGCCCCTGCGGTGTGCAGAGGTCAGGCCTCATTGTCGCCGACAACGCCGCCTTCGTATGTCGACTTGGCGTCATTGACGGGCGGGATTCGTACGAATAGCACGCACTCGTCACTCTGTGTATCACGGCAGGTCACCCCGGGCAATGAGGTCGGAGCGGAACCTGTCGTGCGGTTCCGTCGTTGACCCACTTCACGGCCGTGCGCCGTTTCTGACGGCTGGTCGGGTGAGCGTCCGTTTCCGATGGTCTCATGACTGACGGCGAACAGGGGGCGGGGCCGTGGCCCACTGTCCACGCGCTCCCCTGACCATCTGTCAGGGGAGCGGCCGGTCGGTGGTCTCCCTGTCGCCGTCTGTGTCTGCCGCGTCTGTCGGGTCCGCCGCTTCCGCCACCTCGTCCGCTTCGCCCGGGTCCTCCGCGTCCTCCAGGCCCTTCACGCCCTCCACGAAGTGGTCGAACTCTCCTGCCCGTACGCCCAGGACGAACGCGTCCCACTTGCGCCGGTTCGTCGTGACCACGTTGTCCGGGTCGCTGGTCTCGCGGAGGTGGACGGGGGCCTCTCCGTCGTCGCCCTCGCCGAAGGCGATCTCGATCCAGGGGCCGGGGCCGGTCGCCTCCGGCGGCGCGGCGCGAACCCACGTCAGGTCGGGGGGGATGTCGGTCACGGGGGATTCCTTCCGCACGGGCCTCGGCGACACGAGGACGATAGCGGGGCCCGGCCCGGCTCCGGGTCAGTCGAGCCGGTGCACCGCCTGGGTCGTGAGTTCGTAGCGGGCGCCCACGACGGCCAGTTCGCCGTCCGTGATCTTCGCGGCGAGGTCGGGTTCGGCGGCGAGCAGGGAGCGGACGGCCAGGACGTTCGCGTCGACGGTGGCGTCGACGCGGGCGTCACCCTCCTTCGTACGGTCGATGAAGGGGCGTATCCGGTCGGCCAGGTACTGGATGTGCGCGGGCAGCCGTTCGCCGGAGAGGTCCGCCTCGACCGCCGCGCGCACGGCGCCGCAGGACTGGTGGCCGAGGACCACGACCAGCGGTATGCCCAGCTCCAGCACGCCGTACGCGACGCTGCCGAGGACGGCCTCGTCGAGGACCTCGCCGGCCGTGCGGACGGTCATCAGGTCGCCGAGGCCCTGGTCGAAGACCAGCTCGGGCGGGACGCGGGAGTCGATGCAGCCGAGGACGACGGCGAAGGGGTGCTGGCCCTGCGTCAGGCTCCGCCGCACGGCCGGGGTCTCGTCCGGGTGCCGCTCGCGGAAGGTGCGCCAGCGGCGGTTGCCGGCGGCCAGTTCCCGCAGGGCCTCCGCCGCGGTGGTGGGGCGGGCCGGTGTGCGGGGGGCGGGCGTGGCGGAGGCGGGGGCCGCGGTGAGGGGCGCGCCGCCCAGGGCCACCGCGCCGACGAGGCCGCCGCGCAGCAGGGCGCGGCGGGCGGGGGCCGTGTGGGGGGAGGCGTCGGTGTCAGGGATCACGGAGGGGAACATATGCGCGAGTCCCGGGGCGGGTGCGGACGTTGCCCGAACATGGGGGTTGATGGGGAATCCACGACCGGACGATGGGTGGTGCTTGGCGCGCACCGGGACCGGCCTTGACGCGGCCGGCCGGGAGGGGCGCACCCGGCGGTGAGGGGGCGGCGCCTCGTCGGGGTCGGTCCGGCCGGTGGTGGAAGCGCCGGTTGCACGGGATTCCGCGGGGGAAGCTCATACACTGACGCGGGCGGAAAGCCGTACGGTTGAGGGGCGGTTGACGGTGCGTAAGGCGTGGATCCTGGCGGGTGCCGCGACTGCGGCGGGGCTCAGCTTCGTGATGCTGCTCGTCGTCGGCGTGTACGTCGTCGCCGGGAACCTCGCGGGCGGCGTGGGCGGCAGGAGCGTCGGGCTGGCCAAGGGCGCCGTGCCGGCCGCCTACCAGGCGCTCGTGCAGAAGTGGGGCAACCTCTGCTCCGCGATCGACCCGGCGCTGCTCGCCGCCCAGCTCTACCAGGAGAGCGGATTCAACCCGAACGCCAAGAGCCCCGCGGCGGCCCAGGGGATAGCGCAGTTCATCCCCGGCACCTGGGCCACCCACGGCATCGACGGCGACGGGGACGGGGACCGTGACGTGTGGGACCCGAATGACGCGATTCCGTCGGCCGCGTCCTACGACTGCGAACTCGCCTCGTACGTGAAGAAGGTGCCGGGCGACCCCACCCACAACATGCTCGCGTCCTACAACGCGGGGGCCTACGCGGTCATCAAGTACGGGGGCGTGCCGCCGTACCGGGAGACCCGGAACTACGTGAAGACGATCACCACGCTGGCGAAGAGCTTCGCCGCGCCGGTCACCCGGGTCGATCCGTCCGAGCAGGCCGCCGGGGCGATCTACTTCGCGCAGAAGAAGCTGGGGACGCCGTATCTGTGGGGCGGGAACGGCACGCCTGAGCAGGGCGGACGGTTCGACTGCTCGGGTCTGACCAAGGCGGCGTACGAGAGTGTCGGGATCACCCTGCCCCGGGTGGCCAACGACCAGTACAACGCGGGGCCGCACCCCTCGCGGGACGAACTGCTGCCGGGCGACCTGGTGTTCTTCTCGACCGATCCGACCAACTCGCGGGCCATCGACCACGTCGGCATCTACGTCGGCGGCGGGTACATGATCGACGCGCCCCGTACGGGAGCGGTCATCCGGTTCGACCCGATCGACACCCGCAAGTACTTCGGTGCCACGCGGGTCACCGAAGATGGCGCGAAAGCGCTCCCCACGAGGGTCTGAGCGGCCGGGGACCCGTCTCCTGAGCTGCGGTGACGTATCTCTCTTCGATAACGTCTGCGTGATCATTCGGTGGAGAGTGGAACGTATCAACGGGGGTCGTGCGTTCCTGTTGGCGTAGCCGAGCAATGCCTGTGACCGACCGACAGAGCGGCGAACGCGGATCTACGACCACGGGGGTGGGTACGAGCGGCGTGCGTGAGGCGCGCCCGGCAGCAACGACGAAGGGGCCGCAGCACCATGGCTGGACTCGCCGAATCCGGGTCGAACCCTGACGTCGACCTGCTCTACGACATCAACGGCCTCGCCAAGGACGCCCCGCACTGGCTGGACCGGATCGTCGAGTTCGTCGGCGAGTACGGGTTGCTCCTGGCGATGGTGCTGCTCGTGGTCTGGTGCTGGTGGACCGTGCGGCGGCGGCCCGTGCCGGCCGAGGAGGCCGCCTCCTCCGTGGCCGCGCTGGTGTGGGTGCCGTTGGCCGCCGCGGTCGCGGTCCTGGTGAACGTGCCGATACGGGGGTTCGTGGAACGGCCCCGGCCCTTTCTCGACCACCAGGGCCTTGAGGTCCTGGTCTCCGGGAAGACCGACTACTCCTTCGTGAGCGACCACGCGACGATCACCATGGCGATGGGGGTCGCGCTGTTCGTGGCCCACCGCAGGTTCGGGCTCGTGGGGATCGGGCTGGGGCTGGTGGAGGGGTTCTGCCGGGTCTACATGGGGGTGCACTACCCGACGGACGTCATCGGGGGGTTCGCGCTCGGTACGGCGGTGGCGCTGCTGCTGTCGCCGGTGGCCTCGATGCTGCTCACCCCCGTGCTGAAGGCGGTCGAGGGGACCGCGTGGCTGGGGTGGGCCGTGCGGGCGCGCTCCGCGCGGGGCACGGAGAAGGACGCGGTGGTCCCGGGGGCCCGGGTCGAGGCGGCCTCCGCCGAGGAGCGGGACCTGGCCGCGTAGTCGGTCGTGCGGCCGTGGGCCGGGGGTCCGTCGGCCCCGGGACGTCGGCCGTGGGCCGCGGTCCGGCGGTGGCGGGTGGCCTCGGGCCGGGCCGGCCTCGTCACAGCGACTGCGCGTACGTGAAGAAACCGGTCGGGTCGTACCGGCGCTTCACCTTGGTGAGGTGCGGGAGCGCCGGGCCGTAGTACGCCTTCCTCCAGTTCGGCAGGGCGGGGTCCGCGTAGTTCTGGTAGGCGGCGCCCGAGGCGTGCGGGGCCATGGCGCTGTGGGCCGTGGTGAGCCAGGACCGGGCCGTGGTGCCCGTCGTGCCCGCGCGCCACGACACCAGGTACTGGGCCAGCATCCGGGAGCGGCGGTGGACGAACGCCGTGGCCGTGGGGGAGACCCGGTTGATCGCGCCGCCCAGGGCGGTGAGCGCGATGCTGCCCGAGCCGCCCCGGACGGTCCCCAGCTGCCGGAGCAGGGTCTGGACGCCCGCCGCCGAGAGGGAGCGGTCGAAGAAGTCGGAGCGGGCCGCGTAGGTCTCGCGGCCCAGGACGCCCCGCGGGGAGCGGCCGGGGGTCGGACCGGGCAGGTGGCACTGGGCGTCGGTGGCGAAGGAGGAGCATCCGGCGTAGACCTCCATGGCCTCCTCGTAGGAGCGGCGGCGCAGCGACACTGTCGTCGCGGAGGCGCCCACGCGGTCCGCGAGGCGGTCGACGGCGTTCTGCAACTGGCCGTGGGTGCCGACGCAGAAGGCGGACACGGAGATCCTCGGGGTGCCGCCGGGCGTGCTCGCCAGGTGGAGGGCGGACCAGATCTCGTCCGGCTGGGACGGGCCCCATTCCTGCCAGGCCCGCACCACGGCCGCGGCCTTCGACCAGGGCCAGGAGAGGTGGCCGGTCACCGCCTGGGGGGCCGGGTGGGTGGTGAAGCGGAGTTCGGTGACGACGCCGAAGTTGCCGTTGCCCGCTCCGCGCAGCGCCCAGAACAGGTCCTCGTGGTGCGTGGCGTCCGCCGTGAGCAGCCTGCCGTCCGCCGTGACGATCGTCGCCTGGGTGAGGCTGTCGCAGGTGAGGCCGTACGCGCGCGAGACGACGCCGTGGCCGCCGCCCAGGACCAGGCCGGAGACGCCGACCGTCGGGCAGGAGCCGGCCGGGATCGTCACGCCCCTGGCGGCGAGCGCGCGGTAGACGTCGATCAGTTTGGCGCCGGCGCCGACGACGGCCGAACCGCCGCTCGTACGGACCCGGTTCAGCCGGGAGACGTCGAGGACCAGCCGGCCGTCGCCCGAGGACCAGCCGCCGTAGGAGTGGCCGCCGTTGCGGATGGCGACCCTGGTGCCGTGGGCGCGGGCGTAGGCCAGGGCGGTACGGATGTCGTCGGGGTGGGCGACGTAGGCGACCGCGGCCGGCCGGAGGGTGTCGAAGCGGGTGTTGTACAGCTGCCGGGCCGCCGTCCACGAGGCGTCCCCGGGGCGGATCAGAGGACCGTCGAGGGAGCGGTCGAGGGCGGCCCAGTCGGCGGCGGCGACGGCGCTCGTGGTCCGCAGCGGGATCTTGCCGTCCGCCGTGCCGGAGACGGCCCGGGAGGCGGAGGCGGTCCCGGAGCCGCCGTCGCCGCCCGGCCGGCACGCGGCCGCTGCGACCGCCGCGACGGCGGCCGTGCCGCCCGCGATGAATGTACGCCGATGCATGGCTGACCGCCCCCTCTGCCTCCGCCGGTTCCATGGAGCCAGACGGGGCTTCGGGGCCGGGGGTTCCCCGCAGAGGGGGGCGGATCGGGTCAGGTGTGGGTGTGGCCGGCGGCGTCCGCTCTGGCCAGGCTTCTCGCCCTGCGCGCCGGGCCGTGCCAGCCGCAGGTGCAGCGGGCCAGGCAGAAGGGGCCGCGTTCGACGGTCGTGGTGGTGTGGGTTTCCCCGTCGCCGGGGGAGGAGACCGAACGGTCCTGCTGGGTCACGGAGTCAACCGTACCCAGCCCCGGTGGAAAGGACGCCTGCGACCACCGTGAACCCCGGTCGCGCGTGACGGGGGCCGCCCACCCGTCGTTATCGGGAACGACAGGGGACCCGTGACGGACGTACCGGCTGGGGGTAGACAGGCGATGACTCAGCGGCAGCAGCGGCGGTGGGGTACGGCGGTCGTCGCGGGGCTGGTGGCCGGCGTCTGGGCCGGCGCCGCCGCCGGGTGCGCCGGGCCCGGGAACGCCGCCGAGGACGCGCGGGCCGCCGACCCGGTCGAGACGCTCCGCCGCGCGGCCGACGCGCTGGTGGCGGCGGGCAGTTCGAAGGCCCGGACGTCGATGGAGATGGCCACCGGCGGGACCCGCGTGACGATCCGGGGCGAGGGCGTCTACGACTACCGCCGGCGGCTCGGGCGGCTGAAGGTGGTGCTCCCGCAGGATCCGGCCGGCGTCAGTGAGCACCGGCCCATCGTCGAACTCCTCGCGCCCGGCGCGCTGTTCATGAAGAACCGGGGCGCGGGCGTGCCCGCCGACAAGTGGGTGCGGGTGGACACGGCGACGCTGTCCGACGGGAACCTGGTGACCGGCGGCGCGACCGACCCGTACGCCGCCGCCGAGGTGCTGCGCGGGACGCGCACCGCGACCTATGTGGGCCGGGGCCGGCTGGCGGGGACCGACGTGCGGCACTTCCGCGGCACCGCCGACCTCGCGGTGGCCGCGAAGGGCGCCTCGGCGGGCGGCCGGGACTCGCTGGGGGCGGCGGCGAAGGGGTTCGCCACCGCCCGGGTCCCCTTCGACGTCTACCTCGACGACGAGGGACGCATCCGCAAGGTCCGGCACCGGTTCACCTTCGTCAACGGACGGCGGCAGGAGGCCGTCGCGGTCGCCTCGACGACGCTGCTGTACGACTTCGGGGCGCCCGTCGACGTACGGCTGCCGGCGCCCGGGGACATCTACGCCGGGCGGATCGCGGAGGAGTGAGCCGGGCCGCCGCCGCGGGACGGGCGGCCGGTCGGGGGCCGGTGGTCGTCCGGTGGGGGCCGGATCCGGCCAGGGAACCGGTATGAGGACTAGCCCGTCCGTGCCATGCGCGGCCTGTGCGCCGCTCCCTACTCTAGGAAGTCGGTGACGGCAGGGACGAGGTGATGCGCGTGGCTCCGGTCGGTGGTACGGCGGTACAGGACCACGTGGCCCTCGCCGAGATCGAACTGTGCGGGGAGCTGATCATCGCGGCCTCCGCCGCCGAGGAGCGGCTCAGCCTGGAGAGCATCGACGAGGTGCTGAGGGTGGCCGAGGAACGCGAGGCCCGCGCCGGCTGACGCGCGGGCCCCGGTCGGTGCCGAGAGGCGAGAGCCAGGAGCGGGCGGGGCCGGGGTCAGGTCCGCAGCAGGCGGGCGATGGCCTTCGTGGCCTCCTCGACCTTCGCGTCGATCTCGTCGCCGCCCTTGACGGCCGCGTCGGCGACGCAGTGGCGCAGGTGCTCCTCCAGCAGCTGCAGCGCGAAGGACTGCAGGGCCTTGGTGGAGGCGGACACCTGGGTGAGTATGTCGATGCAGTAGGTGTCCTCCTCGACCATGCGCTGGAGGCCCCGGATCTGCCCCTCGATGCGGCGCAGGCGCTTGAGGTGCTCGTCCTTCTGTTTGTGGTAGCCGTGCACACCGCGGTCGTGGTCGGTCACGGCCTCTTCGGTGGCCGCCCCGGCCTCGGTGGTCGTCATGGTGTCCTCCAGACATATACCCCTACTGGGTATATCGTACCGAACTTTGCGGGGTAGGGAGCCTGTGGCCGCGGCTGCCGGCGGCCCCTGGAACGGGCCGCCGGGCGGCCCCGCTGCCGGTCGCCGTGGTTCATGGGTGACACTGGTGGGCGGCCCATTAGCCGTGGCCGGATGATGCGCCTAGCATCAGCCTGACCGAAACCGATGCATCCTGAGGACCCCACGTGCGCTTTCGTCTGACCCCCAGGGAGACGAGCTTCTACGACATGTTCGCCGCGTCCGCGGACAACATCGTCACGGGCTCGAAACTCCTCATGGAACTGCTCGGGGCGGACACCGCCGGCCGGGCCGAGATCGCAGAGCGTATGCGGGCCGCGGAGCACGCCGGTGACGACGCCACGCACGCGATCTTCCACCAGCTGAACTCCTCCTTCATCACGCCGTTCGACCGCGAGGACATCTACAACCTCGCGTCGTCCCTCGACGACATCATGGACTTCATGGAGGAGGCCGTCGACCTCGTCGTCCTCTACAACGTCGAGGAACTGCCCAAGGGCGTCGAGCAGCAGATCGAGGTGCTGGCGCGGGCGGCGGAACTGACCGCCGAGGCCATGCCGAACCTGCGGACCATGGCCAACCTCACCGAGTACTGGATCGAGGTCAACCGGCTGGAGAACCAGGCCGACCAGATCCACCGCAAGCTGCTCGCCCACCTCTTCAACGGCAAGTACGAAGCGATCGAGGTGCTGAAGCTCAAGCAGATCGTGGACGTGCTGGAGGAGGCCGCGGACGCCTTCGAGCACGTGGCGAACACGGTGGAGACCATCGCGGTCAAGGAGTCCTGACCCCTTCATGGACACCTTCGCTCTGGTCGCGACCATCGCGGTCGCGCTCTTCTTCACGTACACCAACGGCTTCCACGACTCGGCGAACGCGATCGCGACGTCCGTGTCGACGCGGGCGCTGACGCCGCGGGCGGCACTGGCGATGGCCGCGGTGATGAACCTCGCCGGCGCCTTCCTCGGCTCCGGGGTCGCCAAGACCGTCAGCGAGGGGCTGATCCAGACGCCCGAGGGGTCGCAGGGGATGGGGATCCTCTTCGCGGCGCTGGTGGGGGCGATCACCTGGAACCTCGTCACCTGGTACTTCGGCCTGCCGTCCTCGTCCTCGCACGCGCTGTTCGGCGGCATGGTGGGCGCGGCGCTGGCCGGCGGGACGAAGGTGTACTGGAACGGGGTGCTGGACAAGGTCGTCATCCCGATGTTCGTGTCGCCGGTGGTCGGCCTGCTGGTCGGTTACCTGGTGATGACGGCGATCCTGTGGATCTTCCGGCGCGCCAACCCGCACAAGGCCAAGCGCGGCTTCCGCATCGCGCAGACGGTGTCGGCGGCCGGCATGGCGCTCGGCCACGGCCTCCAGGACGCGCAGAAGACGATGGGCATCGTGGTGATGGCGCTGGTCATCGCCGACGTCGAGGACTACGGCGACCCGATCCCGGTCTGGGTCAAGCTCGTCTGCGCCGTGATGCTGTCGCTGGGCACCTACGCGGGCGGCTGGCGCATCATGCGCACGCTCGGCCGGAAGATCATCGAGCTGGACCCCCCGCAGGGCTTCGCGGCCGAGACGACCGGCGCCTCGATCATGTTCGTCTCCGCGTTCCTCTTCAAGGCGCCGATCTCCACGACGCACGTGATCACCTCGGCGATCATGGGTGTGGGCGCGACCAAGCGGATCAACGCCGTGCGGTGGGGTGTCGCCAAGAACATCGTCCTCGGCTGGTTCATCACCATGCCGGCGGCGGCGGTCGTCGCGGCCTGTGCCTTCTGGCTCGTCGACCTGGCGTTCCTGTAGGGAACGCGGGGGACGGAGCACGCCCGGACGGCGTTCCGCGGAATCCGCCCCCCCAAGCACGCGAGCCCGCCCCCCGGGAGCCAGGGGGCGGGCTCTTCTGCGTCCTCGCGGTGGCACCGCCATGCAGCACCGCGAGGGGCCTGGGTTCCCTATCCGAAGCGGCCCGAGATGTAGTCCTCGGTGGCCTGGACCGACGGGTTGGAGAAGATGCGCTCCGTGTCGTCGATCTCGATCAGCCGGCCGGGCTGGCCGACGGCCGCCAGGTTGAAGAAGGCCGTGCGGTCGGAGACGCGCGCCGCCTGCTGCATGTTGTGCGTGACGATGACGATCGTGAAGCGTTCCTTCAGCTCGCCGATCAGGTCCTCGATGGCGAGGGTGGAGATCGGGTCGAGCGCGGAGCAGGGCTCGTCCATCAGCAGGACGTTCGGCTCCACCGCGATCGCCCGCGCGATGCACAGACGCTGCTGCTGGCCGCCGGAGAGGCCCGAGCCCGGCTTGTTGAGGCGGTCCTTCACCTCGTTCCACAGGTTCGCGCCCTTGAGGGACTTCTCGACGACGTCCTGCAGTTCGCTCTTCTTGTAGTTGCCGTTCAGCCGCAGGCCCGCCGCCACGTTGTCGAAGATCGACATCGTGGGGAAGGGGTTCGGACGCTGGAACACCATGCCGACCTCGCGCCGCACCGACACCGGGTCGATGCCCTGGCCGTACAGGTCCTCGTCGTCGAGCATCACCTTGCCCTCGACGCGGCCACCGGAGGTGACCTCGTGCATGCGGTTCAGCGTGCGCAGGAACGTCGACTTGCCGCAGCCGGAGGGGCCGATGAACGCCGTCACCGAGCGCGGCTCGACGGTCATCGAGATGTCCTCGATCGCCTTGTGGGAGCCGTAGTACGCGGTCAGTCCGCTTACGTCGATTCGCTTGGCCATGTCTTCTACTTCACTTCCAAAAGTCCGGTGGTTCGCTGTGGTCCCGCGCGGCGGTGGCCGCAGACCGATGCTCAGCGACTGGTCTTCGGGGCCTTCCAGCGGGCGATGCCGCGAGCCACCAGGTTGAGGATCATCACGAAGGCGATCAGCGTGAGGGATGCCGCCCAGGCGCGGTCGTAGGCCGCCTGCGAACCGGCGCTCTGCGCGTACTGCTGGTAGATGTACAGCGGCAGCGACGCCTGCGCACCCTCGAAGGGGTTCGAGTTGATGAACGGGTTGCCGAAGACGAGGAGGAGGACGGGGGCGGTCTCACCGGCGATGCGGGCCACCGAGAGCATGACGCCGGTGATGATGCCGCCGATGGAGGTCGGGACGACCACCTTCAGGATGGTGCGCCACTTGGGGATGCCCAGTGCGAGGGAGGCCTCGCGCAGCTCGTTGGGGACGAGCTTGAGCATCTCCTCCGTCGAGCGTACGACGACCGGCATCATCAGGATGGCCAGGGCCAGCGAGCCCGCGAAGCCGAAGGGCTGCATGTCGAACATCAGCATGAGGCTGAGGATGAACAGGCCGGCGACGATCGACGGGATGCCCGTCATGACGTCCACGAAGAAGGTGACGGCGCGGGCGAGGTTGCCGCGCCCGTACTCCACCAGGTAGATCGCGGTGAGGATGCCGATCGGGGCGCCGATCACGGTGGCGAGGCCGACCTGCTCCAGGCTGCCGAGGATGGCGTGGTAGATGCCGCCGCCGGGCTCGGAGTCGGCGACGACGCCCATCGAGTGGGTCAGGAAGTAGCCGTCCAGGACCTCGGTGCCGCGCTCCACGGTCGCCCAGATCAGCGAGGCGAGCGGCACGACGGCGATCAGGAAGGCGACCCAGACGAGGGCGGTGGCGATGCGGTCCTTGGCCTGGCGGCGGCCCTCGACGCGGGCGGCGATGCCGTAGGTGGCCAGCAGGAAGAGGAGGCCGGCGATCAGGCCCCACTGGACGCGGCTGTCGAGGCCCCCGGCCAGGCCGATGACCACGGCCAGGGCGATCGAGCCGCCCGCGATGGCCCACGGGGACCACTTCGGCAGGGTGGCGCCGCGCAGGCTGCTGCCGGGGCGCTTGTCGTCGATGACGGCGTGGCTCATGCGTTGGCCCCCGAGTACTCCTTGCGGCGGGCGATGATCGCGCGGGCCGCGCCGTTGACCAGCAGCGTGATGACGAACAGGACGAGGCCGGAGGCGATGAGCGCGTCCCGGCCGAACTCGTTCGCCTCGTTGAACTTGCTGGCGATGTTCTGGGCGAAGGTGCCGCCGCCCGGGTTGAGCAGGCTGGCGTGGATGTCGAAGTCGGGGGAGAGGACCGTGGCGACGGCCATCGTCTCGCCGAGGGCACGGCCGAGGCCGAGCATCGACGCGGAGATCACGCCGGAGCGGCCGAACGGCAGCACGGACATCCGCACGACCTCCCAGCGTGTGGCGCCGAGGGCCAGGGCGGCCTCCTCGTGCATCTGCGGGACCTGGCGGAAGACCTCGCGGCTGACGTTGGTGATGATCGGCAGGATCATGATCGCCAGCAGGATGCCGACGGTGAGCATCGAGCGCGGCGCGCCCTGGTCCCAGGAGAAGATCCCCGTCCAGCCCAGGTACTCGTCCAGCCAGCTGAAGAGGCCGTTCATGTGCGGGACGAGGATCAGGGCGCCCCACAGGCCATACACGATGGACGGCACGGCGGCGAGCAGGTCGATCACGTAGGAGATCGGGCTGCGCAGCTTGCGCGGGGCGTAGTGGGTGAGGAAGAGCGCGATGGCGACGGCGATCGGGACCGCGAGGACCATGGCGACGATCGAGGAGACCACGGTGCCGAAGGCGAGGACGGCGATGCCGAACTTCGGCGGCACCAGGCTGGTGTTCCACTCGAAGGCGGTGAGGAAGTTCGCTTCGTCCTCGCTGATGGCCAGCGAGGCCCGGTACGTGAGGAAGACCGCGATGGCGGCCATGATCGCGAGCAGCAGGATGCCCGACCCGCGGGAGAGACCGAGGAAGATCCGGTCACCGGGTCGGGTGGCGCCGCGCGCCGCGCGCTTCTGCTCGGCCGTGGTCGGCGGGGCCGTGGGTGGAGGTGCTTCGTCTGTCTTCTGCGTCGATATGTCCATGGGGTTCTCCGGTCTGCGGAGCCGCTCGTGGGTGGGCGGCTCGGGCGGGGCCGGGTATGCGTGCGGCCCCTGGCGGCGGTGCACCGGACGGTGCGGTCCGGGCCGGGCGGACCCGGCGCCGGACCGCACCTTCAGATCAGCTCAGGCCCTCGACGGTGGTGCGGACCTTGGTGATGATGGAGTCGGGGATCGGCGCGTAGTCGATGCCCGAGAGAATGCCCTGGCCCTGCTCGCTGGCCAGGTAGCGCAGGAAGGCCTTGGTGGCCGGCAGGGTGGCGGCCTTGTTGCCCTTGTCGCAGACGATCTCGTACGTCACCAGGGTGATCGGGTACGCGCCCTCGGCCTTGGAGGTGTAGTCGATCTTCAGCGCGAGGTCGTTGCCCGTGCCGACGACCTTGGCGGCCGCGACGGCCTTGGTGGCGCCCTCGGAGGAGGCCTTGACCGGGGCGGCGGCGCCCGTGTTCAGGGCGACGGTGCCGAGACCGTCCTTGGCGTACGACAGCTCCATGTAGCCGATGGCGCCGTTGGTCTGCTTGACGCCCTGCGCGACACCGGAGGAGCCGGAGGCGGACTGGCCGCCCTTGGCCTGCCAGGCCTTGCCGCCCTCGTACTTCCAGTCGTTCGGGGCGGCGGCGATCAGGTACTTGGTGAAGTTGTCCGTGGTGCCGGACTCGTCCGAGCGGTGGTACGGCTGGATCTGGAGGTCGGGAAGCTTCGCGCCCGGGTTCAGCTTCGCGATGGCCGCGTCGTTCCAGTTCTTGATCTTGCCGTCGAAGATCTTCGCCAGGGTCGGCGCGTCCAGGACGAGGTTGTCGACACCGGAGAGGTTGTACGCGACGGCGATCGGGCCGGCCACCATCGGCAGGTCGATGCCCTGGCCGCCGGTGCAGACCTCCTTGGAGGCGGTGACCTCTTCGGGCTTCAGCGCGGAGTCGGAGCCGGCGAAGGCGACCGTGCCCTGCGTGAACGCGGTGATGCCGGCGCCGGAACCGGAGCCCTTGTAGTTGACCTGGACCCCGTTGCAGGCCTGGGTGAAGTTCTTGACCCAGGCGTCGATCGCGTTCTTCTGCGCGGAGGAGCCGTCGGCGAGGAGCTGGCCCTTGGCGTCGTCGCACTTGATGTCACTGGCGCCCGCGGCGGCGGAGCTGCTGTTGCCGCCGCTGGTCTTGGAGCCGGTGTCGTCGGAGCCGCACGCCGTGAGGGCCAGGGCGCCGGAGACGGCGAGAGCACCGAGGGTGAGGGCCCGCCGGTTCATGCGCTGAAGCTTCACTTGAGGGAGATCCTTCCGAGAGCCGCCGTCCTGAATCCGGCGGCGTGCGAAGACTGGGCGGTACGAGCGCTTCCCTGGAGTCGCGCACCGCACCGGGTAAGGCCGAAATTAGGCAGAACAGGTGAAGCCGCCTACGGGGCCGAATGAACGGGAGGTGAACCCCTGAGGGCGGTGTGGTTAGGTCACGGAACGCTCACGCCGAGGACACAGGGTGATTCCGGCCGGGCGGGGGTCGCGCCCGGTACGGGGCGGTGAGCGGCGCGCCGGGCCCGGGGCTATGCCAGGCGCAGGGCGGCGAGCAGCGCGTCCACGAGGGTGCGGTCCCTCGGCTCCGTGAGACGGGCGCGGGCGGCCGCCGGGGGCAGCCAGAGCACCCGGTCCACCTCGTCGTTCGGCGTGAAACGGCCGGCACCGGCCTCGGCCGCCCAGTAGCGGACCTCCTTGGGGCGGCCCTGGGCCAGGTAGTGGGCCGTGGGCAGCCGGGGCCCCGGGTGCGCCGTGTGGCCGGTCTCCTCGGCCACCTCGCGGACGGCGCACGCCAGCCAGTCCTCGTCGTGTTTGAGCTTCCCCTTGGGGTGCGACCAGTCGTCGTACTTCGGTCGGTGGACCAGGCATACCTCCAGCTCACCGTCGAACGGCGACCGCCGCCACAGGACGCAGCCGGCCGCCCGCACGAGAGCCCCCTGTGAGGTGCCGTCGGGATGGCTCACCGGTTCACCGCCTTCTGGACGAGTGGGGCCCTCGCGGGCTACGACGTGGTCGTGCCGACGGTCTGCTTCTGCCACGAACGCTGGAAGGCGTACCGGGCCGCCTCCACCTCGTGCCGCTGGTCCGCGTGCAGCACGCCCAGCGCGTACGCCGTCGCCGGGGCGATGCGGGGCGTGCGGGCCGCGTGGGCCGCCGCGGCCGCCGCCTCCGAGGCGTCGCGGTGGCGGTCGAGGGCCTGGCCGGCCGAGAGCAGCACGCCGTCGTCGCCGTGCGGGCCGTCGTCGCCGTGCAGGACCTCCAGGGCGTACCGGTGCAGGCGCAGCAGGAGGCGGACCTGGTGCCAGGGCGCGTCCTGCGGGTGCGGGGCGGGGTCCGGGGACAGGCCGTGGATCAGCGCTTCCGCGTTGTACGGGTGGCCGGCGGTCACCAGGGGCAGCGCGGCGACCGCGTCCGCGAGGCGCTCCTCGGCCGCGGCGGCCAGGGGCCGCGGGTCGGCGGTGGCGGCGTGCGGCGCGAGGGGGACCTCGCTGGCCAGGACGGCGACCTTGTCCGCGACGGCGTGGAAGCGGGAGGAACCGAGGGCCTGGAGGGCGGTGGAGTGGGCCCGGGTGCGGGCGAGGGTGAGCTGGCGGTCGAGGAGGGCGCCCGCCTTGGCCGCGCCCACGGTGAGGTTGCCGCGGTCGGGGGCGGTGCTCGCCGCTCTCGGCGGGGCGGCCTTCCGGGAGCCGGCCACGGGCACGGCCGTCACGGTGGCCGCGCCCGTCCCCGACGCCAGGGTCCGGGGCGGTATCACCGTCGCCCCCGACAGTCGTTGCAGCGCGAGCAGCAGCCGTTCCAGGCGGGACGCGCAGGCGTGCTCCAGGGCCAGCGTGCCCGACACCCAGGCCAGTTCGGGGCGTATCTCCTCCGACCAGCCGGGGTCGAGCAGCGGGCGGAACGTGTGCAGGCTGCCGCTGATCCGGCGGGCCGAGCGGCGCAGGGCGTGCGTCGCGTCGACGGCGTCCGCCGGGCCGCCGCCCGAGCCGTTCTGCCCGCCGACGTTCTGCCCGCCGCCGGTCTCCCGGTGCAGGCGCAGCGCGCGGAGGAACTCGGTGGCCTGGCCGCGGAGATAGCCGGCCAGGACCTCCCCGGTCACGGGCGGGGCGGCGCGCCCGGCCGTGGAGTCCGTCAGGTCATGGTGTCGCTGTGCCACGCCGGCGCCTCCGGGCGTCTATGAGCATCTCCTGGACGTTGCGCAGGGGCTGGCCGTCCGCGTCGGTCGCGTGCCGCGTCCACTCGCCGTCCGGGCCGAGGTGCCAGGAGGCGGTGGAGTCCGACATGCCGGTCTCCAGCAGCCGGTTCAGGGCCGCCCGGTGGGCCGGGTCGACGACCCTGACCAGGGCTTCGATGCGACGGTCGAGGTTGCGGTGCATCATGTCGGCGCTGCCGATCCACACCTCGGGTTCACCGCCGTTGCCGAAACCGAACACCCGGGAGTGCTCCAGGAAGCGGCCGAGGATCGAACGGACCCGGATGTTCTCCGACAGGCCCGGCACGCCCGGCCGTACGGCGCAGATGCCGCGCACCCAGACGTCGACCGGGACACCGGCCTGGGACGCCCGGTAGAGGGCGTCGATGATCGCCTCGTCCACCATCGAGTTGACCTTGATGCGGACGTGGGCGGGGCGTCCGGCGCGGTGGTGCTGGACCTCCTTGTCGATGCGCGAGATCAGGCCGTCGCGCAGGGACTTGGGAGCGACCAGCAGACGGCGGTAGGTCTCGCGGCGGGAGTAGCCGGAGAGCCGGTTGAAGAGGTCGGAGAGGTCCGCGCCGACCTGGGGGTCCGCGGTGAGCAGGCCGAGGTCCTCGTACAGCCGGGCCGTCTTCGGGTGGTAGTTGCCGGTGCCGACGTGGCTGTAGCGCCGCAGGGTCTCGCCCTCCTGGCGGACCACCAGGGACAGCTTGCAGTGGGTCTTCAGGCCGACCAGGCCGTAGACGACGTGGCAGCCGGCCTCCTCCAGCTTGCGCGCCCACTTGATGTTGGCGTGCTCGTCGAAGCGGGCCTTGATCTCGACCAGCACGAGGACCTGCTTGCCGGACTCGGCGGCGTCGATGAGCGCGTCGACTATCGGGGAGTCGCCGGAGGTCCGGTACAGGGTCTGCTTGATGGCGAGGACGTCCGGGTCGGCGGCCGCCTGCTCCAGGAAGGCCTGGACGGAGGTGGAGAAGCTGTCGTACGGGTGGTGCAGCAGCACGTCCCGGTTGCGCAGGGCCGCGAAGATGTCGGGCGCGGACGCCGACTCGACCTCGGCCAGGTCGCGGTGGACGCCCGCGATGAACTTGCGGTACTTCAGCTCGGGCCGGTCGAGGCCGTGGATGCGGAACAGGCCGGTGAGGTCCAGGGGGCCCGGCAGCGGGTACACCTCGGCCTCGCCGATCTTCAGCTCGCGCACCAGCAGGTCGAGCACCTCGCGGTCGATGGACTCCTCGACCTCCAGGCGCACCGGCGGTCCGAAGCGGCGCCGCATGAGTTCCTTCTCCAGGGCCTGGAGGAGGTTCTCGGCGTCGTCCTCCTCGACCTCGAGGTCCTCGTTGCGGGTGAGGCGGAAGGCGTGGCTCTCCAGCACCTCCATGCCCGGGAACAGCTCCTCCAGGTGGGCGGCGATGACGTCCTCGACGGGGACGTAGCGGCCCGGGGAGCACTCCAGGAAGCGGGACAGCAGCGGCGGCACCTTCACGCGCGCGAAGTGCTTGTGCCCGCTGACCGGGTTGCGCACGATCACCGCGAGGTTCAGGGAGAGGCCCGAGATGTACGGGAAGGGGTGCGCCGGGTCGACCGCCAGGGGCGTCAGCACGGGGAAGATCTGGTGCCGGAACAGCGTGAAGAGGCGGGCCTGCTCCTTCTCCGTCAGCTCGTTCCAGCGGACCAGGTGGATGCCCTCCTCCGCGAGTGCGGGGGCGACGTCCTCGTGGTAGCAGGCGGCGTGCCGGGCCATCAGCTCGCGGGAGCGGGCCCAGATCATCTCCAGCACCTCGCGCGGCTGGAGGCCGGAGGCGGAGCGGGTGGCCACGCCGGTGGCGATGCGCCGCTTGAGTCCGGCCACCCGGACCATGAAGAACTCGTCGAGGTTGCTCGCGAAGATGGCGAGGAAGTTGGCCCGCTCGAGCAGGGGTGTGGTCGGGTCCTCGGCGAGCTCGAGGACCCGCTCGTTGAACGCCAGCCAGCTGCGCTCCCGGTCGAGGAAGCGGCCCTGCGGCAGTTGGGGCCCGTCGTACGGCGACTCCTCGTATCCGTCGAGGTCGGCGTCGATGTCGGGTTCCAGATCGGATACCGCGGCGGCCACCGTGTGCGGGCGGTGCGCGGCTATGGAGCCCACGGAGGGCTGCTCGTGCTGGACCTTGGCCTGGGCGTTCGACTGGCTCATAGACCCATTCTTCCGCGCCGACGGCGAGACAGGCGCGTCGGATCGTGCGCGGGGGAGCGCGGCGGCGTTCCCGTCGAGGAGTCTGTCCTCGGGGGGCGGCGAGGGCTCGGGCACGGCGGGGTTCATTGGCTGAGCGTCGCAAGGTCGTCTGAACCAGCGGTTACGGAGACATGGCGTGCGGGATATCGGGCGGCGGCTCGCGGGGGTGGGACCAGGGAGTGGGGGCGAGGTGGCGGGGGTGAGCGGGGCGAGAGGGGTGGGGGTCGGGCCGTGGGCGGTGCGGGTGGCCGGTTCGGTGGTTGCCTCCCCTGTGGTCCGGGTGGCTGGTTGCCGTACGGCCGGGGTGGCCGGTTCCCGTAGGTCTTCGGGCGACCCGTAGGTCTTCGGGTGGCCCCTGCGGCTTCGGGCCCCGTACGGCTCTCCCCCGGTGGAGGGACGTACAGGGCCCGTGGCGGGGGAGCCGCCGGGTGGGTCAGGCCGTGCGGCGGCGCAGGAGGCGGAAGGACACGGCGGTGGCCGCCGCGGCGACGACCAGGAGGATGCCGGTCTCGACCAGGTGGAGGGGCCAGAAGTGGGACGCGGGGTGGTACGTGACGTAGGAGCCGTTGACACCCAGGTCGTCCAGGCAGCGCCGCGTCTCCTCGACGGTGCCGTCGCAGCTCCAGTCGTGCACGTCCGGGGCGGGGCTGCCGTGGACCAGGACGCCCTGGTCCACCTGCCACGCGTTGTCGGGGAGGTCGGCCTCCACAGTCGCCGAGGTCCGGGTCAGGGACGGCCACAGAGAGGCGCGGAAGTGCCCCAGGACGAGGGTGAGCAGCCAGGTCAGGGCGACGGAGACGCCGAGCGCGGGCAGGGCGCGGCGCAGCAGGAGCGCGCTGAGCGTGCCCAGGGCGAGGGCGCACAGGGCGTACGCGACGGCGGCCGGGCCGAGCGCCACGAACACGCTGCCGTCCGTCCACGCGGTGCCGATCAGGTCCCGGTGGGGTTCCCTGGCCCAGCGGAACACCAGGACCAGGACGGTGACGCCGAGCGTCACGGCCAGGGCGGGGACGGCGAGCTTGGCGGCCAGCCAGCGGGCCGGGGTGATGCCCTGCGACCAGGCGAGACGGGCGGTGCCGTTCTCCAGTTCGCGGCCGATCAGCGCGCCGCCCGCGAAGGCGGCGACGACGAGGGAGGAGTGGGCGGTGAGGGCGGCGATCCAGTCCATCGGCGCGCTGTAGCCGAAGGTGCCGACGGTCATGTCGCACCAGTCCTGGGCCGCCCGGTCGCACGCTTCCTGCTCGGCGCGCGCCTCGTCGGCGGTGACCTCGGTGAGCCACACCAGCCAGCCGGTCAGGCCCAGCACGGCCAGAGCCCAGACGAGCAGGGCGGCGCGGTGCAGCCGCAGGACGGTGCGGGCGACGCCCCAGCGGGCGCCGGCGGCCTCCTGGCGGACGTGCGCGGTGGCGAGGGCGGTCACGGGGAGGCCTCCTGGCGGACGGGGGCCGCGGTGCGGTGCGGGGTGCGGGTCGGGGAGGGCTTCGTGGCCGTGGACCGCCTGAGCAGGACGAACGCGGCGACGGTGAGGCCGGCGGCGACGGCCAGGACGAGGGCGGTCGTGGTCAGCTGGAGGGGCCAGTAGTGGGACTCGGGGTGGTACTCCGTGTAGAACCCGGTGGCGTCGAGCCTGGCGTACACATCGGCGCAGCCCTTGACGAACGACGGCCCGCAGCCCGGATCGGCCACGTGCGCGCCGTCCGCGGTGACCAGGCCCGAGTCGACCTTGACGCCCTCCATGACGTAACCGGTGTCGAGGCCGGTGACGCGGGTGACGGACGGCCACAGGTACGGCATGACCAGGTCGGCCGCGAACCTCAGGACGACGGTGAAGCCCAGTGCGGTGACCAGCGCGGGCAGCGTACGGCGCCACAGCAGGCCCGCGAGGGCGCCGGCGGCGAGGCCCGCCAGGGCGAGGGCGACCGTGGTGGGGCCGTTCGCGTGCAGGGTGGGGGAGTCGTACCAGGACTTGGACGTGTCGATGCGGTGCCGGTTCGCCGACCAGGCCAGGTGGTGCAGCCCCACCAGAAGGCCGGTGCCGACGGTGACCAGGACGGCGGGCGCGGCGATCTTGGCGGCCAGCCAGCGGGTCGGGGACAGGCCCGTCGTCCAGGCGAGGCGGGCGGTGCCGCTCTCCAGCTCACGGCCCACGAGGGCGGCGCCGGCCCAGGCCGCGACGAGGAAGGGCAGCGCGATCACGGCGAACGTCGTGTACGTGTACACGTCCCGGTACCGGATGATCGCGTCCTGGTCGTAGCCGCACGGTCCGTCGCCGACGCACGCGCGGTACTGCCGCCAGCCGTCGGCGGCCGCGTCACCGAGCGGGCCCCACATCGCGAGCAGGGCGAGGGCGAGGACGGCGACGAGACCGGCCCAGACGGCCAGCCCGGGGCGGTGCAGGCGCAGCAGCCACGGCAGCAGACGGGGCGCCGGGGCGGAGCGCGCGGTGGCGGCCGGGGCGGGGGTGGGGGTGGTGGCGGTCATACGGCGGCCTCCTCCGGGTGGGCGGGGACGAGGGGGGCCGCTTCGGGGTTGCGGAGGTAGGCGAGGACGAGGTCCTCCAGGGACGGTGCGGTGGGGCGCCAGTCGGCGGCGAGCGGGCCCGAGGGGCGCAGGAGGGCGGTGAACTGGCGGCCGGTCACGCGGGACTCGACGATCGTGTGCGCGGCGAGGTCACCGGCCTCTGCGGACGCGGCGGGTGCGCTCACGCGCGCGTGGGCGGCCAGCAGTTCGTCGATCTCCCCGGCCAGGCGGACCCGGCCGCCCCCGATCAGCAGCAGGTGGTCGCAGGAGTCCTCCAGCTCGGCGACCACGTGCGAGGACATCACGATCGTGGTGCCGTGCTGCGCGGCCTGTGCCATCAGGGTGCCCATCAGCTCGTGCCGGGCCAGCGGGTCGAGGTCGGCCATCGGCTCGTCCAGGAGGAGCAGTTCCGGCCGCTTGCCGAGCGCCAGGGCGAGCGCGACACGGGTGCGCTGGCCGCCGGAGAGGGTGCGGATACGGGCCCTGGGGTTCAGCTCGCCCGCGGAGACGATGCGCTCGGCGGTGGCGGCGTCCCAGCGCGCCGGGTTGAGGTCGGCACCCGACAGCAGCGTCTCGGCGACCGTGAGCTGCGGGTACAGCGGCTTGTCCTGGGCGACGTAACCGACACGCGCGCGTGCGGACGCCGGGTCCGTGCCGAGGACCGTGACCGATCCCTCGGAGGGCGCCAGCAGGCCGGCGGCGAGAGCGAGGAGCGTGGACTTGCCCGCGCCGTTGGGTCCGACGACGGCGCAGACGCGCCCGGCGGGCAGCCGGAACGCGCAGTCGCGCAGCGCCCAGCCGCCGCGTCGGCCGAAGCGCTTGCCGAGCGCGGTTGCCGCCATGGCGGTGTCGGTCATGAAGGGTCCCCCTGGGAGCGTTCGTGGTGGGTGGTGGTGTCGGTGCTGTCGGTGCGGTCGGTGGCGCCGGGCTGCCGGTGGGCCTCCGCCTGCCCGTGGCCGTCTGTGAAGTGCTCGTCGAGTACGGCGGTGAAGAGCGCGCTCACGTCGTCCCGGTCGAGGCCCGCCTCGCGGGCCCGGTCCGCCCACTCGTCCAGCTCGGTGCGCAGGGGCGAGTCGGCGGGGGCGGTGCTCAGCCCGCGCCGGACGAAGGTGCCCAGACCGCGCCGGGCCTCGACGAGTCCGTCGCGCTCCAGTTCGCGGTAGGCCTTCAGCACGGTGTTGGGGTTGATGGCGGTGGCCTCGACCACCTCGCGGGCCGTCGGCAGCTTGTCGCCGGGGCGCAGCATGCCGAGGCGGAGGGCCTGTTTCGTCTGCTGGACGATCTGGACGTAGGTGGCCACGCCGCTGTGCCGGTCGATGCGGTATTCCACCACTCGACAACCACCCTTTCACTAATTGAGTAGTGAAAGGGTGGTGCAAGGTGTCGGGCATGTCAAGCGGAGCCCGCGCGCCGGTGTGCCGGCGGGCCGACGGGTCGGTGTGCCGGTGGGTCGCCATGGAGCGGAGCCTGTGGGCCGGTGGGGAGAGGAACGGGGAGGCACAGGGAGGCACGGGGGGGGGGGGGGGGGCACGACGGGGGGGCCGGCGAAAAAAATTGGGTTTCCAGAAACTGAACCCAACGGCGGGGCGCGACCCCTTAGGGGAAGGGAGAGAAAA
>NZ_JBIRNP010000004.1:0-521804 GCF_044331705.1 Streptomyces sp. NPDC017202 | reverse complement strand
CCGCCCGCCCCCCCCCCCCCCCCCCCCCCCCCCCCCCCCCCCCCCCCCCCCCCCCCCCCCCCCCCCCCCCCCCCCCCCCCCCGCCCCGGGTGGCGGGCGAAAAAAATTGGGGTGCCGGATCGTGAACCGATCGGCGGGGCTCGTCCGATGAGGGGATGTGAGCGAAACGAGAAGCGACGGGGAGCTGCTGCGGGCCGTCGCGGCGGACGGGGACCGTCACGCCTTCGAGGAGCTGTACCGGCGATACGCGCCGTGGCTGACCGCGCGCATGCGCAGCCGCTGCGCCGACGCCGCGATAGTCGACGACGTCGTCCAGGAGACGTTCCTCGCGGTGTGGCGCGGCACCGCCCGCTTCCAGGAGGGCCACTCCGAGGACGCGGCCGGCTGGTTGTGGCGCATCGGAGCCCGCCGCCTCGTCGACGCCGTGCGCGGCGACGGCGCGCGGGGGCGGCTGCGTCAGGCCCTGGCCCGGCTGCGCCACCGCGACGAGGCCTCCGCGGAGGAGCGCGTGCTCGCGGGAGTGGAGCACGGGGATCTCGCCGGTGCCCTCACCCGTCTCTCCCCGGAGCTGCGGGCGGTCCTCCAGGCCACCGTCATCGACGGACTCACCACCCGGGAGGCCGCCGTCCTGCTCGGCATCCCCGCGGGCACGGTCAAGACGCGGGCCCAGCGGGCCCGCAAGCAACTGCGGGAGGCGCTGGCATGAGGCGGCACGTGACGGAAGGGCGCCTGCGCGGATGCGCGGAGGCCGACAGACTGAAGGAGGCCCTGGCATGACGTGGCACGTACCGGAGGAGGACCTGCGCGCCTACGCGCGGGGCGAACTGGTGGCGCCCCTGCTGTGGTCCGCCGACACGCATCTCGCGGGGTGCGCCCCGTGCCGGTCCCGGCTCGCGGGGGCAGTCGACCCGGTCGCGCTGGACGCCGGCTGGGAGCGGCTGGACGCCGAACTGGACGCGCCGCGGCCGGGCCCGGTCGAGCGGCTGCTGGTGCGGCTCGGCGTGGCCGACCACACCGCCCGGCTGCTGACGGCCACCCCGGTGCTGCGCCGGTCGTGGCTGCTGGCGGTGATGTCCCTGCTGGTCATGACCGTGCTGGCGGTCCACTTGGTGGACCGGCCCGCGCTGTTCCTCGCGCTCGCCCCGCTGCTCCCGCTCGGTGGGGTCGCCCTGTCGTACGGACCGGCCCTCGACCCGTCGTACGAGATGGCCGTCGTCGCCCCGATGCACGGCTTCCGCCTGCTGATGATCCGGACGGCCGCGGTGCTGACCGCGGGCCTCGCCTTCAACGGCCTGGCCACCCTCGCCCTGCCGGGATACGGGCTGCTGGCCCTGACCTGGCTGCTGCCCGCGCTGGCCCTGACCGCGACCGGACTGGCGTTGACCCCCCGGCTCGGCCCGGTCCTCGCGCCCGCCCTGGTGGGCGGGGCCTGGCTGACGCTGCTGGTGGTGGCGCGGTTGCAGGCGCACTCCCCCACCACGCTCGTGCCCTTCACGGCGGCCGGGCAGTCGGCCGCGGCGGCCGTCGCGGCTCTCGCCACCGTGCTGCTCTACCAGACCCGGGACCGCTTCGACGCGCGTCCCGTGGGCGGCTTCCCGGACGGCGGCGCCGTATGACGCCCGCGCCCGCCCCCGCCCACCGACCGGAATCCCAGGAGTCCCGCATGACCACCCCGCCCACCACCGTGACGGCCACCGGCCTGTCCCTGCGCTACGGCGGCACCCACGCCCTGGACGGCGTCTCGCTGCGCCTGACGCGGGGCGTGACCGGCCTGCTCGGCCCCAACGGTGCCGGAAAGACCACCCTGTTGCGGGTGCTGGCCACGGCGGTGCCGCCGGACCGGGGCGAGTTCACCGCCCTGGGCCACGATCCCGGCACGTCGGCCGGCCGCCTGGCCCTGCGCCGCACGCTCGGCTACCTGCCGCAGACGCCCGGCTTCCACCCCGACTTCACGGCCTTCGAGTTCGTCGACTACGTGGCGATCCTGAAGGAACTGACCGACCGCACCGCCCGGCTCCGCGAGGTGCGTCGCGTGCTGGACGCCGTCGACCTCGCCGACGTGCGGGGCAAGCGGCTCAAGCGGCTGTCCGGTGGCATGCGGCAGCGCGTCGCGCTGGCCGCCGCGCTCGTCGGCGACCCCGGCTTCCTCGTCCTGGACGAGCCGACCGTCGGTCTCGACCCCGAGCAGCGCATGCGCTTCCGCGGGCTGATCGCCGAGGCCGGTGAGGGGCGCACGGTCCTGCTGTCCACCCACCAGACCGAGGACGTGGCGATGCTCTGCCACCGGGTCGTGGTCCTCGCCCGGGGCCGCGTCCGCTTCGAGGGCTCCCCCGCGGAGCTGACCGCCCGTGCGGCCGGCCGGGTCTGGAGCAGCACGGAGCGGGACCCGGCCGCCCTGGCCGGCTGGCGCACCGGCACCGGCACCTTCCGCAACGTCGGAGATCCGCCGGAGGGCGCCGACCTCCTCGAACCCACCCTGGAGGACGGCTATCTGCTCACCCTCGACAGCGACAGCCGGACGGTGACCGCATGAGCACCACGATCACGACGGTGAGGGGACCCGCCCCCGCGCTCCCCGAGCCCCCCGGGCCCGGCCGCCGCACCGGCGCCATGCTCGCCCTGGCCCGTTTCGAGACCCGCGAACTCCTCCAGCAGGTGCCGATGCTGGTCTTCCTGTTCCTGTACGTCGGCTTCACCGTCGCGCGGCTGGCGTCCCAGGACGGCATGAGCGACTACCCCGTCCTCAACACGGTCGACCGCGACACCCAGACGTCCCCCCTGCTCCTCGCCGTCGCCCTGCTCGTCTGCACCAACGCCGCCGCCCTGCGCTCGCGCAGGCACGGCACGGTCGAGCAGTTCGACGTCATGGCGATGGAGCCCTGGCGGCGCGTCCTCGCGCACCTCCTGTCCGCGGTGCCGTTCGCGGCGCTCACCGCGGTCGTCGTCGCGGCCGAGTTCACCCGGGAGGCCCTGAAGCCCGGCGCGATCGGCCACGGCTCCGTCGCCGAACTCGCCGTCGGGCCGCTGGTCGTCCTGATGGCGGGGATCACCGGTGTCCTGCTGGCACGGCTCGTGCCCATGCCCTTCGCGCCCATGCTCTTCGTGGTCGCCGTGTATCTGCTCATGGTCCTCGCCACCGGCGTCACCGAGTCGGACGAGCCGGGGGCGGGCTGGCTCTCCCCCCTGGTCTTCTCCGGGATCTCCGGCGGCGATCCGGTCCCCAGCGACCTCCTCGGCCGCCCGGCCGCCTGGCACGCGCTCTATCTGCTGGGCCTGTGCGCCGTGCTGACCTGCGCGGCCCTGCTGCTGTCCGGCGGCCGCACCCGCGCGGTCAAGGCGGCGACCGCGCTCGCCCTCGCGGTCACCACGGCCGGCGCGATCGGCCAGCTCCCGCGGGACACCGACGCCCTGGAAGCGGCACGGAGGACGGCGTCCACGACCCCGCAGAAGGTCCAGTCGTGCACGGAGCACGGCGGGTCGGCCTACTGCTCCTTCCCCGAGTGGAAGGGGGTGCGGGACGACTGGGCGGCGGTCGTCGACCGGATCCGGTCCGCGGCCGGCGGCAGCGCGACGACGACACCCCTGACGGTCCGCCAGCGCATCGACACCAGCGGGGGCATCGAGACCGACTCCGCGCTGACCCCCTCCACCACCCCGGGCCAGGTGACGGTCGGCACCCGCTGGGGCGGCAACCGCGTCCCCGAGTTCGCTGTGGGAGCCGCCACCGTCCTCGTGGCGGGCACGGAGGACGCCACCACCCGGACCATGTGCGACGCCCGCGCGGTGACGATCATGTGGCTGGTGCTGGGCACCGACCCCACCCCGATGGCCACGTTCGCGGACGTACGGCTGGACGACAGCACCACCGGCTCAGGCCAGGTCCTGGCCCCCACGAACGGGCTGAGCCTGACGGCCCACCAGACGAAGGTCGTCGCCGAACTGCTCGCCCGGCCCCGGGCGGAGATCACCGCGCGGGTCAAGGCGCACTGGCCGGAACTGACGTCCGCGCGGACCTCGACGGCCGAGGCGGCGAAGCTGCTGGGCGTCGCGGTGCCGCAGGGGGTGGAGTCGTGCGACGAGTAGGAGACGCGAACGGGGCGGGGAACCCCGCCCCCGGCGGTTCGGGTCACGCCGCTCCCGGCGGTTCGGGTCACGCCGCCCCCGGCCACCCGAACTCCTCTGACGGCCGCCACGGCCCGGCCCCCCGCCTCCACACCCTGCTCAGGTCCCTCGCCCCGCCGGTGTGGCGGTCCCTGCCCTGGGCGGCGTTGACGGCGACGGCCGGCTCGGGGCTGCTGCTCGCGGCGAGCACGCGGCTGCCGGACCAGGCACCGGGGCCGGCCTGGGGACTGGTGGTACTGCGGCTGACCGCGCTGACCGGCGGGGTGGGCCTGGCCTTCCTGCTCGACGACCCGGCCCGGCACACCACCGCCGCCAGCCCGCTCGGCCGTCCCCTCCGCGCCGGCCTGCGCCTGGCGATGGCCGTGCCGCTGATGGTCCTGTGGTGGGCGGCGGTCCTGCTCGTGCTGCCCGGGCCGACCCGCCCGCCCCTGGGCCCGGTCACCCTGGAGGCCCTCGCCACGGCCGCCTGCGCCATCGCCCTGGCGACCGCCGCCGTGCGCTTCACGCACGCCGCGGAGGTGGGGAAGGGGACGGTGGCACGGCTCGGCGCGCTGGCGGCGGTGGCGGTGCTGGTCCCGGCACGGTGGGGACTGCTGACCCTGCCGGGTCACCGCTGGTGGGAGGAGACCCACGTGCGGTGGGCGGTGCTCCTGGCGCTGACGCTGGTGTCGACAGCGCTGTGCACACCCGAACCGCTGAGACGCACCCGGGTGCGCCCCGGTCCCCCCGACGGCGCCCCCGTCGGCGCCCCCGCCGGGCGGGGGTGAGGGGCGGTCAGGTCTCCGTGCGGTACATCAGGTCCGTCTCGTACGTGACGAACCCCAGCCGCTCGTACACCGACACCGCCGCCTTGTTGTCCGCGTCGACGTAGAGCATGGCGGTGGGCAGCCGCTGCGCCGCGAGATGCCGCAGGCCGATCGTGGTCAGGGACTTGCCGAGGCCGCCGCCCTGCGCGCCGGGGGCGACACCGAGGACGTACACCTCGCCGAGGCCCTCCTCGGCGTGGACCTTCGTCCAGTGGAAGCCGACGAGCCGGTCCCTGCGGAAGGCGAGGAAGAAGCCGGAGGGGTCGAACCAGGGCTGGTCCTCGCGGTCGTCGAGGTCGCGCTGGGTGAGGGAGCCCTGTTCGGGATGGTGGGCGAAGGCGGCGGCGTTGACGGCCAGCCAGGCGCCGTCGTCCTGCCCGGGGACGAAGGTCCGGACGGTCACCCCCTCGGGGAGCACCGGCTCGGGCAGGTCGAGGTCGGTCAACGGCCGACGCATCTGGCGCAGTTCGCGGAACAGCGACAGCCCGAGCACCTGGGCGAGGTGCCGGGCGGCGGCATGGCCGCCGTGGGCCCACACCCGCAGGCGTTTGCCGGAGGCGGCGAGCAGGGCGGAGCCGAGTGCCCGGCCGTGCCCGTGCCCGCGGTGCGCGGGATGGACGACCAGCTCGGCGGCCGGGGCCTCGACGGGGTCGGTGTCCTCCAGCTGCGCGTAGGCGACGAGTTCGCCGGCCAAGGAGAGCAGGAGGTGGGAGACGCCCTCGCGGGGGCCGCCCCGCAGTTGCAGCCGGCCCTGTTCGGACACCGCCTGGCGGCCGTCGCTGCGGGCGGCCTCCGCGAGCAGGTCGAGGACGGCCTCGGTCTGTGCGGGGGAGAGCGCGGAGAGGTTCTCGATGGATCGCTGGCCGGGGGCCGATGCCGGGTCGTCGCTGGTCATGCGTACGAGGGTAAGGGTCGGGCCGGGCAAAGTGGCGGCATCGGGGAAGGGGGCGCGGATCCATCGGGGAAGGGGACGCGGATCCATCGGGGAAGGGGACGCGGATCCTTCCGGAGCGGTGGTGCCGAAGCACCGGGAACCGCGGGCCGGCACGGGCGGGAGCTGGGCGGATGCCCGGCGGACGGCAAAGGGAAACCAGGATGTAACCATGAACCCCCTGTCGCGCTACGCGCGTTGACTCTAGGCTGCGGCCCGACGGGGCCACCGGCTCGGACGCCTCGCAGGGCCTTCCGGCCCCGGGGACGTCGACACCACAGCAGACACCACAGGGGGGCGCATGCCAGCCACTTCCCACTCGCATCCGAGCCGCAGACGCCGTACGTACGGGCTGCTCGCGGCGGCCGCCGGTCTGGCCACCGCCGGCGCACTGGTCGCCGCGCTGCCGGCGGGTGCGCAGGACGCCCGGCACGGAAAGCCGCTGCCGAGCCGCTACCAGGACGTGCAGCTGCTGTCGTTCAACGACCTGCACGGCAACCTCGAGCCGCCGAGCGGTTCCTCCGGCCGGGTCACCGAACTCCAGGCCGACGGCACGACCAAGACGATCGACGCGGGCGGTGTGGAGTACCTGGCCACGCACCTGCGCCAGGCCCGCGAGGGCAACAAGTACTCCATCACCGCGGCCGGCGGCGACATGGTCGGCGCCTCCCCGCTGATCTCCGGCCTGTTCCACGACGAGCCCACCATCGAGGCGCTCAACAAGCTGGACCTGGACGTCACCTCGGTCGGCAACCACGAGTTCGACGAGGGCGCCAAGGAGCTGAAGCGGCTTCAGAAGGGCGGCTGCCACCCGACGGACGGCTGCTACACGGACG
Organism: Streptomyces sp. NPDC017202; assembly: GCF_044331705.1. Classification (NCBI taxonomy): domain Bacteria; kingdom Bacillati; phylum Actinomycetota; class Actinomycetes; order Kitasatosporales; family Streptomycetaceae; genus Streptomyces; species Streptomyces sp. NPDC017202. Next base: position 515,109 of record NZ_JBIRNP010000004.1, on the reverse strand, counting down.
AGGAGTTCGGCGGCGCCGACTTCCCGTACCTCGCGGCGAACGTCCTGAACGAGAAGTCCGGCAAGCCGATCCTGAAGCCGTACTGGGTCTGGAAGAAGAAGGACGTCAAGATCGGCTTCATCGGCGTGACCCTGGAGAACACGCCGGGCATCGTCTCCGCGGAGGGCGTCAAGGGCCTGAAGTTCAAGGACGAGGTCGAGACGATCAACAAGTACGCCAAGGAGCTCCAGCGCCAGGGCGTGAAGTCGATCGTGGCGCTGATCCACGAGGGCGGCCTGCCGGCCTCCACCTCCTACAACTACGACTGCGACTCGCCGGGCGCGGGCGACGGCATCTCGGGCCCGATCGTCGACATCGCGAAGAACGTCTCGCCGTCGGTGGACGCCCTGGTCACGGGTCACACGCACGCCGCGTACGCCTGCACGGTCAACGACCCGGCGGGCAAGCCGCGCACGGTGACCTCGGCCGCCTCGTTCGGCCGTCTCTACACGGACACCACGCTGACGTACGACCGCTTCACGGGGGACATCGCCCGTACGGCGGTGAAGTCGGCGAACCACGTGGTCACCCGGACCGTCCCCAAGGCGACGGACATGACCGAGCTGATCGGCAAGTGGAACGCCCTGGCGGCGCCCATCGGCAACCGCGCGATCGGCCATGTCTCCGCCGACGTCCCCAACACGGGCACCGAGTCCCCGATGGGCGACCTGATCGCGGACGCGCAGCTCTGGTACGGCAGGAAGCTGGACGCCGAGGCGGACCTGGCGCTGATGAACCCCGGTGGGGTGCGGGCCGGTCTGACCTACGCCGCCAAGGGCGCTGAGGGCGACGGCGTGGTCACCTACGCCGAGGGCTTCACCGTCCAGCCGTTCGCCAACACCGTGAACCTGCAGGACTTCACCGGCGCCCAGCTCGTCCAGGTGCTCAAGGAGCAGGTGAGCGGGTCGAACGCGAGCGCGCCGAAGATCCTCCAGCCGTCGGCGAACCTGACGTACACGCTGGACCTGACGAAGAGCGGCGCCGACCGTGTCGTCACGGACTCCATCAAGCTGAACGGCGCCGCCGTCGACCCGGCCGCCACCTACCGCGTCGCGACGAACAGCTTCCTCGCGGGTGGCGGCGACGGCTTCACCACCCTGGGCCAGGGCACGAACGACCTCGTCGGCCTCGACGACCTGGCCGCCCTGGAGCAGTACCTGACGGCCAACTCCTCGGCCGCCGCTCCGATCGCGCCGCCGGTGCCGAACCGGATCACGATCGTGCAGTAACCCCGGGATTCCTCCCACGGCAGAGGCGGCCGCGTCACCGACGCGGCCGCCTCTGCCGTGGGGCGGCCGTTCAGCCGCGGTCCCCGGCCCTCGTCCCCGTCCGGGACGGCAAGGTCCCGGACGGGGACGTGCTGGTCTTCGGCGCGGCCTCGTGGGCGGCGTTCCTGACTCACACGGCGCGCGGTCAGGCCGTCGGCGTCCAGTCGCCCAGCCAGTCCGCGACCTCCTGGTTCGCGGCCTGGGCGTCGGTCAGCTGCGGCCGGTCGCTGCTCGCGGCGCCCGCGCCCGCCCCGGTGTTCTTGTACTCGGCGAAGCGGTCGTCCTTCCAGGAGAAGCCGCTCATGTCGGTCCAGGGGGTGGTCCGGATCGCGGCGCTGAGGGTGGTGTTGCGGACCGTGGTCTGCGGGTCGAGGGTGGCGTCACCGCCGGCGTGCCAGGGGCGGCCGAGGTGGAAGGAGCGGTCGGAGACGTCGCCGTTGACCGTGGAGTTGGCGATCAGGATGCCCTTGCGGCCCGCCGCGGTGCTGGGGGCGGTGACGTAGCCGGCCGAGGTGCCGTTCCAGCGCTTCTTCAGCGTGATGACCGACTTGTCGATGACCGCCGTCGCCCGGCCGAAGATGAAGTCGACGTTGCCGACGACGTACGAGTTGGCCATGTAGACGCGGCCCAGCTTGTCCTTGGACGCGGTGTCCACCAGCAGGGTGTCCTGGTCGCCGCTGACGATGACGCCGTCGAGGAAGACCTTGTCGGCGGCGGTGCGCAGGGCGACCGCCTGGCCGGCGATGTCCTGGTGGGCGGCCTCGTCGAAGTCGTTGGAGATGGTCAGGTTGCGGGCCTGGAAGTCGTCCGCCTCGACGGCGACGGTGGCGCTGCCGCCGGTGCCGTACGTGCCCCCGCCGGGCTTGGGGGTGCCCGACGCGTTGTTGTAGACGATCGTGGTGTCCTTGCGGCTGCCGCCGGTGCCCTGGATGGTGACGTGCGGCTTGTTGGAGGGCACCTTGACCAGCTCGCGGTACGTGCCCGGCTTGACGGCGATCACGACGCGCGAGGGGTTGTTCGCCGGCACGGCGTTCACGGCGGCCTGCACGGTCGAGTACTGCCCGCTGCCGTCCTTGGCGACGGTGAGCGTGGTGGCGGCGGCCGCCTTGGTCGTGGCTGTCGTGGCTGTCGTGGCTGTCGTGCCCGTCGCCGTGGTCGCGGACCCGGTGCCGATGGTCGGGCGGGGCCCGGCACCGGCCTTGAGCAGCGCGGGCACGTCGGCGGTCTTGTCGAGCGTGTACGCGTAGAAGGCCTTCGGGTCGAAGGCGGTGCCGCCGCTCTCGTTGCGCCCGCTCGTCCCGACGAAGGTGTTGCCCTTCTGGACGATCGTCGCGGTGCCGTCCTTGGTCACGGGGTTGTTCATGCCCTGGAAGTAGGAGTTCTCCAGGACCATCTTCGTGCGGCCGCGCGAGTAGTTGCCGTACGACGACTTGATCGTGGTCCCGGCCACGTCCTCGAGGAAGTTGTTGTAGAGGTGCGCGTGGGCGGCGTTGTCCGTCGACGGGTTGCGCTGCTCGGTCTCGCGGATCCAGTTGTGGTGGATGGTGATGTCGGTGACGACGTTCTCGGTCCAGCCGATGCCGAAGGCCTTGTTGTCCTCGCTCAGCTTGTTCCAGGACACCGTGACATCGGTGCTGTCCTTGCGGACGTCGATGAGCCCGTCGGCCATGTGCCGCAGGTCGTTGTGGTCGATCCAGACGTGGTGCGCCCCGTCCATCTGGATCGCGTCGAAGTCGTGGTCCTTGTCGTTCCAGACGCCCTGGTACGCGTCCCGGATGGTCAGGTTCCGGATGATCACGTTGTGGACGCCCTGGCCGAGGAAGAAGCCGCCGCCCACGATGTGCCCGGAGGTCCCGGAGCCCACGATCGTCTTGTCGGAGGCGACCTTGATCTCCTTGCCGACCGGGTCCATGGTGATCGTCGCGGCGACGACGATGACGTACGGCTCGGCGGCCGTCGCGTACTTCTCCAGATCGGCGAGCGTCTTCACGGTGACGGTCCTGCCGTCCCGGCCGCCGTACGTCCCGTTCTGCCCGAGCGCGTTCACCGAGGCGAAGCCGTCGGCGGTGGCGGTCGCCCAGGCGGGGGCGGCGGTGGCGGCGGAGGCGTTCGCCTGTGCCTGCGCACCGAACAGTCCGAGGTCCGTGCCGTAGGCGAAGGTGCCGGCGGCGGTCAGCACGAGCGGCACGCCCAGCGCCACGCCGGTCCTGCGCCTGCGGTGCCGGGGCTTGCGGCCGATGTCGGTCATGTGTGGGGTTCCGTTCCGTGGGAGGAGGACCACCCGGAAGGGGTGCGGGTCACCGGGTGGTCGCCGCTCACGGCGGAAAGGTTGCCGAACTCACCCGAACGCGTGGGGAGTACGGCCGCGCGGGCGCTACGGCAGCTCGGGCGGAGGCGTCGGAGCGCCGGGGAGCCGTACGGTCACCAGCGTGCCGCCGCCCTCCGCGCGGGCCACCGTGATCTCACCGCCGGCCTCGCGCACCGTGCGCGCGACGATCGACAGGCCGAGACCCGACCCGGGGAGCGCCCGCGCGCTCGGGGAACGCCAGAACCGGTCGAAGACGTACGGGAGTTCGTCCTCGGGGATGCCGGGGCCGTGGTCGCGGACGGTCAGGACGCCGTCGGAGAGCGCGACCTCCACGCAGCCGCCCCGCGGACTGAACTTCACCGCGTTGTCGAGGACGTTGACCACCGCCCGCTCCAGCGTGGCCGGCTCCGCCCGCACGTACCAGGGGTCCAGCGCGGCCGTGATGGTCAGTTCCGGGCCCCGCAGCCGCGCCCGGCGCAGGGCCGACTCCACGGTGTCCTCGAGGGAGACCACCTGGACCCGCTCGCCCCGCTGCCCCTCCGAGCGGGACAGCTCCTGCAGGTCGCCGATGAGCGCGGCCAGTTCGGTCATCTGCGCCTTCACCGACGCGAGCAGCGCCTTGCGGTCCGCCTCCGGGAGGGGCCGGCCCGTCTCCTCGCTGCGGGTGAGCAGCTCGATGTTGGTGCGCAGGGAGGTGAGGGGGGTGCGGAGTTCGTGGCCCGCGTCCGCGATGAGCTGCTGCTGCAGCTCGCGGGAGCTGGCCAGGGAGGCGGTCATCGAGTTGAACGACCTGGACAGGCGGGCCACCTCGTCCTCGCTGTCGTCCTCGACGGGGATGCGGATGCCGAGATCCTCGGTGCGTGCGACGTGCTCGACGGCCTCGGTCAGCTTGTCGACGGGGCGCAGACCCGCGCGGGCGACGGCCAGGCCCGCGGCACCTGCGCCGAGGACTCCGATCCCGGAGACGAGGAGGAGGACGAGGGCGAGGTCGTTGAGGGTCTTCTCGGTGCTCTTGAGGGGGGTGGCGAGGACGAGCGCCACCGGCCCCGCGTTGGTCTGCACGGGCAGCGTCAGCACGCGTACGGCCTCACCGTTGTCGGCGGTGCCGTCGTGGAACACGCCGTCGGCGCTGTCGTCCGCGTTCGCGATCACCTTCCGGTCGGCGGCGGAGACCTTCACCTTGCCGGCGGAGTACGAGTTGACGCAGACCGTGTCGTTCGCCGTCACGATCTGGAAGTAGCTGTTGCCCAGGTAGCCGGGATTGGGCTGGGTGTCCTGCGGGCACGTCCTGAGCACGTTCTCGATCTGGTCGTCGAGCCTCGGCTGGGCCACCATCTTCCTCAGGTCGCCGTCCACCTGCTCGTACAGCTTCCCCTGCACGATGAACCAGCAGGTCACCGACACCGCCGCCACCGCGAACGCCACCGCCGCGGCGACCAGCATCGACAGCCGGGCCCGGATGGGAAGGGTGCGCAGCCGCCGTACGACCCGTTTCACTCCGCGCCGCCCTGCCGCAACACGTATCCCACGCCCCGCACGGTGTGCACGAGGCGCGGTTCGCCGCCGGCCTCCGTCTTTCGGCGCAGGTACATGACGTACACGTCGAGGGAGTTGGACGAGGGCTCGAAGTCGAAGCCCCACACGGCCTTGAGGATCTGCTCGCGGGTGAGGACCTGACGCGGGTGCGCCATGAACATCTCCAGGAGGGTGAACTCGGTACGGGTCAGCTCGACGGCCCGCCCGGCGCGCGTCACCTCCCGCGTCGCGAGGTTCATGCGCAGGTCGGCGAAGGTGAGGACCTCGTCGTCGTCGGTGCCCGCGCCGGCGGCCGCGGCGTAGGAGCTGCGCCGCAGCAGGGCCCGTACGCGGGCGAACAGCTCGTCCAGTTCGAACGGCTTGACCAGGTAGTCGTCGGCGCCCGCGTCGAGTCCGGTGACGCGGTCGCCGACGGTGTCGCGGGCGGTCAGCATGAGGATCGGGGTGGTGTCGCCGGCCCCGCGGATGCGGCGGGCGGCGGTGAGGCCGTCCATGCGGGGCATCTGGATGTCGAGGACGACGAGGTCGGGCCGGTAGCCGGTGGCCTTCTCCAGGGCGTCCGCGCCGTCCACGGCGACCTCCGTGTCGTAGCCCTCGAAGGCGAGGCTGCGCTGGAGCGCTTCGCGCACCGCCGGCTCGTCGTCGACGATCAGGATGCGCTGGGTGTCACGGTCGCCTTCGGCGGGGCTCATGGCGTGGATTCCCTCGGGTGCGGTGGGGCGGCGGGGTGCTGCGGGCGGGACCCTCTCAGCCTCGCATCGTAGTGAGCCGGTTCAACGGCACCTTGCGGCGGTGCGGGCGGGCGGCGCCGGTGCGCAGGCCCATCAGCTGCGGGACGCCGACCTCCGGGGCCCGGGGCGGTGCCGTCGGGGCGTGCAGTGCGTACACCACGTCGAGGGCCAGGGCGAGGTCGGCCGCGCCGACGCCGGTCACCGGGTGCGGAACCTGCTTGATCATGACGTACTCCCTGAGCGCTGGAAGGGGGTTCAGCTGTCGGAGCCGCCGGCCCGCAGCGTGGCGAGGTCGGCCTTGACGGTGTTGATCGGGATGGCGAAGCCGAGGCCGACGCTGCCCGCGGTGGAGGAGGAGGTGGCGTCGGCGGCGGAGTACATCGCGGAGTTGATGCCGATGATGTTGCCGCCGGCGTCGATCAGGGCGCCGCCGGAGTTGCCGGGGTTGAGGGAGGCGTCCGTCTGGAGCGCCTTGTACGTCGTGGTGGACGAGCCGGTGTCGCCGTTGAACTGCTGACCGCCGAACTCGAACGGCCAGCCGCCGCCCTGCTGCTGTTGCTGCTGTCCCTGGCTCTCGTCGGTGGAGACGGTCACGTCCCGGTCGAGGGCGGAGACGATGCCGCTGGTCACGGTGCCGGTGAGGCCCTCGGGTGAGCCGATCGCCACGACCGTGTCGCCGACCTTGACGCCGTCGGAGTCGCCGAGGGTGGCCGTCTTGAGGCCGGAGGCGTTCGCCAGCTTGATCAGGGCCAGGTCCTTCTTGCTGTCGGTGCCGACGACCTCGGCCGTGTACTCCTTGCCGTCGCTGGTCGACACCTTGATCGAGGAGGCGCCGGCGATGACGTGGTTGTTGGTGAGGATCTCGCCGTCGCTGGTGATGATCACGCCGGAGCCGGTCGAGGAGCCGCCGCCGAGGGTGGCGTTGATCTCGACGACGCTCGGGCTGACCGCGGCGGCGATGCCGGCGACGTCACCGGTCCTGGCGGCCGGCACCACGCTGGTGGTCGTGGAGGAGGCGGCCACCTGGTCCTTGCCGGTCAGCTCCTGTATGCCGTAGGCGGTGCCGCCGCCGATCGCCGCGGCGACGATCGCCACGGCGGCGAGCAGCGCCATCGGGCCGCGCGCCGCGCGCCTCCTCGGGGGAACGGGGCCGGGGGCGGCGGCCACGGGCGTCAGGAGAGCGGTGCCGCCGCCGTTGCCGTCACCGGCCGCGGCGTCGTCCCAGGCGCCGGCGGGCCGACCCGGCGTCTGCCACCCGGCGGCCGGGCCGACGGGCTGCGGCGCGGCCGGGTGGTGCGCCGGCGGGGGCGGCCATGCCGGGTCCACGGGGGCGGAAGCGTGCTGCGGGGCGCCCTGGTACGGGTTCTCGTGGTTCTCGTACTCGCCGCTGCGGCGGATGCTCTCGGTCATGGAACAGAGCTTTCCGCCCGAGCATGAGAGCTGCCTGAGTGCTCCCTGAGAAGCCCGGCAGAACCTCGTATGCCCGAAATGAAGACGGTTCTCGCGTGGGGTCGGCCGCTCTCAGGGAAGCCTCGTACGGTGTGGCCGGGAGCGTGCCGGGCTCACTCGCAGCCGCAGGAGCGGCGGACCACCAGACGGGACGGGAACACCTTGAGCCGCTCGCGGCGCGAGCCCGCGACCCGCAGCCCGTCGTCCAGGACCAGGTCGACGGCCGCGCGGGCCATCGCCGAGCGGTCGGAGGCGACCGTGGTCAGCGGCGGGTCGGCGAGCGCGGCCTCCTTGATGTCGTCGAAGCCGACCACGCCCAGCTCGCCGGGGACGTCGATGCGCAGCTCGCGCGCCGCCCGCAGCAGGCCGATCGCCTGGTCGTCGGTGGAGCAGAAGACGGCCGGCGGCCGGTCCGGGCCCGACAGCAGCTCCAGCCCCACCTTGTAGGCGTCGTAACGGTTGTAGGGGGCTTCGAAGAGCCGGCCCTCGGTGGGTAGGCCGGCCTCGTCCATGGCCCGCCGCCAGCCCTCGACGTGGTCGGAGACCGGGTCGCCGACGGAGGGCGTCTCGGCGGTGCCGCCCACGCAGGCGACGTACGGGTAGCCGTGCTCCAGGAGGTGGCGCACGGCGAGCTGGGCGCCGCCCAGGTCGTCGGTGACGACGGCGACGTCGTCGATGGCCTCGGGCCGCTCGTGGAGCAGCACCACGCGGGCGTCCCAGGCGTCGATCTCGGCGGCCGCGTTGTCGTTCAGCGCGTGGCTGACGAGGATCAGGCCGGACACCCGCATGCCCAGGAAGGCGCGCAGGTAGTGGACCTCGCGTTCGCCGACGTAGTCGGAGTTGCCGACCAGCACCATTTTCCCGCGCTCGGAGGCGGCCTGTTCGACCGCGTGCGCCATCTCCCCGAAGAAGGGCTGGCGGGCGTCCGGCACGATCAGGCCTATGAGGTCCGTGCGCCGCGACGCCATCGCCTGCGCGACCCGGTCGGGCCGGTACCCCAGCTCCTTGATGGCGGCGAGGACACGCTCGCGCGTGGCCGGGGCGACCGGCCGGGGTCCGTTGTTGATGACATAGCTGACGACGGCGGTGGACGTCCCCGCCAGCCGTGCCACATCATCCCTGGTTACCTTGGCCACGCGCGGAGTCTACGCGGATGGATCCGCCACGGGCAGGGCGTCGAGCAGCTTCCCCGAGCGGGAGCGACGCCCGGCCTGAGCGGCGGCTACGCCTCCGCGGAGATCCCCTCGGCACCCACGGGCACCTCATTGTCCGCATCTTCCGTCTTTGCCCGGTCCGCCGCGGCCTTGGCCTCCTCGGCGGCACGGTCGACCTTCTCGGGGGTAACGAATCGATAACCGACGTTGCGGACGGTTCCGATCAGCGACTCGTGCTCCGGGCCGAGCTTGGCGCGCAGCCGTCGTACGTGCACGTCGACCGTCCGGGTGCCGCCGAAGTAGTCGTAGCCCCAGACCTCCTGGAGGAGCTGGGCGCGGGTGAAGACGCGGCCCGGGTGCTGCGCGAGGTACTTCAGGAGCTCGAACTCCTTGAAGGTGAGGTCGAGGACCCGGCCCTTGAGCTTGGCGGAGTACGTCGCCTCGTCGACCGACAGGTCGCCGTTGCGGATCTCCATGGGAGAGTCGTCGTTGACGATCTGCTGCCGGCCCATCGCCAGCCGCAGCCGTGCCTCGACCTCCGCCGGGCCGGCGGTGTCGAGCAGGACGTCGTCGATGCCCCAGTCGGCGGTGACGGCGGCGAGGCCGCCCTCGGTGACGACCAGGACGAGCGGACAGCCGGGGCCCGTGGAGCGCAGCAGCTGGCACAGGCTGCGGACCTGGGGGAGGTCACGGCGCCCGTCGATCAGGATGACGTCGGCGCCCGGGGTGTCGACGAGGGCGGGGCCCTCCGCCGGAGCCACCCGCACGTTGTGCAGCAGCAGTCCGAGCGCGGGCAGCACCTCCGTCGACGGCTGGAGGGCGTTGGTCAGGAGCAGCAGAGAACTCATACGTCTGGTTCCTCCTCGGTCCCTGCGAGGACGTTTGCGGCACTGCGGCACTGCTCTGCGCGTCCCGGGGCCCCGTACACCCGCGGTTTCCCGCTTCGTATACAACGCTTCCGAAAGCACGAAAGGACCCGGGGGCTTCGCTGCCCGAGTCCTCTGCCCAGCAGAATAGCCCACATGAGCAACGGTCCGGCTGGTCATGGGGCACATTCCACCGTTCGTCCGAACCCTGAGACGGGCACGGGGGCACCATTGCGGACGTTTCTGCCCACGGCCGACGGCGTTTCCGTCGATTCCGTATACGACCCGGGTGCGGTCGTATACGACGCCTCCGCGTCACCTTCCCGTGGCCTGGTGTTCGTCGTGGCCCACGGCTTCACCGGGGACGCGGACCGCCCGCACGTGCGCCGGATCGCCTCGGTGCTCGCCCGGTACGGGGCCGTCGTCACCTTCTCCTTCCGCGGGCACGGACGCTCCGGCGGCCGCTCCACCGTCGGCGACCGGGAGGTGCTCGACCTGGACGCGGCCGTCGCCTGGGCCCGCCGGCTCGGGCACGCGCGCGTGGCCACCGTCGGCTTCTCCATGGGCGGCTCGGTGGTGCTGCGGCACGCGGCCCTGCACACCGGCACGGTCGACGCGGTGGTCTCCGTCAGCGCCCCCGCCCGCTGGTACTACCGGGGCACGGCCCCCATGCGCCGGCTGCACTGGCTGGTCACCCGCCCGGCGGGCCGCCTGGTCGGCCGCTACGGCCTGCGCACCCGCATCCACCACCGCGACTGGGACCCGGTCCCGCTCTCCCCGGTCGAGGCGGTCCCCGGGATCGCGCCCACACCTCTGCTGATAATCCACGGCGACCGCGACGGCTACTTCCCCCTCGACCACCCCCGCATGCTGGCCGAGGCCGCGGGCGACCACGGTGAACTGTGGGTGGAGCCGGGCATGGGCCACGCCGAGCACGCCGCGACCGACGGCCTCCTGACCCGCATCGGTGCCTGGACGGCCGCCCGGGCGGGCTAGCCTGGCCCTGTCGAAGCAACAGGCCGACCGAAGAAACCGACTGAGGGACGAGATGGCGAAGGTCACGGTGCGCTACTGGGCGGCCGCCAAGGCCGCGGCCGGAGTCGCCGAGGAGCCGCACGACGCGGACACCCTCGCCGAGGCGCTCCGGGCCGCGCGGGAGCGACACCCCGGCGAACTCCCGCGTGTGCTGCGGCGATGCTCGTTCCTCGTCGACGGTGACCCCGTGGGCACTCGCGGGCATGAGACGGTACGGCTGGCCGACGGCGGCACGGTCGAGGTGCTCCCGCCGTTCGCAGGAGGGTGAGATGACCGACCAGCAGCCGTACGAGGGGGGCCGCTACCCGCAGGGGTACGACCCGTATCAGCAAACCCCGCAGCAGACCCCGCAGCAGCAGGAGTGGCCGGGCCGGCAGGACCACGGGTACGAGGACCCGCAGGCCCACCTCCAGCACACGCAGCAGTGGCAGGGCCAGACCTGGGAGACCGGCGTGCAGCCGCCCGTCGCGGCGGCGGACCCGGCCGAGACGGCGTACCTGCCCCCGCAGACGGGCGAGGCCCCGGCCTGGCAGCAGCAGGCACCCCCGTACACGCAAGGCCAGTACCAGCAGGATCAGTACCAGCAGGATCAGTACCGGCAGCCCCGGCATCAGCAGGATCAGTACCAGCAGCCCCGGCATCAGCAGCCCGAGTACCAGCAGCCCGAGTACCAGCAGCAGGGGCGGCACCAGGCGTCCTACGGGCACCAGGTGCCGTACGGGCACCAGGCCGCCGCTCCCGCCCCCGTCGTCCCCGGGGCGGCGCCCGAGGGCGAGGCCGGGGGCCCGTCCTACGGGCCCGCCACCATGGCCGGCAACGCGCGCGTCACCGACGCCCAGCGCGCCCGCCTCGAAGGCCGCTCGCCGATCATCGAACCCGGCATGCAGCCCGCCGCCCTCACCGCCCTCCTCGGCCTGCTGCTGTCCGGTGCGGCGGCGATCGGCACGTACGCGCTGGTCGTCCCGCTCGTCGTCCTCCAGGCCGTCACGGCGGCCGGCTGGTTCCGGCTGAACGGCATGTGGCCGGCCCGGCAGGGCATCGCGCTCGCCTTCCTCGGCGCGCTGGTCTCCGACGTGGCACTCCTCGCGGCCGGCCGCGAGAACGCCCCGGCCGCGATCCTGGGCACCCTCGGCGTCTGGGTCCTGCTCTGTCTCGTCCTCCAGCTCCGCTCGCACGCCGACCCCGACGAGCGCATGTACGGCCTGATGGCGACGGTGGTCTCGGCCGCCCTGGCGATCCTCGCCACCGGCCACCTCGGGGCCGACCCGGACGCGGTGACGGTCGGCGCCGCCGCGGTCGCCGTCGCCGTGGTGGCCCGCGCGCTGCCGCTGCCGACGCCCGTGTCGGTGGTCGTCGCGCTGCTCGCGGCGGCGGGTGCCGGCATCGCGGTCGGCGGGATGACCGGGCTGGGCGCCGAGGGCGCGCTGCTCGGCGCGGGCGCGGCGGCCTGCGCGCTGATCGGCCACCGGGTGGCGAGCTACGACTACCCGTCGCGTTTCGTGCACTTCACGGCGGGCGTCGCCCTGCCGCTGGCCGCGGCGGCGCCGGCGGTGTACGTGCTGGGACGGGCGCTGGCGTAGGGGGTGGACGGTCGGCTGTGTCACAGGTGATCGACAAACTCCGGCCACCCTCCGCACGCGGAGTTACCGTGAGTGGTCACTGTCTGTCTGGCCGTCCGGGTGGGGGAACAACCGCATGCGAGCACTTCGAATACTGCTGGTCGTCGTCGTGGTCCTGGGCGGCCTGTTCGTGCTCGCCGACCGCCTCGCGGTGAACTTCGCCGAGGGCGAGGCCGCGGACAAGCTCCGGGCGAACGAGAACCTCGCGACCACCCCGGACGTGTCCATCAAGGGCTTCCCCTTCCTCACCCAGGTCGCCGGCGGCGAGCTGGACGACGTCGAGGTCGGCATCGACGACTACGAGGCCGTGGCCGGCGCCGAGGGCCAGAAGATCCGCATCGACGATCTCCGGGCGAACATGAGGGGCGTCGAGTTCTCCGGCGACTACAGCTCCGCCACCGCCACCAGCGCCACCGGCACCGCGTCCGTCAGTTACGCGGAGCTGCTGAAGACCGCCACGTCCGAGCCCACCGAGATCGGTCCGGTGACGGCCCGGGTCGTCGGCCTCTCCGACGGCGGCAACGGCAAGATCAAGGTCACCGTCGAGGCGAGCATCGGCGGCACCAAGCTGCCGCAGCCGGTCTCCGTGCTGAGCACGGTCACCGCCGAGGGCGACACCGTCCGGGTGCACGCCGACTCCCTGCCCAGCTTCGGTCCGTTCCGGGTCGCCGAGGACGAGGTGCGCGGCATCACCGACTTCGAGCAGAAGATCGACGACCTGCCCGGCGGCATCCGCCTCGACAGGGTCGAGGCGGCGAAGAACGGTGTGGAGATCACGGTGAAGGGTTCGAACGTCCGCCTCGCCGGGTAGGCCACCCCCGGTGGACGGCGAATGTCCGACAGGCGAGACGCCGCCGTCCGTACCGTAGATGTGACGACGGATGCAGACGGACGCGAGCGCCCGGAGGCCGTACGGTGACGGCCCGGGCGCTCTTCGCTTCTCACTATGCGGACGATAGCGTCTCACCATGCGGAGCACTGGTGACACGTCCGCCCTTACGTCCCTACGATCGACCGCATGAAGCAGCGACAGGCGGATCTCACGAAGCGGCGGGCAGTAGACCTGTGCCGCGTCGCCGCCATGCTCTGTCGCCCTGTCTGAGCGGAAGCGCCACCTGCCTTCCGCGCCCTCCCGGCGTCCTCGTTCGAGGGCGTCCTCGCGCCGGCCGCCGGCGAGACCCGGCCGCGCACCCTCCTTTCTTTGCACACCCCCGCCGCAACTGCCCCGGAGGAGAACAAGCATGAGCCGCAGCGACGTCCTGGTAGACGCCGACTGGGTCGAGGCCAACCTCGACAACCCGGACATCGCCATCGTCGAGGTCGACGAGGACACGTCCGTGTACGAGAAGAACCACATCAGGAACGCGATCCGGATCGACTGGACCCAGGACCTCCAGGACCCGGTCCGCCGCGACTTCATCGACCAGGAGGGCTTCGAGAAGCTCCTGTCGGCGAAGGGCATCGGCAACGACACCCTGGTGATCCTGTACGGCGGCAACAACAACTGGTTCGCGTCCTACGCCTACTGGTACTTCAAGCTCTACGGCCACGAGAACGTCAAGCTTCTCGACGGCGGCCGCAAGAAGTGGGAGCTGGACGCCCGCGAGCTGGTCGAAGAGGTGCCCGAGCGCCCCGAGACCAGCTATCAGGCCAAGCCGCAGAACACCGCCATCCGCGCCTTCCGCGACGACGTCGTGGCGGCCATCGGCTCGCAGAACCTGGTCGACGTCCGGTCGCCCGACGAGTTCTCCGGCAAGCTGCTCGCCCCGGCCCACCTGCCGCAGGAGCAGTCGCAGCGTCCGGGCCACGTCCCGAGCGCCCGCAACATCCCGTGGTCGAAGAACGCCAACGACGACGGCACCTTCAAGTCGGACGAGGAGCTGAAGGCCCTCTACGCCGACGAGCAGGTCGACCTGGCCAAGGACACGATCGCCTACTGCCGCATCGGCGAGCGCTCGGCCCTGACCTGGTTCGTGCTGCACGAGCTGCTCGGTGTCGAGAACGTCAAGAACTACGACGGCTCCTGGACCGAGTACGGCTCCCTCGTCGGCGTGCCGATCGAGCTCGGCGCCAACAAGTAACCCGACCGACCCGACCTTCTGGTCAGACCCCTCTGGAGAAAGACATGTGTGGAGCGAAGGCCGGCGGCCCGGACGCCTCGACGATCAAGCCCGGTGAGACCACCATCCAGGGTCAGGTGACCCGCGACGGCGAGCCGGTGACGGGCTACGTCCGCCTGCTCGACTCGACCGGCGAGTTCACCGCGGAGGTCCCCACCTCCGCCACCGGACAGTTCCGCTTCTACGCGGCCGAAGGCACCTGGACCGTCCGCGCCCTCGTGCCCGGCGGCACCGCCGACCGCACGGTCGTCGCCCAGCAGGGCGGCCTCGCGGAGGTCGCGATCGCCGTCTGAGACGTCCGCGGACGGACACGACGTCCGCAGGGCCGCACCTCTCGGGTTGGACACCTGAGGTGCGGCCCTGCGGCCTTTCCGGCTCCCGTCCGGCCCCGGTACGGCTCCCGCCCGGGCCCGCGCCGGACCGCCCGGCCCGGCCTACCCTGGACGTATGTACGCCCGCCGTCGGCACGCCTACTTCGCCATGATGGGCACCTGCATCGCGCTGTTCGTCCTGGCCTGGGGCGTCGTACGCCTCTGGTCGGTTCCGGTGGCCGTCGGGATGTGCGTGGTCGCGATGGTCATCCCGCCGGTGGCCGCGGTCGTCGCCAACCGGCGCGGCCCCGAGGACCGCTGGTGGGACGACCCGTCCGGCGACCCGAAGTCCGACGAGTGGTGGGACGAACTGGACGGCAAGAAGCGGCACCCGTAGGCCTGCGGAGCCGCCCCCGCGGAGCCGCCCCTCCGGATTGGCCTCAGCCTCAGTAGACGAGCGCCTGGGTCTCGTCCGCCAGCGCCTCCTGCACGAACACCTGCGCCCCGGCGATCCGTACGCCCTCCAGGACGTCCTTCTCGGTGATGTCCCGCCGGGCCGCGCACTGCGTGCACAGCGTGACCCGGCCGCCCAGCAGGAGCGAGTCGAGCAGGTCGGGCAGCGGGGCGGCGTGCGGCAGTTCGAACTCGGCGGCCCGGCCCGGCAGCGCGAACCAGGCGGACTCCCCGGTCAGCCACAGGGAGACCTCCACCCCGCTGGCCACGGCCACCGCCGCCACCGTGAACGCCTGCGAGCACCGTTCGGGGGCGTCGGCCCCCGCCGTCACCTTGATCACGAGCTTCTTCGCCATGGCCGAATCGTAATCAAGATCGCCACAACTCCCCCGGCCTGCCACGGGTCACCTGTGGAGCGCGCACACGGAACGCGCGCCTCACGTCATGAGGGGGACGTTGTGGAAGAACCCGAAGGGGCAGCGGAACCGGCGGCCGGGCCGGCCGACCAGGCCGCTGCCGCACCCCGGCCGCGCCGCCGGGGCCGTACCACGCTGCTGATCGCCGCGGCCGCCGTGCTCGGCGTCGTCGCCGGCACCTGCACCGGCTACCTGGTCCAGGCCGACCGCGAGCCGACGAAGCTGCCGCCGCTGTCCCAGCCGGTGCTCGCGCAGGCGAAGGGGCCCGGCCCCGAACCGTTGTCCGCCGCGCAGGACCGCAGGCTGCGGACCGACGGCGACCTGCGGAAACTGCTGCTGAAGAAGCCCAAGGGCGCCAAGGACGCCGAGTGGCTGGAAGGCCTGGACGGCTGGCTGGACATGGCCGGCTACGCCGGCCTGTACAAGGAACCGGGCGAGGTGTTCCCCGACCTCGTCGGGGACGAGTTCCGGCGGACCGCCGTCACCGGCTGGTCCGAGGGCAAGGCGTACACCGTGGAGATCCGCCTGGTGCAGTTCCGGCAGGAGGAGCGCCTGGGGGCCGCCGAATACAGCGACAACAACCAGCACTGGGCCGACGAGGAGGCCGCCACCGACAGCTGGGACCTCCCCGGCACCGGGGACGGCATGGTGTACGTCCACCGCAAGCCCGAGACCGAGCCGGGCTACCTGCCCCTCTACACCGCCGAGGCGCACGCCTGGCGGGGCGACGTGACGGTGGAGGTATGGGTCTCCGGCACCACGGCGATCCCCAAGAAGAAGATCATGGATCTGGCCCGCCGGCAGATGGAGCAGCTGTGAGCGAGCAGGGAAACCCTCCCACGGAACCGCCCGTGAAGGCCCCGGAGACCCCGGCTTCCTCCGAGGCGCCGGAGTCCTCGGCGTCCTCGGCGTCCCCGGAGACCCCGGCGTCCCCCGAAGTCCCCGGAACCACCCCCGCGTCCCCCGAGCCCGGGGCGTCCGCTCCCGCAGGGCGGCGACCCGACGGGCGGCGCGTCGCCCTGGTCGCCGGATCCCTGCTGCTCGCCGGGGCCGTCGTCGCCGGCGTCGGCACCACGGTCGTGATCGTGCGGGACGCCGACCGGGACGCGGGCGCGCCCGGCTGGAAGTTCCCCGCGGTCACGGCTGACGAGCCGGAGGCGGCCCGTGGACAGGGCCTCGCCGGGATGCTCCTGCCGTACGGGGGCACCGAAGGCTGGACGCGAGGGCCCGACCTCGACGAGTTCGGCTCCGACGTCCAGCTCAGTGGAGCGCAGGCCACGGCCCTGCGCAAGAAGTCGCTGAGCGACCTGCCCCGGTCCCAGCGCCTGCGGCTGGAGAAGCAGATCGACAAGCAGCGCATCCAGGGCATGGCGATGCGCAGTTACTACAACCGACCGGCCGACACCTACTCCTCCAACGAGGACGTCTACTCGGTGAGCGTCGTGCTCTCCCAGCTGGACAGCAAGGCGGCGGTCCGCGAGATCGCCACCTTCCAGAGCGACTTCCTGGACGCCCTGGACGTCTTCCGCAAGGGCCCCGAGATCAAGGGCTACAAGAACGCCAAGTGCTTCCTCCCGCCCAAGGACGACGACAGCGGTCTCAGCGCGATGCACTGCTCCGCCTACGTCGGGAACGTCCTGGTCAGCGCCACGGCGCACGGAGTGGAGCCGATCGACACCAAGGACGTGGCGGCGTTTCTGCGCGCGCAGCTCGACCGCGTGGCGAAGCCCGGGGAGGCGGTATGACCGAGCAGCAGCAGCTCACGGAGACGACGGAAGCCGTGGGTCTCACCGAATCCCCGGATCCCGCCCCTGCCCCGGATCCCGCCCCCGCCACCGGTCCCGGTCCCGCTCCCGCCCCCGGGGACCGCCGGGTCCTGCGGGCCCTGCTGCGGTGGACCGCCGCCGTCGTCGTCTTCGCGGCGGTCGGTGCCGGGTCGGCGTACGGCATCGCCGCGATGGAGCGCACGGACGTGCCGGGACTGGCGACCGAGTCGGACGGACGGTGGGCGTATCCGACGCTCAGCAAGCCGCCGCTGCCCTCGGGAAGCCCCGGCCCCTTCGCCGAGACGAACCCGGCCGGCACCCACCACGCCGACCTGCGCGCCCTTCTCCTGCCCGCCCCCGAGGGCGCCACGGAGGACAAGGCGCTGCGCGGCTCGGACGGCTGGCTGGCGACGAAGGACTACCTCGCGGAGTACGAGCAGGAGGAGCACCGCGAGGAGCTGGGCCAGAAGCTCGTCGACCACGGGCTGCGGCACATCGCCGCCCGCGGCTGGACGACCCCGGACGGCACCCGGACCCGGATCTACCTCCTCCACTTCGACACGGCGGCCGTGGTGGACCAGCTGGTGGCGAGCGAGGCCGTCGCCTTCGCGCCCCCCGTCCACCAGGTGCGGGGCGCCGCCGAGGCCGAGTACGACGAGGGCTTCCCGGAGCGCGCCGCGGTGTCGGAGGTGCGGAGCATCCCCTACGCCGAGGCCGAGCCGTACGGGTCGGAACAGGTGCGGTTCGCGCACATCGCCGCCGGTGACGTCCACGCCCTGGTCGTGCAGTCCCGCAAGGGCGCCGCCGCGGCCGTCCCCTTCCAGCAGACGGTGACGCTGCAGAGCCAGCTGCTGGGGTGACGCCGGCGAGGGCCACCTCGCAGGGAGGGCCGGTCCCCGGCCGCGTAAGCTGGGGCCCGGCCCTGTAGTACGTATCCCGAAGCACGCTCATCCGAGGAGCACCCCGTGGAGATCTTCTTCGAAGCCCTGCTGGTCCTGGTCTGCGTCGGCGTCCTCGCCTTCGCCGGGCTGACCGTGAAGAAGCTGTACCAGGGCCAGCGCTGACCCACGTCTAGGAAGTGCCACCGATGATCGAGATCCCGTCCGACCTCCACAAGGACCTCGTCCCCCTCGCCTTCCTGCTGGGCACCTGGGCGGGCGCGGGCGTGCACGACTTCCCCGGTGCCGAGAAGTGCAACTTCGGGCAGGAGGCCACCTTCACGCACGACGGCCGGGACTTCCTGGAGTACCACTCCCGCACCTGGGTCCTGGACCAGGACGGCAACAAGGTCCGCGCCCTGGAGACCGAGTCCGGCTTCTGGCGGATCGACGCCGACCGCAAGGTCGAGGTGACGATGGTCCGCGACGACGGCGTCGTCGAGGTCTGGTACGGCGAGATGGCCGACAAGAAGCCCCAGATCGACCTGGTCACGGACGCGGTGGCCCGCACGGCCGCCTCCGGCCCCTACACGGGCGGCAAGCGGCTGTACGGCTACGTCAAGAGCGACCTGATGTGGGTCGGCGAGAAGCAGACCCCCGAGGTCGAGCTGCGCCCCTACATGTCGGCCCACCTGAAGAAGGTCGTCACCCCGGAAGAGGTCGAACGCTGGGCGAAGGCCCTCCCGGACGACATGCCGGACGACGGCATCGCCTTCTTCAAGTAAGCCCTCCTCGCGCACGCGCGCGTCCGGCAGGCCTTCTCCACAGCCGGACTTCACCGAAAGAGTCCTAGACTCTGCTGTGTGGTGAGCACCGACTGGAAGAGCGATCTGCGGCAGCGCGGCTACCGGCTGACCCCGCAGCGGCAACTCGTCCTCGAAGCCGTGGACACCCTGGAGCACGCGACCCCCGACGACATCCTCGTGGAAGTGAGGAGGACGGCGTCGGGGGTCAACATTTCCACCGTCTACCGCACGCTGGAGCTGCTGGAGGAGCTGGGACTGGTCAGCCACGCCCACCTCGGGCACGGGGCGCCGACGTACCACCTCGCCGACCGGCACCACCACATCCACCTGGTCTGCCGCGACTGCGGCAACGTGATCGAGGCGGACGTGGAGGTGGCCGCCGAGTTCACGGCCAAGCTCCGCGCGACCTTCGGCTTCGACACCGACATGAAGCACTTCGCGATCTTCGGCCGCTGCGAGGACTGCGCGGCCCGCGCCGCCGGGGACGCGACCGGCGGGAACCCCCCTGCCGGGTCGTAGGCTTACGGTCATGAAGAGCCCCCTGCTGTCCCTGCCCGGCGCCGTCCCCGCCGAGGGCGTGGACGAAGGCGTCGCCGCCCACTACGGCGACCTGTTCCGCGAGCAGCGCGCCCTCGCCGAGGGCACCGGCTTCGTCGACCTCTCGCACCGCGGAGTCGTCACTGTCTCCGGCGACGACCGGCTGAGCTGGCTGCACCTCCTGCTCACCCAGCACGTCAGCGACCTGCCCACCGGCCGTGCCACCGAGGCACTGATCCTCTCCGCGAACGGCCACATCGAGCACGCCCTCTACCTGGTGGACGACGGCAGCACCGTCTGGGCGCACGTCGAACCCGGCACCCAGGACGCGCTGATCGCGTACCTGGAGTCGATGAAGTTCTTCTACCGGGTGGAGGTGGCCGACCGCACGGCCGACATCGCGGTCGTGCACCTGCCCGCCGGGTCCATAGCCGAGGTCCCCGAGGGCGTCGTCGTGCGCGAGACGGCGTACGGCCGTGATCTGTTCCTGCCGCGCGCGGACCTCGAGGCGTACGCCGCGAAGGCCGGTCCCGCCGCCGGGATCCTCGCCCACGAGGCCCTGCGCGTGGAGCAGCACCGGCCCCGCCTCGGCTTCGAGACCGACCACCGCACCATCCCGCACGAGCTGGGCTGGATCGGCACCGCGGTGCACCTCCAGAAGGGCTGCTACCGCGGCCAGGAGACCGTCGCCCGCGTGCAGAACCTGGGCAAGCCGCCGCGCCGGCTGGTCTTCCTGCACCTCGACGGCAGCGACGTGCACCTGCCGCCCGCCGGGACCGAACTGCGCCGCGCCGACGAGGGCCCCGACGCCCGCAGGATCGGCTTCGTCACCACGTCGGTACGCCACCACGAGCTGGGCCCGGTGGCGCTGGCCCTGGTGAAGCGGAACGTCCCCCTGGACGCGCCGCTGCTCGCCGACACCACGGCGGCCGCACAGGAGGTCGTGGTCGAGCCCTGAGACCGAGAACCCCTCGGGCCGGATCAGGGCCGGCTCACACCTCGATCAGCACGGTGAACGGGCCGTCGTTCGTCAGTGACACCCTCATCCGCGCGCCGAAACGGCCCGTCGCCACCGTCGCGCCCAGCGCCCGCAGCCGGGCGACCACCTCGTCGACCAGCGGCTCGGCGACATCGCCGGGGGCGGCCGCGTTCCAGGTGGGACGGCGGCCCTTGCGGGCGTCGCCGTAGAGCGTGAACTGGCTGATCACCAGGAGCGGGGCGTCGATGTCGCTGCACGACCGCTCGTCGCTCAGCATGCGGATCGACCACAGCTTGCGGGCCAGCCGGTCGGCCTTCTCCTCGGTGTCCTCGTGGGTGACCCCCACGAGGACGCACAGTCCCTCGCCCTCGATCGAGCCCACGGTCTCGCCGTCCACGACGACGCTCGCGCCGTCCACCCTCTGCACCACTGCACGCATGCGCCCCATCATGCCGTGCGGCCGGCGGGCCCCCGCAGGGGCTTCTTCCCCTATCCCCGTGCCGCCGTCTGGGCCGTTCGGGGGCACTCGGTCACCTCGCGGCCACTGAGGGTGGCACGATGCTTCCCACACGCCGGTCGAGGGGACGGTAGAGCACATGAGCACACCGAGTACCGGGCAGCTGGGCCTGACCGCCCGGCGTCCGCCCGCGCAGCGCAGGGAGAGTCCGCCCTGCCCGCCGCCGACGGGACCGCCCGCGCACGACCTGGTCCGGCTGAGCCTGCCCGAGCTGCGCACCCTGCGCCGGGACGCCCAGCGCGACGAGGCCGACCTCAGCTACGTACGACGACTGCTGCAGGGCCGTATCGACATCCTCGGCGCGGAACTCGCCCGGCGTTCCCCGGCCGGAGCGGCGTCCGTCGTGGACCGCCTCCCGGAGATCCTCACCGACGCCCCGGCCCGGCACCGCTCCTCCGCCCGGCACGTCACGCTCGGCACCCCGCAGAGCGAGGAGTACCGGCGCCTGGCGTCGGAGATGCTCTCCGAGGTCGAACTCTCCGACCTCGGCGCCCGCACCGACCCCGAACTCCACGAGGCGATGGCCCGCCTCATCGGCTACGAGCAGTACGTCTC
Organism: Streptomyces sp. NPDC017202; assembly: GCF_044331705.1. Taxonomy (NCBI): domain Bacteria; kingdom Bacillati; phylum Actinomycetota; class Actinomycetes; order Kitasatosporales; family Streptomycetaceae; genus Streptomyces; species Streptomyces sp. NPDC017202. The sequence continues at coordinate 493,766 of NZ_JBIRNP010000004.1, read as the reverse complement.
CCGCCGCCGCCAGCACCTCCAGCACACGGCCGACGGGTGCGGCGAGGAGATCACCCGCCGCTACCGGGACGGCGAGGCCCAGGTGGACGACCTCCTGGTGTGAGACCGCCGGCCGGCCGCCGGTCAGGGACGAAGAACGGGCAGGGACGAAGAACGGGCAGGGACGAAGAAGGGGCAGGGGCGGCGGGGGCGGAAAAAAATCCCCCGCAGCACCATCCGCTCCCCGCCTACCGTGGCCCCATGACGACCACCCCCGCCGACATCGACGTACGCCGGATCACGGACGCCGAACTCCCCGCGTGGATGCGCACCGCGAAGACCGGCTTCCTGCGCACCCCCACCGTCACCGAAGCCGACGTCACCGCCCGCCGCACCGCGCACGTCGGCTCCCGCACCTACGGCGCCTTCGACGCGGGCGCGTGCGTGGCCACCTTCCGCTCCTTCCCCCAGGAGCTGACGGCGGTCGGCGGCACCGCCGTCCCCGCCGACGCCATCTCCAACGTCGCCGTCCTGCCCACCCACCGCCGCCGCGGCATCCTCACCCGCCTGATGGCCGAGGACCTGACCGCCGCGAAGGACCGCGGCGACGTCGTCGCCACCCTCATCGCCGCCGAGTACCGCATCTACGGCCGCTACGGCTTCGGCCCGGCGACCAGCGCCGCCGAGTGGACGGTCGACGTGCCGCGCACCGGCCTCGACCCGCACTGGCCGGGCCCCGGGGACGGCGGCCGCATCGACCTCGTCGGCCCGGAGGAGGTCCGCAAGATCGGCCCCGAACTGCACGAGCGGCTGCGCCGCGGCAGGCCCGGCGCGGTCAGCCGCACCGACGTGTGGTGGGACTCGGACACCGGTGCGCTGCGCGTGTTCGGCGAGTGGAGCGAGCCGTTCTACGCCGCCTACCGCTCGGCCGACGGCGAGGTGCAGGGGCTGGTCTCCTACAAGGCGGACGACCACTGGGGCGACGCCAAGCAGCCGTTGAACACGGCGACGGTGGACTGGCTGATCGCCACGACGGCGGCCGCCGAGCGCGCCCTGTGGCGCTACCTCTGCTCGATCGACTGGGTGACACGGGTCAAGTCGGGCCCCCGCGCCCCCGACGACCTCCTCCCGCACTTCCTGCCGGACCCGCGGGCCGCGAGCATCACCACGCAGACGGACTGGCTGTGGGTGCGGATCCTGGACGTCGTACGAGCCCTGGAGGCGCGCACGTACCGCGGGTCGGGCTCGTTGGTGCTGGAGGTGACCGACCGCTCCGGGTTCACCGGGGGTCGTTTCCTGCTGGAGGCCGGCCCCGACGGGGCGTCCTGCACGCCGACCGGCCGCGGCGCCGACCTCACCCTGGACGTGGCCGTGCTGGCCTCGCTGTGGCTGGGTGACGAGACGGCGCCGCGGCTGGCGGCGCTGGGACGGCTCGGGGAAGAACGAGCGGGCGCCGCCCTGGAGGCCGACGCCCTGCTGCGCACGCCCGGGCGTCCTTGGTGCCCGGACATGTTCTGAGTGCTCCTCCCTGCCGCGACCGTGCGGCCGGCCGTCCTGCGTGGTTCTGCATCCGTAGCTGTTCAGTTGTGGCTGTGCGCTGATGCCCTGTGAAGTTGTGGCTGTGCGGCGCTCTGAAGTTGTGGCTGTGCGTCGGTGTCGGCCGTCCGGGCTCCCGGCTCCCCTCCGGAAGGGAGCTCGACCGGCCAACCGTCTGGAAGTTTGACCATGTTGTGGAAGTTGGCTGCCAACTTCACTGTTCTTATGTCCGCTTGGAAGCGGCCTATAACCATCTCTCCCTGAACTGCCGCAAGATGGCGGGAAGTTGTACTGTTTGGCCGTGGAGCCGGAACATGCCTCCGTCAAGGGGCGGAAGAGACCGGAGCGGTCGCCGCGACCGCAGCCGTCCCCCCGTGACGTGGCCGACGAGCTGCGCACCCGGATCAGGACCGGGGTGCTGCGGCCCGGCGAGCGCATGCCCACCCAGGCGCGGCTCGCGGACGAGTTCGGCATCGAGCGCGGAGCCGTCCGCCAGGCCCTGCGCATCCTCCAGTCGGAACACCTGCTCACCAACGTCTCCAAGGGCGCGCCGGCGACGGTCGCCCCGGACCTGGGCGCCGGCTCCCTCCTGACCGGCCCCGGAACCCCGCCGCAGCCCACGATGGTGGCCCTGACCCCGCGCATCGCGGAGGCCTTCGCCGCCCCGCACGTCGAGATCGACGCCCTGTGCCTGACGGCCGTGTCGCTCACGCTGGCGATCGGTGAACCGCTGCGCCGGATCCACGCGGGGGAGCTGAAACCGGCCAAGATCGACGTCCGGGTCCTGCTGCCGTCGCGGAACATCGACCTGGCCTTCCCGGCGCCGGTGGACGGCGCGGCGACCGGACGGCTGCAACGGCGCTGGCTCGCCCACCGCAACGCCCAGGGCCAGGTGCTGCGGCACAACCTGCTGACGCTGCGCGCCACCCACGGCATCGACGTCCGCGTCAGCTTCCGCGCGCTGCCCTTCACCCCGCCGGTCAAGCTCTACCTCCTCAACGGGACGGAAGCGCTGTTCGCCTACTACACGGTCGAGCGGCACGAGCGGCAGATCGACCACGAGCAGCTGGAGATGTACGACGCCGAGGGCACGCGCTCGGTTCTGTTCGCCTTCGCGCAGGGCGCCGGGGCGCGTGACACGACGTTCGTGGAGCAGTCGATGCTGTGGTTCGACGCCCTGTGGGAGACGATCAGTTCGGAGCTGGTGCTCACGAGCTGACGGCGGGCCCGGTGACCAGGAGGGCGAGGATCACGGCGCCCGTGGAGCTGAGCACCGGCCGTCCGGACCTGATGCCGACGGTGAGCAGGAGCAGGCCGACGGTCCCGGCGGTGCCGTACTTCCACTGGACGGCCTGTTCGAGGACGGCGGAGGCAAGGGTGAGGGCGAGCACGGTGTTCCTCCCTTCGGAGGCGGGAAGCGCGGGGGAGGTGCTGGGGAAGAACATCCGCCAACTCGTCCAAGTTGGCAGCCAACTTCACTTATGTTGTCCCCGGTTGGCGACAAGTGCTAAACAACTTCCGGGTAACTCCCGCCAGATGGATGGAAGTTGTACCGTTTGGTCGTGACCCAGGAGAACGTGGCGGCGAACGCGGCAGTGAACGGCAGCCGCAGGCTTTCGCCCCAGGAGATCGCCGACGTCCTGCGCGAACGCATCCGCGTCGGGGATCTCAAGGCCGGTGACCGGCTGCCCACGCAGGCCGAACTCGCCGACGAGTTCGGCGTGGAGCGCGGTACCGTGCGCCAGGCCCTGCGCGCGCTCCAGGACGACGGTCTCCTCACCAACGTGAGCAAGGGCAGCCCGCCGCGCATCGCCGAGCAGGCACCGGCCCGGGAGGAACCCCAGCCCACCATGGTGGCCCTGGCCCCCCGGCTGACCGCGGCCTTCTCCGCCCCCCACGTCCGCATCGACGCCGCCTGCCTCACCGCCGAGAGCCTCATCCCGGCGCTGGGTGAACCCCTCCGGCTGATCCACGGCGGCAGCCTCCGGCCGCGGAGGATCGACGTCCGCATCCTGCTGCCGTCCCGCGACATCAACCTCGCCTTCCCCGTCCCGGTGGACGCGAGCGGAAGCGGCGACCCCGTCCACGAGCGCTGGCTTGCCATGCGCAACGCCCAGGGGCACGTCCTGCGCCACAACCTGCTCACGCTGCGCTCGCACGGCATCGACGTGAGCGTGTCCTTCCGGGCGCTGCCCTTCACCCCGCCGGTGAAGCTGTACCTCCTCAACGGGCAGGAGGCGCTGCTGGCGTACTACATGGTGACGCGCCGGGAGGAGGCGACGGACACCGGAGTGCTCGACATGTACGACGTGCTGGGCACCGAGTCGCTGCTGTTCTCCTTCGAGAAGACGACCGGTGCGCGCGAGGCCGCCTTCGTGGACGAATCCCAGAAGTGGTTCGACGCCCTCTGGGAAACCATCACGTCGGACCTGACACTCTCCTAGTGACTTCTGACACGACGCGGAACGAAAAGGTGGCATCCGAGACCGACAACGACAGGAAACCGGTGCTGGACGCACTGCTCGCGCCCGCCCACGTGGTCCTGTGGGACTTCGACGGGCCGATCTGCCGGCTGTTCGCCGGGCACTCGGCGGAGCGGGTGGCCGTCGGCCTGGTGGAGTGGCTGGAGGGGCAGGGCCTGCGCGGCCTGCTCACGGAGGACGAGCGGGAGTCCCCCGACCCCCACGCCGTCCTGCGTGCCGTGGACCTGCGCCACCCCGGCAGCGACCTGGTCGCGGAGCTGGAGGAGCGTCTCACCCAGGAGGAACTGAGGGCCGCCGCCTCGGCGATGCCCACGGCCTGGGCCGACCCGCTGATCCGCACCCTGACGGCGGTGGGCCGCCGGATGGCCGTCACGACGAACAACTCGCCGCGCGTCGTCACCACGTACCTGACGAGCCGCGGCCTCACCTCCTGCTTCGCCCCCCACGTCTACGGCCGCACCCCGGACCTGCACCTGCTCAAGCCCGACCCGGACTGTCTGAACCGGGCCCTGCGCGCCGTGGGCGCGGCGCCGTCCGCCGCGCTGATGATCGGCGACACCCCGTCGGACTGCCTCGCCGCCCGGCGGGCCGGCGTCCCCTTCCTCGGCTACGCGCGCACCAAGAAGAAGGCGGAACTGCTCAGGGACGCGGGCGCGACCCACGTGGTGGACTCGCTGGAGCCGGTGCTGGCCGCGGTCAGACGTCACGCCTGAGCCGTCATCACCACCAGCACGCCGACGGCCCCGACGGCCGGGCCGTCGTGCCGGGCGCGGACGCCTCTCCCCGCCGTGAGCACGAGCAGCGCGCCCAGCCGCGTCCGTCGTGCAGGACGAGCGGCGAGACCGTGCCCGCCCCGGACGTGCCGGGTTTCGGGGCCTCCCCACCCACCACGTGCAGGACGAGGACGGTACGTCACCCGGCCCGGTCCTCGTCGACCGCCGGCAGGGCCGGTTCGGCTCGGTGCGGGAGCACATCGCCGAGCGGGCCGCGGGGGTGCGCTAGCATGCCCGCATCGCGCGAGCCACGGCTTTCACCCCTCCGTGTGAGACGGCGAACCAGCCGGTCCCGGACGGCCGGCCCGGCGCGGACGAAGGGCGGACCACCCGTTCGGCCACTTCCCCGTCGTTCCCGGTCGTTCGGCGCCCCGTCCGGCGCTCAGGGCCTGTCCGGCGGATCAAGTCGGAGGAAACCGGCGGCGCCTTGCAGCCGAGGTGAGCGGGGTCTGGTGCGTGCGGCTGCGAGGCGGAGGAGAGCGTCGACGCGGTGGGGGCACCTCCCGGCCGAAGGCCGGGGGACGTCGGCGACCGACGACAACGCCGCTGGGGGCACCCCCTCCGGGGGAGGGCGTGCCAGCCCCCGCGTTTCCGGCATGATCCGCCGGACAGGCCCTAACGTGTGCCGTACCCATCCGATCGAGTGTGAGCAACCGGAGCGGCCAGTGGTCGAGCCCTTCGTTCCCCGTGACCTGCTCGGGGTTCGACCCCCCGGTGACCCGTCCGACGCCCTGCTCCAGCGGTTCGTCGCGGTCGCCGAGGCCACTCCCGCGACCAGCGGGCACCACCACCGGAACCACGTGCTGCCGCTGACGGAGGACGTGGCGGCGCTACTGGGCCGGCCGGCCGGCACACCGGTGACCGTGCGGATCCCGCGCGCCGACGCGCTGCCGGTGGTGATCAGGACCTGGCGGGACGAGGCCGCGATCCTCGACGCGGTCCACGCGGTCCTGCCCCACGTGCCCACATGCCTGGTCAGACGGCCGGGCTTCGCCCTCCACAGCCATGTGGAGGGTGTTCCGCTCTCCGCCGTCTGCGGGAACGGCAAGCCCGTCGACGCCCTGCTGATAGAGGCACTGGCCGAGCTGCTGTGCCGGACGACCGAGGTGCGCCGGGCCGCGCTGCCGCCCCTGCCGGCCGGCTGGCCCGGCAACCACACCGACAGCCAGGGCTTCCTCAGGGCCCTTGCCCACCTCGCCGACCGGCAGATCCGCCGCCCCAACGGGGAGCGGTTCGGCGGCCTCTTCAAGGCCCTCGGCATCCCCGAGGACGCCCTGGCCGACCTCGCCGACCGGATCCCCCCGATGGCGCGGCGGCCGTACAGCCTGCTCCACACCGACCTGCACCGGGACAACCTGATCGTGTCCTGCGACGGCTCCCCGCCGCTCGTCTGCGTCGATTGGGAACTGGCCACCTACGGCGACCCCCTGCACGAACTCGCCACCCACCTGGTGCGGATGCGCTACCCGGACAGCCAGTGGCCGGAGGTGGTGGAGGCGTGGGCGCGCGCCATGGGCCGCCACCGCCCGGCCGCGGTCAACGGCCTCGCCAAGGACCTGCGGCACTACCTCGACTTCGAACGGGCGCAGTCGGTCTACGCGGACGTCATGCGGGCCGCGCGCGCGGTCCGGGGCACCTTCACCCAGCAGGGCCTGGACGAGGTGACGGCCGAGGTGGGCCGCGCCCTGGAGGCGGCGGCGGAACCGCTGCGGCTGCGCGGCGTGCCCGCCCGCGGGGAGATCGAGGGTGCCCTCTTCCGGTGGCTGGCGTCGCGCGGCGACGTCGGCGGCCGGTCCTGGGCGGCGAAGGCCCACGACTGGCGGCCGGACCCGCGCCTGCCCGAACGTGACGCCTTCCCGGCGTCCGCGGTCCGCGAGGCCCTGCTGGCCGAGGGCGCCGCCCCGGCCGACCGCGTCTTCAAGGGCACCGCCCACCTCAACTCGGTGGTCCGGGCCGGGAACCCGGCCGCCCTCGTCGTCGTACGGCGCAAGCTGCCCGGCGTCACGCGGCGCGAGCCCAGTTACCTGAGCGAGCACGCCGTCCTGGAGGCCATCCAGCGGTCCGGGGCGCAGGTCGCCGCGCCCCGGGTGCTCGCCCTGGGCGAGAGCCACCCGAACGAGCCGTTCGCGATCCACACCTACGTCGGCCCGCCCCGGCACCCGGTCGACGGCCTGCTCCCGCACGAGGCCGACGCCCTCGTCGACCAGCTCTGCGAGCTGACCACGGTGGACCACGGCCTGGTCGAGCCCGACGCCGACCAGGTCGACTTCCACCGGTGGCTCACCGAACAGCTGGTCGGACTGGTGCGCAGCCTGCCGAAGGAGTCCCTCCGACTCGCCCGGACGCTCGGCCTGCCCGACGACACCCGGCTGCGGCAGCTCCTGTCCAGGCACCGGCTGAGCCGCCGCGAGCCCGCCCTGCTGCATGGCGACCTCAACCCGTGGAACCTGGTGCGGCGCGACGACGGGCTGGCGCTGACCCTCATCGACTGGGAGATGGCCCTCGTCGGCGACCCCCTGTACGACCTGGTCCGGCACATGCACCTGACCCCGACCAGGCCGGAGATCCGGGAACGCATGTTCTCGCGCTGGGAGCGGAAGCTGCCCGGCGCCTGCACGACGGACTGGCGCGCCGACTGGCGGGTGTACCGGGGGATCGAGATCGTCCGCTCGGCCTACATCGACCTCGACCGCCTGCGGACCGGCGCAGGCCTGGACGCCCCCAACGTCCGCCGCGCCGTCGACTCCTACGCCGACACCCTCGCCGCCGCGACCGCCTCCCTGGGCCTGCCCGTGCCGGTCACGGCGAACCCGTTCCTGACCCGGGCGCCGGCGTAGGCCCGGCCGGTCGCCGCCGTCCCGATCACGTCCGGCGGCGCACCCCGCCGGGCGCGGGGTGCGCCGGGCCCTCACGCCTTCAGGAGCACCTTTCCGACGACCGTGCGCCCCTCCACCGCCGCGTGCGCGGCCGCCGCCTCCGCCAGTGGGAAGACCCGGCCCACCACCGGCCGCAGCCGTCCGGCCGCGGCCTCCCGGAGCGCGGCCGTCCGCAGCCGTCGCACCTCGTCCTCGTCGAACTGCACGTCGGCGATGCCGAAGACGGTGACGCCCCGGCGTTTCGCCTCCTCCGGGTCGACGGGGGCGAAGTGGCCGGTCGGGGCGCCGTGCGCGGAGAAACGCCCGCCGTCGGCGACCAGTGCGAAGGACCGGGCGCCGGGTTCGCCGCCGACGCCGTCCAGGACGACGTCCGCGCCGGAGCCGCCGAGGGCCGCCCGCGCCGTCTCGGGCCATCCCCCGGCCGAGACGTCGACGACCGCGTCCGCGCCCAGGTCCCGCACCAGCGCGAGCTTGCGCCCGCCGCGCGCGCAGGCGACGACCCGGGCGCCGCGTGCCTTCGCCGACTGCACCAGCAGCGTCCCCATCCCGCCCGAGGCGCCCAGGACCAGCACCCGGTCGCCGGCCCCCACGCCCGTGACGTCGAGGACGCCCCGCGCGGTCACCCCGTCGTGCACCAGGGCCGCGGCGGTGCGCAGGTCGAGGCCGTCCGGGACCGGGGTGAGGGAGGTGACGGCGGCCGTCGCCCGCTCGGCGTAGGCACCCCGCACGAACGAGGTCACCCGCCGGCCCAGCCAGCCGTCCGCCACCCCCGCGCCGGCCGCGGCGACCGTGCCGGAGACGCCGCCGCCGGGGACGTACGGCGGCTCGGTGTCGAAGTGGGCGCGGCCCCAGCCCGCGCGGATCTGGGTCTCCACGAAGATCGTGTCCACGTGGTCGACCTCGATCAGGACCTCGCCCGGCCCGGGGGCCGGATCGGGAAGGCCGGCCGTCTCCAGGACCTCCGGTCCGCCGAACGCCTTCACCCGTACCGCTCGCATGACAACTCCCCGCCGTGGATCCGATGCATGTGCATGTGTATGCGCGGGGACAGCCTCCGACCTCAACCCGACTTGAGGTCAAGGCGCGCCCCGTCCGGTCGTAGGCTCGGCCCATGAGCGAGACGGGGCTGCGCGAGCGCAAGAGGCGGCGGATGTACCAGGCGGTGTCGGACATCGCCGTCCGGCTCTTCGTCGAGCGGGGCTTCGACGCGGTGTCCGTCGCGGAGGTCGCCGCCGCGGCCGAGATCTCCAAGCCGACGCTGTTCCGGTACTTCCCGGCGAAGGAGGACCTCGTCCTGCACCGGTTCGCCGACCACGAGCGGGAGGCGGCCGAGGCGGTCGCCGCGGGGCGGCTGGGAGGGGTCGCGCCGCTGGCCGCCCTGCGCCGGAACTTCCTCGCCGGGATCGCCGCGGCCGACCCGATCACCGGCGTCAACGACCACCCCGAGGTGCGTTCCTTCTGCGCCCTCCTCTACGGCACCCCGGCCCTGGTCGCCCGTCTCCACGCCTACCTGGAGCGGTCGGAGGCCGCGCTGGCGGAGGTCCTCGGCGGTGATCTGGACGCGCGGCTCGCGGCGGGGCAGATCGTCGCCGTCCGGCGGATCCTCGCCCAGGAGAACTGGCGGCGGATCGAGGCGGGGGAGACGGCGGCCGACGTGCGGCCGGTGGCGCTGGCGGCGGCGGAGCGGGCGTTCGCCGCCTTGGAGGCGGGGCTCCCGGCGCTGGCCTGAGGCGCGGAGCCATCGGCAGGACTCGGTAATAAATTTAACTCGGTAACGACATTCGGGTAGTCTCGCCCGCATGACGTCACCCGACCCCGCCCCCGCGGACCCGGCCGACCTCCTCCACGCCTCCCTCCTGCGGGAACGCGCCCACCACGACGCCTGCCGCGCCGCGCTCGCCGCGATGCGCCGGGGCGCCGACCACCACGTCGTCACCGGCGAGGACGTCTCCGCCTCCGGTGCCGACGCCGAGGTCCTCGGACACCGGCTGCGCAGCCGGGCCAAGGCCCTGCGCGAACTGCCCGACGGCCCCCTCTTCTTCGGCCGGCTCGACTTCGCCGAGGAGACCGGCGGAGAACACGCCGGCCTCGCCCACCACATCGGCCGGGTCCGCATCGGCGAGCACCCGGCCGTCCCGCCCCTGGTCGTCGACTGGCGCGCGCCCGTCTCCCGCGCCTTCTACCAGGCGAGCGCCCGCGACCCGCAGGGCGTCGCCGTCCGCCGCCGGTTCGGCTGGGCGCCCGGCAGCCGGGGCGACTCCGCCGACCTCACCGGTCTGGAGGACGAACACCTCGGCCGCGGCGAGTCCCGGCGGAGCGACCTCGTCGCCCGCGAGATCGAACGGCCGCGCGTCGGCCCGATGCGGGACATCGCCGCCACCATCCAGCCCGAGCAGGACGACCTGGTCCGCGGCGAGCCGTCCGCGTCGGTGTGCGTGCAGGGCGCCCCCGGCACCGGCAAGACGGCGGTGGGCCTGCACCGGGCCGCCTACCTCCTCTACACCCACCCGCAGCGGATCCGCCGGGGCGGACTGCTCGTCCTCGGCCCCCACCGCGCCTTCCTCTCCTACATCGCCGAGGTGCTGCCCTCCCTCGGCGAGACCGGCGTACGGCAGTCCACCCTCTCCGACGAGATCGCCCGCCACCCGGTCACCGGCACGGACCCCGCCCCGGCGGCCGCCGTCAAGCACGACGCCCGCATGGCGCAGGTGCTGCGCCGGGCCCTGTACGGCAGGGTGACCGCCGCCGCGGACGACCTCACGGTGGCGGACGGCTCCTCCCGCCTCCGGGTCACCGGTGCGGAGATCGCGCGGATCGTGACGGACGTGCTCGCGGAGGAACCGCCGTACGACGTGGGGCGCGAGCGGGTGCGCAGCCGGATCGCGCGGCGCCTCCAGGAGCGGGCCGAACGGCACGGCGGGCCGCGCCCGGCCGCCTGGCTGCGCCGCACCGAACGGTCCCGTCCGGTGCGCGCGTGCCTGGACGCCGTGTGGCCCGCCGTGCGGCCCGAGGAGGTCGTCGCCGCACTCCTCGGCGACCCGGCCGAACTGGCACGGGCCGCGGACGGCCTGCTGGACCCCGGCGAGCGGGAGGCCCTGCGCTGGGCCCGCCCGCCGCGCTCGTACCGCTCCGCGCGCTGGTCGGCCGCCGACCTCGTCCTCCTCGACGAGGTGGCCGGCCTGCTGGCCCGGCCGCAGGGGTACGGCCATGTCGTCGTCGACGAGGCGCAGGACCTGTCCCCTATGGAGTGCCGGGCCGTCGCCCGCCGGGTGCCGTTCGGTTCCCTGACCGTCCTCGGCGACCTGGCGCAGGGCACCACCCCGTGGGCGGCGCGCTCCTGGCGCGACCAACTCGCCCACCTCGGCAAGCCCGACGCGAGCGTGGTCCCGCTGACCACCGGCTTCCGCGTCCCCGGCGCGGTCCTCGCCCTCGCCAACCGCCTCCTGACCCGCCTCGACACCGACGTACCGCCCGCCCGCTCCCTGCGCCGCGACGGCGGACTCCGCGTCCGGCGGGCCGACGGCGACCTCACCGCCGCGGTCGTCTCCGCCGTGCGCGACGCCCTCACGCACGAAGGCTCCGTCGGCGTCGTCACCGCGGACGCGGACACCGCCCGCATCCGCCACGCCCTCACCACGGCCGGCCTCGACACCGACCCCCGACTGACCGTCGTCCCGGCGGCCCTGGTGAAGGGCCTGGAGTACGACCACGTCGTCGCCGTCGAACCCGCGGCCATCGCGGCGGCCGAACCACGCGGCCTGAACCGCCTGTACGTCGTCCTGACCCGAGCGGTCTCCTGCCTGGACGTCGTGCACGTGGAAGGGCTTCCCTGGGAGGGGTGAGGCGGGGGATCCTGGCCTGCGATGCTGCTCTTCCTCGACGTGGACGGCCCGCTGATCCCCTTCGGCGGCCCGGACCCGTACCCGCGGTACGGCCCACCCGCGCCCCACCACCCTCACCACCCCTCCTCCCTCGCCTCGACCCGGCCCTCGGTCCCGCGCTCCTGGCCCTCGGCTGCGACCTGGTGTGGGCCACGACCTGGGGCGAGGACGCGAACACGGTCCTCGGACCGCGGCTCGGACTGCCACCGCTGCCGGTGCCGGACCTGCCCGAGGAGCCGACCCCGTCCGGCGTCCACTGGAAGACGCGGCCCCTGCTGTCCTGGGCGGCGGGGCGCCCCTTCGTCTGGCTCGACGACGAGATCACCCCGGCCGACCGGGAGTACGCCGACGCCTGCCATCCCGCTCCCGCGCTGTTGTACCGGGTGGCCCCTGAACGGGGCCTGGTGAAGGGCGACTTCGAGGCGGTGGCGGCCTGGCTGTCGCGGGCGCCGGTCAGGAGAAGTCGTACACCGTGAAGTCGGTGACCGGGACGTAGCCCAGGCGCCGGTAGAGGGCGTTGCTGGTGGGGTTGGCCGCGTTCGTGTACAGCACCACCTCCTCGGCGCCCGCGGCGAGCGCGGCGCGGCTGACCTCGACCGTCACGGCGCCCGCGTAGCCCCGGCCGCGCAGGTGGGCCGGGGTGTAGACGGGGTCCACCCGGACCTGGCCGCCGACCATAGGGTTCGCGCCCGCCATGGAGACGGGCGTGCCGTCCGGCGTCTCCCAGAAGGTGTAGTGCTTCTCGGCGAAGCGGGTGCCGGCCCAGGTGCCGGCGTCGACGGTGACGTCCTCCTCCACATCCGCGGCGAACTCGCGGCACCAGCGCATGAGGTGCTCGTGGTCGTGCTCGCCCACGGGCCGCCCCCGGCCCGCCGGGAACGGCTCCGGCGGGGTGAGCGTGCCGAGGCGGTGCAGGCGGAGCCGCACCCGGACCGTCGGCGTCGCACCCGTGCGCCGCCGCCAGGCCTCGGCGAACGCCGCGGCGGTGCCGTCGTCCGCGGTGACCCACGGGAGGGAGTGCCCGAGGGCGACCAGGCGGGCGGCGAGCGTGTCCGCCTGCCCGGGAGCGAGGGAGGTGACGCTCAGACCGCGGGCCGGGAAACGGTAGAAGGTCGCCTCGACCCCGCCCGCCCGCTCCAGCACACCGAACACGACGCCTTCGGTGCGCTGCGTCCGCAGCTTCTCGGTCACCGACAGCGGCGTGGTGTGCAGGTCGGGGCGCGAACGCAGGAACTCCCCGGCGCGGGCGAGGAATTCGTCGACGTCTTCGGTGAGGTGCCAGTCATCGGTGCGCATGCCCCATCCTCGCGCGACCCACTGACAACGGCCGGACCGCCCACGGCGACACGGCAGTCGGGCGGTCTCCCGCACGTCGTCCCGCCTCCCGCACGTGGTCCCCACCCTGCCGCCGGTCCCGCGGCCCTCCGGCGAGGCGGCCGCGCAGGCGGCCGTCACGCCTCAGTCCCAGGCGTTGAAGAGCACTCCGCCCAGCGTGGTGACGCCGTACGAGCGGACCGCGCGCCACTCGGCCCGGGTCAGCACCGAGGTGTCGGCCTCGGAGAGGGGCGTGACGAGTCGAGCACGGTCAAGGACCGTGAAGCCCAGGTCGGAGAACGCGTGGGCCCACGGTGGTGGTGCCAGGAACTCATCGGCGTACCAGTTCCGGCGTTCCTCGGCGAAGGCGATCCACGGGTGGTGGGCGTGGCACAGGACGACGAACTCGCGTGCGTCGTCGATGACGGCCGCGATGTGGAACGTCAGGGGATACGTCTGCTCCTCCAGCTCGCCGACCTCGCCCCCGGCGGCGCGGGCGGCTGCGTACAGGGCGGTGCGGAAGGCCGGAAGGCCGGTCTCGGGAAGCGGCCCGTCCTTCGCGTGGCAGAAGCCCGTCGCGCCCCGCGGAATTCTGAAACCCGTGCTCTCGTCGTCGGCCATGCGGCCATCCTGCCCGTGGGCGGTGCCGGACGGTCAGCCGCGTGCGAGGCGCTGACGGCCTGCCCCGCTCCGATCGGCCGAGTCGAATCCCAGCGAGCCTCACGCGGTGACGATGTCCGGCCGGGCAGCCGGGTAACCGGACAGCCGGAGGGAGGGGGCGGGGCCGGGGCGGGAACGGGCGGCCGTTGAGCGGATCGGGTGGTCCCCGACGTGGCGTGGCGCACTTTTGCAAGCAGGTGCTTGCAATTGTTAGCGAGAGTGGGGCACTGTGGAGACATGGCATCGCTCAACGTCGGCAATCTCGGTGAGTACCTGCGCGAGCAGCGGCGAAACGCCCAGCTCTCGCTGCGGCAGCTCGCCGACGCCGCCGGGGTGTCCAATCCGTACCTGAGCCAGATCGAGCGCGGGCTGCGCAAGCCGAGCGCGGAGGTGCTGCAGCAGGTCGCCAAGGCGCTGCGGATCTCCGCCGAGACGTTGTACGTCCGGGCCGGCATCCTCGATGCCGAGCGCGACCGGGACGACGTCGAGACACGGGCCGTCGTCCTCGCCGATCCCACGCTGACCGGGCAGCAGAAGCAGGTGCTGCTGCAGATCTACGAGTCCTTCCGCAAGGAGAACGGGTTCGCGGGCGGCGACGGCGCGGTGGACGCCCAGCACGGTGAGGACGCCGCACCGGGCACCCGCACGGTCGGCGGCACCGACACAGACCCGCAGCAGACGGCCGGTTGACCGGTCCAGGGGACCGGCCGCCCGACTGCGGACCCGCACCAACCGACATCGACGAACGCGACGCACGCGAATACGGGAGGACCATCACCATGGCCATCAACGACGACCTGCGCAAGACCCTCAGCGACCCCACCCCGTTCTACTTCGCCGCCGGCACCGCCGACCTGGCCCTCAAGCAGGCGAAGAAGGTTCCGGGCCTGGTGGAGCAGCTGCGCACCGAGGCGCCCGCCCGCTTCGAGGCGGTCCGCAACACCGACCCCAAGGTCGTCCAGGAGCGGGCCGCCGCCCGCGCCAAGGAGGCCGGTGCAAAGGCCAAGGAGGCGCAGGAGACCTTCCAGACGAAGGTCACCGAGTTCATCTCCTCCCTCGACGGCGACCTCAAGAAGCTCGGCACCACGCTCGACGCCGACCTGAAGAAGCTCGGCGAGTCCGCCCAGGACATCGCGCTGCGCGGCGTCGGCGTCGCCGCCGAGTACGCCGTCAAGGCCCGGGAGACCTACGAGAAGGTCGCCGAGCACGGCGAGCAGGCCGTGAAGACCTGGCGCGGCGAGGCCGCCGAGGACATCGAGGAACTGGCCATCGTGGTCGAGGGCAGGAACGAGCCGGTGACCGAGCCGAAGCCCGCGCCGGTCGGGGTCAAGCCCGCGCCGGTCGCGGTCAAGGACGTGCCGAAGCCCGCCGCGGCCGCCATGGCCGACGTGGACGCCGCGGCGAGGAAGACCCCCGCCAAGAAGGCCCCGGCCGCCCGCAAGACCACCGCGAAGAAGACGACGCCCCCGGCCAAGTGAGACCGGCGGCGGACCCGCGGCGCGGACACGGAGACGGCGACGGGCCGGGCACTCGGGGAGTGCCCGGCCCGTTGTCCGGGTAGCGCGAGCGCGGTTGCGGGTACGGTGACCGCGTAAGGACGAGCGATGCCGTGCCGAGTCGGGTGGTGGACGTAGTGCTGATGCAAGGTTTCGCCGGGTTCATGTCTTTGCTGAGCCTGGCCCTGATCGTGTTCAGCGGCTTCGCCCTGTTCGACGCGGCGATCCGCCGCGAGGACGGCTACCGGGCCGCCGACAAGCAGACCAAGCCGTTCTGGATGATCATTCTCGGGATCGCCTTCGTGGTGAACCTGATCTTTCCCATCCTGTCGTTCCTGCCGATCATCGGCCTGATCGCGACCATCGTGTACATGGTCGACGTCCGGCCCGCCCTGCGCTCCCTGCCGGGCGGCGGCCGCAGCCGCCGCGGCGGCGGCTCCAGCAGCGACGGACCGTACGGGCCGTACAACGGCGGACGCTAGGGCCTCTCGTTCGGATCATGCCGGGCTCGCGGGGCCTGGCACCGCCCCTCGCCGCGTTGTCGTCGGTCGCCAGGGCTCCGCCATGGCGCCCTCCTCCGCCTTGCGATGCACGGCACCAGGCCCCGCTCCCTGATCCGGCCTGATCCAGACGAAAGACCCCAGGCACCGTCGTCAGCCCGCCGCACAGGCCGGCCGTGAGCGGCTGCCGTGAGTGCCGCCGGCCCTTACGGCGGGCTTCGCCACGGCAGCCGGTCCGGCAGGACTACGGCAGCCGGTCCAGCAGGACCACCGCCACGTCGTCCGTCAGCTCGCCGCCGTTCAGGTCGCGGACCTCGTTGACCGCGGACCGCAGCAGATCCTCGCCGCGCAGGCCCGCCGCGAGCTGGCGGCGGATCATCTCCACCATGCCGTCCTGGCCCAGCCGCTCCCGGCCGTCGCCGACGCGCCCCTCTATCAGCCCGTCCGTGTAGAGCATCAGGCTCCACTCCGCACCGAGCTCGACCTGCATGCGCGGCCAGCGGGCACCCGGCAGCAGCCCGAGCGCCGGGCCGTTGTTGTCGTACGGCAGCAGCCGGGCCGGCTGGTCGGGGCGGGCGATCAGCGGCGCCGGGTGCCCGGCCAGGCACAGGCCGGCGCGTCGGCCGTCGGGCGCGATGTCCACCGTGCACAGCGTCGCGAAGATCTCGTCGTCGTCGCGCTCGTGCTCCAGCACCTGCTGCAGCGTGTTCAGCAGCTCGTCGCCGCACAGGCCGGCCAGGGTCAGCGCCCGCCAGGCGATCCGCAGTTCCACGCCGAGCGCCGCCTCGTCCGGGCCGTGCCCGCAGACGTCGCCGATCATCGCGTGGACGGTGCCGTCCGGGGTGCGGACGGTGTCGTAGAAGTCGCCGCCCAGCAGCGCGCGTGAGCGGCCGGGGCGGTAGCGGGCGGCGAAGCGCAGCGGGGAGCCCTCCAGCAGGGGCGTGGGCAGCAGGCCGCGCTCCAGGCGGGCGTTCTCCTGCGCGCGCAGCTTGCCCTCGGCGAGCCGCCGCTCGGCGGAGTCCGACCGCTTGCGCTCCACGGCGTACCGGATGGCGCGGCTCAGCAGCCGCCCGTCCAGCTCGTCGCGGAACAGGTAGTCCTGGGCGCCGACGCGCACCGCCTCCGCGCCGCGCTCGGCGTCACCGGACGCGGTGAGCGCGAGGACGGCGTGCCGGGGCGCCAGCTCCAGGACGTGCCGGAGTACGGCCAGCTCGTCGTCGTCGGCGGCGCGGCCGGGTGCCGGCAGGGCGAGGTCCAGCAGGATGCAGTGGACGTCGTCGGTGAGCAGCCGTCCGGCCTCGGTGAGGTTGCGGGCGGTGCGCACCCGGATCGGCTTGCCGGCCGAGTCGAGCAGGTCGGGCACGATCGGGGCGGCCGTGGGGTCGTCCTCGATGAGCAGCAGTGTGAGGTTGGTGTGGCCGGGGCTCGCTCCGTGCGGGACGCCGTCGCCGGGTGCGGCGTTGTGTTCGACCTTCGCTTCCTTGCGATCGTCGGTCCGGTCGTCCGTGCGCGGGTCCACCTCCGGGGTGGGGCTCCCGCCTGCGGGCGCGGCCTGAGCCTGACCACACTCCGCGGCCGGGATCGCTCTCTGCCGCGGTACGGGTACGGGCATCGTTTCGGGTTCCTTCCCTCCCCCCGAGGGCCGGCGGGGACGAGGGACCTCGACCCACCGACGGGGACCATAGCGGCAGAAGGCGCCGCAGCGGAATGGTGTACGGCACGTCGCTTGATCTCTGGTCGCTGTCATATGCCGCGATCCGTACCGCAGTTGGGCAGGCCGGTGCGGGGGCGGGGATGACGAAGGTCACGTCCGTACGGGGTTTGGTGCCGGGGGGGACGTGCCGTGGGTCACGTGGCCACGGTCACGCGGGCGGGTGCGGGGGTCCGAGCGGCCGGCCGGTGTCGCCTCCGGGCCCCGTCCGGCGCCTCGTTCGGGTCGGCCGGGCGCCTTGCCGGACGCCTCGTCCGGTGCCCCGCCCAATGCCCCCGAGCCTTGCCGGACGCCTCGTCCGGTGCCCGGCCCGGGACGCCTCGTCCGGTGCCCGGCCCGACGCCCCCGCGCCTCACCCTCCGGCCGGTGTCCTACGCGTCGGGCCGCACCACCCCGAGGATCGGCATCGAACCCGCTCCCGCGAGGGTGACCGTCCGGCCGGGGCGCGGGGCGTGGACGATCGTGCCGCCGCCGACGTACATCCCGACATGGCTGGCGTCGTCGAAGTAGATGACGAGGTCGCCGGGGCGCATGTCCTGCACGGCGACCCGCTTCAGCTGCCGCCACTGCTCCTGCGAGGTGCGCGGAACGGCGACGCCGGCGCCGGCCCAGGCCCGGGAGGTCAGGCCGGAGCAGTCGAAGGAGTCCGGACCCTCCGCGCCCCACACGTACGGCTTGCCGATCTGCGCGGTGGCGTACCGGACGGCCTTCGTGCCCTGCGCGGTGCCCTTGCCGGTGGTGACGCCGTCGAGTATCCCGGTGTCCAGCCAGGCGGTCTGCGCCCTCTGCGCGGCCTGTTCCTGGAGGAGGGCGAGGCGCTCCTTCTCCTCCTTCTCCAGCTCCGACTCGAGCTTCTCGGCCGCCGCGATCTGCTTCTCTATCTTCTTCTGGGCGGCGGCCCTGGCCTTGCGGTTGGTCTCCAACTTCTGCCACTGGGCGGAGGCGTCCTTGGCGTACTGCTCCAGATCCCCCTGGGTGCGCGTCATTTCGCCGAGCAGGCCCTTGGTGGCGCGCTGACCCTGGATCACCCGGCCGGCACCGTCGAGGAACTCGCCCGGATCGTCGCTGAGCAGCAGCTGCGCCTCGTCGGGCAGACCGCCGCCGCGGTACTGGGAGCGGGCCGCGGCACCGGCGCGATTCTTCAGGTCGGCCAGCTTCTCGCGGCCCTCGACGATCTTCTTCGCCAGTTCGACCAGCTCCGCGGACTGCTTCTTCGCCTGTTCCTCGGCCGCGTTGTAGGCGTCGGTGGCGACGGCGGCGTCGTGGTAGAGGGTGTCGAGCTTCTCGCGGACCGCCTCGAGATCCTCGTTGGTCGCGGGCGGCGGGGTCAGGTCGGGGGCGGTCGTCGGTGCCGGGGTGGGGCTCGGACTCGCGAACGCCGTGCCCGGCACCGCCAGGACGGTGACCGCGCACACCACGGTCACGGCCGTCGCGAGCAGCCCGCGCTTGCCCGTACCCATAACGTCCCCCACAACTGATTTACCATCAGTAACTTACGGTCGCCCGGGGGATCGTGCCACGCCACGACGGAAAACGACAGAGGCAGTACTTCCCTCCGGTCCCGCTCCGGCATGACGATCTCCCCGCCTTTGTGACGAACGCCTCACGGGGATCGTTCCCGGGGCCGGGGCCGGGGCCGGGGCCGGGGCGGGGGCGGGGGTGGGGGTGGGCCGGAGGCGGAACGGCCGGGGCCGACGGGGCCGACGGGGACTGACGGGACGTCATCGGGAGGGGTCCCGTCCGGCGCCGGACCCCGCGAGCCCGGCCTGATCCGAACGACGGGCCCTAGCCGCGCGGCGCCAGCGCCTCCCACGCCACGGTCACCTCTCCCTGCCGCCACCGCACCGGCCCGTCGGTCACCGGCCAGTCGGCGGTCAGGGCCCGCGCCGTGCGGATCCACCGCTGGCGGGCGCCGTAGGAGGCGTAGGGAGCGGCCGCGGCCCAGGCGCGGTCGAAGTCGCGCAGGAAGGCGTGCACGGGTTCGCCGGGCACGTTGCGGTGGATCAGCGCCTTCGGGAGCCGTTCCGCGAGGTCCGAGGGCCGTTCCAGGGATCCCAGCCGGGTGGCGAAGGTGACCGTGCGCGGCCCCTCCGGCCCGAGCGCGACCCACACGTGCCGCCGCCCGATCTCGTCGCACGTCCCCTCGACGAGCAGCCCGCCCCGGCACCCGTTCACCGGGTCGGCGGGGGCGAGCCGGGAGCGCAGCCGCTCCCAGACCGCCGCGACCTCGTCCTCGTCGTACTGGCGCAGCACGTTCGCGGCGCGGATGAGGTGCGGCGGCCGGGCCACCGGGACCTCGAAGCCGCCGTGCCGGAAGACGAGGCCCTCGCGCGCGTACGGCTCGGCCGCGGTGACCCGGGCCGGGTCGATCTCGACGCCCACCACGCGCGTGTGCGGTGCGACGGACCGCAGCCGGGACAGCAGCTCGACGGCCGTCCAGGGCGCGGCGCCGTAGCCGAGGTCGACGGCCACGGGATCGTCGGCGCGACACAGTTCGCGGCCGTGGGCCGCGGCGATCCAGCGGTCCATGCGGCGCAGCCGGTTGGGGTTGGTGGTCCCGCGCGTGACCGTGCCCACGACGGGGGTCCCCCCGCTCGAGCGAAGCCGAGAGCGGGGGAGGGACGGCGGGCGGGGAGGCATGCCTACGAGGGTATGCCGTACCCGGCAGGCGAAGCCCCGCCGGCCGCCCGCACCCCGGACGTCTCCCGCACTCGAACGGTTGAGCGACAAACGGTAACGGTCAGGCAAAAACCACCCGGCAGCACATCCGTACGGAATGGGACTACCTCGCTCCGGCGTTGGAACCTCTTGGAGGGCGCCCCACACCCTCCGTCCGGCATGCCGCAGCAAGGAGGAAACGCCACGTGAGCCAGTACGTCAGCAGGCTCGGGCGTCGTTCTTCGGCGGCACCCTCACGACTGCGGCTGCACCGTCGTCCCCGGCGTGTCGCCATGCTCTCCGTGCACACCTCCCCCCTCCACCAGCCCGGCACCGGCGACGCCGGCGGCATGAACGTATACATCGTGGAGCTGGCGCAGCGCCTCGCCGCGATCAACATCGAGGTCGAGATCTTCACCCGCGCCACCACCGGCGGCCTCCCGCCCACCGTCGAGCTGGCGCCCGGAGTCCTCGTCCGGCACATCGACGCCGGCCCCTACGAGGGACTCGCCAAGGAGGAGCTGCCGGCACAGCTGTGCGCCTTCACGCACGGCGTGATGCAGGCCTGGGCCGGACACCGCCCCGGCCACTACGACCTCGTCCACTCGCACTACTGGCTCTCCGGCCACGTCGGCTGGCTCGCCGCCCAGCGCTGGGGCACGCCCCTGGTGCACGCCATGCACACCATGGCCAAGGTCAAGAACGCCAGCCTCGCCGACGGCGACACCCCCGAGCCCGCCGCCCGCGTCATCGGCGAGATGCAGATCGTCGCCGCCGCCGACCGTCTCATCGCCAACACGGCCGAGGAGGCCGGTGAACTCGCCCGGCACTACGGCGCCGACCCCGGCAAGATCGCCGTCGTCCATCCCGGCGTCAACCTCGACCGCTTCCGTCCGGCCGACGGCCGGGCCGCCGCCCGTGCCCGCCTGGGCCTCCCGCAGGACGCCCTGATCCCGCTCTTCGCCGGCCGCATCCAGCCCCTCAAGGCCCCCGACGTGCTGCTGCGCGCCGTCGCCGTCCTCCTCGACAAGCGTCCCGACCTGCGGTCGAAGACGGTCGTACCGGTCGTCGGCGGCCCCAGTGGCAGTGGCCTCGCCAAACCGGAGGGCCTGGAGAAGCTGGCCGCGCGGCTCGGCATCTCCGACGTCGTACGGTTCCGGCCGCCCGTCGGACAGGACCAGCTCGCCGACTGGTTCCGGGCCGCGTCCGTGCTCGTCGTGCCGTCCTACAGCGAGTCGTTCGGGCTGGTCGCCATAGAGGCGCAGGCCACCGGCACACCGGTGCTCGCGGCCTCGGTCGGCGGGCTGCCGGTGGCCGTCCGCGACGGGCAGACCGGCTTCCTGGTGCGGGGCCACGAACCGGCCCCCTACGCGCGCGTGCTCGCCGAACTCGCCGACCACCCCGAACTGACCGCCCGCATGGGCGCGGCAGCCGCCCGGCACGCCCAGTCCTTCGGCTGGGACACCGCGGCCGCCGCGACCGCCGACGTCTACACGGCCGCCGTACAGTCCCACCGCCGTCACGTACGCTCCCAGCATGGGTGACGCCAGCATGAGTGATGCCAGCAGGAGCGATGCCGAGAAGACGGCCGCGCGAGTCATCGAGGACGTCCTCGATGACGCCGAACTGGAGTGGGAGAGCCCCGATCCGGGCAATTACGTCGTCCAGCTCCCCGGCACCCGCAAACTGAGGACGACCGTCTCCCTCATCGTCGGCCGCCACTCCCTGTCGCTGAACGCCTTCGTCATCCGCCACCCCGACGAGAACGAGGCGGGCGTCCACCGCTGGCTCCTGGAGCGCAACCTCAAGCTGTACGGCGTGAGTTACGCCGTCGACCCCCTCGGCGACGTCTACGTCACCGCCCGCCTGCCCCTCGCCACGGTCACCCCCGAGGACATCGACCGGCTCCTCGGCCAGGTCCTGGAGGCCGCCGACGGCGCCTTCAACACCCTGCTGGAGCTGGGTTTCGCCTCCGCGATCCGCAAGGAGTACGCCTGGCGCGTCTCCCGCGGCGAGTCCACCGGCAACCTGGACGCGTTCCGCAACCTGACGCAACGACCCTCCGCGTAGCCCCCTCCTGACCTGCTGTCGGCCTGCCGCGTCCTGACATCCCCCGGAGAAGAACGAGGTCGCGCATGCGCGCAGGCAGATCCACCACCGTGGCCGTGGTCGCGGGAGCGCTCGCCCTGACGGCGTTCGCCGCACCGGCCGCGGAGGCGGCGGACACCGGCATCACGGTGTCCGGCGTGGTCGTCAACGGCGGCAGGCCCATCGTCGTGGGCACCACCAAGGTGGTCTACCCAGTCTGCGCTTCCGGGTGACCTGGCCCGCGGGCCACTCGCTCGACGACGTGGACGCGAGCCTGTTCCTGTACCACGGCACGACGGCCGCCCAGGGCGCCGACCACGGCGGCATCTCCTACAACAGCATCACCTGCTACGAGGACGGCTCGCGTGCCGCGGACTGCGAGGGCGAGTTCTACGTCGACCCCCGCTACCGGCTGGACTCCAACGGCGACGCCACCACCTGGAAAGTCGCCTCCCACGCGATGATCTGGGCCTCGGAGGACCGCGTGCAGAGCGAGGAGTACCTGACCGGTCTCGGCACCGCCCAGGTCAAGCGCGCCGCGAAGGCCACCGCCAACGCCTCCCCGGAACCGGTCGACAAGGGCGAGAAGCTCACCGTCACCGGCCGTCTCACGCGCGCGGACTGGGTCAGGCACGCCTACGTCGGTTACGGCGGCAAGGCGGCGAAGCTCCAGTTCCGCAAGGCGGGCACCAGCACCTGCTCGACCGTCAGGATCGTCGACGCCGACTCGGCGGGCTACCTGCGCACCACGGTCACCGCGAACGCCGACGGCTACCGGCGCTGGACCTTCGGCGAGACGGCCACGACCGGCGGCGCCTCGGCGGCCGGCGACTACGTCGACGTCAGGTGGCCGCCGCCGGGGCCGGGGGTGGCCGCGGAGCCGTACCGTCCCGGTGTCACCCCCACCAACCTGCGGAAGTGCCGGGTGAGATGAGCCTGGTCGTAGAAGCCCGCGGCCACCGCGACCTCACCCGGCGGCAGCCCGTCGAGCAGCAGCCGACGGGCCCGGTCCACCCGGCGGGCGGTCAGGTACTGGTGCGGCGCGATGCCGTACGCCCCGCTGAACGCCCGCACCAGATGCGCCGGATGCGCCTGGAGCAGCCCGGCCGCCGCGTCGAGCGTCAGCCCCTCCGCCACGCGCGCGTCGAGCAGTTCCCGCAGCCGGCGCGCCAGCACGGGGTCGCGCAACGGCGGCCGTACCGCCCGACCGGGCCGCAGCAGGCCGCGCAGCCGCTCGCCGACGAACGCCAGCCGGCTGTCGGCCTCCAGCTCGTCGCCGGGCCGGGACAGCGCGCCGTGCAACTGGCCCACCCGCCGCCGCAGCACCGGGTCCCGCAGATCGGGCCCGTCCACGGCCGGCCCGATCAGCTCCTCGCCGAGCACGCTCGCGTCCAGGTACAGCACCCGCTTGCGGAAGCCGTCCGGGGTCGCGGCGGAACCGTTGTGCGGCACGTGCGGCGGCAGCAGCGACACGGTGTCGTGCGGGGTGCCGTGCTCGTGCCGGTCGAGGTCGTACCGTACGGCCCCGTCGTCGACGATGAGCAGCGTCCACGCCTCGTGCACGTGCATCGGATAGGCGTAGCCGGTGAAGTGCGCGTGGAAGACCTCCACGACACCCGGGACCTGCGGGCGCCAGGCGGAGACGTCGGCGGTCGGCTGCCGGGCCGGGCGGGGAACGGCCATGCAAAGAACGTACAAGACGCCCCCGTACGCCGGACGGCAGTCTCACGGCATGAGCACTGAACCCCTCCGCTTCGACACGAAGATCGCCGTCCTGCTGCGCGAGGACCTGGAGACCTGGCAGCGCCTGAACGTCACCGCCTTCCTGGTCAGCGGCCTGGGCACGGAAGTCCCCGAGGTCGTCGGGGAGCCGTACGAGGACGCGGACGGCGTCCCCTACCTGCCCATGTTCCGCCAGCCCGTGCTGGTCTTCGAGGGCACCGAGGAGACCCTGACGGCGGCCCACGCGCGCGTGCTCTCGCGGTCCCTCCCGCGCGCGGTGTTCACCGGCGACCTCTTCGCCACCGGCAACGACCGCGACAACCGCGCGGCGGTACGGGCCGTGCCGACGGGCGCGCTGGATCTGGTGGGCCTGGCGGTGTACGGGCCGCGGAACGCGGTGGACAAGGTGCTGAAGGGAGCGCGGATGCATCCGTGAGGGGGCGGGACGTGTCCGGGCTCGGGGCCGGGCAGGTCCGGAGAGGGGGCCGCTCAGGCGGTGGTGGCTTCCGCCGGAGCCGGGGCGGGGCACTCACCCGCGGTCCCGGGCCGCTCCGCGGGCCCCTCCGCGCGCTCCTTCGCGGGCCCCTCCGTGGGCAGGCGCCGCATCAGCACCGCGTACCCGGCACCCGCCACCGTCCCGACGACCGCGCACAGTCCCCACAGCCACTCCGCGCCGTACCGGTCGATGACGACACCGGACATCAGCGGGGCGACGAGCGAGGCCACCGCCCACGACATGGTGTACATGCCCTGGTAGCGACCGCGTCCGTGGACGGGGGAGAGACGGACCACGAGCCCGGTCTGGGTCGGCGCGTTGACGATCTCGGCAAGCGTCCACACGCAGACGGTGAGCGCGAACACGCCGACCGATCCCGCGAAGGCGGTGAGGCCGAAGCCGTACCCCGCGAGCACGGACGAGACCACCAGCAGCCGGCCCGGATCGCGGTACTGGATGAAGCGGGTGACGGGGATCTGGAGGACGACGATCAGGACGCCGTTGACGGCGATCGCCATGCCGTAGTCGGCCGGGGTGAAGCCGGCCGCGCCCATGGCCACCGGCAGACCGATCGCGCCCTGCTGGAAGATGAACGCGACCAGGAACGACAGCCCGACCACCCCCATGAACCGCCGGTCGCGCAGCACGGTCCCCAGCCCGACGGCCTCCTCCGGCGCACCCCCGCCGCCCTTGCCGCCCGTGCCCCGCTGCTCCGGCCGTGACTCGGGCAGCTTGAGGAAGACGACGATCGCGCAGGCCAGGGTCATGCCGGCCTCGATCAGGAAGCCGGCGAGATAACTGAACTCGGCGATGAACCCGGCGCCCATGGACGAGATCGCGAAGCCGAGGTTGATGGCCCAGTAGTTCAACGAGAAGGCCCGGACCCGGTCCTCGGGCCGCACGATGTCGGCCATCATCGCCTGCACGGCGGGCCGGGAGGCGTTGGAGGCCATGCCGACGAGGAAGGCGACGCCGGCGATGGCGAGCGGGTGGTGCACGAAGCCGAGAGCCGCCACGGACAGTCCGGTGGCGGTCTGCGCGACGAGCATCGTGGGCCGCCGCCCCAGCCGGTCGGCCATGACGCCGCCGCCGAGGGAGGAGACGACCCCGCCCAGCCCGTGCAGCGCGGCGACGAGACCGGCGTACGAGGCGGAGTAGCCGCGGTCGAGCGTGAGGTACAGCGCCATGAAGGTGGCGACGAAGGCGCCGAGCCGGTTCACCAGGGTGCTGGTCCACAGCCACCAGAACTCGCGGGGCAACCCGGAGACCGTCTCCCGGGCGGCACGCCGGAAGGATCTGACGGAGACGACGGACGGCATGACGGATCCCCCGGGTGTAAGCGGCGCAGGCGGTGCCTAGAACTTACGAGGGGGCCGGTTCCGGCGACCACTCAATTAACGGATTCCGTCAACTGTCCGCTCCTCGGGCGCCGGGCACCGGCCCCCAAAA
This sequence comes from Streptomyces sp. NPDC017202, assembly GCF_044331705.1. NCBI lineage: Bacteria > Bacillati > Actinomycetota > Actinomycetes > Kitasatosporales > Streptomycetaceae > Streptomyces > Streptomyces sp. NPDC017202. The sequence goes on along the minus strand of NZ_JBIRNP010000004.1, from coordinate 468,144 downwards.
CCTTGGATTACGCTCATAGCCATGGCCGACGCACCGTACAAGCTGATCCTCCTCCGCCACGGCGAGAGCGAGTGGAACGCGAAGAACCTGTTCACCGGCTGGGTGGACGTCAACCTCAACGAGAAGGGCGAGAAGGAGGCGGTCCGCGGCGGTGAGCTGCTCAAGGACGCCGGCCTGCTCCCCGACGTGGTCCACACGTCCCTCCAGAAGCGCGCGATCCGCACCGCGCAGCTGGCCCTCGAGGCCGCCGACCGCCACTGGATCCCGGTCCACCGCTCCTGGCGCCTGAACGAGCGCCACTACGGCGCCCTCCAGGGCAAGGACAAGGCCCAGACGCTCGCCGAGTTCGGCGAGGAGCAGTTCATGCTCTGGCGCCGCTCCTACGACACCCCGCCCCCGCCGCTGGACCGCGACGCCGAGTACTCCCAGTTCGACGACGCCCGCTACGCGACCCTGCCGCCGGAGCTGCGCCCCCGCACGGAGTGCCTGAAGGACGTCGTCGTCCGCATGCTCCCGTACTGGTTCGACGCCATCGTCCCCGACCTCCTCACCGGCCGCACGGTCCTGGTCGCCGCCCACGGCAACAGCCTGCGCGCCCTGGTCAAGCACCTGGACGGCATCTCCGACGCCGACATCGCGGGCCTGAACATCCCCACGGGCATCCCCCTGTCCTACGAACTGGACGCCGACTTCAAGCCGCTCACCCCGGGCGGCACCTACCTCGACCCCGAGGCGGCCGCAGCGGCCATCGAGGCGGTCAAGAACCAGGGCAAGAAGAAGTAAGCGGTACTGAAGAAGCCCCCTACCTGCGGTTTTTTCGCTGGTAGGGGGCTTGTCGCTGTGCTGGGGCCGTCCCTGGGCCGTCAGGCGTTGTCCTGGCTTCTCCACACGGCACAGCCCGCTCGGAAGGTCAGCACACAAGGGGAGACGGACAGGGATGGCCGCCGCGAAAGACGCAGCACTCCTGGGACACACTGAGATGTGCCAGTACGTCACAGCCGTCGTCGACGCCCTTCGAAAGGTTGGGGCCCCGCCGAGCGAACGATGGGACGAGGCGCGAGCCAGTGCCCTTTACTGGACGGAAGGCGAACCCGTCCTCGCTGGAGGACCGTGGACGCGCGGAACGGTCGTGTTCTGGCGGATGACGGACGGCTGGCACTGCGCTCCCTTGGACGCACACGGAGATCCCGAACGGAAGCACGCACATCCCCTTCCGATTGCCCCCCTGGCCCCGCCCGGCGCCCTTACCGAGTTCCTGCTGCGGCTGTTCCAGTCGGGTGTGACGCCCCATCCCGGTTCTGACGTGAATACCGAGGAAGGCCGCCAATGACGCTCAGACAGCTTTCGGGTTCGGCTGCATGCCACTGAAGACGGCAGCGACTGCCTTACGAGTGCGCTCCTGGCTGGACGGCATGAGGTGCGCGTATACGCGGAGATCGTCCGGGCGTACGACCCCCGGATGCCGTTCTCCTGCAGCCGCCCCACCCAGTCGCGGATGTGCGCGGGCTGGAAGGAGCCGAGGGGGCGCGGCCCCAGGTACGGGAACGCATGCAGCCGAAGCTGTGACTCCATCGAAGCTTGGGTGTTCGGATCGGGCGCGTGAGTCACCCACTTCTCCGCGTACTGCTGGAACGTGATCCGAGCCGCACGCGGGTCGATGTACTGCCCGCGCGCCATGTCCGCCTCGGTCTGTGCCAGCCACTGATCAGCAAGACGCTTCTGCCGGTCGGGGAAGCTCTTGGGCTTCTCCGTGCCGTCCGGGCGGACGTAACGGGCCCGGTAGCGCAGGCCGGAGCCATGGCGCTCAGTCTTGACCTTGTGTGTCTTCCCGTCCGGCCCGGCCTCGGTTCTGTACCAGCGGTCCTGGATGTGCCCGGCCATCAGGCAGCGACCCCCTCACGCCGGGAGTCCACCCAGGCCCGCACGTCGGCCGGGTCGAAGCGCAGGTGCCGGCCGACGCGGAAGCCACGGGGGCCGGTGCGCTTGCGCCGCCACTGGTAGACCGTCTCGACGCCGGGCAGGTCGAAGATCTCCACCAGGTCTTCGGGGGTCAGGTACCGCGCGGGCAGCGGGCGCGGTTCGGTGGCCGCGTCGGCCAGGGCGAGGCGGCGGTCAGCCAGGGGTGGGTTCTCCTTCGGTTCCGGGGGCGGGTTCGAGTGATGCGGCCAGCCAGGCTTCGGCGTCGGAGAGGCCGGTGCCGGCGAACACCCAGTGGGCGAGGACGTACGTCGTCTCTGTCTCGGGACCGTTCGCTGCGGCTTGTGCTCGCCGCCAGTCGGCGCGGGCGGTGCGGAGGGCGCCGAGGGTGGTGGAGTAGCGGCGGGACTTGGTGGAGAAGTGGCCGCGGAAGCCGAGCATGTGGGCCCAGGCGCATCCTCCACACGGCCAGCGGCCAGGCCTTCGGCAGTTTCCACCTGGCCGTGGCCGTCTCGGCGCAGGTGGTCGCCGTGTCGGTGACGGACGACGGAGGCACCGGCACGGCCCCGAAGGCCGAGCACGACCAGGAGCAGGACGCCGAACACGGCCGGGGCCTGGGCATGGTCAGCGCGATCGCCCACCGGGTCGTCGTCCACGACAGCGACCACGGCCACACCGTCACCGCGGAACTGTTCACCGACACCCGGTCAGGAGGTCACCCGTGCTGACGAAGGAACTCCGACGCGGCTACTGGTGCGAGTGCTGGACGGAAGACCTCGGCGAAGGGGAAGCGCCGGCGCTACGGGCATCCTTCGATGCCTACTCGGCACCCCAGGCGGACCGTTGGGTGGCGGTCACCCTCCGCACGATCTCACCGGCCCTCGACGCGGACGCCTCGAACGAGGCATGGCACTGGCTGCACGACGGCCGCATCGAGACCCGACGAGCCCTGCTGAACTCCGAGCCCTGCACGGTCTCGGTGACCCACGCCGGCACCCGCATCACGTGGACGATCCGCCCAGTGTTCTACCTGCCACTCGCACACCGCGACCAGGCTGAACTACCTGCCTGTGCACATGACTTCAAGCCCCACCGAACAGAGTGAGTTGCAACTTTCTCTACTGGTTCAAGGCGGCTCGCTCCGCTCCCCGCGCGCGGCCCGGCCCCCGGCCGGGCCTGCGCTCCTGTCTCCGCCCCGCTCCAGCCCGGCCGGCGACCATGCCGTGCACTAAGCAATCAGCCGCCTGATGCCAGAGAAGGGGTACGTCGTGGCTGGGGCGGTCGGCTCCGGGGCAGGAGAGGAGCCCGATAGCCCTCCCGTAATTGCCGAGGGCGCTGTGCCATAGCCCTGCCAGAGGCAGGGGGCAGCAGCGGTCAACGAGGGTTGTCAGCGGGAGCGTCCACGCACGCTAGCCCGGCCAGTGAAGCGGCAGTTCACCAAGCCGAAGCCCCAGCCCTTCTCCTAACCTCGATCTTGCATGAAGGTCCGTCAGCTTGCTGACGGACCTTTTCTGCTCGTTCAGAGCGGGGCTTTCTGGTTGTGGGCAGCCTGAGGGCCCGAGTGTCGCGCCGGGTGGGCACCGGGTTCCACGGCTCCGGGGTGTGCTGCTCGTAGGGACGCGACGCTGCTGGTCAGCCGTGGTTCGGGAGGGCATCGAGCCCGGCGATCGCGCTGGTGATCACGTTGGTCCACGGCCGGTTTCCGTCGCGCGGAGTGGGTGCGGCCGGTCGGCGGATCACGGTCCGGGTGGCGGTGTGTCTCCGCGGCCATGTCATCACAGGTGTGGCTTGATCGTCGGGCGGCTCCGGGTGAGGGGTCGGGCAGATCAGCCGGTGCCCCTGGTGCACTCCGTGTGGGTGGCAGGGACCGTTCGACGAGGAGTGGTGATGGTGGGACTGGTTCCGCTACGTGCGGTGATCGAACGACGGGGTGCGAGGGTTGGGCGGTCACGGGGTCTGGCGCGGCGTGTGGGTCTGCTGCTCACCACCGCCGTGCTGCCGGCAGCGGTGCTGGTGCTGCCCACGGCGACGCCCGCTGCGGCGGCGCCCATCACGGCCACCTTCAGCGCGGGCGCCGACCAGCCCTTCACCGTCCCGGCCGGTGTCACCCAGCTGTCCGTCACCGCCACCGGCGCCGCAGGCAACAACGGGTCCGACGGCGGCGGCGCCGGCGGGGCAGGCGCCACCGTCAGTGGCACCGTCACCGTGACACCCGGCAGCACTCTCTACGTCAACGTCGGCACCGGTGGCGGCAGCAGCGCCGCCACCTTCCCGGGCGGTGCCGGCGGCGGTTCCAGCGACGTCCGCACGTGCAGCTCGGCCAACGCCGGCTGTGTACTGACCGGCGTCCCCAGCACCGACCCCCGCCTCATCGTCGCCGCCGGCGGCGGCGGCGGAGGTAGTGGATACAGTGGATTCGGCGTCCCCGAGGCCACCGGCGGAGACGCCGGAGACGCCGGAGAGCCCGGCGGTGACCGGCCGGAGGGCGGCACTGGCGGTGGTGGCGGAACCCAGACAGCCGGCGGCACTGGCGGCGCCGCCTGCCCGACCGGCGGCGGTACATCCGGCACCGCAGGTCAAGGCGGTGCCGGTGGCCTGGGCGGCGGCGAATTCGGTGGTGGAGGAGGCGGAGCCGGCTGGTTCGGCGGCGGCGGAGGAGGGGGCTGCTCCACCATCAGCTCGGTCGGCACCTTCGGGCCCGGGGGCGGCGGTGGTGGGTCGAACTTTGTCCCGTCGGGCGGTACTTCCGGACCGGCCTCAGGATCGGCGCAGGTGACCATCACCTATGAGGTGACCTCCGCGAACTGCGCGACCGCCACGGCCACCATCACGGGCACGAACGGCAACGACACCATCACCGGCACACCGGGCAACGACGTGATCTTCGCGCTCGGCGGTAACGACGTCGTCGACGGCGCCGGCGGCAACGACCTCATCTGCGGCGGCGCGGGCAACGACAAGCTCAGTGGCAACGCCGGCAACGACCGCATCGAAGGCGGCACCGGCAACGACATCATCAACGGTGACAACAACGACGACACCCTCATCGGCGACGACGGCAACGACCAGATCAACGGCGGCGCCGGCAATGACGCCCTCCAGGGCAACAACGGCAACGACACCCTGAACGGCGGCGCCGGTACCAACACCAACGACGGCGGACCCGGCCGCAACACCTGCACCAACCCGGCCACCGGCCCCGGCTGCTGACCCTCCGCCACGGTGGTCTGACGGACAGCACACCCAAGAACGGCCCCGACCGGCTCAGATGGTCAGGGGCCGTACGCTTCTTCACGAGCAGCCTTCAGCCCGCCCGCACCAATGTTTCCAGGGAGCGAAGAGCGGCACTGGTGCGTGTCTAACTGCGTGACAACGCAGACGCACAACGGCGGACGTGCACGGACACCTGTGGACCGTCAGCGCAGGTGAGGAGCACACCGGCCCAGGGAGAGCCTCGCTCCAGTTGCTTCGGGACGAAGAGGCCGTCATCCAAGGTCTCACCGCCACGCTTCCGCCGACGCGGCTTGCTGTGGTCGACGGCATGGCAGCGTGGCTGAGGCCGGTGGGGGTGCGGCGAGGCACACGCGTGCGTGGTCGGTCGGCACGCCCGCCGTCGTGGCCGACTGTCGTCGGCTGAGGTTCAGACAGGTCATAGCGAAGTGCCGGTCGTCAGCCGAGTGCGCCGGAGCTGGGCCGTCCCTGGGCCGTCCGAGGTCGCTCGACAGTGGCCAATGACGACCGACGACGACTACCAGGTGCACGAGTCCACCGCCCCTGACCAGCAAAAACCCAGCTCCCCAAGATCCCCGGCAAGACCCAGGGCAAGAAGAAGTAACGCGACACCGACAAGCCCCCGACCTGCGAGTTTCTCGCGGGACGGGGGCTTGTCGGTGAGGTCGGGCACCGTCTCCGTCGGCTGGGGCGGTCAGTGTCGCTGGTGGCCGGGGCTCGGTCACGCCGACAGTGGTACCGCGTGGATCTCGTCCGCCTTGTGGCCCGCGCGTTCGTGGATGCGCTGGACCGCGTCCGCCGAGGGGCCCTCGGAGAGGCAGAAGACGGTGCCGGACTCCGGGTCCGCCCAGGCACCCTCGAAGTGCACGCCCTCCTCCGCCTCGATCTCGAGGTCGGCCTGATGGGCCTGGTGGAGCTGGTCGGCGGTGATGCCCTTCATGTCGTGGTGGACGTCCATGAACTTGGTCATGACCGCATCCCCTTTCTCATGCGGGCACGCCGCGCATGAGGGCCTGCCCGCTGTCGCTCTCTCCATGCTGCGCCTGTGTGCACGCGCTCGCGCGGGCAGGGGCGCGTCAGGAAAAGAGCCGGGAGGAGAAGGACGTCAGAAGAAGGACGTGAAAGGAGGAGAAGGGCGTGAGAAGAGGGGCCCGGCGCGTTCCGCGGCCGGTCCCCTCCCGTCGTGGCGTCTCAGCCGCACTGGCAGGGGCTGCCCGACTGGCAGCCGCAGCCGCAGCCCGAACCGCAGCCGCACGCCGCGATCAGGAGCAGGTTCTTGATCTCGGCGGGTTGCTCGGTCGGGCGTTCCTGGGTGGGGTCGGGCTTGCTGGGGGCTTCGGCCATGGGTTCCTCCTGGAGGCCTGGAGGCAGGAGCGCCTGTGCCCAGTTCATGCCCGTGGGGGCGGGCGCGTCAACGGCGCACGGAGGCTTCCGGGAGCCTCCGGCCCGTCCCGGAGAAGGCGTGGCACGCCCCCTCCGGTGCCGCGTCGGGGGCGCGTCCCGGGACGGACCGCCCCCTCCGGGAGCCTCAGCGAGGAGGGGCGGGGCGGAGCGTGCCGCCTCCGGTTCCGGCGTCGTGGGGCGGAGCGGACCGTACCGCCCCCGCCCCACCACCGAGCCGGCTACACCTCCTCCGGCCCCGCGACCGGCGGGATCTCGGCCTGCAGGTCCTGCTGGAGGTTGTCCGCGTGTTCGCCCGTCACCAGGAACACGACACGCTTGGCGACCGCCACCGCGTGGTCGGCGAAGCGCTCGTAGTAGCGGCCGAGCAGTGTCACGTCGACGGCCGTCTCGATGCCGTGCTTCCAACGGTCGTCGATCAGGTGCTGGAAGAGGGTGCGGTGCAGCAGGTCCATCGCGTCGTCGTCGGTCTCCAGCTGGAGCGCGAGGTCGACGTCCTTCGTGATGATCACTTCGGCCGCCTTGGCCATCAGGCGCTGCGCGAGCTGCCCCATCTCCAGGATGGTGGCGTGCAGGTCCTGCGGCACCGCCCGCTCGGGGAAGCGCAGCCGGGCCAGCTTCGCCACGTGCTGGGCGAGGTCGCCGGAGCGTTCCAGGTCGGCCGACATGCGCAGCGACGTGACGACTATGCGCAGGTCCGTCGCCACCGGCTGCTGGCGCGCGAGCAGCGCAATGGCCCGCGCCTCGAGGTCGTGCTGGAGTTCGTCGACCTTCTTGTCGGCTTCGATCACGCTCTCGGCCAGCTTGAGATCGGCATCGAGGATGGCGGTCGTGGCGCGCCCGATCGCCGACCCCACCAGCCGGGCCATCTCCACCAGTCCGTCGCCGATCGAGTCCAGTTCCTCGTGGTACGCGTCCCGCATCAGGGTTCCCTCTCGTACGTGGTTCTCGGGGGTTCAGGGGCCGGTACCGGCCGTGGAACCGGCGCTGCGAACCCCACGGTGCCACGGTCGGCCCCGTACGCGTCGGATTCCGTCACCTCAAATGAATCACCCCTGGCTCCCAGGTGAACTCTGGGCGACGAGTGTTCGAGGTCGCACCTCGATGGCTGTGGCCAGGACGTATCGCATGCCTAACCTGGACGCATGGACGTGAACGCGGCGGTCGCCGCAGCGGCAGCGATCGCCGGGGTGCTCACCGGTGTCATCGCCATGCTGGCGTTCCGTTGGAGCGAACGCGACCAGAACCGACCCACCAGGACCTCCTTGCACACCGATCCCGTCCTTCCGCCGGGCGTGGACACCGTCCTGTCCGTGCTCCGTTCCTCGGCCGTCGTCCTCGACGAGGCCGACGCCGTCGTCAAGGCGAGTTCCGCCGCGTACGCCCTCGGGCTGGTCCGCGGCGGCAAGCTCGCCGTCGAACCGATGCTCCAGATGGCACGCGACACCCGGCGTGACGGCGAGATACGGCAGGTGGAGCTGGACCTGCCCCGGCGCGGCACCGGCCGGGGCGAAGCCCTCGCGGTGTCGGCCCGGGTGGCTCCGCTCGGCTCCCGGCTCGTCCTCCTGCTCGTCGAGGACCTCACCGAGGCCCGGCGCATCGAGGCCGTCCGCCGCGACTTCGTCGCGAACGTCAGTCACGAGCTGAAGACCCCGGTCGGCGCCCTGTCCCTGCTCTCCGAAGCAGTCATGGACGCCTCCGAGGACCCCGAGGCGGTGGAGCGCTTCGCCGGCCGGATGCAGATCGAGGCGACCCGCCTGACCAACCTGGTCCAGGAGCTGATCGACCTCTCCCGGGTCCAGAACGACGATCCCCTGGAGGACGCCGAACCGGTCCGCGTCGACGAACTCGTCGCCGAGGCCATCGACCGCTGCCGGCACCAGGCCGGCGCCAAACAGATCACCATGGCCGCGAACGTGGGACCGACCGCAGGGCTCGAGCCCGGTGGCGGTCAGCGGGACGGCACCGCCGACCTGCGCATCTGGGGCAACCGTGGTCAGCTGGCCGCGGCCCTCGGCAACCTGGTCGAGAACGCCGTCAACTACTCACCCGCCCGCACCCGCGTCGGCATCGCCGCCCGCAGGGTCACCCTGCACGGCGGGGAACTGATCGAGATCGCCGTGACCGACCAGGGCATAGGCATCTCGGAGAAGGACAAGGAGCGCATCTTCGAGCGCTTCTACCGGGTCGACCCCGCCCGGTCCCGTGCCACCGGCGGTACGGGCCTCGGGCTGGCGATCGTCAAACACGTGGCCGCCTCGCACGGCGGGGAGGTCGCGGTGTGGAGCGCTGAGGGACAGGGCTCCACGTTCACGCTGCGACTGCCGGAGGCGGGCGCCGCCCGTGACCGTGCCCAGCAGCCCCCCGGCCTCGACGACGACGTGGAGGCCGGGACCTCCGCCGGCACCCCCCATGCCTCACCTGCCTCACCTGCTTCACCCCCCGAGTCAACCGCGTACCAGACGCTTTCCGCCCCGGAGGTCCATCCGTGACCCGAGTGCTCGTCGTCGAGGACGAGGAGTCCTTCTCCGACGCCCTGTCGTACATGCTCCGCAAGGAGGGCTTCGAGGTCGCTGTCGCGACCACGGGTCCCGACGGACTCGACGAGTTCGAGCGCAACGGCGCCGACCTCGTGCTTCTCGACCTGATGCTGCCGGGTCTGCCCGGCACGGAGGTCTGCCGCCAGCTGCGCGGCCGCTCCAACGTCCCCGTGATCATGGTGACCGCCAAGGACAGCGAGATCGACAAGGTGGTCGGCCTCGAGATAGGAGCCGACGACTACGTCACCAAGCCGTTCTCCTCCCGCGAGCTGGTGGCCCGCATCCGCGCCGTGCTGCGGCGCCGCGGCGAGCCGGAGGAGGTCACCCCGGCCGCCCTGGAGGCCGGCCCGGTCCGTATGGACGTCGACCGCCACGTCGTCACCGTCTCCGGCTCCAAGGTCGACCTCCCCCTCAAGGAGTTCGACCTCCTGGAGATGCTGCTGCGCAACGCGGGCCGCGTCCTGACCCGCATGCAGCTCATCGACCGCGTCTGGGGCGCCGACTACGTCGGCGACACCAAGACCCTCGACGTCCACGTCAAGCGCCTGCGCGCGAAGATCGAGCCCGACCCGGGTGCCCCGCGGTACCTGGTGACGGTGCGGGGGCTCGGCTACAAGTTCGAGCCGTAAACCGCCGTCGGTCGTAAACCGCCGTCGGCCGCAGACCGTGAACCGTGAGCGGTGACCGGCCGGGGCGCACGGCGAAGGGGCGGCACCCCCATGGGGGTGCCGCCCCTTCGCCGTGCGTGCGTGACGGGCGTACGGCGCTCAGCCTGCGGCCGTCTCCGACTGCGAGGCGCTCGGGGAGGCCGTGTCGGTCGGGCTCCCGCTCTCGGCGCCCGCGGTCGCGGAGGCCGACTCGCTCGGGGACGCCGACTCGGAGGCGGACTCCGCCGGGGCGCTCGGGATGTCGCTCGGGCCCCACTCGGCGAAGTAGTGCTCGGCCGGCACGACGAAGGCGCGCAGGCTGACCTCACCGGTCTCGCTGAAGGTGAAGGTGACCTTCTGGGCGTTGCCGTCCTGGATCGCCTCGGGGGTGCTGGAGAGGCTGGCGGTGGCGTTGTTCTCGCCGCCGATGACGACGGAGCCGCCGGCCGGGACGGTCAGCTTGCCGTCGCCCTCGGCGGGCTTGATCTCGGCGGTGCCGTCGGCACCGTCCACGGCGATGGACTCCAGGGTCTGCGCCTTGCTGCCGCTGTTGAAGACGGTCGCGGAGATGGCGGCGGGGCCCGTGGCCTCCGGGTCGGGCTGGGTGATGATGACGACGTTCTGCAGCTTGATGTCGCCCACACTGGTGGCGGCGTTGTCCGGCTTGATCTGCAGTGTCTGAGCGTCGTTCCCGGCGCCGCAGGCGGCGAGCGTGGCGATCGAGAACACGAGGGCGGAGGCGGCGAGGGCGCCGCGTCGAAGGCTGCTGCTCACGGCGGCGGCAACTCCTTGGGAATGCAGGGGCAGCTCCTTGGATAAAGCCGCCCTAAGGGTCTGTCAGCGGCCTCAGGTTACCGAGCCGTTCCCACGCGGCCGCACCCGACCCGCCTCTGGGGCGCTTCGGGCGCACATCGGCGCCTGTGCGAGGTGTCTCCGTCACCGTGGTCACCACCGTCCCGGCAGCCACAAGTGACCCGTGAGTCACATTGGCTTCCAGATGATCGCCGGGATGTGGTCGTGCATTCACATAAGCGCCGCTCACCGGCGGTCGCGGATTTTTCGCGAGGGAATGCGCGGGCGTCGGGAGAATTGATCACCGCCTGTTCGGCCGGTCGTGTGATCAATTCCGGAAACGGCGCGGATCCTGCTCCGGACACCGAACGGAGTAGCGGAAGTCGCACATCCGGAAGCGGACATTTGGGGATGTTCGGTCGCCTGGAGGAGCCTCCGGGCGGGTGTGGCGTGCGTGTTTCACGCCCCGCGGAGAGCCGCTCCGACCTGCGAATACCTGCTTCCGCCACCCGGTCGCAGCACGTTCCTGTTGCTGTTGTCAAGCCCCGAGATATGCCCTGACCTGCGAAAACGTCATTCAGAACCCGCAGTTTCCGTGTTACCCTGGATAGCCACGGAAGGGGTACCTGTCACATGACGTTCAAGGTTGGCGACACCGTGGTCTATCCCCATCACGGGGCCGCGCTGATCGAGGCCATCGAAACTCGCCAGATCAAAGGCGTGGACAAGACCTACTTGGTGCTGAAGGTCGCCCAGGGTGACCTGACGGTACGTGTGCCAGCGGACAATGCGGAGTTCGTGGGCGTGCGTGATGTGGTCGGTCAGGACGGGCTGGACCGGGTCTTCGAGGTGCTGCGTGCGCCGTATGCCGAGGAGCCCACGAACTGGTCGCGTCGTTACAAGGCAAATCTGGAGAAGCTCGCCTCCGGCGACGTCATCAAGGTCGCGGAAGTCGTGCGTGACCTGTGGCGCCGTGAGCGTGAGCGCGGACTCTCCGCCGGTGAGAAGCGCATGCTCGCCAAGGCCCGCCAGATCCTGGTGAGCGAGCTCGCGCTCGCGGAGAACACGAACGAGGACAAGGCCGAGGCCCTGCTCGACGAGGTCCTCGCGTCCTGACGCCGAGACCCGCCGGCCTCAGCTCAGCTCGCTCAGCGCAGTGAACATGCCGTGGTGCCCGATGACGTATTCCCGTCGCCGGGCGCTGCGGCATGTTCATGCCCGAAACGCCGACGCGTGGACGCGTCCGCGCCCATAACGGTGCCGCGCGTGCTCACCTCGGACATACACCCCCGAGGCCCGGCGTGCCGGGCCCGGGCCGTTCACTGCCTCGACCGGTGTCACGGAAGGGTCCGGTCAGGGCGTCGCACCCGGCACGCTGTCTCCGTACCCACGTAGGCCGAGCACACAAACCTGACAGGAACCGATGTCTGACGATTCGCTTCCCGCACCCGTCCCCGCCCGCGCGGCCGCGGTGATCCCGGCCGCCGGCCGGGGCGTACGCCTCGGCCCGGGCGCCCCCAAAGCGCTCCGCGCACTCGGCGGGACCCCCATGCTGATCCACGCGGTGCGGGCCCTGGCCGCGTCCCGGGCCGTCTCCCTCGTCGTCGTCGTGGCCCCGCCGGACGGCGCCGCCGAGGTCAGGTCGCTGCTCGACACGCACGCGCTGCCCGACCGCACCGACTTCGTCGTCGTCCCCGGCGGCGAGACCCGCCAGGAGTCGGTGAAGCTCGGCCTCGACGCCCTGCCGCCCGGCCACGACATCGTCCTCGTGCACGACGCCGCCCGGCCGCTGGTGCCCGTCGACACCGTCGACGCCGTGATCGAGGCCGTCCGCGACGGCGCCCCCGCCGTCGTGCCGGCGCTGCCGCTGGCGGACACCGTCAAGGAGGTCGAACCGGCCGAGGTCCCCGGCGCGCCCGAACCGGTGGTCGCCACGCCCGATCGGGCGCGGCTGCGGGCCGTGCAGACGCCGCAGGGCTTCGACCGGGCCACCCTCGTCCGCGCCCACGAGACCGTCACCGACGACGTCACCGACGACGCCGGCATGGTCGAGCGGCTCGGCCTGACCGTCGTGGCCGTCCCCGGTCACGAGGAGGCCTTCAAGGTCACCCGCCCGCTGGACCTCGTCCTCGCGGAGGCGGTCCTCGCCCGCAGGAGGCTCAACGATGGCTTCTGAGACGGCCCCGGTGCCGCCCCTGCTGCCCCAGGTCGGCATCGGCACCGACATCCACGCCTTCGAGGAGGGCCGCGAGCTGTGGTGCGCGGGCCTGAGGTGGGAGGGCGAGGGGGCGGGCCTGGCCGGTCACTCCGACGCGGACGTCGTCGCGCACGCCGCGTGCAACGCGCTGTTCTCCGCCGCCGGGCTCGGCGACCTCGGGCAGCACTTCGGCACCGGCCGACCCGAGTGGTCCGGCGCCTCGGGCGTGACGCTGCTGACGGAGGCGGCGCGGATCGTGCGCGCCGCCGGCTTCGGCATCGGCAACATCGCCGTCCAGGTCGTCGGCCCCCGCCCCAAGATCGGCAAGCGCCGCGAGGAGGCGCAGAAGATCCTCTCCGAGGCCGCGGGAGCCCCGGTGTCGGTGTCGGGCGCGACGACGGACGGCCTGGGTTTCCCCGGCCGGGACGAGGGCCTGATGGCGGTGGCGACGGCGCTGGTGGTGCGACAGGGCTGAGGACCGCGGCGCGGGGGCCGCGGAGTCCGGACCCGCCGGCCGGACCCGCCGGCCGGACCCGCCGGCCGGACCCGCCGGCCGGACCCGCCGGCCGGACCCGCCGGCCGGACCCGCCGGCCGGCCGGACCCGCCGGCCGGCCGGACCCGCCGACCGGCCGGGCGCGGGCTCCCGGCCCCGCCGGCGGCGGGCACCCCACCCGCAAACCGGTGGAAGGTGTCGTGCACTTGCCCACGCCCACTACCCTGGAGGGGTGACCATTCGCCTGTACGACACCAGCGCCCGGCAGATCCGTGACTTCGCCCCGCTCACGCCGGGTTGCGTCTCGATCTACCTGTGTGGTGCCACCGTGCAGGCGGCCCCGCACATCGGGCACATCCGCTCCGGCCTGAACTTCGACATCATGCGCCGCTGGTTCGCCCACCGCGGCTACGACGTCACGTTCATCCGGAACGTCACCGACATCGACGACAAGATCATCGCCAAGTCGCGCGACCAGGACCGCCCCTGGTGGTCCATCGGGTACGAGAACGAGCGGGCGTTCGACGACGGCTACCAGGCCCTCGGCTGCCTCCCGCCGACCTACGAGCCGCGGGCCACCGGGCACGTCCCCGAGATGATCGAGATGATGCGCGGGCTCATCGAGCGCGGCCACGCCTACGAGGCCGACGGCAGCGTCTACTTCGACGTGCGTTCCTTCCCCGGCTACCTGACGCTGTCCAACCAGGACATCGACGACCTGCGCCAGCCGGCCGAGGACGGCATCACCGGCAAGCGCGACCCCCGTGACTTCGCGATGTGGAAGGCCACCAAGCCGGGCGAGCCCGACTGGGAGACCCCGTGGGGCCGCGGCCGTCCCGGCTGGCACCTGGAGTGCTCGGCGATGGCCCACAAGTACCTGGGCTCCGCCTTCGACATCCACGGCGGCGGCCTGGACCTGATCTTCCCCCACCACGAGAACGAGATCGCCCAGGCCAAGGCCTACGGCGACGAGTTCGCGCGGTACTGGGTGCACAACGCCTGGGTCACCATGAGCGGCGAGAAGATGTCCAAGTCGCTCGGGAACAGCGTCCTGGTCTCCGAGATGGTCAAGCGGTGGCGTCCCATCGTGCTGCGCTACTACCTGGGCACCCCGCACTACCGCTCGATGATCGAGTACAGCGAGGAGGCCCTGCGCGAGGCCGAGTCGGCGTTCGCGCGGATCGAGGGCTTCGTGCAGCGCGTCGTCGAGAAGGCCGGGGGAGTCGTCGAGCCCGCCGCCGACGTGCCGCCCGCCTTCGCCGAGGCGATGGACGACGACCTGGGCGTCCCGCAGGCCCTCGCCGTCCTGCACACCACCGTCCGGCAGGGCAACTCCGCCCTGGCCGCCGACGACAAGGAAGCCGCCGTGGCCCGCCTCGCCGAGGTGCGCGCCATGCTCGGCGTCCTCGGCCTGGACCCCCTCGACCCGCACTGGGCCGGGGAGAGCGACCGGGGCGAGGACCTGTACGGCGTCGTCGACACCCTGGTCCGCATGGTCCTCGACCAGCGGGAGGCGGCGCGCGGCCGCAAGGACTGGGCCACCGCGGACGCCATCCGCGACCAGCTCAACCAGTCGGGGCTGTTCATCGAGGACGGCCCCCAGGGGCCGCGCTGGACACTCGGCCCGCGCTGAGCACCCCCTTGATCGATCCTTGATGCATTCTTGATCGATTGTGCCGCCCGGGTGTCCGGGCGGCACACTGCATTACGTACGCACGCACGCTTCACGACAGACGGGTAGGTCATGGCAGCCAACAACCGCCGCATGTCCGGCAAGAAGGGCGCGCAGGTCGGCAGTGGCGGCCAGCGGCGCCGGGGCCTGGAGGGCAAGGGTCCGACCCCGCCCGCCGAGATGCGCAAGGGCCACAAGAAGAACCGCCTCGCCACCGCGAAGGCCAAGCAGACCGCGCGCCGTCCGGTGCCGCGCGGCCGCGGCGGCAAGTCGCCCTCCGAACTGGTCGTCGGCCGCAACCCGGTCGTCGAGGCGCTCCGCGGCGGCGTGCCCGCCTCCACGCTGTACGTCCAGCAGTTCATCGACAACGACGAGCGGGTGCGCGAGGCGCTCCAGCTCGCGGCCGAGCGCGGCGGCATCAACCTCATGGAGGCCCCGCGCCCCGAGCTGGACCGCATGACCAACGGCCTCAACCACCAGGGCCTGGTCCTCCAGGTCCCGCCGTACGAGTACGCGCACCCCGAGGACCTGGCCAACGCCGCCTACGACGACGGCGAGGACCCGCTGATCGTCGCCCTCGACGGCGTGACCGACCCGCGCAACCTCGGTGCCGTCGTCCGCTCGGTCTCCGCCTTCGGCGGCCACGGCGTCGTCGTTCCCGAGCGCCGCGCGGCCGGCATGACCGCCGGCGCCTGGAAGACGTCCGCCGGCGCGGCGGCCCGCACGCCGGTGGCCCGCGCCACCAACCTCACCCGTGCCCTGGAGGCGTACAAGAAGGCCGGCATCACGATCGTCGGTCTGGCCGCCGACGGCGAGACCGAGATCGGTGAGCTGGCGGCCCTGAGCGGCCCGGTCGTCGTCGTCGTCGGCAGCGAGGGCAAGGGCCTGTCCCGTCTCGTCGGCGAGACCTGCGACCACCGGGTGCGGATCCCCATGCCGGGCGGCGCGGAATCGCTCAACGCCGGTGTGGCGGCGGGGATCGTGCTGTACGAGGCGGCTCGGCGCAGGACCTGAGACGGGTCGGGTCCGGGGCCGGGACAGGGGCGGGGAACGCCCCGTCCCGGGACCGGCGCCCGACGGCGGACGGGCCGCACGCCCGTCCACCGGCTCACCCGTACGGGGTAATTCCGGCGCGTCGGGCAACTTTGACGCTGTCCGGACAGATCCGGCGGGTCGAGGCAGTGTCCTCAGGACACGTCACTCGGTTAGATGAGTGTGGACACCAGAACACCCCGCACACCCACGGGGGACCTCTCGTCGGGCTTCGACGACGCTCCCGCGCTGAGCATGGTGAAGGTGCCGAGCGACCCGGCGCAGATCATCGTCAATCACGCGAGTTTCCGCGTGCAGCTGGGAGCGTCGGCACGACGCAGCCAATCCCCGCGGATCTCCCGGCACGCGGGCGTCGCCGAGGACACCGCGCGCATCCCCGTCGCCGGGGCCCGTGCCGCCCGTCGTCGGCCGGTCGTCTGGAGCGGCCGGTCCGCACCGGACGACACCGGCGCCCACCGGCTGCTCCAAGCCGTGCGGGCAGGCAGCGTCGGCCACGGCGAACCGCCCGCCGACGCCGGAGCCACCCAGGTCATCCCCCGCGTGGGGATCGGCGACGGCTACGACGGCGACTTCACCGCGCACACCCTCGAAACCCCCCTCGTCGGCGCCCAGCGCACCCACGGCGACGGCGAACAGCGGCTCCTGCCGCAGATGCGCACCGTCGGCAGCGCCTACGACGAGCCCGCCTACGACCAGTCCGGCTACGACCAGTCCGGCTACGACGGGTCCGGTTACGACGGGTCCGGTTACGGCGGGTCCGGTTACGACCGGCCGGCCCACGACGACGGCAGGTTCGAGGAGTTCGCGGAGGCCGCCGCCGCGGCGGACCCCGGTTCGCGCGGCAGACGGCAGCACGGCGACCCGGCCCGGCACGCCTACTACCCCGGCCGCCGGATGAACCTCGGCGTCGTCCTGCTCCCGCTGCGCATCCTCCTCGGCTTCATCTCCATCTACGCCGGCATGGGCAAGCTGTGCGACCCCGTCTACTTCGACGGCGGCGAGCGCGGCTCCATGGTGAAGTGGCTCAACACCCTCCACCCGTGGGAAGTCGCCGAGCCGCTGCGCCAGTTCGCCCTCCACCACCCCGTCGGCTCCGGTCTCGTCATCGCCTTCCTCCAGGTCGTCGTCGGCGTCCTCACCGTCCTGGGCTGCTGGCAGCGGGTCGCGGCCGGCTTCGGCGCCATGCTCTCGGCCGCACTCCTGCTCACCGTCAGCTGGAAGACCGTCCCCGTCTACGAGACGCCCGACATCATCTACCTCGCCGCCTGGTCGCCGCTGGTCATCGCCGGCGCCCCCGTCTACTCCGTCGACGGCCGCCTCGCCGCCGGCGCCTGGCGGCGGCTCGGCCCGCGGTCCGACCTGTGGGAGCTGCGCCGTTACGTGCTGCGCCGCGGCACCCTCGTCACCGCGATCGTCGTCGGGCTCACCCTGCTGACCGGGTCGCTGCTCGGCGGTGCCGTCCGCGACGCCGACCGCGTCGTCGTCCCCGGCCCGGGGGAGGCCCCCCGCAACGAACTGCCCGGCTCGCCCCTCCCCGAGGAGTCCGACGGCCGCCGGCCGAGCAGGACGCCGTCCGCGTCCACCTCGCCGACCCAGGGCAGCACCTCCGAGGCGCCGACGCGGGACGAGGACTCCGCTCCGGGCGCCACGCGGGACACCGGGACCGCCACCAGCGGAGCCCCCAGCCAGACCCAGGGCACCGGCGGCGAGGCCCCGCCGGAGCGGTCCAGCCCGGTCGAGGAGGCCCCCAGCACCACCTCGGGGCCCACCTCCGGCGGCACCAGCAGCTCCGGCGGCACCAGCACCTCCGGCTCCACCGGCGGCTCGGACGGCGGCTCCCCGTCGGCGGAGCAGCGCGGCCTGGTGGGCGGCCTCCTGGGCTAGCCGTTTCCGCCCGTACGACGCCGGGGTCCCGCTCGCTCGAGAAAGCGAGCGGGACCCCGTCGTCGTACGGAGGTGCCCGGCCGTCAGCGGCCCAGCGCCGCCAGCTCCTTGGCCGCCTCCGTGAGGTCCTTCGCCGTGTCGATGGCCCGCCAGTACGCACCCTGCGGGATCGGGAACCCGGCCAGCCGCAGCTCGCGGGCCAGCTGCGGGAACGTGGTCCGCTCGTGGTCCCCGCGCTCGGGCAGCAGCCCGGCGAACTCGGGGGAGAAGACGTAGACGCCGGCGTTGACCTCGTACGTCGTGGGCGGGGCCTCGATGAAGTCCGTGATGTGGCCGAAGCCGTCCGTCTGCACGGCCCCCCACGGAATGCGCGGCCGGGCCAGCGCGAGGGTGGCGACCGCGCCGCGCTCGGTGTGGAAGTCCGCCATGTCGCGCAGCGAGAAACGGGTCCAGATGTCGCCGTTGGTGGCGTACCAGGGCCGCTCGGGGTGGGGCAGGCGGGCGGCCGCGTACCTCAGGCCGCCGCCGCGGCCGAGGGGTTCGGTCTCGACGACCGTGGTGACCTTCAGCGGCAGGTCGGCGGAGCTCAGCCAGTTCTCGAGGACGTCGGCGAGGTGGCCGCACGAGACCACGACGTCCGTCACGCCCTCCTCGGCGAGCCAGCCCAGCTGGTGACCGATGATCGGCGTCCCCGTCCCGGGGATCTCGACCATCGGCTTGGGCCGGTCGTCGGTGTAGGGACGCAGCCGGGACCCCTGGCCGCCGGCCAGGATGACGGCTTGCGTGGGTCGGGACGCGGCGCGCGGATCGGTCATGCCCGAACTGTACGCGGCGCCCCCGACCCGTCGAGAGGCTCCCCTGTGGGGCGTACGACGGGGCATGCGACGCCCCGCGGTCCGCCGTCCGGATCGGGCCGGGCCGGTCCGGACGGCCCGGACGGAAGGCCCTAGGCCCTGTCGTCAAATTCCCGCCTGCCCCGCGGCGCCATGCACGCACTCTCGCCGCACCGGGCCCTGACCCGAGTACGTCCAGTACGAGGATCAGGGCCCGGCACGCCGAGAGCACGCACCTGACGCCGCAGAGCCCGCCCTCCAGGCGGACGGCAGGAATTTGACGACAGGCCCTAGGGCGTGTCTGACAATTCCCGTCGGGCGCGCGACGCCTGGCACGGCACCTCGCCGCGTTGTCGGATCACCCGAGTACATCCAGTACACGGGCGATCCTCCGCCTTGCGATGCACCGCACCAGACGCCGCGCACTGATCCGACGCGAATTGTCAGACACGCCCTAGCCGTGCGCCGCCAGGACGCCGGAGGCGAAGGACGTGTCGCACACCGGGCGGGTGTAGGACTGGGCGCGTGAGGGGCCGTAGACGCGGACGGCGGCGCGGCCCAGGGCGCGGGCGATGGAGGTGCAGTGCTTCGCCAGGGACGGCTTGCCGTTCACCGCGGCCTGGAGGTGGGTCAGCGCGGTGCCCGGGTCCTTCTCCTGCAGCTCGGTCAGCAGCCGGTCGCGCAGGACGTCCTGCGGGGCCTTGGCGGCACCCTGCGCGGTGCGGTGGACGGTGGAGACGTCGGAGGCGGTGAGCACCGAATCCGAGGGGTTCCCCGACCAGTTGACCCGGGTGACCGCGAGGGTTCCCGAGAGCACCATGACGACGGGCAGGACGAGGGCGAGCGAGCGGCCGATCCGTCGGGCGGGGCCCTGGCCGCGTCGCGACGGTTGGGTGGCGGAGTGGTTCACGGAGTGCTTCACGCGTGTGAGGGTAGCGCGGGGTAATGATTTGGCGACATTCAGTCACCCGGTCGGGGGATGGAGTGGTGCCTCTTTTTGGGTAAGGCGTTGACGCTCACTGCTCGAAACGCCCGTTGTGCCGGGGTTTCCGGCGTCCGTGCGGACCCCGTGCGAGAAGGGCCCCGCGGCAGCTGCCGCGGGGCCCTTCTCGTCGGTGCTGGCGGTCGGTGCGGGTGGGTCACCCGGCCGAGCGCGCTTCGGTCGTCGCTCAGTCGGAGAGGCGCGCGCCCGTGGAGGTCGAGAACACGTGAGTCTCGCCGGCGCGCGGCACGACGTGCAGCGTGCTGCCCTTCTCCGGGACGTTGCGGCCGCCGACACGGACGACGAGGTCCTTCGACTCGCCGCCGACCGTGGCGGTGCCGTAGACGAAGGCGTCGGAGCCCAGCTCCTCGACCACGTTCACGACGACCGCGAGGCCCTGCTCGGAGTCGGCGCCGGCCACGTCGAAGTGCTCGGGACGCACGCCGACGGTGACCGTCTTGTCGGTGGCCGCGGAGAGCGCGTCACGCTGCACCGGCACGACCGACTTGCCGAACTTCACGCCGCCGTCGGCGATCGGGACCTCGACGAGGTTCATCGCCGGGGAGCCGATGAAGCCGGCCACGAAGAGGTTCGCCGGGCGGTCGTACATGTTGCGCGGGGTGTCGACCTGCTGGAGCAGACCGTCCTTGAGGACCGCCACGCGGTCACCCATCGTCAGCGCCTCGACCTGGTCGTGGGTGACGTACACGGTGGTGATGCCCAGACGGCGCTGGAGCGAGGCGATCTGCGTACGCGTCGACACGCGGAGCTTGGCGTCCAGGTTGGACAGCGGCTCGTCCATGAGGAAGACCTGCGGCTCGCGCACGATGGCGCGGCCCATCGCGACACGCTGGCGCTGACCGCCGGACAGGGCCTTCGGCTTGCGGTCCAGGTACTCGGTGAGGTCGAGGATCTTCGCGGCCTCCTCGACCTTCTGCCGGATCTCCGTCTTGTTGACGCCGGCGATCTTGAGCGCGAAGCCCATGTTGTCGGCGACGGTCATGTGCGGGTAGAGCGCGTAGTTCTGGAACACCATGGCGATGTCCCGGTCCTTCGGCGGCAGGTGCGTGACGTCGCGGTCACCGATGCGGATGGCGCCGCCGTTGACGTCCTCGAGCCCCGCGAGCATCCGGAGCGAGGTGGACTTGCCGCAGCCCGACGGGCCGACCAGGACGAGGAACTCGCCGTCCGCGATGTCGATCTCGAGTGCGTCGACGGCGGGCTTGGTGGAACCCGGGTAGATCCGGGTCGCCTTGTCGAACGTGACAGTGGCCATGGTGATGGGCCCCCTTCTACCGGCAGGAACGTGCCGGACGATCCGTTGTAGGAAGGTGGTGAGCCGTCCCGGGCAGGACCCGGGAAGGTGTAGTCCACACGAGTGAACCGGATCTGGACGCTACCTGGCGTTCGCCCGCTCTGTCAGTACCCGGAGGCATGTGAACTTCGCGGAAATTCTCGACAGGGGTCCCCGGCGACCTGGGTACACTGCTCGGGCGCGCCCGCCGCACGCGACGCGCACGCCTCCTTAGCTCAGTTGGTAGAGCACCGCTCTTGTAAAGCGAAGGTCGTCGGTTCGAGTCCGACAGGGGGCTCCGTTTCCTCCTGCCGTCGACGGGATCCGAAGGAGACACCGGCCGCTCGGGCGGGTTAGCGTCCGGCCATGAGCAGCGGTGTCGTGAACGGCGGGATCTCCTACTGGTACGCGGACGACGGCCTCCCCGCGGTGCGGGAGCCGCTCTCCGCCGACGCCGCCGCGGACGTCGTGATCGTCGGCGGCGGCTACACGGGCCTGTGGACCGCGTACTACCTGAAGAAGGCCGCGCCCTTCCTGCGGATCACCGTCCTGGAACAGCGGTTCTGCGGGTACGGCGCCTCCGGGCGCAACGGCGGCTGGCTCTACAACGGCATCGCGGGCCGCGACCGGTACGCGAGGCTGCACGGCCGGGACGCCGCCGTACGCCTGCAGCGGGCGATGAACGACACCGTCGCCGAGGTGATCCGGGTGGCCCGCGACGAGTCGATCGACGCCGACGTGCGGCGCGGCGGGGTCCTCGAAGTGGCCCGTACGCCCGCCCAGCTGGCGCGGCTGAAGGCCTTCCACGCACACGAGCTGGCGTACGGCGAGCGGGACCGTGAGCTGTACGGCGCCCGGGAGACCGCCGCGCGGATCCGGGTGGCCGGCGCGGTCGGCTCCACATGGACCCCGCACGGGGCGCGGGTGCACCCGGTGAAACTGGTGAAGGGGCTGGCGGCGGCCGTCGAGGCGCTGGGCGTCGTGGTGCACGAGTCGACGCCGGTCACCGAGATCCGGGCGGGGCACGCGGTGACGCCGTACGGGACCGTGCGGGCGCCGTACGTGCTGCGGTGCACCGAGGGCTTCACGGCCTCGCTGAAGGGGCAGCGGCGGACCTGGCTGCCCATGAACTCCTCGATGATCGCCACCGAGCCGCTGACCGACGAGCAGTGGGCGGCGCTCGGCTGGGACGGCCGGGAGACGCTGGGCGACATGGCGCACGCCTACATGTACGCCCAGCGCACCGCCGACGGACGGATCGCGCTGGGCGGGCGCGGGGTGCCGTACCGCTTCGGGTCCAGGACGGACCACGACGGGCGGACGCGGGAGGCGACCGTCGAGGCGCTGCGCGAGATCCTCGTCGCGTTCTTCCCCGCGCTGGCCGGGGTACGGGTCGCGCACGCCTGGTCGGGGGTGCTCGGCGTGCCGCGGGACTGGTGCGCGACGGTCACCCTGGACCGTTCGACGGGCCTCGGCTGGGCGGGCGGGTACGTCGGCTCGGGCGTCGCCACCGCCAACCTCGCCGGGCGCACGCTGTGCGACCTCGTCCGGCTGGACTCCGGGCAGGCCGGGCGGACGGCCCTGACGGAACTGCCGTGGGTCGGCCACCGGGTCCGCCGGTGGGAGCCGGAGCCGCTGCGCTGGCTGGGCGTGCAGGGCATGTACGCCACCTACCGGGCGGCGGACCGACGGGAGACGGAGACCCACAGCGCCGGGTCGTCACGGCTGGCGCGGCTGGCGGACCGGGTCGCGGGGCGGCACTGAGGCGGGCCGTCGAGCGGCTGTGGTCGCGGTAGGGGCGGGACGGGTCGGCTGTCGAGCGGCTGTGGTCGCGGTAGGGGCGGGACGGGTCGGCTGTCGAGCGGCTGTGGTCGCGGTAGGGGCTGGACGGGTCGGCTGTCGAGCGGCTGCGGTCGGGTGAGGGACGGCCGGTCGGCCGTCGAGCCGCTGCGCCCGTGTCAGGGCTCCAGGACGACCTTGCCGGTCGTCCGGCGGGTTTCCAGGGCGCGGTGGGCGGCGGCCGCCTCGCGCAGGGGGAAGCGGTGGACGGAGGGGACTAGGCGGCCCGTGGCGGCCTCGGTGAGGGCGCGCAGTTCCAGGGAGCGCAGACCACCCGCCCTCTCCAGCATCACCGGGCCGAGGACCGACTGCGAGACGCCGTCCACGAAGTGGCCCCTGCCGTCCCGGACGCCCTCCGCCGACCAGCCGAAGACGAGGTGTCTGCCGCCGGGGCCGAGCAGCGCCACCGCCTCGCGGGCGACCTCGCCGCCGACGCCGTCGAAGACGACGGTGGCGGGCCGGCCGCCCAGGAAGGCGCGGACCTTCCCCGGCCAGGACGGGTCGGTGTAGTCGACGGCGAGGTCGGCGCCGTTCTCCCGGACCAGGGCCGTCTTCGCGGAACCCCCGGCGAGCCCGACGACCGTGGCGCCCGCGTTCTTCGCGTACTGCACGAGCAGGGTGCCGATGCCGCCCGCGGCGGCCGGGACGACGGCCACCGTGCCGGGGTCCGGTTCGGCGAACTGGAGGATCCCCAGCGCCGTACGGCCCGTGCCGATCATCGCGACCGCCCGGGCGGCGTCCAGGTTCGCCGGGATCTCGTGGAGGCGGTCGGCGTCGGTGACGGCGAGTTCGGCGTAGCCCCCGGGAGCGAAGCCCAGATGGGCGACGACGCGTCTGCCGAGCCATGCGCCGTCCACGTCCTCGCCGAGGGACTCGACGACCCCGGCGACCTCCCGGCCGGGTACGGTCGGCAGCAGCGTCGGCTGCGGCTGGGGTCCCTGGAAGCCCTCGCGCAGGGCGGTGTCCAGCAGGTGCACGCCGGCCGCCTCGACGGCGACGCGGACCTGGCCCGGCGCCGGGAGGGGGTCCTCGACCTCCTCGAAGGTGAGGTTCCCGGCCGGGCCGAAGGCGTGCAGACGGACGGCGTGCATGAGGTTCCCCCCGGAGTCGCTCGCGTGGACCGGGCCGGCCCCGCGCGGTCCCGCACGGTCGTGCGGGGCCCTGTGCGCCCACTCTGCGACCTCGAGCACGCTTGAGGTCAAGGCCGCTGCGGCCGGGGGCGAACAGGACGGCGGACCGAGGGCGTTCGCGCCGGCCGGCGGGGACTGTCAGTGGCGGGGTGCAGCATGGGGGCATGGCGAGGACGGGTGCGGGCGGCGGGAGCAGGGCGAGGGCGGCCACGGGCGGTGGCGGCCCGGTGAAGGCCGCGCGGCGGCCTGAGGTGCGGCTGCCGCCCCTCGAACCGTACGGCGGCGGAGGCCTGGAACCCGACGGGGACTACGACGGGCTGGAGTTCCGCGAGTCGGACCTCTGCGGGCAGGACGGCGGGGGCGCCCGCTTCATGGACTGCGCGCTGTCGGCCTGCGTGCTGGACGGGACGCGTCTGCATCACGCCCGCCTGCTCGACTCGGTCCTCACCGGCATCCGCGGCGTCGGCACCGACCTGGCCGAGGCGACCCTGCGCGACGTCGAGCTGGTCGACGCCCGCCTGGGCGGGACGCAGTTGCACGGCGCGGTGCTGGAGCGGGTGCTGATCCGCGGCGGCAAGATCGACTACCTGAATCTGCGTCAGGCCCGGCTTCGGGACGTCGTCTTCCAGGGCTGTGTGCTGGTCGAGCCGGACTTCGCGGGCGCCCGCCTGGAGCGCGTGGAGTTCGTGGACTGCGCCCTGAAGTCGGCCGACTTCACGGCGGCGACCCTGAGGGACACCGATCTGCGCGGTGCGACGGAGCTGGGCATCGCGGGCGGTCTGGACCGCCTGTCCGGTGCGGTGATCAGCACAGGTCAACTCCTGGATCTGGCGCCGGTGCTGGCGGCGGAGCTGGGGATCAGGGTGGAGGACTGAGGCGGATGGGGTCGTTCTACGGAAACGTGCTGGTGGCACGGCCGTGCGAGGAGGCGGTGCCGCTGCTGGCGGGGGAGGGCATCACCGGGTACGCGCTGCCGGTGGGACCGGGGCACACCGTCGTCCACCCGGACCCGGAGACCTCGTCGGGCGACGTCGCGGGAGGACTGAGCAAGCTGCTCGGGGCACCGGCGGTGGGGACGTACGTGTTCGATTCGGACGTCGTCGTGATGCTCGTCTTCGGGGACGGCGTGCTCCGCCTGCACTACGACTCCTGGCCCGGCTACTTCGACGAGCCGGAGACCGACGAGAACGGAAACCCGCTGACCCCCGTGGACGACTTCGCGTTCCCGGCACCGGAGGGCGTCGATCCGGACGCCTTCCTGCCCCTGGCCGCGGGTCCCGTGGACCGTGCGGCACTGGAGTCCGCGCTGCGCGGCGTGCCGCTGGATCCCGACGACGGGTACGACGGGCGGTACGCCCTAGCCGAAGCGCAGCACTACGACGTGATGACCTGCCTGCGGCTCGACGCGGCCCGGCTCACCACGGGCTTCCGGTACCTGGCCCGGGGAGACCTGCCGCACGGCACGGCGGCGGGGGATCTGGTGACGCTCGGTGGGGCGGTGCGGCCGGCGCCGGCCGGGTGAGGCAGGGCCGGCCGGCGCTGCTCAGCCCAGTCGGGGGAAGCGGGCCTGGAGGGTCCAGATCGCCGGGTTCTCGTCCAGGTCGTCGTGGAGGTCGACCAGGTCCGCGATCAGGTCGTGCAGGAAGTCGCGTGCCTCGCGGCGCAGTTCGGCGTGGGAGAAGGTCAGCGGGGGTTCCTCGGCCGGCATCCAGTCGGCCTCGATGTCGACCCAGCCGAAGCGGCGCTCGAAGAGCATGCGGTCGGTGGACTCGGTGAAGTCCAGCTCCGCGTGCTGGGCGCGGGAGGCGCGGGAGCCCCGGGGGTCCTGGTCGATCCGCTCGGCGATGTCGCACAGCGCCCACGCGAAGTCGAGCACCGGCACCCATCCCCAGGCTGTGGAGATCTCCCGGTCCGCCTTGGTGTCGGCCAGGTAGACGTCCCCGCAGAACAGGTCGTGCCGCAGCGCGTGGACGTCCGCGCGGCGGTAGTCGGTCTGCGGGGGGTCGGGGAAGCGGTTGGAGAGGGCGTAGCCGATGTCGAGCACGTAGGCGATGGTGTCACGGGTCCGAAGGGGCGGGCGCCCCTGAGATGCCCGGCGTCTCCCGGTCCGCGTGGTTCCGTGCTTCCTGGCGTCTCCCGGTCCGCGTGGTTCCGTGCTTCCTGGCGTTTTCCGGTCCGCGTGGTTCCGTGCTTCCTGGCGTTTTCCGGTCCGCGTGGTCCTGTGCTTCCTGGCGTTTTCCGGTCCGCGTGGTTCCGTGCTCCCCGGCGCCTCCCGGTCCGCGTGGTCCTGTGCTTCCTGGCGTCTTCCGGTCCGCGTGGTCCCGCGATCCCTGACATGTCCTGATCCGCGCCCGCCTAGGATCGCTCACATGTCCCGATCCGCGCGCCTTGTCAGGGCCGTCGCCGTGGCCGCCGTCTGGGGTCTCGCCCTGCCCCTCGCCCTCTCCGGGTGCGACGGGAGCGGGCCGGACGACGCCGGCGGCGCGGGGGCCGGCGACCCGTACTTCCCGAAGGCGGGCAACGGTGGCTACGACGTCCGTCACTACGGCCTCGACCTCGCCTACGACCCCGCCGGGCACCGCCTGTCCGGCACGGCCCGCCTCACCGCCCGCGCCACCGGGCCCCTCTCCGCCTTCGACCTCGACCTGACGGGCATGACGGTCGAGGAGGTCACCGTCGAGGGCCGCCAGGCGTCCTTCGACCGCGACGGACAGGAGCTGACCGTCCGCCCCGAGGACCGCCTCGACAAGGGCGAGACCTTCGAGGTCGCCGTGCGCTACGCCGGCCGCCCCGAGACGATCACCGACCCGGACGGCTCGAAGGAGGGCTGGCTGCGGACCGCCGACGGGGCGCTGGCGCTCGGCGAACCGACCGGCTCCATGGCCTGGTTCCCCGGCAACCACCACCCCTCCGACAAGGCGTCCTACGACATCGCCGTCACCGTCCCGCGGGGCCTGACGGCCGTGTCCAACGGGGAGCTGCGCGACGAGCGGACCACCGGCGGCCGTACGACGTTCACCTGGCACGCCGCCGAACCCGTGGCGAGCCACGTCGCCACGCTCGCGATCGGCCGGTACGCCGTCACCCGGTCCCGCACCGGCGACGGCCTGCCGGTGTACACCGCCGTCGACCCCACCCAGGCCGCCGCGAGCCGCACCGCGCTGGCCCGGCTGCCCGAGGTCATGGAGTGGGCGGCGGACAACTTCGGTCCGTACCCCTTCTCCTCCACCGGCGCGATCGTCGACCGCCCGCGCGACTCCGCGTACGCCCTCGAGACGCAGAACCGGCCCGTCTTCCCGGGCACACCCGAGGTCGAACTCCTCGTCCACGAACTCGCCCACCAGTGGTTCGGCGACTCCGTGACCCCGAGGACCTGGCGGGACATGTGGCTCAACGAGGGCTTCGCGACCTACGCCGAGTGGCTGTGGACGGAGGACGAGGGCGGCCCCACCGCGGAGGAGACCTTCACCGAGCTGTACGAGCACGGCGAGGACACCTACGAGGACCTCTGGGACTTCCCGCCCGCGCGGCCCACGAACGCCGCCGAGATCTCCGCCGACCCCGTCTACCAGCGCGGTGCGATGGTCGTCCACAAGATCCGGCAGGCCGTCGGCGACGACGCCTTCTACGACCTCGTCCAGGGCTGGACCGCCGCCCACCGCCACGGCAACGCGGACACCGGCGACTTCACGGCGTACGTGGAGGAGCAGGTCCCGGACCAGGACTTCGAGCCGCTCTGGCGCGACTGGCTGTACGGGAAGGACAAGCCGGAACGCCCCTGACCCCGCCGCCGTCACCGGCCGCCGCGCGCGGCCTCCCACGCGTCGAGCAGCCCGGCGAGGCCCTCCGGCCACACCGGCTCGGCCTCCTCGGCCGGTGCCCCGGCCCCTGCTCGGGCCGGATGCCTCCGCAAACGGCGGAGCCCCCGGAAACAGCAGAACCCCCGGAAACGGTAGAACCCCCGGAAACGGTAGAACCCCCGGAAACGGTAGAACCCCCGGAAACGGCAGAACCCCCGGAAACGGCAGAACCCCCGGAAACGGCAGAACCTCCGGAAACGGCGGAGCCCCCGGCCGGTGCGGCCGAGGGCTCCGACAGGGCGTCGCCGTCCGTCAGACGTTGACGCCGAAGTCCTGGGCGATGCCCACCAGGCCCGAGGCGTAACCCTGGCCGACGGCGCGGAACTTCCACTCGGCGCCGTTGCGGTACAGCTCGCCGAAGACCATGGCCGTCTCGGTGGCCGCGTCCTCCGACAGGTCGTAGCGGGCGATCTCGGCGCCGCCGGCCTGGTTGACGATGCGGATGTAGGCGTTGCGGACCTGGCCGAAGTTCTGCGAGCGGTTCTCCGCGTCGTAGATGGAGACCGGGAAGACGATCTTGTCGATGTCGGCGGGGAGGCCCGCGAGGTTGACGTTGATCGCCTCGTCGTCGCCCGCGCCCTCGCCGGTGCGGTTGTCACCGGTGTGGACGATGGTCTGGTCCGGCGTCTGCTTGTTGTTGAAGAAGACGAAGTGGGCGTCGGAGTAGACCTTGCCCTGCGTGTTGACCGCGATCGCCGAGGCGTCGAGGTCGAAGTCCGTGCCGGTGGTGGTGCGGACGTCCCAGCCGAGGCCCACGGTGACGGCGGTCAGGCCCGGAGCCTCCTTGGTGAGCGAGACGTTGCCACCCTTGGACAGGCTTACAGCCATTGTTGGGAGTCCTTCCCTCGTTGTACAACGGGCACGAAGCTACAGCTACCCCTATGAACGCCGCGAGGGGGCGCCAAGGTTCCCCGTGTCTTTACTTTCTTTGCCAAACCCTAATTCGCGTGACGTGGACGGGTCAGACAGGGGAACATGTACGGCATGTCCGGTCCCCATGTCATCAGAGGCTCCGTCTGCCTTCCCGAGGCCGAGCTGGTGTGGCGTTTCTCGCGCTCCTCGGGGCCCGGCGGGCAGCACGTCAACACCAGCGACTCGCAGGTGGAGCTGCGCTTCGACCTGGCGCGCACCGAGGCGCTGCCCGAGGTGTGGAAGGCACGCGCGCTGGAACGGCTCGCCGGCCGCCTCGTCGACGGCGTCGTCTCCGTCCGCGCCTCCGAGCACCGTTCGCAGTGGCGCAACCGCGAGGCCGCCGCCGTACGCCTGGCCTCCCTGCTCGCCGAGGCCACGGCGCCGCCGCCCAGGCCGCGCCGCCCCACCCGCATCCCGCGCGGGATCAACGAACGCCGGCTGCGGCAGAAGAAGCAGCGCTCGGAGACCAAGCGCGGCCGGACGGGCCGGGACTGGGGGTGAGGGCCGCGCCACCGGGCGGCCGTGGCTCTCGCCGCCGGGCTGTGCGCCTTCACTCCTGTGTACGCTCCAGCGCCAGCACCCCCACCGTCTCGCCCCCGCTGCGCTCCCCCGTGTCGCGGAAGCCCAGGCCGAGGTAGAAGTCCTCGGGGCCGTGGGCGCCGGGGTGCCAGGTGACGTACAGCTCCTCACCGCCGCGGTCGCGGATCCGCCGGGCGACGGACTCGACGGCGAACCGCCCGTAGCCGCGGCCCTGCTCGCCCGCCTGGATGTTCAGCCGCCACAGGCCGGAGCGGATCAGGCTGCCGTCCCCGCGCCAGTCGATGTCGAAGAAGGCCATCAGGAAGCCGACGGGCCGTCCGTCGTCGACGATCAGGCGCGGCCAGGCGACCCCGGGATGCACGTACGCCTCCGCGAGGGACTTCACCACGGGGGAGACCGCGAATTCCTGCTCGGGGTGGACCCGAATGCCGAGAGCGGCTTCCAGATTTGCGGCGGTTATTTCTTCGAGGCGGGGGGCGGAAGTCGTCGGCGGGGTCGTCATGGCACGAGCTTAGGAAGGGAGTTCCGCGCGCGGCCACTGAATTGCCGTTCAGTCCAGGTGGCGGTAACGGCCCTTGAAATAGAGCAGCGGTCCGCCCTGCGTGCTCGGCACGCGCGCGTGCAGCACCCGGCCGATCACCAGCGTGTGGTCCCCGGCCGCCACCCGCTGCTCGGTGCGGCACTCCAGCGTGGCCAGCGCGCCGTCGAGCAGGGGTGCGCCGGTGGCCTCGCCGCGGGTGTGCGGGAGGTCCCCGAAGAGGAGCCGGTCGCTGAGCCGGCCCTTCATCGCGAAGCGTCCGGCGATGTGCCGCTGGCTCTCCGACAGCACCGACACCGCCCACAGCGGCTGCTCGTCGATCAGGTCGTCCATCCGGGAGCCGGTGCGCAGGCTGACCAGCACCAGGGGCGGCTCCAGGGAGACGGACAGGAACGCCGTGGCCGTCATCCCGGCGTTCTCGCCCTCCGGCGCCCCCGGGTCGTCCGGGTCCAGCGGGGGCTCCTGTGCGGTCACCAGGACCACTCCGCCGGCCAGCCGGGACATGGCGGCACGGAACTCTTCGTCGCTCACCCCCACAGCATGCCCAAGGGGGCCGGCGGGAGCGGACGCGGCGGGTGGGGTCTTGATCAGGTCGGCAGGCACGCTCCGCACGCTAGTCCCCGGTCCGGCCGGCCCGCATCGGACCTTCGCCCGAGTACGGTCGTAGGCCCCCGGACCGATTCCCGTACCCTCTCCGGAAGGGGAGTCGTACGCTCAGTAAACACACAGGGAAAAACGCGGAAACCCTTCTCCATTGCTCAGGTTTTCCTGTGACTTGAGTCACAAGGGGCGGGAATTGTTGACCCTGTGTACCGAGTGGGCAGCGCGCTGTGATTCAGTGGCGGAGGCGTCACCGGTACGGACACAACGACATGCGCAACGACAGAAACGACGTTACGCCGAAGACAACCCTTGATTCGCTGCGAAGTCTCGGGGGGAGGGCGAGCATGGAGGCCGAGTCGGAGCCTTACGTCCGTCTTGCGTCCCTGCGACAGCTGCACCAGGTCATGGCCGACATGAACACGGCCCGCAGCCTGGCCGACACGCTGCAGACGGTCGCCAACGGCGTCGTGACCGCCCTCGGATACGAACTGGCCTGCGTCAACCTCGTGCGCCCCGACGGCGACCTCGTCGTCGCCGCCTTCGCCGGGGACTCCACCGCCGAGGCTTTCATCACCGGCCGGGTCGGCTCCCGCGACTCCTGGGAGCGACGGCTGAGCATGGGCGAGACCTGGGGCGACCTGGTCTTCATACCCCACACCGAGGGCTGGGTCCTCGACGACGACGACGTCCCGCAGTGGTACACGGACGGGCCCGCGCCCCGCTTCGAGGACGAGTGGCACCCCTCCGACCGCCTGTTCGCCCCCATGTACACGCCCGCCACCCCCGGCGGCAACGGCGCCTGCGGCGAACTCATCGGCGTCCTGTCCGTGGACCGCCCGCGCAACGGCCGCCGGCCCGGCGCCTGGGGCCGCGAAGCCCTCCAGATGTACGCCTTCCAGGCCGCCATCGCCATCAGCAACGCGCGTCTGCGGTCCAACATGCAGCGCGCCCTGGTCCGCCTCGAACGCGAGCAGCAGGCCCTGCGCGCCAGCGAGGAGAGCTTCCGCCAGGCCTTCGAGTACGCCCCCTCCGGCATGGCCATCGCCGAGATGGGCGGCGACCAGCACGGCCGGATCCTGCGCACCAACGACGCCCTGTGCCGCCTGCTGGGCCGCCCCGCCTCCGCGATGCGCCGCTACTCCTTCTCCGACCTCGTCCACCCCGAGGACATCGGCACCCTGCTGCGGACCTCCGCCGAGGGCGGCCGCGCCGAACTGCGCCTCGGCCGCCGCGACGGGACGTACGTCTGGGTGTCGCTGCGCAACTCCGTCGTCGCCGACGCCGCCGACGGCCCCCGCTTCCTCCTCACCCATGTCGAGGACATAGAGGACCGCAAGCGCCGCGAACTCCAGCTCGCCCACCGCGCCTCCCACGACTCCCTCACCGGCCTGCCGAACTCCGCCGAGCTGCGCTCGCGCCTGTCCTCCCGGCTCTGCGCGCGCCCGCAGTCCGCCCACCCCGCCGCCGTCGACGCGATGGACGCCCAGGGGCACCCCGCCTTCGGCACCGGCGACCACGGCTTCGACACCCGCGATCACGGCTTCGACTTCCGGTCCGACGGCGCGGAGCGGTTCGGTGGCGCGGAGCGGTTCGACGGCGCGGAGCAGTTCGACGCCTACGACCACCACGTGCACACCGTCGCCCCCGAGGACGGTGTCCGCGACGACGGCACCAAGGGGCTCGCGGTCCTCTTCTGCGACCTCGACGGCTTCAAGTCGATCAACGACCGGTTCGGGCACAACGCCGGTGACGCGGTCCTGATCGAGGTCGCCCGCAGGCTGTCCCGGGGCGTCCGCGACGGCGACACCGTCGCCCGGCTCGGCGGCGACGAGTTCGTGATCCTCGCCGACGGGCTCGGCCGCGCCGACGCCCAGGACCTCGCCGTACGCCTGCGCAACGAGATCATCCAGCCGATCCGCGCCGAGGGACGGGCCGTCCGGGTGGGCGCCAGCTTCGGCATCGGCTGGGCGCACTGCGGGATGACCGCGGACGAGGTGTTGAAGTCCGCCGACGAGCGGATGTACGTAGAGAAACGATCTCGTCCCAAACAGCACAGACGGGCGGGCTGATCCGCAGGTCAGCGCCCGGCTGCCCGCGACGATGCGATCCGGGTCACCCGTTCGGCGGGTCCGGAGCGGGTAGGCTCGCTCTTCTCCACACGTATGGACGCGTAGGGATACGCGGACCGCATCCGCCCCGCACCTGTTGAGGAGTACGAAGGGATGACGCCCGGCAACAACGGCGCGAGCACGCCCGAGGACGACGACCCGTTCGGCTACCTCTACGCCGACGGCCAGGCCAACGGAGCCCAGCCTCCGTCCGGCGGTGGCTACGGATACCCGTCGGTCAACCGGGTGCGCCCGGTCGGCGAGCGCCAGTACGGCCAGCAGCAGACCGCGCAGTACGGGCAGCAGGCGGTGCCGCCCCAGCAGGGTGCGTACGGTCGGCCGAACGGCGCTCCCGCGGGGCCCGAGAGCTTCTCCGGCGCCGGCGGCACGACCACCGGCAACCGGCAGCAGGGGCTCGGCGGCGGCCGGGGCCGCGGCCCCAACACCAAGGGCCTGCTGATCGGCGCGGTCGCGGTGGTCGCGGCCGTCGTCATCGGCATCGCGGTGGCGATGACGGGCGGCGACTCCGACGACGACAAGCAGGCCGGCGGCGAGGTCTCCCCCGCGCCCACCGTCTCCGAGAGCGCCTCGCCGAGCGCCTCCGGCAGCGGCGACACCGAGCAAGAGGTCGAGCTGCCCACGATCGACGCCAAGGCCCTGCGTCTCGGCGGCGCGGCCGCACTGGCCTCCGACGTCCAGGGCGCCAAGGCGGACGGCGGCATCTACGTCTCCCTGAACCAGCCCGGCAACTCCGTCACCTGGAGCGTCGACGGCATCCCCGAGGACGGCGCGTACACGCTCTTCGCGCACTACAGCACCGCCGGCGAGGACCAGTCGATGACCCTCACGGTCAACGGCAAGAAGTTCGGCCAGCCGCTGAGCATGAAGAACTACGCGAAGGCCGCCGACGGCGACTTCGCGAAGGGCTGGACCACCACCTTCGCCTGGCCCACCCTCACCAAGGGCACCAACACCATCAGCCTGTCCTGCGAGAACGGCGACAAGTGCAACGTGCTCCTGGACCAGTTCTGGCTGAAGAAGGGTCAGGTCGAGGACTGACCGCGGTCAGGCCGCGGTGACCTCCCCGGTCACCGCGACCCTGCCCAGCAGGTCCTCGTAGACGGCCCGGTCGAAATCGCCGGCCGTCGGGGACAGGGCGGTCGCCGTGGACAGGGCGAGCGCGCGGGCCAGGGTCTCGGGCCAGGGGAGCCGTTCGGCGAGGCCGGAGAGCAGGCCCGCGGAGACCGCGTCACCGGTGCCCGCCGGGGTGCCGCGCCGACGCGACCTCGGATTGCCGAGCGGCCGGGCCGGCGGGACGGCCCGCCAGCGGCCCTCCGGGGTGGCCGCGACCAGGCCCTGCGCGCCCAGGGACGTCACCACCGAGCGGGCGCCGCGCCGGCGGGCGTCCTGCGTCGCGCGTGACGGCTCGTGGGAGCCGGTCAGTTCGGCCAGTTCCTCGGCGTCGGGCTTGATCAGGTCCGGGCGCGCCGCCACCGCGCGGCGCAGCGCCTCGCCGCCGGTGTCCAGCAGCACGGGTACGCCCGCGGCCCGCGCGGTGCGCACCAGGCCCCCGTACGCGCCCACCGGCACCCCCGGCGGCAGGCTGCCGCACAGGGCCACCGCGTCGGCGCCGGCCAGCAGCCGCTCGTACGTCTCCTGGAAGGCGGACCACTCGGCGGGGGTGACGACCGGGCCCGGTTCGTCGAACCGCGTGGTCTGCCCGGTGCGTTCGTCGGCCACGGTGAGCGTGCGGCGGGTCGGGGCGGCGCACGGGACGAGCGCGTCGGTCACGCCGGTGAGCCGCTCCCGTACGACGCGGCCGGTGGGGCCGCCCGCGAAGCCGGTGACCGTCACCTCGTGCCCGAGGGCGGCCAGGACGCGCGCCACGTCCAGTCCCTTGCCGCCGGAACGTTCCGCCACCTCGGTCACCCGGTGCGTGGCGTGCGGGAGCAGGGCCGGGACGCGGTAGGTGACGTCCAGAGCGGTGTTCGGCGTGACCGTGAGGATCACCTGGCCCGACCTCCCCCGATCAGCGGCGTTCGGCCGCCGTTTGCTTGAATTCGCCCTTCCGGACGGCCTGATCATGCCAAAGAGACGGCGGTCGGCCCAGTCCCCGGGTAGGCCGCCGTCCCCGTGCGGGCGGATATTTCAGCCCAGTTGGGGATCCACCACCCAAACCCCCTGCCGCATCACGCCCTTGAGGTCGAAGTTCTCGTCCAGCAGGACCAGGTCGGCGTCCTTGCCCGGCTCCAGGGAGCCCACCCGGTCGGCCATGCCCAGCAGCCGGGCCGGGTTCGCGGACAGGGCCGCGACCACGTCCTCCACCGGCAGCCGGTCCACCGTCACCGCCCGCTTGAACGCGCGGTCCAGGGTCAGCGTGGAGCCGGCGATCGCACCGCCCTCCACCAGCCGGGCCACGCCCTCGCTGACCTCGACCTCCAGCGGGCCGAGCAGGTACCGGCCGTCGCCGGTGCCGGCCGCGTCCATCGCGTCCGTGATGAACGCGACCCGGCCCGCGCCCGCCCGGTGGAACGCCAGCTCCAGTGCCGCCGGGTGCAGGTGGACGCCGTCGTTGATCAGCTCGACCGTCACCCGCTCGTCCTCCAGCAGGGCGGCGATCGGGCCCGGCGCGCGGTGCCCGAGCGGGGGCATGGCGTTGAAGAGATGGGTGGCGACCGTGGCGCCCGCCGCGATCGCCGCCACCGTCTGCTCGTACGTGGCGTCCGTGTGGCCGACGGCCGCGATCACCCCGTGCTCGGCCAGCAGCCGTACGGAGTCGATGCCGCCCGGCAGTTCGGTCGCCAGGGTGACCATCTTCGCCCTGCCGCGCGCCGCGTCGACGAGCTTGCGCACCTGGGCCGGGTCCGGGTCGCGCAGCAGGCCCTCGGAGTGGGCGCCCTTGCGGCACGGCGAGATGAACGGGCCCTCGAAGTGGATGCCGGCCAGGTCGCCCTGTTCGGCCAGTTCGCTGAGCAGGCCGGCCTGCCGGACCAGGACGTCCATGTCGTCGGTGACGGTGGACGCGACGAGCGTGGTGGTGCCGTGGCGGCGGTGGGTGCGGATCGCCCGGTGCACCTCGTCGGCGGTGCCGGAGAAGGAGGCCCCGCCGCCGCCGTGGTTGTGCAGGTCGACGAAGCCGGGGACCAGCCAGTGGCCCGTCACGTCGACGACGTGGGCGGTTCCGGGCGGGGCGTCGGGGGCGATCTTCGTGCCGTCGACGGTGACGCGGCCGTCGGGCACCGTGCCGGTGGGGAGCACCACCCTGGCGCCGGTGAGTACCTGCGGGTGCGTGGTGGCGTCTCGCGCCCGTACGGCGGAGCCGCGTGCCGTGGCGCCTCGCGCCCCTGGAGGGGTGGCCATCAGGGTGTTACCTCCGTGCCGTCGGTTGTTTCGAGGAGATCCCAGGCCAGTAGGCCCGCGCCGAGGCATCCGGCGGTGTCGCCCAGCGCCGCCGGGACGATGTCCGGGAGCTTCTGGAAGGTGACCCGCCGGCGGACGGCGTTCCGCAGCGGTGTGAACAAGGTTTCCCCCGCCTCGGCGAGGCCGCCACCGATGACGAGGGCGCGCGGGTCCAGCAGGGTGAGGGCGGTGACCAGGCCGTCGGCGAGTGCGTCGACGGCCTGCTGCCAGATCCGGACGGCGTTCGGGTCGCCGGACGTGACGGCCTTCGCGCAGTCCGCGGCGTCCGCCTCCGGGTTCCCGCAGGCCGCCGCCCACGCCTCGCCGACCGCCGCCGCCGACGCGAACCGTTCCAGGCAGCCGCGTTGCCCGCAGGGGCAGGGCGTACCGCCGGGGCGTACGACGATGTGGCCGATCTCGCCCGCGCAGCCGTGCGCGCCCGCCTCCACCCGGCCGGCCGTGCCGATGGCGCCCGCGATGCCCGTGCCGAGGGCCACGAAGAGGTAGCGGTCGGCGCCCCGGCCCGCGCCGATCCGCCCCTCCGCGAGTCCGCCGGTGCGGACGTCGTGGCCGAGGGCCACCGGGATGCCGCCGAGCCGGCCGGTGAGGAGCCGGCGCAGGCCGACGTCGCGCCAGCCGAGGTTGGCGGCGTAGACGGCGACGCCGTTCGCCTCGTCGACGATGCCGGGGACCGCGACTCCGGCCGCGGCCGCGCCCTCGCCGAGGTGCTCGGCGCCGTACGCGTGCAGTTCGGCGGCGAAGTCGAGGATGCCGGCGACGACCTCGTCGGGACCGTGCTCGCGGCCCGTGGCCCGGCGGGCCCGGTGCAGCAGCGCGCCGTCCGCCCCGACGAGGGCGGCTTTCATCCCGGTGCCGCCCACATCGAGGGCGATGACATGTCTCACGGGGACAGTGTGGCCCGAGGACCCGCAAGAGGTCTAGTCCACTTGCGTGGTGTAGACCTTAATCCGCATATCGGTTTCATTGGTCGGAGCAATCATGTGTGGATGGTGTGTGCACACGGGGCCCGGCCGTCCAGGGGAGCGGGAGAGCACAGTGCAGTGGCGGGCAGCGAAGTCGGGAACGATCGCGGTGGCAGCCGCCCTGAGCATGACGGCGGCCCTCGCCGGCTGCGGAGTCACCGGCGGCTCCGGTGACGTCACCCTCACCCTCGTCGCCGCCGACTACGGCGACAGCGCCGCCAACAGCTCCGGCAAGTACTGGGACGCACTCGTCGAGGCCTACGAGAAGGACCACCCCGACGTCACCGTCGAGGTCACCGTCCACTCCTGGAACGACGTCGACCGCGAGGTCAAGGAGCTGGTCGACGCCGGCAGGGCCCCCGACATGGCGCAGATCGGCGCCTACGCCGACTACGCCGCCGAGGACCTCCTCTACCCGGCCGGCGACGTCCTCTCCATCCCCGTCCAGGCCGACTTCGTGCCCCAGCTCGCCGACGCGGGCGAGGTGCACGGCGTGCAGTACGGCATGCCGTTCGCCTCCTCGACGCGGCTGCTGTTCTACAACAAGACCCTCTTCGCCGAGGCCGGCATCACCGCGCCGACCACCTGGGCCGAGCTGGCGAAGGACGCGGAGGCCCTGAAGGCGGACGGCGTGAAGTACCCGTACGCCCTGCCTCTCGGTCCCGAGGAGGCGCAGGCCGAGACCATGCAGTGGTTGCTCAGCGGCGGGGGCGGCTACACCGGGACCGCCACCGGTTACAGCCTCGACTCCACCGAGAACGTCCACACCTTCACCTGGCTGAAGAACGAACTGGTCGGCAAGGGCCTCACCGGGCCGGTCGCGCCGGGCAAGCTCAACCGGGCCGACGCGTTCGCCGCCTTCGCCGCCGGCCAGGTCGGCATGCTCAACGGGCACCCCTCGCTGATGAAGACGGCCGCGAAGAAGGGCGTGAAGTTCGGCATGGTCCCGATGCCCGGCCTCGACGGGCCGACCAAGGTCTCCATGGGCGTCGCCGACTGGATGACCGCCTTCAGGCAGAACGGCCACGCCGAGCAGATCAAGGACTTCCTGAACTTCGTCTACAGCGAGGAGAACGTCGTCGACTTCTCCCGCGAGTACGACCTGCTGCCCGTCACCAACTCCGCCTCCCAGACCATGACGGCCGCCTCCCAGGACGCCGACCTCAAGCCCTTCCTCGACCAGCTGCCGGTGTCCGAGCTGTACCCGGTGGGGCGCACCTCCTGGGCGGCGGTCAGCGCGGACGTGAAGAAGCGGATCGGTCAGGCCGTGCAGCCCGGTGGCAGCCCGGCCGGGGTCCTCGGCCAGCTCCAGACGACGGCCACCACCGCGGAGAGCGGCACCGGCGGCTGAACCGCGTCCCGTGCGGTTGGGTTACCGTGCGGGGCATGGAGCGGGCGGCAGACGAAAACGGGCACGACGGGCTCGGGGCGCGGGAGCGGGACATCCTCGCCCTGGAGCGGCGCGGTTTCCCGGGGCCCGGCGCGAAGGAACGGGCGATCCGTGAGGAGCTGGACCTGTCGCCCGTGCGGTACTACCAGCTGCTCAACGCGCTGCTGGACGACGCACGGGCGCTGGCGCACGATCCGGTGACGGTGAACCGGCTCCGCCGGGTGCGGGAGGCCCGCCGGGCGGAGCGGTGAGCGTGCGTGGACGGGGAGTTCGTGCGGACGGGCGGGGAGCGCCGTCCCCGCAGGCCGCCGCCCCCGGACTGGCCGGGCCGCCGTGCCCGGCGCCGGGAAGTGCGGGCCCGTCCGGTCGTGGGCCCGTCCCCCTCGCCGTCGATCCCGTCCGGTTATCGTCACCGTATGGGCACCCACGAGACGCACTCCACGGACTCCCGCTCCGCTCTCCCCACCCCCACCCCCACCACCCCCCGCGGCCACGAGGCGCTCGCCGCGATCCTGGCCGCGCCGCGCACCGTGCTCGTCGCGCTCGACTTCGACGGGACGCTCGCGCCGATCGTCGAGAACCCGCAGGACGCGCGGCCGCATCCGGACGCGCTCGCCGTGCTCGCTGAGCTGGCGCCGAAGGTGGCCTCGGTCGCCGTGGTGACCGGGCGGCCCGCCGCCGTGGCGGTGAGCAACGGCGGGTTCGCCGGGGTGCCGGGGCTGGAGCGCCTGGCCGTGCTCGGGCACTACGGGGCCGAGCGGTGGGACGCCCGCACCGGGACCGTCTCCGCGCCCGCGCCGCATCCCGGTGTCGCGGCCGTGCGGGCCGAGCTGCCCGCCGTGCTGGAGGCGGCCGGGGCGTGGCCGGGGACCTGGGTCGAGGAGAAGGGGCGGGCCGTCGCCGTGCACACGCGGCGGGCGGAGGACCCGCAGGCCGCGTTCGAGGCGCTGCGCCGCCCGCTCGCCGACCTCGCGGCCCGGCACGGACTCGTCGTCGAGCCGGGCCGGATGGTGCTGGAGCTGCGGCCGCCGGGCGTGGACAAGGGCGTGGCGCTGACGGAGTACGTCCGCGAGACCGGCGCCGGGGCGGTTCTCTACGCCGGCGACGACCTCGGGGACCTGCCCGCCTTCGCCGCCGTCGAGAAGCTCCGCTCCGACGGCGTCCCCGGTCTGCTCGTGGCCAGCGGCAGCTCCGAGGTGACCGAACTGTCGGAGCGGGCGGACCTGGTCGTCGAGGGCCCCGCCGGGGTGGTGGGGCTGCTGCGGGCACTCTCGGACGAGCTGCGGTGAGAGGCCGACGAGCTGCGGTGAGAGGCCGGGGCCACGAGCCTGCCGGGGGCGGGCCGGGGGATCAGGACCGCTGCGGGTGACCCCGGCGGGCGGGCCGGGGGATCAGGACCGCTGCGGGTGACCCCGGCGGGCGGGCCGGGGGCAGGACCGCTGCGGGTGTTCTCCGGTCAGTCGCGGCGGAGGGCCTGGAGGGCCTGGAGCTGCTCCAGGAACCACTGGGCCGGAGGGAGCGCGGTCGCGGCCGCAGCCAGCCTCTTGCCGCGCTCCGCCCGCTCCTCCGGCGCCATGCTCAGCGCCTCGTGCAGGGCGTCGGCGGTCTCCAGGACGTCGTAGGGGTTCACCACGATCGCGTCCTCGCCCAGCTCCCAGTACGCCCCGGCCTCACGGGACAGCACCAGGGCGCAGCCCTCGTCGGAGACGATCGGGACCTCCTTGGCGACCAGGTTCATGCCGTCGCGGATGGGGTTGACCAGGGCCACGTCGGCGAGGCGGTACGCGGCCAGGGAGCGGGCGAAGTCGTCCTTCACGTGCAGCACGACCGGGGTCCAGCCGGGGGTGCCGTACCGCTCGTTGATCTCCTCCGCCAGCCGCCGCACCGCGGCCGTGTAGTCGCGGTAGACGGCGAGGTCCTGGCGGGAGGGGTAGGCGAACGCCACGTGGACGACGCGCTCGCGCCACTCGGGGTGGTCGTCGAGGAGCTGCCGGTAGGCCAGCAGGCCGCGCACGATGTTCTTCGACAGCTCGGTGCGGTCGACGCGCACGACGGCCTTGCGGCCCTCGCCGATCTCCTCGCGCAGGGCGGTGATGCGCTCCTCGACGTCGCTCTCGTGGGAGCGGGCGCGCAGGAAGTCGGCGTCGGCGCCGAGGCCGTGCACCCCGATCCCGGTGCCGCCGGTGCCGCCCACGAACTCCGCGCAGCACGCGGTGAAGGCGTCCGCCCAGCGCCTGGTCAGGAAGCCCAGGCGGTCCGCGCCGAGCATGCCGCGCAGCAGCTGCGCGCGGATGTCGGTGGGGAGCAGCGCGAAGTAGTCCACCGGCGCCCACGGCGTGTGCGAGAAGTGGCCGATGCGCAGGTCGGGCCGCAGCTCGCGGAGCATGCCCGGGACCAGGCAGAGGTGGTAGTCCTGCACCAGGACCGCCGCGCCCCGGCCGGCCTCCTCGGCGAGCGCCTCCGCGAACGCGCGGTTGTACGCCTCGTACGACGCCCACTGGCGCCGGAACTCCGCGTCGAAGACGGGCTCCAGCGGGGTCTGGTACAGCAGGTGGTGGATGAACCAGAGCACGGAGTTGGCGATGCCGTTGTACGCGTCGGCGTGCACGTCGGCCGGGATGTCGAGCATCCGGACGCCGTCCTCGCCGACCCCGCGCCGCACCGCCTCGCGGTCGTCGTCGGAGAGCGCCGAGCACACCCACAGGGCGCCCGCGTCCGGCCCGATCGCCGACAGGCCCGAGACCAGTCCGCCGCCGCCCCTTCCGGCGTGCAGCGAACCGTCCTCGCGCACCTGGTAGGAGACCGGGCCGCGGTTGGACGCGACCAGCACCTGAGCACCCTCAGCAACAGCAGCACGCGTGGAAGCCATACGCCACAACCTAGCCCGGTCCGTAAACGCTCAAACGTACGGATGCGGTCCGTGGCCGGGTCATGTCCGGCCGTATGCGGCCGCCGGGCCGTGGGTGCGCTCGTGCCCGGCCGGCCGCACCCGCGGCCCGTCAGGCGACCTTGCGTTCCGCGTACTCG
Organism: Streptomyces sp. NPDC017202; assembly: GCF_044331705.1. Classification (NCBI taxonomy): domain Bacteria; kingdom Bacillati; phylum Actinomycetota; class Actinomycetes; order Kitasatosporales; family Streptomycetaceae; genus Streptomyces; species Streptomyces sp. NPDC017202. The sequence continues at coordinate 426,878 of NZ_JBIRNP010000004.1, read as the reverse complement.
GCGATCTCCGCCATCGGCGGCCGTTCCTCGGTGTCCACGGAATAGGTGCGCGGCTCGAAGCCGTCCGCGCCCCGCTCGAACTGGGTGAGGGCGGGGCGGATCAGGTGCCCGCGGGCCAGCCGGAGCTGCGCGGTGCGGTAGATCGCCGCCGCCATCCTGCCGAGCGCCTGCCCGTCCTGGTGGCGGTGCTTGCGGACGCCGACGTCGACCTGGGCGAGGGCGTCCAGGCCGACCAGGTGCAGGGCGTCGACGAGCATGCCCAGCTCCACGCCGTAGCCGACGGGGAACGGGAGCTGTTCCAGCAGGCTCCGGCGGGCCGCGTACTCGCCGCCGAGCGGCTGCACGAAGCCGGCCAGCTGCGGCCAGTGCATGTTGAGCAGGGGGCGGGCCATGAGTTCGGTGACCCGGCCGCCCTGGCCCGCGGTCCTGCCGGAGGCGGGCGAATCCGGCTCGGTGCCCAGCGGGCGGTCGTACATCGCCTTGACCAGGTCCACGCCGGGGTCGGTGAGCAGCGGGCCCACGATCCCCGAGACGAAGTCGGAGGAGAACTCCTTGAGGTCGGCGTCGACGAAGCAGACGATGTCCCCGGTCGTCACGAGCAGCGACCGCCACAGCACCTCGCCCTTGCCGGGCACGGCCGGTATCCGGGGCAGGATCTCGTCCCGGTGGACGACGCGCGCCCCGGCCGCCGCGGCGACCCGCGACGTGCGGTCGGTGGAGCCCGAGTCGACGACGACGATCTCGTCGACGAGGGGGACCTGCCGCATCAGGTCGTGGCGGATGACCGCGACGATGTCACCGACCGTCTCCTCCTCGTTCAGGGCGGGCAGCACCACGGACACCGACTGGCCCGAGGCGCGCTTCGCGGCCAGGACGCGGTGCAGCGGGCGGTCGGTCACGGACCAGGAGCGGGTGGCCAGCCAGGCTTCAGCTTCTTTCAGCACGGTCTGCGGCTCCTCACTGTCGTGATCACACGCGGTGCACGTGGGGTGACCGTGTGATCCATCTCGCGGTTCGGACGTCTGTCTCAACTGTCCTGGCCTTCGGTTACAGTCTTGAACAACGCGGATGACCATCGCATGTCCGAGGTGGCCGCTGTTCACAACTTCATACCGCTCATCCAGAGGGGCAGAGGGACACGGCCCGATGAAGCCCCGGCAACCCTCCAGCCGCGCGCGCCGCCAGGCGTGACCGCCCACGCGTCACGTCGATGTGGTGAGGCTCCCGGCTAGGGAAGGTGCCAAATCCGTCTCACGGCGAGATGCGTCGTGAGGAAGATGAGGAGAAAGGGCCTCGCCTCACATGGCTGCGCAGACAGTTGCAAGCACCACGAACTCCGTCGATCTCGGTCCCGCCGCGGCGCTCTCCTGCCGCGAGTGCGGACACCGCGTGCCCCTCGGCCCGGTCTTCGCCTGCGAGGAGTGTTTCGGCCCGCTCGAGATCGCGTACGACTTCTCGTCCTACGAGACCGAGGAGCTCCGCAAGCGCATCGAGGCGGGCCCCGCGAACATCTGGCGCTACGCGCCGCTGCTGCCCGTCCCGGCCGACGTGGCGGACAAGCCGAACATCAACCCCGGCTGGACCAAGCTCGTCCAGGCCGACAACCTGGCCCGCGAGCTGGGCGTCGACGCCGGCAAGCTGTTCGTCAAGGACGACTCCGGCAACCCGACGCACTCCTTCAAGGACCGCGTCGTCGCCCAGGCCATCGAGGCCGCCCGCGCCTTCGGCTTCACCACCCTGTCCTGCTCCTCCACGGGCAACCTGGCCGGTGCCGTCGGCGCCGCCGCCGCCCGCGCCGGTTTCCGCTCCTGCGTGTTCATCCCGCACGACCTGGAGCAGGGCAAGGTCGTCATGGCCGCGATCTACGGCGGCGAACTCGTCGGCATCGAGGGCAACTACGACGACGTGAACCGCTTCTGCTCCGAACTGATCGGCGACCCGGCCGGCGAGGGCTGGGGCTTCGTCAACGTCAACCTGCGGCCGTACTACGCCGAGGGCTCCAAGACGCTGGCGTACGAGATCTGCGAGCAGCTCGGCTGGCGGCTCCCCGACCAGCTCGTCGTGCCGATCGCCTCCGGCTCGCAGCTCACGAAGATCGACAAGGGGCTGCAGGAGCTGATCAAGCTCGGCCTCGTCGAGGACCGGCCGTACAAGATCTTCGGTGCGCAGGCCGAGGGCTGCTCGCCGGTGTCCGTCGCCTACAAGGCGGGTCACGACGTGGTCCGGCCGCAGAAGCCGGACACCATCGCCAAGTCCCTCGCCATCGGCAACCCGGCGGACGGGCCCTACGTCCTGGACATCGCGCGCCGCACCGGCGGCGCGGTGGAGGACGTGAACGACGAGCAGGTGGTCGACGCGATCAAGCTGCTGGCGCGGACCGAGGGCATCTTCGCGGAGACCGCCGGCGGCGTGACCGTCGGTGTGACGAGGAAGCTGATCGAGAACGGTCTCCTGGACCCGACGAAGACCACCGTCGTCCTCAACACGGGGGACGGCCTCAAGACCCTCGACGCGGTGGCCGGCACCGGCCTCACCGCCACCATCCGCCCCACCCTGGACTCCTTCCGAGAGGCTGGCCTCGCATGAGCGTGACCGTCCGCATCCCGACCATCCTGCGCACCTACACCGGTGGCAAGGCCGAGGTCCCGGCCGAGGGCGCGACCCTCGGCGAGGTCATCACCGACCTGGAGAAGAACCACACCGGCATCGCCGCCCGCGTCCTGGACGACCAGGGCAAGCTGCGCCGGTTCGTCAACGTGTACGTCAACGACGACGACGTGCGCTTCGAGCAGGGGCTGGAGACGGCGACCCCGGACGGCGCCGGCGTCTCCATCATCCCGGCCGTGGCCGGCGGCTGACCGGTGCTCCGCGCCCCGTTCCGTACCCGTCGGTAGTACCTGCCGGTAGTAACCGTCGGTAACAGGAATGACCGAGAGTTCATCGAATTGCCCCCTCCGCGAGAGAAGCGGAGGGGGCAATTCAGTGTGGTTGAGCGCGGTAGAGTTGGGGAACGCGTCGCCCATCGCCTGCCGACCGCGGGGGAGTTCCGTCGGGGCAGGCGATGAGAAACAGCCAAACTGCGCATGTGTTTTGCGCCTTTCATTCCCTTTGTCGGGCCCGACTTGCCCTGAACTCGGGCGAATCCTCACTCTTCTCCGGACCCTTCGCGTCCAGATTTCTCGTCCGATTGACCTGTTGCAGAGGGCAGTTGGACAGATACATTCGGCCGCGGTCGACGCGTTCCGGCGCACACCCCCAACCAACTGGGGGGTGAGGTCTGACCCGGATCCGCGAAGTGTGGATCTGTGCAAGGGCCAGTAATAGGGGAGTTAGGCATGGCTCAGGGCACCGTCAAGTGGTTCAACGCGGAGAAGGGGTACGGCTTCATCGCGGTCGACGGTGGTGCGGATGTTTTCGTCCACTACAGCGCGATCCAGATGGACGGATACCGCACCCTGGAAGAGGGCCAGCGGGTCGATTTCGAGATCTCGCAGGGTCAGAAGGGGCCGCAGGCGGACATGGTCCGGCTCGCGACCGGCTGAAGCACGCGCCGACTTGCAGCGACGTTCTTCTGTTCCATCAGCTCCATCAGCGAAGGGCCCGCACCTCCCGGGGTGCGGGCCCTTCGGTGTGCCCGGAGCCGTGCGCGGTCACCCGGCGGCGTCCGCCGCCACCCCCCGTTCACCTGCGGATCCCGGAGGGGCGCTTGCACTCGGCACAGGCGAGTGCTAATCATTGCGTTAGCACTCTGAAGGTGAGAGTGACAACGAAGGACCGGGTCGGTGAGGCCCGCAGGCCAGGTGGGGCAAGGAACCACGGGGCCGGCGAGCCGTCCGTCGCGGGCGCGGGCGCGGTCCGAAGGAATCACCCCCAGTCCTGGAGGGACCACTTCACATGGCCAAGATCATCGCGTTCGACGAGGAGGCGCGGCGCGGCCTCGAGCGCGGCATGAACCAGCTCGCGGACGCCGTCAAGGTGACGCTCGGCCCCAAGGGCCGCAACGTCGTCCTCGAGAAGAAGTGGGGCGCCCCCACGATCACCAACGATGGTGTCTCCATCGCCAAGGAGATCGAACTCGAGGACCCGTACGAGAAGATCGGCGCCGAGCTGGTCAAGGAAGTCGCCAAGAAGACGGACGACGTCGCCGGTGACGGTACGACCACCGCGACCGTCCTCGCCCAGGCGCTGGTCCGCGAGGGCCTGCGCAACGTGGCGGCCGGCGCCAACCCGATGGCCCTCAAGCGCGGTATCGAGAAGGCCGTCGAGGCCGTCTCCGGTGCCCTGCTCGAGCAGGCGAAGGATGTCGAGACCAAGGAGCAGATCGCTTCGACGGCCTCCATCTCCGCCGCCGACACCCAGATCGGCGAGCTGATCGCCGAGGCCATGGACAAGGTCGGCAAGGAAGGCGTCATCACCGTCGAGGAGTCGCAGACCTTCGGTCTGGAGCTCGAGCTCACCGAGGGCATGCGCTTCGACAAGGGCTACATCTCGGCGTACTTCGCGACCGACATGGAGCGTATGGAGGCCGTCCTCGACGACCCGTACATCCTGATCGCGAACTCCAAGATCTCCAACGTCAAGGACCTGCTCCCGCTCCTGGAGAAGGTCATGCAGTCGGGCAAGCCGCTGCTGATCATCGCCGAGGACGTCGAGGGCGAGGCCCTGTCGACCCTGGTCGTCAACAAGATCCGCGGCACCTTCAAGTCCGTCGCCGTCAAGGCCCCGGGCTTCGGCGACCGCCGCAAGGCGATGCTGAACGACATCGCCATCCTCACCGGTGGCGAGGTCATCTCCGAGGAGGTCGGTCTCAAGCTCGAGAACACCTCCCTGGACCTCCTGGGCAAGGCCCGCAAGGTCGTCATCACCAAGGACGAGACCACCATCGTCGACGGGTCCGGCTCCTCGGAGCAGGTCGCGGGCCGGGTCAACCAGATCCGCGCCGAGATCGAGAACAGCGACTCGGACTACGACCGCGAGAAGCTCCAGGAGCGTCTGGCGAAGCTGGCCGGCGGCGTGGCCGTCATCAAGGCCGGCGCCGCCACCGAGGTGGAGCTCAAGGAGCGCAAGCACCGCATCGAGGACGCCGTCCGCAACGCGAAGGCGGCCGTCGAGGAGGGCATCGTCGCCGGTGGTGGCGTGGCCCTGCTGCAGGCCACCTCGGTCTTCGAGAAGCTCGACCTCGAGGGTGACGAGGCGACCGGCGCCAACGCCGTGAAGCTCGCCCTGGAGGCCCCGCTCAAGCAGATCGCCGTCAACGGTGGTCTCGAGGGTGGCGTCATCGTCGAGAAGGTGCGCAACCTGCCCGTCGGACACGGCCTGAACGCCGCGACCGGTGAGTACGTCGACATGATCGCCGAGGGCATCATCGACCCGGCGAAGGTGACGCGCTCCGCGCTGCAGAACGCCGCGTCGATCGCCGCGCTGTTCCTCACCACCGAGGCCGTCATCGCCGACAAGCCGGAGAAGGCCGCGGCCCCGGCCGGCGGCGGCATGCCGGGCGGTGACATGGACTTCTGAGCCTGATCGAGGCTCGGGTTTCCCACCGAGGGCGGTACTTCCTGCGTCAGCAGGGGGTACCGCCCTCGGGCGTTTCCGGGCGTCGGCCCCGGCGCCGTGGTGAGGGGCGACCGGGGCCCGCCCCGACGGACCCGGCCGGCGTGGTTCGGATCACAGGGGTGGTGGGGGAGCGGGCGGAATGGCGAGGGCGGGGCCGCCGTTGAGAGGGAGGGCGGTGCTTGCATGTGCACATACCGTCCGGAATGTCCACTGCCCGATGTCCACCGCGACCTCTCCGAGGAGTCCCCTGTCGTGACTGCCACCCCCGCCGCCGCCCGTGCCGCCGAGATCCTCGCGCGCCCCGTCTCCCTCAACGGCCTGACCGTCCCGAACCGCATCGCCATGGCGCCCATGACCCGCATGTTCTCGCCCGGCGGCATCCCCGGCGAGGACGTGGCGTCGTACTACGGCCGCCGCGCCGCCGCCGGTGTCGGTCTCGTCGTCACCGAGGGCACGTACGTCGGCCACGACTCGGCCGGGCAGAGCGACCGGGTGCCGCGCTTCCACGGCGAGGAGCAGCTGGCGGGCTGGGCGAAGGTCGCCGAGGCCGTGCACGCGGGCGGCGGGACGATCATGCCGCAGCTGTGGCACATCGGCATGGTCCGCGAGCAGGGCCAGCCGCCCGTCGCGGACGCCCCCGCCGTCGGCCCCTCCGGCCTGCGCCTGGACGGCGCCGAGGGCACCGGCAAGGCGATGACCCAGCGCGACCTGGACGACGTCATCGGCGCCTTCGCCGAGGCCGCCGCCGCCGCGGAGCGCATCGGCTTCGACGGCGTGGAGATCCACGGCGCCCACGGCTACCTGGTCGACCAGTTCCTGTGGGCGGGCACCAACCGCCGCACCGACGCCTACGGCGGCGACCCGGTCGCCCGCACCCGGTTCGCGGCCGAGATCGTCGCCGCCGTGCGCCAGACCGTGTCGCCGGAGTTCCCGGTCGTCTTCCGCTACTCGCAGTGGAAGCAGGAGGCCTACGACGCGCGCCTCGCCGAGACCCCCGAGGAGCTGGAGGCCGTCCTCACCCCGCTCGCCGCGGCCGGCGTCGACGCCTTCCACGCCTCCACGCGCCGCTACTGGGTCCCCGAGTTCGACGGCTCCGACCTCAACCTCGCGGGCTGGACGAAGAAGCTGACCGGCCGGCCCACCATCACCGTCGGATCGGTCGGTCTCGACGGCGAGTTCTTCAAGGCCTTCCAGGGCGAGGGCTCCGCCCTCAGGAGCATCGACGACCTGCTCGACCGGCTGGAGCGCGACGAGTTCGATCTGGTGGCCGTCGGCCGCGCGCTGCTCCAGGACCCGGAGTGGGCGGCCAAGGTCCTGGCCGGCCGCCTCGACGAGCTGAAGCCGTACGACGCCGCCGCGCTGAAGACCCTCAGCTGAGCGGCAACGCGCGGGTGCGGTCCGGGAGACGGGACGCCTTCCTCTCCCGGCCGGGCCCACTAGTGCTGTGACCGGAAAGGTTTGCCGGAAAGCTCGCGGCGTCCGGTGCGGTGCATCGCAAGGCGGAGCATGACCCGCGTACTGGATGTACTCGGGTGATGCGACAACGCGGCGAGGTGCCGTGCCGGGCGTCGCGAGCCGGTGAACCTTTCCGGTCACAGCACTAGAGATTGCCCAGCGGCTCGATGTCGACCTTCACCGGGGTGCCCCAGATGCGCACCACCTCGTAATCGGTGAACTCGTGGACGAGACGGTAGGCCATCGCGGGGCGGGAGCCGCGGCGCAGGGCGTTGATGTACAGCTCCGCCTCGCGCCGGTCCCGCCTCGGCGTGCCGCACAGATGCCACTCCTGTCCGGTCCACAGTTCCGCGAGCCACCGCTGCTGCGGCTGCGGGCGGTCGGCGCGGGCGCCGTACCGGGAGGGGGCCGGGGCGGTGGGGGGCGCCTGCGGGGCGGGGCCGTTGTACTCGGCGCGCCGGGCCGCGCGGCGACGCGTCTCGCACAGCAGGCACAGGTCGTGCGCCGCGTTGTCGACCGGGCCGTTCGGGTGCTCGGCGCAGCGGGTGGTGGGCGCGGCTCCGACGACGCTGTCGTCCAGCAGGTCCAGGGCGCGCCGCAGATCGGCCTTGACCTCGTGCAGCCGGGCGTCGGGGGTGTCGGCGCTCAGGGCCTCGCCGTGCTCCCCGAGCAGTCGGAGAGCGCGACCGAGAGCGGTGAGCTGGGCATGATTCATGACACCCAGGGTAGGGCGGCCCGGCCGGACGCGGTTCCTCACCGTCAGGACGTCGGCGGCGGCGGCCCACCCGCCGCCCGTGTCCGGCCCCGCCCGGTGCTCCCGGCATCCCGGGCAGCACGGCCGCCCGGGCGCTCGCCGGGCCTCCTCGGCACACAACCGGTGCACGCACGCGCAAGTCCGGTGGGTGTTTCCTCCCTAGAGTGCTCCGGGCCCGGGCGGGGGATTCCGACCGGCAGGCGGCAGCCCGGTCCACGGACCGCCGCGGTGCGCTGACGAGGACGAGGACGAGGACGAGAGGACAGATGATGAGGACAAGAGGCTTACGGACCAGGGGAACCGGACTCCTGCCGCGCGCGTGGACGGCCCTGCTGGCCGGGCTGGCGCTGCTGCTCGGCGTGTCGGCCGGACCCGCCACGGCCACCGAGGGATCGTGGATCAACGAGGGCGGTGACGCCAGGTCGCCCGACGCGCTGTCCGCACAGTGGTTCCGCGGAGACCTCTACGAGGTGGTACGCGGGAACGACAACCAGATCTGGTGGCGGTACCGCAACGGCGCCTGGCAGGTGATGCCGGGGGGCGCCCGCACCTACCACCGCCCCGAGGTCGTCTCGCTGCTCAACATCGGCACCGGCGGCTTGCAGGACTCCCGCCTCGTCGTCTTCCACGTCGGCACCGACGGCGTGGTCTACTACAGCATCCTCCGCGGCGCGGCAGGCAACCTGTGGTCGGACTGGGACAACGTACCGGGCAATTTCCGCACCGATACCGGCATCACCACGGCGAGCGGTATCAACAATGTCGTCCTCTACACGGTGCGCGACCAACAGGTGTACGTGCACAACATGGAGCTGTGGAACGGCGCACCGTCGTTCCCGCTGGGCGACTGGGGCACGCAGCACTCCCCGCGGGTACACGGCATGGTGGCCAGCGTGTCCACGTACAGCAGGTCCATCAGCACGAACATCATGAATTTCGAGGTCGCACGGGGGCTGAACGACCGCGTCTACGTCTCCCGTTCGCGCACCGACATGAACAGCGTGCGGAACGCGTCCTTCACCGAACTGCCCGGCGGCGGCGAGTGCGAGTCCGTCGCGGTCGGCCGCGGGGGCCCCACCTCTCCCACGACCAACACCAATGACCCCGACTACCAGGCGCAGCAGAACCTCGCCATCGGCTGCATCAGCCCCAACGACCACGAACTCTGGGTCAACCGCTCCACCGACGGCGGCCGGAACTTCACGGGCTGGTCCCGCGCCAGTACCGGGGCCGCGGCCACCGCCTCGCCCGAGATCCACGGTGCTCCCGGCGGGGAGGTCTTCGCCGTCCTGTCCTGGGGCGGGGACACCCCCTTCAAGCAGCGCACGATCGTCATGAAGCGGATCATCTGACCCGCGGGCACCCCGGCGTCAAAGTGTCGGCAGCGCCGTATCTCAGGATCGGTGCGGGTCGCGGACCGGGGTGACGGCCGCGGCCGCCGCCGCGACCCCGCCGAAGGCGTAGGTCGCGGCGAACCCGACCGCGTACCCCGTCAGCAGCCCGCCCGCGTAGATCGCCGCCGTCACGCCCAGCCCCCGGTTGCCCGCCAGCAACGGGAACAGCGCCCAGCCGGACGGCCCGATCGCGGTCGCCCCCACCCGGTCCCCGAGCATCGCGAAGAACCCGACGAAGGCCCCGCCCGCCGCCCCGCCCGCACATGCGGTGAGGAAGGGGCGGCCGAGCGGCAGCGACACCCCGTAGATCAGGGGCTCGCCGACGCCCAGCAGGCCGGCCGGCAGCGCCGACCTGATCGTCGTGCGCAGGGACGTGTCGTGGCGCAGCCGGACGTACACCGCCATCGCCGCGCCCACCTGGCCCGCGCCCGCCATCGCCAGGACGGGCAGCAGCACGGTGTGGCCCTGCTGTTCGATGAGCGTGGTGTGGATGGGGATGAGGGCCTGGTGCAGGCCCAGCATCACCAGCGGGAGGAACAGCCCGCCCAGGACCAGGCCGGCGAACGCGCCCGTCGTCGTCAGCAGCCAGTTCGCCGCCGTGCCGATGGCGGTCGAGACCGCGCCGGCCGCCCACATCAGGCCGTACAGCGTGGCCAGGCCCGCGACGAGGACGGTCAGGGTCGGGGTCAGCAGCACGTCCAGGGCCGCCGGGACCCGGCCCCGGCACCACCTCTCCACGCGCGTCGCCAGCAGTGCCGCCGCCAGCGCGCCGAGGACCCCGCCCTGGCCGGGGGCGAGCGCCACCCCGAACGCCGCGACCTTCGTGACGCCCGGATACACCACGATCGCGGCCACCGCCCCGCCCAGTACGGGCGTGCCGCCGAACTCCTTCGCCGTGTCGACGCCGACGAACACCGCGATCAGCGCCATGAAGGCGGACGCCACGGCGGCCAGGGCGGGTGTCAGCCAGGGCAGCAGGCCGGCGTTGACCAGCAGCCCGTTGACGCCGGCGAGGACTCCGCAGCCGATCAGGGCGGGGACGAGGGGCACGAAGACGGCGGCGAGGCGGCGCAGGGCGGCCCGGCCGGGCGTCGCGCCGCGCCGCTGCCGCTCGCCCTTCAACTCCGCTCCCCGCGCGGCCAGTTCCGCCGCCACCGTCGGCCCTTCCACCAGCTCCTCGAACGCCGCCGTCACCCGCCCGACGACCCCCGGCCCGAGCACCACCTGGTACGAACCGCCGTCCACGACGAGCCCCAGCACCCCGGGCACCGCCCGCAGCGCCTCCTCGTCCGCCCGGGACGGATCGGCGAGGCCCAGCCGCAGCCGGGTCATGCAGTGGGCGACGGAGGTCACGTTCGCGGGGCCGCCGACCAGGGGCAGGAGCGCGGCGGCGGTGGCACGGTCGGCACGGTCATCGGTAGGCACCTGCTGAGCGTGCGGGTCAGGAGCGCGCGGCGGCGAGCGCGGCGCGCAGATGACCGCCGGACTCCTCCAGAAGGCGGGTGGCCGACGGCCCGTCGACCCCGGCGAGCAGCACGAGGACCGCGTTCTTCACCTCGCCGCCGGTGACGTCGAGGGCCCGCTCGATCTCCGCGTCGTCCGCGCCCGTCGCCAGCGAGACGATCCGCCGCGAGCGGGCCCGCAGCTTCTCGTTCGAGGCCCGTACGTCGACCATCAGGTTCCCGTACGTCTTGCCCAGCCGGATCATCGTGATCGTCGACAGCATGTTCAGCACCAGTTTCTGCGCGGTGCCCGCCTTCAGCCGGGTCGACCCGGTGAGCAGTTCGGGCCCGACGACCACTTCGATGCCGTGCTCGGCGGCCGCGGCCAGCGCACTGCCCGGGTTGCAGGCCAGCCCGACGGTCAGCGCGCCGGCCGAGCGCGCGTACTCCACCGCGCCGATCGCGTACGGGGTGCGCCCCGAGGCGGAGATCCCGACCACCGTGTCCCCGGCGGTCAGCGCGAGGCCGGCCAGGTCCGCCCGCGCCAGCTCCCGCGAGTCCTCGGCGCCCTCGACGGAGGTCACCATCGCCGGCGGCCCGCCCGCGACGAGTCCCACGACCTGGCCGGGGGCGGTGTTGAAGGTCGGCGGGCACTCGGACGCGTCCAGCACGCCGAGCCGCCCGGCCGTTCCCGCCCCGGCGTACACCAGACGGCCGCCGCGCTCCATCCGCGCGGCGATCGCGTCGACGGCGGCCGCGATCTCGGGCAGTCGCGCGGCCACGGCGGCGGCCACCAGGGTGTCCTCGCCGTTCATGAGCCGGGCGATGTCGAGGGTGGGCAGCCGGTCGATCTCGGCGAGTTCGGGCCGGAAGGCCTCGGTGGTGAGCGATCCGAGCTGGGCGAGCAGGTCGTCGGGGCGGGGGGTCGAGGTCATGGCAGCGGCTCTTTCTCTCCGGCGCGGGACGGCCGACTCCGGCGCGGGTCGGCCGACGTGTCCCCACGGTCTACCGGTGCCGGTGGGCCAGGGCCTCGTACGACGCGGCCAGCGCCGGTGCCGCCGTGTCGTACGTGCGCTGCGCCACCCCCACGAACAGGCAGTCCACCACCAGCAGCTGGCCGGTCCTGGACGACATCGCCGCGGGCCGCAGCTCGCTCTCCCGGGCCGTCGACGTCGTCAGCACCTGGTCCGCGTACTGCGTGACCGTCCCGCCCGGCCGCCCGGTGACGGCGACGGTCGTGGCGCCCCGCTCGAAGGCGACCCGCAGCGGTTCGACGACGTCCCGTGTCGACCCGGAGTGCGTGATCGCCACGGCGACGTCCCCCGCCCGCAGCTGCACCGCGTTCGTGACCGCGAGGTGCGGGTCGCTGTGGGCGTGGGCCACGAGCCCTATCCGCAGCAGCTTCTGCGCGAGGTCCTGGGCGACGAGCCCGGACGCGCCGACGCCGTAGACGTCCGTCCTGCGGGCGGCGGCCACCGCCGCCACCGCCGCCCCGAGCTGCACGGTGTCGAGACCGGCGGCGGTGTCGGCGAGGGCCTGCCGTTCGTCGTGGGCGAGTTTGGCGACGACGTCCGCGATCGGGTCGTCGACCGCGATGTCGGTGGTGAGGGCGGGGGCCCGGCCGGACCGCTGCTGCGCCGCGAGTCCGGCGAGGGCGAGCCGCAGGTCGCGGTAGCCGGGGTAGCCGAGCAGCCGGGCGGTGCGCACGACGGTCGCCTCACTGGTGCCGGTGCGTTCCGCGAGGCGCGTGACGGTGAGCGCCGCGCAGCCCGCGGGGTCGCCCGCGACGGTCTCGGCGACGCGCTGCACCGAGCGGGTCATGGACGGGGCGAGCGCGCGGACCCGGGCGGCGAGGGCGCCGCCGAAAATTTCCGTCACGTCCTGTGGCACCCCGGAAAAATATTTCCGGCTCCGTGTCACGGTCAAGAGTGCGCACAATGGATGCATGGACCCCTCCCCTCCCCGCATCAGCCCCCTGGAACAGGCGTTGCACGCCGCGCGCGCCCTCGTCCTCGCCGACCTGGCCTCGGGCGAGGTGGCCGCGGCGGACGTGGTGTCCCTGGTCGAGGAGTCCGTGACGCAGCGGCGCTGGTGGGTCGAGCAGTGGCCGGACGGCGTGGCCTTCGTGGCCGGACTGGTGGCGCAGGACGTGCAGGACGCCCTGCTGGAGCGCCACGGCCGCTGGCCGATCTGCCCGGTGTGCGGCTCGGGTGACCCGCACGCCCTGGAGGTCGAGCCCGAACTCGGGCCCGACCCGCACTGGGTGTGCCACCGGGCGGGTGTGAAGGTCGCGGCGGTCGGGGCGCTGGGGTCGGCGTCCGGCCGGGCCTCGTGAGGCGCGCGTGACGATCTACGTCGATCCGCCGGACTGGCCCGGCCACGGACGGATGTGGTCCCACCTCGTCAGCGACGTGTCCTTCGACGAACTGCACGCGTTCGCCGACGGGTTGGGCGTGCCGCGGCGGGCCTTCGAACGCGACCACTACGACATTCCCTCGCACCGGTACCCCGACGTGGTCGCGGCCGGCGCGGTGCGGGTCAGCAGCCGCGAGGTGGTTCGGCTGCTGACGGCGGCCGGACTGCGACGGCCCAAGGGGCGCTCCCGGGCGTGACGGTGGACGGCTCAGGGGGACGCGCGGCGCGTGTACAGCCGTAGCGTGTCGTCCTCCAGGAGGGACTCGCGCGCCACGTCGGCCCGGACGAACCCGGCGCGGGTCAGCACGGCCTGCGAGGGGGTGTTCGCCTCCTCCACCGCCGCGTACAGCAGGCCCACGTCGTCGCGGGCGAGCGCCCACCGCGCGAGGGCGTCGACCGCCTCGGTGGCGTAGCCGTGGCCGCGGGCGGGCTCCACGAGGTCGTAGCCGATCTCGGCGCGGCCCTCCTCGTCGGGCATCCCGTGGAAGCCGAGGCTGCCGACGGCCCGGCCGTCCGCCCGCCGGACGAGGACGAACACCCCGAACTCGGGCCGGTGCACCCCGGCGTCGTACGCCTTCAGCAGGCCGGCGGCGACCTCGCGGGTGCCCTCGTAGGGCGCGTCGCCGAGCCAGCCGAAACCGCCGTCGCCGCCCGCGACCAGGTCGGCGGCGGCGGCCGGGGTGACGCCTTCGAGGGTGAGGCGTCCGGCGGGCAGGACCAGGTTGTTGTTCCAGCGCCAGCCGGTGACCGGGGCGCGGCCGGGCAGTTCACCGCGGCCGGTGGCCCACAGCAGGGTCGGCCAGGGCTCGGGGCCCGGCCGGACGTGCGGGAAGATCCGGCCGAGGACGGCCTCGCACAGATCGGCGGGCGGCTCGTACGCCAGGCCCAGGCCCTCGGCGATGTCGTGGGTGTGCAGGAGGACCTCGGCGATGCCCATCGCGGCGAAGCCCTCGCGGTTCGCGCTGCGGAAGGGGTAGGGGTGGAAGGCGCGGACCCGGGGCGGGGCGGTGCGGACGGCGGCGGCCAGCAGGGCGCCGGTGGTCTCGACGACGTCCAGGACGCCCGCCTGGTCGGTGCCCTCGTCGAAGGCGATCTCGAAGGGCACGTACGCAGTCTGTGCCCGGCCCGCCAACTGCCCGGCGTAGGCGATGAGATCGCTCGCCATGTGTTCCGCCGTCCGCCGGCAGGTCCACTCCAGCCGGCCGGCCCGCACACCGGCCCAGTCCCTGTCCGTCACCGTCCGCAGCAGCTCCACGCTGCCCGCGACGGCCTCCGTCACCTGATCCCCGCCCCATGCGCGCATGACAGGCAGGGTAGGCGGGCGCGGGGCTCAGACCGACAGCATGTCCAGCTCCGCGCGCATGTTGTACCGGGCGGTCGCCTCCCACTCCCGCGCCCCGTACGGGGTGCGGAACAGCCGGGGCAGGCCGAGGAGATGGCGCAGTACGGCGCCCCGGCCCTCGCGGAAGGCGTCGTTGGGCACGAAGTGGTACTCCTCGCGGATCTCGGCCGTGTAGGCGGCGTACGCCGACGGCGGCGCGGCGAGGATCGCGAGGTCGGCGTCGCACAGCACCTGGCCGTCGCGGTCGTCGTCGGCCGGGTCGTGGGTGACGGTGAGCCGGACCAGGCGGGCCACCTCGGCGGTCTTCGCCGGCGGCAGTCCGGCCTCGGGGAGCGCGCGCTCGGCGAGGCGGGCGGAGCGCTCCTCGTTCTCGGAGCGGTCGGGGAGGTGGACGGCGTCGTGGAACCAGGCGGCCAGGCGGACGACGTCCGGGTCGCCGGCGTACTCCTGGAGCGTGTCGATCCGGTCGAGGACCGCGGTGAGGTGGGTGAGCGTGTGGTAGCGGCGCTGCGGCTCCCGCCAGCGGCCCAGGAGGTCGTCGGCGTAGGGGAGGGGGTCCGGGCCGGGGGCGGGGGCGCGGGCCGCTCCGAGGGCGCGGGCGAAGCGGGTGCGCAGGGCGTCGAGGGCGTCGTCGCGGAGTTCGGCGTCGCGGAGTTCGGGGTCGTCGGCCATGCGGTCATTCTCGCCCGGCCCGGCCGGGGACGCGGGGGTGAGCGGGGCGGCTCGCAGGCGTACTCTGGAATTGGACTAGACCTGTAGAGCCGTCGACGAATGGGGTCCCATGAGCAAGCGTGCAGTCCTGGAGGTGATCGCCCTCGACGCGCAGGACGCGGTCGCCGCCCGGGCCGGAGGTGCCGACCGCCTCGAACTGGTCACCGACATGGCCGCCGACGGGCTCACCCCGCCCGCCGCGACGTTCGCCGCCGTCCGGGCCGCCGTCGACATCGACCTGCGCGTCATGCTGCGTCTGACAGACGGGTTCGCCGCCGGGGACGTCGGGCGGCTCGTCCGGACCGCCGGAACCCTGCGGGCGGAGGGGGCGGACCAGTTCGTGCTCGGCTTCCTCGACGCGGAGGGCGGCGTGGACCTGGCCGCCGTCGAGCGGGTGGTCGCGGAACTGGACGGCTGCCCGTGGACGTTCCACCGGGCCATCGACCACACGGCCGACCGGGACGCCCTGCGCAAGCAGTGCGAGGGGCTGCCCGGACTCGACACCTACCTCACGGCCGGATCGGCCGCGGGCGTCGACGACGGGCTGCCCGTGCTGGTCGCGGAGGCGGGCCGGCGGGGGGAGCAGGGGTACGAGCAGGAGGTCCTGGTGGGGGGAGGGCTGCGGCTCGACCACGTGCCGGCGCTGCGGGCGGCGGGCGTCGACGCGTTCCACATCGGCGGGGCGGCCCGGCCGGACGGCTGGCGGGGGCCGGTGTCGGCGGAGGCCGTGGGGGAGTGGCGGCGGGTGCTGGACGAGGGGTGAGGGCCGCCGGGAGTGGGGGCGGGGCGGCGCCGCCCGGCGCCGCGGGGGCGCTCCCCCGCGCACGGATTCACCCGGGCGGGGTCGGCCCACCGCCCGCTCCTCCCGCGCCGCCGCACACCGTGCCGCTCCGCTCACCGGGTGGCCGGGCCGCCCGGGTCGTGCGGTCGGCCCGACCCTTGCCGGAAAGCCCGCTACTGGTCGGAAAGCCCGCTACCGGTCGGCCAGTTGGGGCGGCAGGCCGGTGGAGTGGGTGACCACCAGCCCCGAGACGGCTCGGGTCAGCGCCACGTACAGCCGTCGCAGTCCCGTCCGTTCGTCCGGCTCGGCGTCCACCACCGCGCTCGGCTCGTCCAGGACGACGTGGTCGTACTCCAGGCCCTTGGCCAGGGAGGCCGGGACCAGGGTCAGGCGGGTCTCCCGGGTGGTCTCCTCGCCCGGTGCCAGGAAGGGGATCCCCGCCGCCTTGAGGGCCTCCGCCAGCGCGGGCACGCGGGCGTCGGCCGCGACGAGGCCCGTCGACCCCTCGTTGCGGAGCGACTCCTCGCAGGCGGCGACGACGTCCCCGTCGTCCGACACCGCGCGGATCTCGAAGGAGCCGGGGTTCTCCCGGACGGAGGCGACCGGCGTCAGGCCCGGCGCGATGTGGGGCAGCAGCCGGGAGGCGTAGGCGATGACGTCCGTCGGGACGCGGAAGCCGGCCGTCAGTTCCTCGATCACCGCGTCGGCCTTGCCGAGGTGCGCGAGGGCCTCCTCCCAACTGCGCGTCGCCCAGGGCGTGGTGCCCTGCGCCAGATCGCCCAGGACGGTCGCGCTGCCCGTGGTGCAGCGGCGGCCGACCGCGCGGTACTGCATGGGGGACAGGTCCTGCGCCTCGTCGAGGACGACATGGCCCAGGGAGTGCGTGCGCTCCACGAGGTCGGCGGCCTCGTCGATCAGCACCGCGTCCGCGGCGGACCACCTGGCCGACCTCACCGACCGCACCGGCTTCGCCCACAGGATCGTCGCGCGCTCCTCCTCGGTCAGGATGCCCTCCGCGTGCTCCGCGAGGAACTCCGCGTCCGTGAGCAGCCGCAGCACCAGCTTCGCCGGGTCGACGGGCGGCCAGACGGCCTTCACGGCGGCCTTGACGGCGCTGTTGCGGGCCACGGCGTCCTGCACCCGGTCGTCGGGCGCCTCCCCGGCCCGCTCCATCTGCACCAGCACGGCGTGCGCGACGCGCTGCGGGAGGGCGTCGCGGGCGGCGCCGTAGCGGATGCCGCGGTCGAGCAACTCGCGGACGATCTGCTCCAGTTCGTACGCCGGGACCCGCCAGCGGCGCGATCCGCGGACGACGACGACCGGCTCGGTCGGCAGGGTGACGTGGGAGTACAGTGCCCGCCGCAGCACCTCGGCCATCCTCGCGTCGCCCTTGACGACCGCCGCGGGGGCCTCGTCCGTGCCCCGTACCTCCACCCGCGCGACGAGGTCGTCGACGGTGGCCTGACGGACCGTCAACTCGCCCAGTGCGGGGAGCACCTGCTCGATGTAGCCGAGGAAGGACCGGTTCGGGCCGATGACCAGCGTGCCGGTGCGGGCCAGCCGCTCGCGGTGCGCGTACAGCAGGTACGCCACCCGGTGCAGACCGACGGCCGTCTTCCCGGTGCCGGGGCCGCCCTGCACGCACACCGAGCCGCCCAGCCCGCTGCGGACGATCTCGTCCTGCTCGGGCTGGATGGTGGCGACGATGTCCCGCATCGGACCGACACGCGGCCGCTCGATCTCCCGCTGGAGCAGCTTGCTGGTGGTGGCCGCCTCGGCCGGGTCCGAGAGGTGCTCGTCCTCGTACGCGGTGAGGTCACCGCCGGTGTAGCCGAAGCGGCGCCGCAGGCCGACGTCCATCGGGTCCTTCCTGGAGGCCCGGTAGAACGGCTGTGAGACCGGCGCCCGCCAGTCGATGACCATCGGGTCGCCGTCGTGGTCGTGGACGTGCCGGCGCCCGATGTAGAAGCGTTCCCCTTCCGCGCCCTCGGCCCGCTCGGCGCCGGGTGCGTGGAGGTAGTCCAGCCGGCCGAAGAACAGCGGGGTGTCGCTGAGGTCGGCGAGCGCCTTGACGCGGTCCGCGATCTGGCGCTCCAGGATCTGTGCGTTGACCCAGTTGGCGGTGACGTCGCTGATGTCGAGGGACTGCACGTCCTCGCGCATGGCGCGCAGCGCGGCGCGGGAGGCGGCGAGGTGGGAGCGCTCACGGAGGAGCGGGTCGGCGGCGGACACGGGCGTGGACAAGGGGGTGCCTCCGGGCCTGCGGAAAGGGGTGACTGCGGGAAAGCCGTCCGGTTTCCGTCCGGGCGGCGGCGCTCCCTGGGGAGGCGGGCAAGAGCGGAGATTCTAGGACCTGGGGCCCCCGCGAAGCCAACGGGTTTCCGCCCGGCCCCCGTCCTGCCTGCCGCCGTGCTGCCAGCCCGCCCCCGTGCTGCCGGCCTGTCGCCTGCCCGCCGCCCGTCTGCCTCTCTTGCCTCTTGCCTCTTGCCTTCCGGCCCCGTCCCCTAGGGGACGGGGCCCCTCTCCCCGGAGGAACCGCTCCGCCCGGGGGTGGACGGAAAGTCCACCCGAAGTGGCTCCCCAGACCGATGCCGCCCTTATGTCCGCGATCGCACCATGGAGGCATGAGCGCAGCGACCTTCCACCCAGCCCCCGCCCCGGGCCGCCCGCCCGGCGCGACCTCCGTCTCCGGCACCCCCCACCACCACCGCCTGGGCGACGCCCTGCACGCGGTACGCGTCTTCGCGGGCGCGGCCTTCGACGTGGTGATCCTCGGCGAGTACGGCGAGGAGGTGGGCGTCCGCCGCCGGGAACCCCCGCCGGTCCCGCCACGCGACTGAGTACGCGCGGCGCCCGGCTGAGTACCCGCGCCGATGCCCGCCCGCACCGCCCGGCGGTTCACTCGGGGCATGACGACACCGCACCCCGCGTATCCGGCACCGCACGCGACCCCCGTCCCGGTCCCCGCCGACCAGGACCGCCATGCCTGGGTGGCCCCGCTCGTCGCGACCGTTCTGCTGGTCCTCCTGGGACCGGCGGCCCTGTTCCTGGGCGGCATCTCGGCGATGGCGACCGACAGCTGCGGTCCCGACGACTGCTCGTCGGCGCTGAACACGTCCCTGGCGCTGATCTACGGCATCCTCGACTTCGGCGGGCCGGTCACCCTGGCCGCCTTCGTCACCGCCTGGGCCCTGCCCTGGAAGCGCCGCTGGTCGGCCCTGCGCGCCTGCCTGGCCGCCGCGTCACTGCTGCCGTCGCTGACCGTGCTGTTCCTGGTGCTCACCCTGCCCGCGCCGTAGACCCCGCCCCGGCCAGGGCCTGTCCGGCGGATCATGCCGGAGACGCGGGGCCTGGCGCGCCCCCCCGGAGGGGGTGCCCCCAGCGGCGTTGTCGTCGGTTGCCGGCGGCCCCCGGCCTTCGGCCGGGAGGTGCCCCCACCGCGTCGACGCCCTCCTCCGCCTTGCAGCCGCACGCACCGGGCCCCGCTCACCTCGGCTCCAAGACGCCGCAGGTTTCCTCCGACTTGATCCGCCGGACAGGCCTTAGCGTCCTCCGCCCGCGCCGCGGTCCCCGCTCCCGCTCAGGCGTCCTCCGCCAGCAGTTCGTCCGCGTCCATGATCCGGTAGGCGTAGCCCTGCTCGGCGAGGAAACGCTGCCGGTGGGCGGCGAAGTCCTGGTCGAGGGTGTCGCGGGCGACGACCGAGTAGAAGTGCGCCTGGTGGCCGTCCGCCTTCGGCCGCAGCACCCGCCCCAGCCGCTGCGCCTCCTCCTGGCGCGAGCCGAAGGTGCCCGACACCTGGATGGCGACCGTCGCCTCGGGCAGGTCGATCGAGAAGTTCGCGACCTTCGACACCACCAGCACGCTGATCTCGCCCTGCCGGAACGACTCGAACAGCTTCTCGCGCTGGGCGTTGGACGTCTCACCCTTGATGACCGGCGCGTCCAGGTGCTCCCCCAGCTCGTCGAGCTGGTCGATGTACTGCCCGATGACGAGGATCTGCTGCCCGGCGAACCGCCGCACGATCGCCTCCGTCACCTTCCGCTTGGTCTCGGTGGTGGCGCAGAAGCGGTACTTCTCCTCGGCCTCGGCGGTCGCGTACGCGAGCCGCTCGGAGTCCGTCAGGTTCACCCGGACCTCGACGCAGTCCGCGGGCGCGATGTAGCCCTGCGCCTCGATCTCCTTCCACGGGGCGTCGAACCGCTTCGGGCCGATGAGGGAGAACACGTCCGACTCGCGGCCGTCCTCGCGCACCAGCGTGGCCGTCAGGCCCAGCCGGCGCCGTGCCTGGAGGTCGGCGGTGAACTTGAAGACCGGCGCCGGCAGCAGGTGCACCTCGTCGTAGACGATCAGCCCCCAGTCACGGGAGTCGAACAGCTCCAGGTGCGGGTAGACGCCCTTCCGCCGGGTCGTCAGCACCTGGTAGGTGGCGATGGTGACGGGGCGGATCTCCTTGCGCGTGCCGCTGTACTCGCCGATCTCCTCCTCGGTCAGCGACGTCCGCTTGATCAGCTCGTGCTTCCACTGCCGGGCGGAGACGGTGTTGGTGACGAGGATCAGCGTGGTCGACCTGGCCTGCGCCATCGCCCCCGCCCCCACCAGCGTCTTGCCCGCGCCGCAGGGCAGGACGACGACCCCGGACCCGCCGTGCCAGAAGTTCTCCACGGCCTGCTTCTGGTAGGGCCGCAGCGCCCAGCCGTCCTCGGCCAGCTCGATCGGGTGCGCCTCGCCGTCGACGTACCCGGCGAGGTCCTCGGCGGGCCAGCCCAGCTTCAGCAGCGTCTGCTTGATCTGCCCGCGCTCGGAGGGGTGCACGGCGACCGTGTCGGGGTCGATCCGGGCACCGACCAGCGGGGCGACCCGCTTGGACCGCAGGATCTCCTCCAGGACCGGCCGGTCCGTGGTGGTCAGCACGAGACCGTGCGCGGGGTGCTTGCTGAGCGTCAGCCGCCCGTAGCGGTCCATCGTCTCGGCGATGTCCACCAGCAGCGCGTGCGGCACCGGGTACCGGCTGAACTCCACGAGCGCGTCCACCACCTGCTCGGCGTCGTGCCCGGCGGCGCGCGCGTTCCACAGGCCCAGCGGGGTCAGCCGGTAGGTGTGGATGTGCTCGGGCGCCCGCTCCAGTTCCGCGAACGGCGCGATGGCCCGACGGCACGCGTCGGCCCGCTCGTGGTCGACCTCCAGGAGCAGGGTCTTGTCCGACTGGACGATGAGTGGACCATTCACGCGCGGCACCCTTCCCTTCACGGCCGTGGCACGCGGCCAAACGTCCAGTGTGCCCTACCGGCCACGACGGGGGCGGGGGTGCGTCAGAGTGGCCTTCATGACAGCCACGGGCGAACGGATCGAACGAATGGATGAAAAGGAACGGGTGATCGGGGTGGCGGCCCTGCGCCGCCACCCGGCTACGCCTCGTCGTCCGCCAGCTCCGCCACGCCCGTGATCCGGTGCAGCGGGTACGTCCTGACCTCGTCCGCCGTGTGGTCGTACGCCGTCACGAAGCCGCCCTCCACCCGGACCGGGGCGATGACGCGCTGGCTGGCGGCCCCCTCGGCGTTGACGTAGCCGATCCACACGGCCTCGCCGGTGAGGACGGCGGCCTGCACGGTGGCGAGGGTCTCGGCGGGCGAGGTGCGGGGCAGCGCGCCGGGCGCCCGCGCCGCGGCGTCGTCGGCCGGCTTGCGAGGGGCCGTGGACGCCAGGTCACCGGCGCGGATCGCCCGGATCGCGGCCGACAGCAGGGTGCCGTCGGGGACGGGCGGACCCTCCGGCACCGGTTCCGGGGCGGTGCGGGGCGGGCTGCGGTGGGCGTCGGCACGGGTGATCAGGACGTCGCCCTCCGCCGACTCGGCGGCCGGCGCGAACCCCATCGCCCGCAGCCCGTCGAGGAGGGCCGGCGGGGCGGCCTCGGCCGCCAGCACGGTCGGCGCGAGACGGCGCAGCCGCAGGGCGACGGCGCGCTTGTCGGCGAGGATCTCGTTCAGCATCGCGTCGTCGTCGCAGCGGACGTACGCCGAGGCCGCGCCCACCCGGAGGTGCCCGTGCCGGCGCGCCACGTCGTCGATCAGGTACGCCAACGGCTGCGGGACCGGCGTACGGGAGTGCTCCGCGAGGAAGGCGTGCAGGTCGGCGGCGGTACGGCCGGCGTCCAGAGCACGGCGTACGGAACCGGGCGTGAAGCGGTAGACGGTCGCCCCGCCCTTCGACTCGACGTCGGCGAGCACGCCCAGCGTGTCGGCGAGCGGCCGGTGCAGCGGGCCCGGCGCCACCGCGGTCAGGTCCGCCTGGAGCAGCACGTGGTCCAGCGGCTCGGGGAGCAGCGGCGCCAGCAGCCGGACGGCGGCGGCGGAGGCGACGGCCTGCTCGGCGGCCGGGAGAGGACCGGGGGCGAGGGGCGTCGCGGCCGCGGCCGTGGCCGCGGTGTGGTGGGGGAAGGGAAGCTTGTCCCCGGGGCCCTGCGCCGAGTCCGTGTCCTGCGGGGAGTTCGCGTCCTGCGGGGAGTCGCCGCTCCGCCCGGCGGTGCTGTCGGCCGCGGGGAGCGCCCCGTCCCGTCGGCCGGCCTGCCGGTCCGCCGCCGGGCCGAGGAGGGCCCGGCCCTGGGACGACAGGGCGCCCCGGCCCGTGACGCCCAGCAGCTCCGCCTCCGTCAGGGTCCAGCCGGCCAGCCGGGCGCGCAGGTCGTCCTCGCGCTGGGGTCCGCGCAGGGGGCGTTCCCAGCTCAGCCGGGCGAGCACCGACTCGGTGGTCGGCGCGGTGCCCTCCGCGAGCCCGGCCAGCAGCGCCAGCACCCGGCGGCGTACCTCCGGCGCGGCCGAGCGGTCCAGGCCCGGCCCGAGCGCCGACAGCGTCCGCTCCTTCGTGTCCCGCCCGCCGACCAGTCCGGGCGTCCGGGTCCCCGCCAGCCAGGCTTCCGCCAGCCGGACCCAGCGCTCGGCGGCCGGAAGCTCCAGCCACTCGTCGTAGGCCGGGGTGGCCGCGTACCGCTCGTCGGCCTCGCCGTCGGAGGCGATCAGCCCGGCGGCGTACGCCAGCTCGACCCAGAACGCGGCCATCGGCTCCGACACGTCCAGGGCGACGGCCGTCCGCTTCAGGTCCCGCAGGCTCAGCCCGCCCGCGCGCAGCACCGCGGGGCCGCCCTCGTCCCACTCCTTCAGCAGCTCCTCGACGGTCGCCAGCGCGGTGTACGCCTGCCCCGCCGCGGCCGCGTCCACCACCTGCCGACGGTGCGTCGCGGCCGGCTCGACGGCGGGCGGCACCGGCTCGGGCGCGCGGTGCGCGCGGCCGGCCCGCAGGTGCAGGGCCACCTCGCGCGGCAGGACGACCGTGCCGGGCGAGGTCGGCAGCAGCAGCCCCCGGTCCAGCAGCCAGCGCAGCCGGGCCCCCGGCTCGGCGGTGACCTGCCCGTACGGCGGCCCCCACACCAGCCGGTCCAGCACGTCGAGGGACTCGGCGGGAGCTCCGGCGAGCAGGGCGCCCATCCTCCGGCGGTCGCCGAACAGGCCGGCCAGCGCGGTGGCCGCGGAGACGGGGTCATGGGTGGACGGCAGCCCGGCGGCCGTCACGATCTCCTGGATCCGGCCCGGCGACATGCCCGCGGTGGCCTCCCGCACGGACGGGCCCAGCCCGGTCGGCGAGGGGTGCTGCGGGGACGGGGCGAGCAGCTCGCGGGCGGTGCGGACCAGCCGGAGCCGGTCGTCGTCGCCCCAGACCAGGGCCTGCTCCCGCAGCACGGCCACCGCCCCCGGAAGGGCGGCCCCGACGACCGCGTCCCGCTCGTCCCCGGCCATCAGCCCCAGCAGCTCCTCGTACGCCGCCGGTTCCGCCGCCACGGCCAGCGCCTCCGCCGTCTGGAGCGTGAACCGGTCCAGCCGCTCCAGGGCCCGCACCACCGAGGCGCGGGTCCCGGCGCGGGTGGCGAGCTGGGTGAGGTCGGTGGGGACGGGCGTGACGAGGTCGGGGCGGGCGCGCAGGAGTGCGGCCAGAGACGTGTCGTCCCGGGCACGGAGCGCCTCCGCGAGGGAACGCGGGGCCGAGGGCTTCTCGTCGCTGCTCATCCGCTCCACGGTAGCGGGTGGCGGGCCCGGGGAGAGGGCGCCGCCGGGGCCGGGAACCCGTGTGCCGGGCGGGTGGCGGACGAACGGAACAATTCCCCGGTCATCCCGGAGCCGCGGAACCTCCGCCGTGAGTGCGGCGACCGCGGCGGCCGCCGCCGCCGCCCGCGGGCGCCGAACTCCCGCCGCCGTCCGCCGTCATGAACGGCGGGGCGGCGGCCACGCTGCGCTAACGTCGTGTCGCGGGGTATCCAAGGCACCGGCCCCGGAGGGGACTTCGTGGGTATCGAAAGCGATCAGGTCGTCTACGAGTATCTGAGCCGCGTCGGCGACGTGGCGCAGCAGCGGCAGTTGTCGTCGGCCACGCGCATGCGGCTCGTGTCCGAGCTGCGCAACGAGATCGACCGGCGCCGCGCCAAGGCGCCCGTCGACAGCCCGGCCGCCGTCCGCCGCATCCTCGACCGGCTCGGCAGCCCCGACGAGGTCGTCTCGGCGGTCGGCGGCACCCGCGACGACGCCGCCCCGCAGGCCCCGCCCGCCGCGGTGCCCGTCCAGCGGCAGCAGGAACCGCCGGACGACGCCGGACGCCGGCCCAGAGGACTGCGGCGCGTCGTGCCCCGCCCCCGGCCGCGCCCCGACGCGCCCGCCGCCTCCCCGGACGTCCCCTCGCCGCCGCACCGCGCGGGCGCGCACGAACTGGGCGGTGTCGGGGAGACCCCGGACTGGTGGCGCCGGGAGGCGACCCCGTTCGGGCCGGGGGAGGAGGTGCCGGGGTTCGTCGGCGGGGTGGAGATCGCGGACATGCTGAGGCCGCCCCCGCCGGCGAAGGAGAAGACACCCCCGGCGGCGCCGGCACCGGGGTCCGGCCCGGAGGAGTCCGGCCCCGGGGAGCCCGCCGCCCGCCGTCGCCGCTTCCTCCCGGCGCCGCGCGGCGGCCGCTGGACCAACCCGCTGCTGCTCCTGGCCGCCGCCTGCCTGGTGGCGGGCACGGTGACCGGGGAATGGATCGTGCTGCCCGTCGGCTGGGCCATCGCCTACGTCTCCCGGCGGCTGTCCGACCGCGAGACCAAGTGGGCGGTCGTGGTCCTCCCCGGTCTCGCCGTCACCGCGGGCGTCGTCTGGCTCTGGGGCCGCACGGCCGGCCGCTGGGGCGCCCCGATCCCCGAGGGCCACATGAACGAGGCACTGGCCGAGACCTGGCCGTGGGTCCTCCGCGGCGCGGCCCTGGCCTCGGCCCTGTTCCTGGTGTGGCGATCCCAGCGGACCAGGTAGCGGACCACGTGGCGGACCGGCCGGCGGGCCGCACGCCGAGGGCGGGCCGGGGCCGGGGACGGTGCCGGCGGGCCGGTGCCGCCGGTCGGGCCGCGCGCCCGGCGCTGCGGGGTGCCCCCTCCCGGTCCCGCCCGGGCGGAGGCCCGTGACACCGCGGCCCCGCGTGGCCCGTGATGCCGCGGCCCTGCGTGGCCCGTGACACCGCGGTCCTGCGTGGCCCGTGACACCGCGGTCCTGCGTGGTTCGTGACACCGCGGTCCTGCGTGGTTCGTGACACCGCGGTCCTGCGTGGCCCGTGACACCGCGGCCCCGCGTGGCCCGTGATGCCGTGGCCCCGCGTGGGCCGCGACGCCCCGCCCGGGCGGGGGCTCGGCAGAATGGGGGCATGACTTCCGCGCGCACCGCCGCTCCCGTCGTCGGGTTCGATCTCGACATGACCCTCATCGACTCCCGGCCGGGCATCCACGCCGCCTACGTGGAACTGGCCGCCCGCAGCGGGACGTACATCGACGCGGATCTGGTGGTGACGAGGCTGGGGCCGCCGCTGGAGGACGAGATGGCCCAGTGGTTCCCGGCGGAGCGGGTCGCGGTGATGGCCGATCTGTACCGGGAGATCTACCCGGAGTACGCCGTCACCCGCACGTCCGCGATGCCCGGCGCGCGGGAGGCGGTCGAGGCGGTGCGGGCGGCGGGCGGCCGGGCGATCGTGGTCACCGCGAAGTGGGAGCCGAACGCCGAGCTCCACCTGACGCACCTGGGCATCGAGGCGGACGCCGTCGTCGGCAACCTGTGGGCGGAGCGGAAGGCGGTGGCGCTGCGCGAGCACGGCGCCGGCGTCTACGTGGGCGACCACGTCGGGGACGTCCGCGGCGCCCGCGCCGCCGGCGCGCTGTCGGTGGCCGTCCCCACGGGCCCGTGCGGCGCGGACGACCTGCGCGAGGCGGGCGCCGACGTGGTCCTGCCGGACCTGACGCACTTCCCGGCCTGGCTCACCGCACACGTGGCCGCCGGAGCGGCCTGACCGCAGGCCGCCGCGCCCCGCAGGCCGCCGCGCCCCGCCGGCTACCGCGCCCCGCGCGCCTGCCGGCGCCCGGCCGCGACGGACCGCAGCACCCCCGCGCCCGCGATCAGGAATCCGACACCCATGAGCATGCTCAGACCGAACATGTAGGTCGGAAACGGCGTCGTGCCGAGGAACAGCGGGGCCACCGTGACCAGTGTGGCCACGGCGCCGATGAAGAACACGATGGCACCGGCACGGATCAGTCGGTCACCGGGAGCGGCGGAATTCGTTTGGGTTTTGTCACGCACCCGACCAGGGTAGTTCCCAGCGCGAAGGAACAACCCGGAGACGTCTTGTCACCCGGGCGAAGACCATTAGCCTTGGTAGCGGCGGGTCGAGGTCGACCCGCCGCGGTGTTGTCGAGAGCCGTTTCCCCTGCAATTTTTCCGACGAGTACGAGGACGAGGACAGACGTGCCCACCGGCAAGGTCAAGTGGTTCAACAGTGAGAAGGGCTTCGGCTTTCTCTCCCGTGACGACGGCGGTGACGTCTTCGTCCATTCCTCGGTCCTCCCCGCCGGAGTCGAGACGCTCAAGCCGGGCCAGCGCGTGGAGTTCGGCGTCGTGGCCGGACAGCGCGGTGACCAGGCGCTCTCGGTCGTGGTCCTCGACCCGACGCCCTCGGTCGCGGCGGCCCAGCGCAAGAAGCCGGACGAACTCGCTTCCATCGTCCAGGATTTGACGACCCTCCTCGAGAACATCACACCGATGCTGGAGAAGGGCCGTTACCCCGAGAAGAACTCCGGCAAGCAGATCGCGGGTCTGCTGCGCGCCGTCGCCGACCAGTTGGACGTGTGACCGGAAGGCGGTCGACCCGTTTACGGGAAATCGAGTGACCGCGGGCCGAGGGGCGGCACCAGCCCCTCGGCCGCCGCACGCGTGAGGAGTCCGCGTACGGCCGCGTAGCCGTCCTCGCCGAGGTCGGCCGTGAACTCGTTGACGTACAGCCCGATGTGCTGGTCGGCGACGGCCGGGTCCATTTCCTGGGCGTGTTCCATGACGTACGGGCGCGAGGCCCCGGGGTCGTCCCAGGCGGCGTGCACCGAGGCGCGGACGGCGTCGGCGAGGCCGGTCAGCACCGCGGCACCGAGCGACCGCTTCGCGATGATGGCGCCGAGCGGGATCGGCAGCCCGGTGGTGGACTCCCAGTGCTCGCCCATGTCCGCGAGTTTGTGCAGTCCGTAGTTCTGATAGGTGAAGCGTGCCTCGTGGATGACCAGGCCCGCGTCGACCTTCCCGTCCCGCACGGCCGGCATGATCTCGTGGAAGGGCATGACGACGATCTCGCCGACCCCGCCGGGCACCATGTCGGCCGCCCACAGCCGGAACAGCAGGTACGCCGTCGACCGCTCGCTCGGCACGGCGACGGTCCGGCCGGCCAGATCCGCGGCCCCGGCGGCGGGCGAGGTGCCCGCGCCGGCCGCCCCGGTCAGCACCAGCGGCCCGCACCCCCGCCCCAGCGCGCCCCCGCAGGGCAGCAGCGCGTAGTCGTCGAGGACGTACGGCAGCACGGCGTACGACACCTTGAGCACGTCGTGCTCGCCGCGCTCGGCCATGCCGTTGGTGAGGTCGATGTCCGCGAACGTCACGTCGAGCGCGGGCGCGCCGGGGACGCGGCCGTGGGCCAGGGCGTCGAAGACGAAGGTGTCGTTCGGGCAGGGGGAGTACGCGATCTGCAAGGGTTCACCGGTCATGTGGGTTCCAACTCTCCAGGACGGGTGCGAGCTTCCCGAAGGCCGTCGTCAGGGCGGCCAGCGCCTCGCCGATCCGCCAGGCGGCGCGGTCGCGCGGGCCCACCGGGTTGGAGACCGCGCGGACCTCCAGCACGGGCACGCCGTGCGCGACGGCGGCCTCGGCGACGCCGAAGCCCTCCATGGCCTCGGCGAGGGCACTCGGGTGGCGGGCACGCAGGGCGGCGGCCCGGGCGGCCGTGCCGGTGACGGTGGAGACGGTCAGGACGGTGCCGGTGCGCGCTCCGGTGGCGGTCGCGGCCGACCGGACCAGGGCGGCGGGCGGGCGGTGGGTGACGGTGCCGAAGCCCAGCTCGGTCACCGGCAGGAAGCCCTCGGCGGTCTCCGCGCCCAGGTCGGCGGCGGTGATCGCGTCGGCGACGACCAGGGAGCCGACGGGTGCCTCGGGAAGGAACCCGCCGCCGATGCCGGCCGAGACGACGAGGCCGTACGGCGTGTTCTCCAGGGCGGCGGCGGTGAGGGCGGCGGAGACGGACGCGGCGGCGAGGGCGGGGCCGACACCGGCCGCGAGGAGGTCGTACGCCGCGCCGGTGCGGTGCAGGGTCGCACCCGGCGTGCGCACCGGGCGGCCGGGCTCCGGCAGGGCCCGTGCCACCGCGTCCCGCTCGGCGGGGACCGCGGTGGCCACGAGGACGCGGACGGAGGACGTGGTCAGTCGTCCTTCTTCAGCTTGAACGACCACAGGCCGGTGACCGCCTGGCCGTCCTTCTTGCCGTCGCCCGCCTTGATGGAGACCAGGGTCGAGTCGCCCTGGGCGCCGTACTGGGCGTTGAAGAAGACGCTGCCCGGGATGGTGCGGTAGGTCTTGGTGCTGTCCTCGGTGAGCGGCTGACCGTTCATCAGGATCGTCCAGCGCTGGTCGGCGATCTCCGGGTCGACGCCGAAGCGGACGGTCTCGTCCGGGTCGACGGTGATGGACTTGATGTCCTTGTCGGCCAGGCACTTCGTCAGCTCCGCGGCCTTGAGGACGCCGTCCTCACCACCGCAGGTGGCCTCCGAGCTGACCGAGGAGGAGCCGACGGTGATCGTGGACAGCGGGGTCGGCTTGTCACACGCCGACAGGACGAGCAGTCCGGCGGAAACGGCGCCGGCGGCGGCGACGGCGCGGCGGCGTCGCACAACGGATCGCATCGAGGTCATGGGGCGAAGGCTATCTGGCACGTCCGGCGCTCCTTCTACGTGGGGTGCGGCGCGGCCGCGGGTTACGCCACGCGGGCCCGGGGCCGCCCGCCCGGCCGGGCGGCTTCCGGCCGGAGCGGGGCGCCGTGCCGGGCGGGCGGGGCGCCGGGCGGGCGGCGGGGCGCCGGGCGGGGCGGGCGGTGGGGCGAGGTCAGGCGATCTTCGTCCGGGACGGCCCCTTGCGCCGGGCCGAGCCGATCAGGCTCCGTGCGGTGGTCGCCCAGCCGGCGGCGATGACCAGGGCGGCCACGGACAGCCCCAGGGTGCCGTTCAGCGGCATCACGATGCCGACCGCGCCCCCGAACACCCACGACATCTGCAACAACGTCTCCGAACGGGCGAACGCCGAGGTGCGCACCAGTTCGGGCACGTCCCGCTGGATCAGCGCGTCCAGGGACAGCTTGGACAGCGCCTGCGAGAAGCCGGCGACGGCCGTCAGGCAGGCCACCAGGAACGCCCCGAAGAAGACCGCCGCCGTGACCGCCGCGCCCAGCACGACCGCGACCACGGTCACGATGATCAGTTCCGGGGCGCGTGAGCGCAGGGCCGCGCCCACGGAGGTGCCCAGCGCGTTGCCGACGCCCGCCGAGACGGCCACGATGCCCAGCGACACCGCCGCGCTCTGCCCGCTCAGCGGGTGCTCGCGCAGCAGGAACGCCAGGAAGAACGTCAGGAACCCGGACAGCCAGCGCAGGGACGCGTTGGCACCCAGGGCGTGGGTGACCGCGCTGCCGACCGTCCGCAGGCCGGGGCGCTTGACCGGACGGATGTGCGGACCGTGCAGGTGCTCCTCGTCGGCCGCGAGCAGCGCCCGGTCCTCCCCCTTGGCCGAGTCCACCTTCGGGGGCAGCGAGAAGGACAGGAACGTGCCCACGACGAAGATCACGAAGGCGCCGTAGAGCGGGTAGCGCGGGCCGAGGAGCTGCAGGCCCCCGCCCACCGGCGCGGCCACACCGGTGGCCAGGAGGCCGCCCAGGGTGACCCGGGAGTTGGCCTTGACCAGCGAGAAGCGCGGTGGCAGCAGGCGCGGCACGACGGCGCTCCTGACCACGCCGTACGCCTTCGACGCCACCAGCACGCCGAGGGCCGCCGGATACAGCTGGAGGCTGCCGCTGACGACGGCGCCGGACAGCACCAGGGCGAGGAGCGCCCGCGCGGCCATCGCGCCCGCCATCGCCGCGCGGCGGCCGTGCGGCAGCCTGTCGAGGAGGGGGCCGATCACCGGGGCGAGGAGCGTGAACGGGGCCATCGTGATGGCCAGGTAGAGCGCCACCCGGCCGCGGGCCTCGTCGGTGGGGACCGAGAAGAACACGGTCGAGGCGAGCGCGATGGTGATCATCACGTCGCCCGCGCCGTTCACGGCGTGCAGTTCGATCAGTTTGCCGAGCCCGGACTCGCCCGCGCCGTGCGCGTGCGTGGCCTTGCGGATGCCACGGGCGGTTCCGGTGAACGGCAGGTGCAGGGCACGGCCGATCGCGCGGACGGACCCGTTCACCCGGCCCGAACCGCTCACCCGGTTCCTCCCCTTGTAGCCCTTCGCCCCACCGGTCCCGGTGGCGCCCTGGGGTG
This sequence comes from Streptomyces sp. NPDC017202, assembly GCF_044331705.1. Lineage (NCBI taxonomy): Bacteria > Bacillati > Actinomycetota > Actinomycetes > Kitasatosporales > Streptomycetaceae > Streptomyces > Streptomyces sp. NPDC017202. Next base: position 396,143 of record NZ_JBIRNP010000004.1, on the reverse strand, counting down.
TCCTTGCGGCTGCCACTCCGCCATAGTGCCCCGAGAAACCGGGATGTAGCGCGGTTGCCGCACGTATGGGCGCGCACTTTCCGGTTCACGGCCCGTTCCGCGGACGGGCCCTGCACGGCGTGCGCAGGGGCCGGGTCCGGACCGGCGCCGGGGGTCCGGGGCGGGGCCGGCGGGGGGACGAGTGCGCGGAAACTCGGCGCGGAGTGCCGTAGAAGCACCGTCGGTGTGGGATGAGCGGCCGCGAACAGGTAGCGTGCGTATCTCAGCCATCCCCCACAATGGATGGCACAGGTGCGCCCGAGCGCGATCGGACGCGGACGTCGACGCGGCCCACTGGTCCGCTCCGTCCGCTCCGCCGCCGGTGGCAACCGCACCCGAGTGACGGCGTAGGAGAGAAGCGATACCTGTGAGCGCAGCGACCACGCGAAGCCGCACCCCCGACCGCCTGTGCGCCGAGGCCGTCGACCTCGCCCGCGCGGCGGCAGAGGAGGCCGCCGCGCCCGGCGTGGTCGGGGAGCACGTAGGCGTCCTCTCCGAGGGCGACCGGGTGGTGACGCACTTCTTCGAGTGCAGGGAGCTCGGCTACCGGGGCTGGCGCTGGGCGGTGACCGTCGCGCGGGCCTCGCGGGCGAAGATCGTGACCCTGGACGAGGTGGTGCTGCTGCCCGGTCCGGACGCGGTGCTGGCCCCCGAGTGGGTCCCGTGGAGCGAACGCCTGCGCCCCGGCGACATGGGCCCCGGCGACCTCCTCCCCACGGACGCGGACGACCTGCGTCTGGAACCCGGCTACACCGGCGAGGACGCCCCGCTGGCCGGCTCGCCCGTCTCGGAGGAGATGGCGGAGCTGGCGGAGGCCGAGGACGCCGAGGTGACGGCGGCGCCGCCCGCGCTGCTGCCGGCCGTCCCGTCCCGCGGCTCCATTCCCGCGGTGGCGGAGGAGCTGGGGATGCGCCGGGCGCGCGTGCTGTCGCGCTACGGCCTGCACACCGCCGCCGACCGCTGGGAGGAGGCGTTCGGGGCCAAGACCCCGATGGCGCAGGCGGCGCCGGCCTCCTGCGTCAGCTGCGGCTTCCTCACGCCGATCGGAGGCTCCCTCGGGCAGGCCTTCGGGGTCTGCGCCAACGAGTTCTCCCCGGCCGACGGGCGCGTGGTGTCGCTGGCGTACGGCTGCGGCGGGCACTCGGAGGCGGCGGTCATGCCGAAGCCGCCCCGCCCGGCCCTGCCGGTGATCGACGAGAACCGGGTGGACCCCTTCCCGCTGCGGCCGTCCCCGGACTCCGGGTCGGTACCGGCGGTGACGGACGAGGAGTCGGCGGAGCTGGGCCACTCCTAAGCCACCCCGCTCCACCCCGCCGCCCCTTCCCGGCCCGGTCCCGGGGGCTGCCGTCCCGGCCCCCGCTTCCGGTCCGCACGGCCCGTCCTCGGATCGCCGGACGGGCCGGGACACCCGGCCTTCGCCTTTCGGCTCACCGAGTCGGGTGGTGGGCGGGCACAGGTCCGGGGGGCCAGGGGGCGGAGGCCCCTGGGCGGGACCGGAGGGGGCCGGCCTTCACGATGCGGAACCGGCGGAGCCGCAGCGCGGTACCTTCGAGCTCACGGCGATGAGGAGAGTGAACCGACGTGAGCAAGTTCGTGCGGCCCGCGGCCGAGGGGGCCGATCCGTTCGGAACGGCCCGACTGCGGCGCGGAGTGCTGGACGCCTGGGCCACAAGTCCCGCCCGTTTCCGGGAGGACGCGAACGCCGAGGAGGATCTGGTCCTCGGCGGCTACCGGGACCGCCTCGTCGTCGAGCTGGCGCAGAACGCCGCCGACGCGGCCGCCCGCGCCGGCGTGCCCGGCCGGCTGCGCCTCACCCTCCGCGAGGGCGTCCTGGTCGCCGCGAACACCGGCGCCCCGCTGGACGCGGCCGGCGTCGAGTCGCTCTCCACCCTGCGCGCCTCCGCGAAACGCGAGGCCCACCGGTCGGCGGTCGGCCGCTTCGGCGTCGGCTTCGCCGCCGTTCTCGCCGTCACCGACGAGCCGGCCGTGGTCGGCCGGCACGGCGGGGTCCGCTGGTCCCTGGCGGAGGCCCGCGTGCTGGCCTCCGAGACCGCCCGCCACAGTCCCGGCCTGGGCGACGAGATCCGCCGCCGCGAGGGCCATGTGCCGCTGCTGCGGCTGCCCTTCGCCGCCGAGGGCACCGCCCCCGACCCCTACGACACGGCCGTCATCCTGCCGCTGCGCGACACCGCCGCCGCCGATCTCGCGGAACGGCTGCTCACCGCCGTCGACGCCGCCCTCGTCCTCGCCCTGCCGGGTCTGGAGGAGGTCGTGATCGAGGTCGGCGACGCTGCCCCCCGCACCCTGCGCCGGGACACCGACGGCGCCCTCACGGTCGTGTCGGACACGCGGGAGGGCACGACCCGGTGGCGGATCGCCGCCGCGCACGGGCCCCTCACGCCCGACCTGCTCGCCGACCGGCCGGTGGAGGAGCGGCTGCGGCCCCACTGGTCGGTGACCTGGGCCGTACCGGTCGACGCGGACGGGTCCCCGGCCCGGCCCCGCACCAGCCCCGTCGTGCACGCGCCCACCCCCAGCGACGAGCCGCTCGGTGTGCCCGCGCTGCTGATCGCCTCCTTCCCCCTCGACACCACCCGGCGGCACGCGGCGCCCGGCCCGCTCACCGACCACCTCGTGCAGCGGGCGGCGGACGCGTACGCCGGACTGCTGGCCGGCTGGCGCCCGGTGACCGCCGGGCTCATCGACCTCGTGCCGGGCCCGCTGGGCAAGGGCGGGCTGGACGGCGCCCTGCGGCAGGCGATCCTGGAGCGGCTGCCGCGTACGGCGTTCCTGCCGCCCGCCGCCGAGCCGGTGGAGGGCGACGACGAGCTGCCCGAGGCGCTGCGGCCCCGGGACGCGGAGGTCGTCGAGGGCGCGGGCGCCGACACCGTACGGGTGCTCGCCGAAGTGCTGCCGACGCTGCTGCCGGCCGGGCTGGAGCGCCGGGTGGAGCTGCGCACGCTCGGAGTGGCGCGGGTCCCGCTCGCCGACGCGGTCGACCGGCTGGCCGGGCTGGAGAAGGACCCGCAGTGGTGGCACCGGCTCTACGAGAGCCTCGCCGGGGTCGACCCCGACCGCCTCTCCGGGCTGCCGGTGCCCCTCGCCGACGGACGCACGACGATCGGCCCCCGCCAGGTGCTGCTGCCCACCCCGGACGCGGCCCGGCTCGACACCGAGGTCCTCGCCCGGCTCGGCCTCAAGGTCGCGCACCCGGACGCCGCGCATCCGCTGCTGGAGAAGCTGGGGGCGCTGCCCGCGACCCCGCGCGCGGTCCTGACCACCCCGCAGGTGCGGGCCGCCGTGGCCGCGTCCCTGGACGACGACCGCGGGGCCTGGGACGACCAGGACACGCCGGACGCGGAGGAACTGGCCGACACGGTCCTCGCGCTGGTGCGCGACGCGGGCCTGGAACCCGGCGAGGAGCCCTGGCTGGGCGCCCTCGCGCTGCCCGACGAGGAGGGCGAGCTCGCCCCGGCCGGCGAACTCGTCCTGCCCGGCAGCCCGTTCGCGCAGGTCGTCCGTGAGGACGAACTCGCCTCCGTCGACCCGGAGCTGGCCGAGAGGTGGGGGGAGCAGCCGCTCGCCGCCTGCGGCGTCCTCGCGGACTTCGCGCTCGTGCGGGCCACGGACGTCGTCCTCGACCCGGACGAACTGGAGCCCCGCGAGGGCGACTTCGCCGAACCCGACGACGCGGGACTGCTGGACGCCGTGGACGTCTGGTGCGAGGACATCCTCGACCGCTTCCCCGACACGCCCGTGCCGCCGGTCGCCACCGAGCTGGTCGCCGTCCGCGACCTCGACCTCGTCGACGACGACCACTGGCCGCAGGCCCTCGCCCTGCTCGCCCGTCCGCCCCTGCGCGACGCCCTCACCCAGCCGGTCCGGATCCTCCTCCCGGACGGCACGCACGAGGTCGTACGCCCCTACACCGCCTGGTGGTTGCGCGGCCACCCCGTCCTCGACGGCCGCCGCCCGGCGGGCCTGCTCGCGGCCGGCGGCGACCCCCTCCTGCACGGCCTGTACGACCAGGCCGACGCGACCGGCTTCGACGACGAGCAGGTGCTGCGGGCCCTGGGCGTACGGACGTCCGTGGCCGCCCTCCTCGACGAGCCGGGCGGCGCGGCCGAACTGCTCGACCGCCTCGCGGACCCGGACCGCCCGGTGGGCTCCGCCCAACTGCACGGTCTCTACAGCGCGTTGGCCGAGCTGGATCCGGAACAGGTGACCCTGCCCGACGAGCTGAGGGCGGTCGTCGACGGCCGGGTCGAGGTCGTCGACGCGGCCGACGCGGTCGTCGTCGACTCCCCCGACCTGCTGCCCTTCACGGCGGGCGTCCCGCTGCTCCCCGTACGGCCCGCGCGGGCGGCGGAGCTGGCCGAGCTGTTCCAGGTCCGGCGCCTCAGCGAGTCCGTGACGGGCGAGATCCACTCCGAGGGCACCGAGCACGACGTCCCGGACCCGGTACGCACCCTCCTCGGCCCGCGCACCCCCGCCACCTACGTCGAACACGAGGAACTCGTGGTGGACGGCGTGGAGATCGACTGGCGCCTGACCGGCGACGGCGTGCTGCACGCCGCCACCCTGGAGGGCGTCGCCGCCGGCCTGGCCTGGGCGGCCGGCCAGTGGCCCCGCCGCTTCGAGGTGGCGGCCTTGCTGGAAGACCCGTCCAGGACGGGCGAGTTGGCGCGGGACCGCTGGTTCGACTGAGCGACCGCCCGCACGGGCGGGGTGCCCCGGATCCACCGGGGCACCCCGGGCGGGCCCGTCCGCGCGTCCGGGTTCCGACGTCCGCGCGTCCAGGTCCCGGCGTCCGGGCGGCCGGAATTCCGTACGAAAATCTCCATCGCTTTCGTACAACCCTTCACATCCGTCGTGCATCTGATCATGTGAGCCAACAGGCTCCGTGATCACCTGGGTCCTGCGCGATGACGATCCGTGAGGAACACCGCCGGCCAGGACCCTCTCTCCTCCCGGGGGAATGCATGCGCATCCGCGCCACCGTGGCCGCCGTTTCCGGTGCCCTGGCCCTGTCCGCCCTCGCCGTTCCGGCCGCGCAGGCCGACGGCCCCTCCTACCGCGAGAGGGCTGCCGAGGCCTTCGCCACCGCCCACGGCACCTCCGGAAAGTCCGCGTTCACCACCGCCGTCGAAGGCGACCTGAACGTGTCCTTCTCCAACTTCAAGATCGCCGCCGCGGTCAAGGTCGGCACCACCGGCCACGTCGCCACCACGGTCACCTACAAGCTGACGCACGGCGCCGAGGTGGACATCCACGCCGAGGACTTCGCCACCGGCCCGTACATCTACAAGGGCGCGTTCGCCGACCCGGACAACATGCTGTTCGGCAACTACGCGGCCACCTGCACCGACACCTCGGCGACCACCGCCACCTGCAAGGGCAACATCGACGTCTACCCGGCCGACGCCGAGCTGCTGAACTCCGACGCCGGCAGCTGGAAGGGCGGCGGGCTCGCCCTCAACTACAGCACCGACGACTACGCCGACCAGGGCGGTCTCGGCTCCACGCTGGTGCAGCGCAACTCGAAGCTGACCGTCAACGCCTCCCCGGAGCCCGTCGTCAAGGGCAGGACCATCACGGTCACCGGCAAGCTGTCCCGCGCGAACTGGGAGGACAACCTGTACCACGGTTACTCCACCCAGCCGGTGAAGCTGCAGTTCCGCAAGAGGGGCAGCAGCACCTACACCACCGTCAAGACCATCAACACCACCACGACGGGCGCCCTGAAGACGACCGTCAAGGCGACCGCGGACGGCTACTTCCGCTACAGCTTCGCGGGCACCTCGACCACCCCGGCCGTCAGCGCCGCGGGCGACTTCGTCGACGTGCGCTGAAGCGACCGACACCACCGAGGGGACGGCCCGCCCCCGCACCCGGCGGGGACCGTGCCGTCCCCTCGCACACCCCATTCCAGCTTCTCCGAGGAACCTGCATGCGCGTACGCGCCACCACCACCGTCGCCGCCGTCATCGGCGCCGTCGCCCTGTCCGCCCTCGCCGTGCCGGCCGCGCAGGCCGCGCCGGCCGGTCCGGCGGTCACCTTCTCCAACCTCAAGGTCAACGGCGGCAAGCCCGTCGTCGTCGGCCCCACGGCCCAGGTCACGGTCACCGCGACCTACACCGTGACGAAGCCCGCGAGCCTGAACCCGAACGCCCTCGGGACGGTGCCGGTCCTCTACCGCGGCGCCACGCTCGGCCTGACCTCCGACGACCTCATCGGCGGCGACGACGCCGGCACCTGCACGACGGTCTCCTCGACGGTCCTGAAGTGCACGGCCAAGATCCAGTTCCGCCCGAAGGCCACCTCCGGCGAGGACATCGACCTGGTCAACAGCCAGGCGGGCAGCTGGAAGCTGGGCGCCCTCGCGGCCAACGAGAGCGGCGGGCTCACCTGGCGGGGCGACCTCGGCACCGCCAAGCTGCTGCGCGCCTCGAAGCTGACCGCCGACGCCACCCCCGAGCCGGTGAAGAAGGGCAAGACCCTCACCGTCACGGGCAAGCTGTCCCGCGCCAACTGGGACAACAACACCTACGCCGGGTACTCCACCCAGCCGGTGAAGCTGCAGTTCCGCAAGAAGGGCAGCACCACCTACACCACGGTCAAGACCATCAAGACGAGCACGACCGGCGTCCTGAAGACGACCGTCAAGGCGACCGCGGACGGCTACTTCCGCTACACCTTCGCGGGCACCTCGACCACCCCGGCGGCCACCGCCACGGCTGACTTCGTCGACGTGCGCTGACCCGACCGACCGACAGAGGGCCCGGCTCCGCAACCAGCGGAGTACGGGCCCTTCCCGTCCGCGAGGACGCGGCAGCGTCGGACCCGCGGCGGCGTCGGGACCGCGTCTGCGGCATGATCCGCGGCGGCGTCGGGACCGCGTCTGCGGCATGATCCGCGGCGGCGTCGGGACCGCGTCTGCGGCATGATCCGCCGGGCAGGACCTGAGCCCTAAGCCGGCACGTGGCGGTCGATCCACCTCCACAGGAGTTCCAGGACGGCCCCCGCGACCGCGGCGACGCCCACCGCCGTCCACGGCATGGCCATGCCGACCAGTTTCAGCGCGAAGAAGTCCTGGAGCCACGGCACCGCCAGCACGAGCACGAAGGCCGCGCCCATGGACACCACCAGCAGGACCCGCCACCAGGTGTAGGGCCGGGCGATGATCGCCAGCACCCACATCGAGATCAGGAACAGGGTCAGCGTCGCCGCGCTCGTCTCGGCCTCCAGCGAGCCCGCCCCGGTGTAGTGGTGCCGGGCCACCAGGTACGTCACGAAGGTCGCCACTGCGGCCAGCACCCCGCCCGGGAGCGAGTACCGCATCACCCGCCGTACGAAGTGGGGCCGCGCGCGCTCCTTGTTGGGGGCGAGGGCGAGGAAGAACGCCGGGACGCCGATCGTCAGCGTCGACAGCAGGGTGAGGTGGCGGGGCAGGAACGGGTACTCCACCTGCCAGCACACCACCAGCAGCGCCAGCAGCACCGAGTACACGGTCTTCACCAGGAACAGCGTGGCCACCCGCGTGATGTTGCCGATGACCCGCCGGCCCTCCGCCACCACCGACGGGAGCGTGGCGAAGCTGTTGTCCAGCAGCACGATCTGGGCCACCGCCCGGGTGGCCTCCGAGCCGGAACCCATCGCCACGCCGATGTCCGCGTCCTTCAGCGCGAGGACGTCGTTGACGCCGTCCCCGGTCATCGCGACCGTGTGCCCGCCCGCCTGGAGGGCGCCGACCATGTCCCGTTTCTGCTGCGGGGTGACCCGTCCGAACACCGTGCCCTCGTCGAGCGCGGCGGCCATCGGCTCCCGCTCGGCGGGCAGCCGGCGCGCGTCCACCGCACGGCCGTCCAGACCCAGCTTGGCGGCCACGGCGCCCACGGACACCGCGTTGTCGCCGGAGATGACCTTGGCGCGGACGTCCTGTTCGGCGAAGTAGCGCAGGGTGTCGGCCGCGTCGGGGCGCAGCCGCTGCTCCAGGACGACCAGGGCGGTGGCGCGGGCGCCGCGGGCGGCCTCGGGGTCGTCGAGACCGTGCGGGGTGCGGGCGAGGAGCAGTACGCGCAGGCCCTGCTCGTTGAGCCGTTCCGTCTCGGCGAGGGCGGGGTCACCGTCGGCGAGGAGGACGTCGGGAGCGCCGAGCAGCCACGTGCTGTTCGCGCCGTCGCCCTCGGTGAAGGCGGCGCCGCTGTACTTGCGGGCGGAGGAGAAGGGCAGGGAGGCGGTGCGGCGCCAGTCCCCGGTGTCCGGGCAGGCGTCGATGATCGCCTGGAGGGAGGCGTTGGGGCGCGGGTCGGCCGCGCCGAGCGCGCCGAGCACCTTGCGGACGTGGCCGTCGTCGTCGCCGTCGAGGGTGCGGACCTCGGCGACGTCCATGCCGCCCTCGGTGAGGGTGCCGGTCTTGTCCAGGCAGACGGTGTCGACGCGGGCGAGGCCCTCGATGGCCGGCAGTTCCTGGACGAGGCACTGCTTGCGGCCGAGCCGGACGACGCCGATGGCGAAGGCGACGGAGGTCAGCAGGACGAGGCCCTCCGGGACCATCGGCACGATCCCGCCGACGGTCCTCGCGATCGACCCCTTGAGGTCGTTGTTCTTGACGAAGAGCTGGGTGATCACCAGGCCGATCGCGGCCGGGACCATCATCCACGTCACGTACTTGAGGATCGTGGAGATGCCGGTGCGCAGCTCGGAGTGGACGAGGGTGAAGCGGGACGCCTCCTCGGCGAGCTGGGCGGCGTACGCCTCGCGCCCGACCCTGGTGGCCCGGAAGGCGCCGCCGCCCGCCACCACGAAGCTGCCGGACATCACCTGGTCGCCGGGGTGTTTGACGACGGGGTCGGCCTCACCGGTGAGCAGCGACTCGTCGATCTCCAGACCGTCGGCCTCGACGCACACCCCGTCCACCACGACCTTGTCGCCGGGTCCGATCTCGACGATGTCGTCCAGGACGAGGGAGGAGGTGCCGACGGCGACGGCGGCCCCGTCGCGCCGGACGGTGGGGCGGGCCTCGCCGATGACGGCGAGGGAGTCCAGGGTCTTCTTCGCCCGCCACTCCTGGACGATGCCGATGCCGGTGTTGGCGAGGATGACGTACCCGAAGAGGCTGTCCTGCACCGGCGCGACGAACAGCATGACGATCCACAGGACGCCGATGATCGCGTTGAACCGGGTGAAGACGTTGGCCCGGACGATCTCGCCGACCGAGCGGCTGCTGCGGACGGGCACGTCGTTGACCTGGCCGCGCGCCACGCGCTCGGAGACCTCGGCGGCGGTGAGCCCGGTCGCCGCGGCGGCCCGGGCGGTGGCGGCGTCGGTGTGGGTCATGGGATCGACGGTACGTGCGGACGGAGGGGTTCACCCGCCGGAGTGGCGGAAGATCCGACCTGGGGAGGACGGCCGTCGTGCGGGGGTATCACGTGCCGGCCACGGGTTCCCCGACTTCCGGCTCAGGGGAACACTCCGACTCCCGGCTCCGAGGACGCTCCGACTTCCGCTCCGGGGTACACCCCGGCTCCGCGGCTACCGCTGTTCGGCGGCGCCCCGCTTGAGCGCCGCGTCCCGCCTGCGGACGTACCAGATGCCGATGAATCCCAGACCGCCGCCCGCGAGGCAGGTCCACAGCCACCAGAGGTGGCCGTGGTCGTCGAACCAGCCGTAGAAGGGCAGCTGGACGAGGAAGAGGGCGAACCAGAGGATCGTGCCGCCGGTGATGGTGGCGACCACGGGGCCCTCCAGGGGCTCCGGCGCCTCGTGCTTGGGGGTCCACTTCGCCATGGGGACAGCCTACGAGGCGATCAGGTCTACGCGCGGAGATGGTGTTCGCCGATTTATGTGTTCATACTGAATCCGTTTGCCTCTGACCATTTTCATTCGTAGGAAGCACCAAAGCGGCATGGGGGATGTCCGCCGGTGATGAGGTTCCACATGTCCACCTCGGCCCCCGCCAAGGTCCCCGCGCCCGGCGAGCCGGGCGGCGCGCCCGCCCATGGCGCGCTCGACCGCTTCTTCCGCATCTCCGAGCGGGGCAGCACGCTGCCCCGGGAGATCCGGGGCGGTTTCGCCACCTTCTTCGCGATGGCCTACATCATCGTGCTGAACCCGATCATCCTCGGCAGCGCGAAGGACATGTACGGGCACCAGCTCGACAACGGCCAGCTCGTCACCGCCACCTGCGTCACGGCCGCGTTCACGACGCTGCTGATGGGCGTCATCGGCAACGTGCCCATCGCGCTGGCCGCCGGCCTCGGCGTCAACTCCGTCGTCGCGCTCCAGCTCGCCCCCCGGATGGCCTGGCCGGACGCGATGGGCATGGTCGTCCTCGCCGGTCTCGTGGTCATGCTGCTGGTGGCGACCGGTCTGCGCGAGCGCGTCATGAACGCCGTGCCGTTCGGTCTGCGCAAGGCCATCAGCATCGGTATCGGCCTGTTCATCATGCTGATCGGTCTCGTCGACTCCGGCTTCGTCACCCGCATCCCGGACGTCGCCCAGACCACCGTCCCGCTCCAGCTCGGCGGCGACGGCCACCTCAACGGATGGCCGGTTCTCGTCTTCATCCTCGGCGCGCTGCTGACGCTCGCGCTGATCGTCCGCAAGGTGCCGGGCGCGATCCTCATCTCGATCGTCGCGATGACCGCGCTGGCGCTGATCATCAACGCGGTCGCCACCGTGCCGTCCTGGGGCCTGACCACCCCGGAGTGGCCCGGCAACCCCGTCGCCACCCCCGACTTCGGGCTCATCGGCGAGGTCAGCCTCTTCGGCGGCTTCGGCAAGGTCGGCGTGCTGACCGGCATCCTCTTCGTCTTCACCGTGCTGCTGTCGTGCTTCTTCGACGCGATGGGCACGATCATGGGCGTCAGCGACGAGGCCAAGCTGACCGACGCGCAGGGCCAGATGCCCGGCATCAACAAGGTCCTCTTCGTCGACGGTCTCGCCGTCGCCGCCGGCGGCGCCAGCTCCTCCTCCGCCACCACCGCCTTCGTGGAGTCCACGGCCGGCGTCGGCGAGGGCGCCCGCACCGGCTTCGCGAACCTCGTCACCGGCGGTCTCTTCACCGTCGCCCTGTTCCTGACCCCGGTCGCCACGATGGTCCCCTCCCAGGCGGCCACCCCGGCCCTGCTCGCGGTGGGCTTCCTGATCCTGGCCGGTTCGGTCAAGGAGATCGACTGGGCGGACCACACGATCGCGATCCCGGCCTTCGTCACGATGGTGATGATGCCGTTCACCTACTCGATCACCAACGGCATCGGCATGGGCTTCATCACCTTCGCGGTGCTGCGCCTGGCGGCCGGCCGCGGCCGTGAGGTGCCGGTCCCGATGTACGTGGTCTCCGCCGTGTTCGCCTTCTACTACCTGATGCCGGCCCTGGGCCTGACCTGAGCCGCGTGCCTGACCTGAGCCGCGTGCCCGGCCTGGGGCGCGTGCCCGGCCTGGGGCGCGTGTCTCGCCGGGTCGCGCGCCCGGCCCGCGCCGTACGGCCTCACCCGGACCGCTTCCCGCGGCTCAGGTGAGGCCGTAGAACTTCTCCGTCTCCTCGACCGCGGTCTGGAACCGCTCGTCGAAGTCGTCGCGCATGAGCGTCCGGACGACGTAGTCCTGGACGCTCATTCCTCTTCTGGCGGCATGGCGCCGGAGCCGTTCGAGCAGCTCGTGGTCCATTCGCAGGCTGAGCACATCGGTCCCCATGGCTATGAGGGTCGCGGCACGATCCGGGACGATGGGTGCCGTTCCGCGTCCACATCACCCGTTTGAGTGACATTGAGGTGATGTGGTGATGCAGTGGCGCGCGTCACGGGAAGCGGTGCGCCCCACGGTGTTCCTTAGCCAGAGTAATGAGTTACTCTAAATACATGCCGGACCTCGAACATGGCGACGACGCTGCCGCCGTGAACTCCCTGCGATCCGCCGTGATGCGGCTGTCCCGTCGGCTCAAGCACCAGCGCGTCGACGAGTCACTGAGCCCCACCGAGATGTCGGTGCTGGGCACCCTCTCCCTGTGCAGCAGTGCCACCCCCGGTGAGCTGGCCCGCAAGGAACACGTGCAGCCGCCGTCGATGACCCGCATCGTGGCGCTCCTGGAGGCCAAGGGCCTGGTCCGGCTGGAGCCTCATCCCGAGGACCGCCGCCAGAAGGTCGTCACGAAGACCGAGCAGGCCGAGGCCATGCTCGCGGAGAGCCGCGCCAAGCGGAACGCCTTCCTGGCCGCCCTGGTCGACGGTCTCGACGAGGACGAGTGGGCGAAGCTGCGCGCCGCCGCCCCCGTCCTGGAGAAGCTCGCACACCTGTAGGCACTTCGTGAGGAGGCGACCCTGTTGAGTACGGGACCCGGAGCACACTCCGCCCCCGCACCGACCACCCACGACTCTCCCCCCGGCCCGTCCGGGGGCACCCGCAGGTCCTCGATGTTCAGCTCCCTGAGGGTCAGGAACTACCGCCTGTTCTTCGCCGGCCAGGTCGTCTCCAACATCGGCACCTGGATGCAGCGCATCGCCCAGGACTGGCTGGTGCTGAGCCTCACCGGCTCCGCCACCGCCGTCGGCGTCACCACGGCCCTGCAGTTCCTGCCGATGCTCCTGTTCGGCCTCTACGGCGGCGTCCTCGTCGACCGCTGGCCCAAGCGCCGCACCCTCCTCTTCACCCAGCTGGCCATGGCCGTCACCGGGATCGCGCTCGCGCTGCTCACCCTCTCCGGGCACGTCGAGGTCTGGCACGTCTACGTCGCCGCCTTCGCCGTCGGACTCGCGACCGTCCTGGACAACCCGGCCCGCCAGTCCTTCGTCTCCGAGATGGTCGGCCCCGACCAGCTCCAGAACGCGGTCAGCCTCAACTCCGCGAACTTCCAGTCCGCCCGCCTCGTCGGCCCGGCCGTCGCCGGCCTGATGATCACCGGGGTGGGCACCGGCTGGGCGTTCCTCGCCAACGGCCTGTCCTTCGTCGCGCCCGTCGCCGGACTGCTGCTGATGCGGGGCCGCGAACTGCACGCCGTCCGGCGCGCCCCGCGCGGCAAGGGCCAGCTGCGGGAGGGTCTGCACTACGTCGCCGGCCGCCCGGACCTGATCTGGCCGATCGTCCTGGTCGGCTTCATCGGCACCTTCGGCTTCAACTTCCCCGTCTACCTCTCCGCCTTCGCCGACGACGTCTTCCACGCGGGCGCCGGCTCCTACAGCCTCTTCAACACGCTGATGGCCGTCGGCTCGCTCGCCGGCGCGCTGCTCGCCGCCCGCCGCGGGACCTCCCGCATGCGGGTGCTGATCGCGGCGGCCGCGGCGTTCGGCGTGATGGAACTGGTCGCCGCCGCCGCCCCGTCCCTGTGGCTGTTCGCGCTGCTCATGGCGCCGATCGGCATGTTCGGCATGACGGTCAACGTCACCGCGAACACCACCATCCAGATGGGCACCGACCCGGCCATGCGCGGCCGCGTCATGGCCCTCTACATGATGGTCTTCCTCGGCGGCTCCCCGGTCGGCGCGCCGATCGCCGGCTGGATCACCGACGCGTACGGCGTCCGGGCGGGCCTCGCGGCGGGCGGCGCGGTCTCCGCGCTCGCGGCGGCGGTCGTCGGCCTGGTCCTGGCCCGCGTCGGCGGCCTGCGGCTCTCCGTCGGCTGGCGCCGCGGCCACCCGGTCGTGCGGTTCGTGCCGCGGGAGCGGCGGAAGGAACTGGCGGCCGCGGTGTGACGCGGTCAGGGCCGGTGGTGACCCGTCAGGGCCGGTGGTGACCCGTCCGGGGCGGCGGTCACCGGTCCGGGGCGGCGGTCACCGGTCCGGGGCGGCGGTCACTGGTCCGGGGCGGCGGTCACTGGTCCGGGGGTGGCGATGACTCCTCCGGGTCCGGTGGCGGAAGGCACACTGGCCCCATGAGACTCTTCGCCGCCGTGCTGCCCCCGCGGGACGTGGCCGACGAGCTCGCCGCCGAGGTCGCCGCGCTGAAGCGGCTGCCCGGCGCCGACCGGCTGCGCTGGACCGGCCGCCCCGGCTGGCACCTCACCCTCGCCTTCTACGGCGAGGTCGCCGAGGAGGCCGTACCCGACCTGTCGGCGCGGCTGGAGCGGGCCGCGCGGCACACCGGGCCCTTCGTCCTGGCCCTGCGCGGCGGCGGGCAGTTCGGCCACGGGCGGGCGCTGTGGGCCGGGGCCGAGGGCGGCACGGCGGCGCTGCGGCTGCTGGCGGGCCGGGCGGAGGCGGCGGGCCGCAAGGCCGGTCTGGACCTCGGCGAGCACCGCCGCTACAAGGCCCACCTCACCCTGGCCCGCAGCCGTGACGCCGTCGACACCCGCCCGTACGTCGACCTGCTGCACGCCTTCGCCGGCCGCGAGTGGACCGTGCGGGAGCTGACGCTCGTGCGCAGCGACCTGCCGAGGTCCGGAGTGCCCGGGGAGCAGCCGCACTATGAGCCGGTCGGCCGCTGGGCGCTCGGCGCGGCCGGTTAGGCTCCCAGGGTGGACCCGAAGACCCGGAACCGGATCATGGCCGTTGCGCTCGTGCTGATGTTCGTCGTGGTGGCGGTGGCGGCAGCCCTCGGAAAGTGACCGCCCGCCGCCGCGCACCGCTGCCGCGGGCCTGACAGGGGCCTGACGGGGCGCCCTCCCCGGACGCCGGTCCGGCTGCCGTCAGCTCGCCCGTGACCGATCCTCGGGCAGCCGGGCAGCCGGGCAGCCGGGCAGCCGGGCAGCCGGGCCGCTGGGCAGCCGGGCAGTCGGGCAGCCGGGCCGCTGGGCAGCCGGGCAGTCGGGCAGTCGCCCTCGGCTCGCCGGACGCGGGCCTGCGGGCGGCCGGGCCCCCTGCCCGCCCGGAGCGGACCTCCGGGCAGGCGCGCCGTCGCCGCTCGCCTACCAGGCGAAGGCCTCCGGTGACGGGCCCGGACCGGGGAACACCTCGTCGAGACCCGCCAGCAGTTCCTCGCTCAGCTCCAGCTCGACCGCGCGCACGGCGGACGCGAGCTGCTCCGCCGTACGCGGGCCGACGATCGGCCCGGTCACGCCGGGCCGGGTGAGCAGCCAGGCCAGCGCGACCTCGCCGGGCTCCAGGCCGTGCTTCTCCAGCAGGTCCTCGTACGCCTGGATCTGCTCGCGCGCCTTGGTGTCCTTGAGCGTGTCGGCCGCCCGGCCGCTCGCCCGGCGCCCGCCCTCCGCCTGCTTCTTGATGACCCCGCCCAGCAGGCCGCCGTGCAGCGGCGACCAGGGGATCACCCCGAGGCCGTACTCCCGCGCCGCCGGAACGACCTCCATCTCGGCGCGCCGCTCGGCCAGGTTGTAGAGGCACTGCTCGCTGACCAGGCCGATGGTGCCGCCGCGCCGGGCGGCGATCTCGTTGGCCTGGGCGATCTTGTAGCCGGGGAAGTTGGAGGAGCCGACGTAGAGGATCTTGCCCTGCTGCACGAGCACGTCGATCGCCTGCCAGATCTCCTCGAAGGGAGTGTCCCGGTCGACGTGGTGGAACTGGTAGACGTCGATGTGGTCGGTCCGGAGCCGCTTCAGCGACGCGTCCACGGCCCGCCGGATGTTCAGCGCGGAGAGCTTGTCGTGGTTGGGCCAGGCGTCGCCGTCGGTGCCCATGTTGCCGTACACCTTGGTGGCGAGCACGACCTTGTCGCGCCGCTCGCCGCCCTTGGCGAACCAGTTCCCGATGATGGATTCCGTACGGCCCTTGTTCTCGCCCCACCCATAGACATTTGCGGTGTCGAAGAAGTTGATGCCCGCGTCCAGCGCCGCGTCCATGATCGTGTGACTGTCGGCTTCGTCTGTCTGCGGTCCGAAGTTCATGGTCCCGAGGACCAGTCGGCTGACCTTGAGTCCGGTGCGTCCGAGCTGCGTGTACTTCATGGACTCAAGCCAACGGCTTGGAGTGGGCTCCAGGCAAGGGGAGGCGGTCAGTCGCGGGGGAAGGCGTCGGTCTTGAGGGTGAGGTCGACGACGGTCGCCGTCAGGTCGACAGGTCCGCCGAAGTCGACCCTCGTGCACACGACGTAGTGACCTTCCTTGGGATCGGTGTAGACGTAGCAACGGCCCTGATAGGGATCCACGATGAGATAGACGGGCACCTCCGCGACCGCGTAGGCGGTCTTCTTCGGGCCGTAGTCGTTGACGGCCGTGCCCTGGGAGATGACCTCGGCGATGAACTCGACGTCCTCATGACGCCAGTGGCCTTCGTCGTCCTTCTCGGCGGAGTCCCGAAGCTTGGCCACGTCCGGACAGAAACCGTTCTCGTGGCCTGGGAAGTCGATACGGACGTCCGAGAAGACCTTGGCATCCACCCCGAACCGGTCCTCGACGGCCCGTACGATCCGGCGGATGATGCCCCAATGGGTGTCCCGCTGCGGTGTCATGAAGACGTTGCCCCCGACGATCTCGACCCTGAATCCTTCGGGGACGGGCATCTGCTCCAGCAGCTCGAACAACTCGTCCAAGCGCCTGGTGTTCGCGTCGGCCATGGCGATCCTGTCGTCTACGACGGTCATCGTGCCGCTCCTCCCCGGCTGCCCCAGCTCAGACGCAGCCGCGCGGTACAACGATACGCACGGTGACCTGGTCACACGGCGCGCACGGCATCGTCGCGCGCCCCCGGTGCGGTGCGGCCCCCGTACGGCCCGCCCAGCCCCCACCCCTGGTGCAGGGCCTTCGCGAAGGCCGACGCCAGCCGGTGTTCGCCGTTCGCGTTCGGGTGGGTGCCGTCGTAGGTGTCGGTGGCGATGTCCCAGGTCTCCGGGACCGGGGCCAGGAGGAGGGGGGAGGACGGCTCGTCCAGGTCGGCGGCCGTCTTCGCGAGGAGTTCGTTGAAGCGGGAGACCTGTGCGGCGAACGGCTCGTCCTGCGCGGCCCGGATGTTGGGGATCACCGGCAGGAGGACCATGCCGACCTTCGGGTTCGCCGCCCGCGCCTGCTCCACGAAGGCGCGGACGTTCTGCGCGGTCTGCTCGGCGTTGGTGTAGAAGCCGAGGTCGATCAGGCCGAGGGAGACCAGCAGGACGTCCGCCCGGCAGTCGCGGACCGCGTCGCCGACGAGCGGGGCCATGTGCAGCCAGCCCTCGCCCCAGCCGGCCAGGTGGCGGCGGGGGAAGCCGGGATCGGCGTACGCCAGCGACGTGGGGGCGTCCGCCGCCTTGTCGTACAGCGTCTCGCGGGGGCCGACGAGCGTGACCGGCCCCCCGTACGTCGCGCACAGGTGCCGCCACAGGCGGTGACGCCAGGTGTGCTCGCCCGCGCTGCCGATCGTCATCGAGTCGCCGACGGGCATGATCCTGAGCATCCGCTCATCATGAGGGATGGGAGTGGCGCGTGGGATGTGAGCCGGACCACGAGTCCGTGGCGCGTGGGATGTGAGCCGGGCCGCGCGTCCGTGACGCGCGGGACGAGGGTCCGCCCGGGAGTCCGCAACGCGTGGGCGGGATGGCAGGCTTGGGGGCATGCGCCGACCGTTCGCCCTCCTCGCCGGGGCCCTGCTCGTGGGTGCGCTCGCCGCGCCCGCCTCCGCCGCCGACGGCGACAAGAGCTTCACGATCGAGGACTCCAGGATCACCGAGTCCAGCGGTCTGGCCGCCTCCCGGCAGCACCCCGGCGTCTACTGGACGCACAACGACAGCGACGACGGCCCCTACCTCTACGCCGTCGACGGCTCCACGGGCAGGACGGTCGCCCGCCTCACCCTCACCGGCATCGGCACCCCGCGCGACGTCGAGGCGATCTCCATCGGCCCGGGCAACCGGATCCTCGTCGGGGACATCGGCGACAACCTCGGCGGCACCTGGCCGTACGTGTGGATCTACGAGCTGCCCGAGCCGAAGGAACTCAAGGACGCGACCGTGCGCGCCACGCAGTACGTCGTGACGTACTCCGACGGCGCCCGGGACGCCGAGTCGCTGCTCGTCCACCCCAAGACGGGGCGCGTCTACATCATCGACAAGAAGGAGGACGGCGGCCACCTGTACGAGGGTCCGGCGCGTCTCTCCGCCTCGGGGAGGAACGTCTTCCGCCCCGTCGCCCCCATCGACCTGTGGGCCACCGACGCCGCCCTCTCCCCGGACGGCGAACGGCTCGCCGTGCGCGGCTACTTCGGCGGCATCGACTACGACTGGAACGCCGGCGTCCCCAAGCGGCTGGGCCGCCTCGACGTGCCGTTGCAGCGGCAGGGCGAGTCCGTCACCTTCTCCGCCGACGGCTCGAAGCTGATGTACGGCACCGAGGGCGCCGGCAGCGAGGTCCAGGCGGAGGACGCGCCCGGGGACGGGTCGTCCAGGTCGCCTTCGGGAGGCGGGACTTCGGCCTCGTCCGATGAGGGCGGGGACTCCGGGACGAGCGGGAGCGTGAAGGTGGGCGCGGTCGCGGTGGCGGTCCTGTGCCTGGCCCTGTTCGGTCTCGGCCGGCTGCGGCGCAGACGCTGAGGGGCCCGTCCCCGCCGCGGGCGGAGCCGGAGTGCACCAGCTGACGTCGACCATCTTGACGTGTCCATGTGATCCCCTCTTCCATGGAGGCGCGGTTGTGGGAGCGCTCCCACTCTTTCCGGGCCGCACCCCGAAAGGAAGCAGCGACATGTTCCGCACCCTGCGCAGAGCACTGTGCACGGCCGCCGCCGCACTCCTGCTGCCACTGATCCCCCTGGCCGCGGCCCCGCAGGCGCAGGCCGCGGACGCCGGCGGAGCCGGGTACTGGCACACCAGCGGCCGCCAGATCCTGGACGCGTCCGGACAGCCGGTCCGCGTCGCCGGCATCAACTGGTTCGGCTTCGAGACCTCCAACAACGTCGTCCACGGCCTGTGGGCCCGCGACTACAAGAGCATGATCGACCAGATCAGGACGACGGGGTACAACACCCTCCGGATCCCGTTCAGCGACGACATCCTCAAACCCGGCGCCATGCCCAACAGCATCGACTTCTCCGCCGGGAAGAACGCCGACCTGCAGGGACTCACCTCCCTCCAGGTGCTGGACAAGATCGTCGGGTACGCCGGCCAGACCGGCGTCAAGGTCATCCTGGACCGGCACCGTCCGGACGGGGCCGGCCAGTCGGCGCTCTGGTACACCGCGGCGGTCCCGGAGTCGACGTGGATCGCCAACCTCAAGGCGGTGGCCGGGCGTTACGCCGGCAACCCCGCCGTCGTCGGCATCGACCTGCACAACGAGCCGCACGACCCCGCCTGCTGGGGCTGCGGCGACACGACGAGGGACTGGCGGCTGGCGGCCCAGCGCGCCGGGAACGCCGTCCTCTCCGTCAACCCGAACCTGCTGATCTTCGTGGAGGGCGTGCAGACCTTCGAGGGGGTCTCCGGCTGGTGGGGCGGCAACCTGATGGGGGTCGCCCGGTACCCGGTCCAGCTCGACGTCCCGAACCGGGTCGTCTACTCCGCCCACGACTACGCGACCAGCGTGGCCCAGCAGAGCTGGTTCAGCGACCCGTCGTTCCCCGCGAACATGCCCGGCGTCTGGGACAAGTACTGGGGCTACATCTTCAAGCAGAACATCGCCCCCGTGTGGGTGGGCGAGTTCGGCACGACCCTCCAGTCGACGGTCGACCAGAAGTGGCTCGCGGCACTGGTGGACTACCTGCGGCCCACGTCGACGTACGGCGCCGACTCCTTCCACTGGACGTTCTGGTCCTGGAACCCCAACTCCGGTGACACGGGCGGCATCCTGAAGGACGACTGGCAGACCGTGGACACGGTCAAGGACGGCTACCTGACGAGCGTCAAGGCACCGGGCTTCGCGCCGGGGACCGGGAGCGGAGACCCCGGCGACCCGGGCAACCCCGGTGACCCGGGCGGCGGTACGGCGGCCTGCACCGCCGCGTACACGGTCAGCAGCGACTGGGGCGGCGGCTTCAACGCCGACGTGAAGGTCACCAACACCGGTACCAAGGCCATCAGTTCGTGGAAGGTGACCTGGACCTGGTCCGGCTCCCAGAAGGTCACCAGCATGTGGAACGCGTCGTACACCCAGGCCGGCTCGACGGTCACCGCGACGAACGCCGCCCACAACGGGGCGCTCGCGGCGGGCGGTTCGGCGAGCTTCGGCTTCGGCGCGGCGCCGGGGGGCGGGAGCGTGCCGAGCGTGAGCTGCACGGCGGGCTGAGCTGTACGGCGGCGTGGGCGGTGCGCCGTAGGCAGGGGTGTCCGGTGGGGGCCGGGCACCCCTGGGGGTTCTTCCGGTCCAGCGGCCGATGGGCCGGTTCCGCGAGGGCATTCCGGTCCGGCCGGGACTTCTCCGACGTCCGTGACGGCGGGCTCTCGCCGAACGCGCCGGTCACTGCGCCGGGCGCAGCGCGTCGGCGTAGAGCGCGAACAGGCGGGGGGCGGGGGCCTGCCCTGCCGGCGGGGCTTCGCGCAGGCGCTCCCAGCAGTCGGCTGCCAGGCGGCGGGCGCGGGTTCCGGGCCATGGCTGGGGGAGGAGCTGCGGCGGCAGGAGCGGGTCGGGATCCATCGCCGCGGTGAACCGAGCGGCGAGCTCGACGGCCGTGGTGAGCCGCTCGGCGTCCTGCGCACGCGGCCCCTCGGCGAGCCGCGTCAGGCGTGCTTCGGCGAAGGTGGCGAGGGCTTCGTGCCGCTGGGCGATCTCGGCGAGGGGCCACAGCGCGGCGGCCAGCGCGCGGGGGTCGGTGGTGTCGCCGATCCGCAGGTCGGTGGTGGTCAGTCGGGTGAGGGTGTGGAGTACGCCGAGATCGCGGGCCTGGGCTTCGACGAGTTCGGCGACGGGGTTGGCGGTGACGTACAGGCCGCTGTGGACGGACGCGGCGCCGAGGTGGCGCAGGTGCTCGCGCAGGGTGTCGCGGGCGGTCCGGCGTGATTCGGGGACGGCGAAGGCGAACAGGTGCCAGGTGCCGTCCCAGGGGGCGAGTCCGGCGTCCTGCCGGTAGGCGTGGCGGACGTGGGCCGCGTCGGGTGCCAGGGATCCGGTGCCGTCGGCCACGGTGTGGAGGGTGGCTTTCCGGCCGCGTCCTTCCTGTGTGAACCGGCCTTCGGCGACGAGGCGTTTGACGCACAGCCTGATCTGCTGGTCGCTCATGCCGAGCAGGCCGGCGACGGTGTACAACTCGCCGGTGTCGACGGTGCCGTCCTCGCGGACCAGGGCGTGCACGAGCAGCCGGGTGGGGATCTCCGGCCCGTCGTCCGCGTTTCCGGCCGGGGTCGGGGTGCTGTTCACCGTGTCCTCCGTTCGTTCGTCGCGTCCGCCGGGGTGACCGGGCGGTGCATGGTGGTGACCGCGCCGAAGCCCATCGGGCCACGCAGCCAGGGGGTCCGCTCGGTGCGGTGGGCGGTGAAGCCGTGCCGTTCGTAGAGTGCCTTGGCGCGGGGGTTGGCGTCGATGACGTCCAGGCGGATCCGGCGGCAGCCCCGGTCGGCGGCGACGGCCCCGATCTCCCGCAGGAGGAGGCTGCCGACGCCCTTGCCCCGGTGCGCCGCCCCGACGGCGATGCCGTCCATGACCAGTTCGCCCGCGGCGGGGGTGCGTTCGAACAGGGCGAGGACCGCCAGCCGGGGCAGGCCGCGGAAGCAGCCGTAGGCGGACAGGACGTCCCGCACGCCGCCGCCGGTCAGGGCGCGGCCGCCGAGCCGGTAGCCGGCCACGCCGACCACTTTGCCGTCGGCGAGCGCGACGACGCCCCGGTCGTGGTGGAGGTGATCCGCCAGGAACGCCCGCCCGGTGCCGGGTGGGCCGAGCGCCGGGGCCAGCTTGCGGCCGAACGCTTCCCAGTACAGCGCCGCCACCTGTTCCTCGCTGCCTTCGGGGATGCCTCTGCGCACCACCGGCTCGCTTCCCGCTGAGTGCTGGGCATCGCCTGCTGTCGTCCGCACATCGCTCCTTCGTCGTCCACGGGACCACCTTGCGTGAACGATGGTAATACGTTCATTCTCAGAACGAGCGTTTTTGTTACGAACGATATGGGGGCCGGGATGTTCCGGACACGGGGTGGGCCGATGCGACGCGGGTGGCGCCGGGCGGTGTGGGCGTTGGTGGGGGTGCTGCTGGCGGCCGCCGGACTCACCGGGGTCGTGGTGTGGCAGAACACGTACGCGCTACAGGAGGAGAAGGTCTCGCTCCGGCACGACGGGAAGGTCCTCCAGGGCGTGCTCGCCCTGCCCGAGACGGGTGACGGACCGTTCGGGCTGGTCGTCTTCGTCCACGGCGACGGGCCGGTCGACGCGACGCACGAGACGTTCTACCGGCCGCTGTGGGAGTCCTTCGCCCGCGCGGGGTACGCCTCGCTGTCGTTCAGCAAGCCGGGGGTCGGGGGATCGGAGGGGGACTGGCTGGACCAGAGCATGACGGACCGGGCCGACGAGACACTGGCCGCCGTGCGGTGGGCCCGGAGCCGCCCCGACATCGACGACCGACGCATCGGGCTCTGGGGGGCGAGCCAGGCGGGCTGGGTCCTGCCCAAGGTCGCCGCGAGAGATGGCCAGTTGCAGTTCGTCATCGCCGTCTCCCCGGCCGTCAACTGGCTGCGGCAGGGCCGCTTCAACCTCGTCGCCGAACTGGAGCGGGACGGGGCCGGCGCCGAGCGGACGAACGCGGCGCTGCGCCGCCGGGAGACCACCCTGCGCCTGCTGGACGGGGGAGCGTCCTTCGCCGAGTACCGGGCCACCGTCGGGGACGTGGAGGGCATGACGAGCGCGCGGTGGGCGTTCGTCGCCAGGAACTACCGCTCGGACGCGACCGCCGACCTGCGCGCCGTGCGCGGCACTCCGGTCCTGCTGGTGCTGGCGGGCCACGACGTCAACGTGGACGTCGCCGAAACCGAGGCCGTCTACCGCGAGGTCCTGCCGGCGGAGTCCCTGACGGTCGCCCGCTATGCGGACGCCACCCACTCCCTGGTCGACCACGACCTGGAGAACTCCGAGTGGCGCCTGACGCTGACCGCCGTCCTCGCGCCCCGCCAGCTGTACACCGGCCGGTTCCTCGCGGACCAGGCCCGGTTCGTCCAGCGGCGACCGGTCGTCGGGGAGGCGCCGTGACTCCCCTCGGAGCGACGACGGGCGTGACATCCCGGCGAGGGATCAGTGCGTGCGGCGGTTGCCGCGACGGACGCCGCCCGCGGCAGGGCGCCGGCCGCCGGCGGTTCGGCGAGCTTCGGCTTCTGCGCAACGCCGGGGGGCGGGGGAGCACCTGGCGTGAGCCGCACGGCGGCCTGAAAGGCGTCACGGTCCGAGGACGTACGGGCGCACCACGTCCTCGTCGGTCCGCCAGGACGGTGGTGCGGGCGGGGGCGGGGTCGCCCAGCAGGCCTCGTCGCAGGGGAAAGGCGGATAGCGGCCGGTGGCGCGGGAGCGCTTGGACCAGCGGCGCCAGCGGGCGTCGTGGGGGTTCGGCAGCCGCCAGACGTAGGGGTCGGGCTGCCGGACCTCCCGCGCGAGGTCGACCGGCGGGGGTTCGCCGCGTCGTGGCCGGGTGAACAGGCGGGCGACCGCGTCACAGAGCAGCCGGAACATGCTCCCGCTCCTGCTGCTGTGCCTCCACCGGTGAGAACCGGGCCCACACGTGTTTCGTGTACGGCTCCTGCCGGCACCCCCAGGCGTCGGCCAGCGCCGCGACGAGCGCGAGGCCGCGACCGCCCTCCTCGTCCGGGCCGGAGTAGTGGAGCCGGGGGAGCCGGTCCCGGTCGGGGTCCGCGACCTCCAGGACCAGTTCGGTCCCGTGGAGGGTCAGCGTGACCTCGACCCGGGCGTCGGAGACGCGGCAGTGGGCCACGGCGTTGGTGACGAGTTCGTTGGCCAGGAGGGTGATCGAGTCGGCGAGTTGGCCGGTGACACCCCAGTCGGCGAGGGCCTTGCGGACGCGTTGGCGGGCGTCGGGGACGTGCCGTCGGTGTTTGGGGATGCGGAAGGTTTCGGTCGCGGACATGGGGGTGCCGTACCTCCTGACGTGTCGTCAAGATGCTGAACTGAAAGCGTCGGACTCCCATGAGGCTAGAGGTGCAGAAAATTGATCCGCAACTAATCCAGGTGCATACATGCTGTTGGATATATGTTCGGTTGCTTCATGCTCTACAGTTTGGCTGCGACAGAGAGGGGGTCGGGGTGCCTGTAGGTGGACGACCGACCGTGCGCAGCAGGCGACTTGGCGCTGCGCTCAAGACGTACCGGCTGGCGGCGAAGATGGACCAGGTCCAAGCCGCCGAGGTGATCGCGGCACACCAGACCAGGGTCAGTCGCATAGAGACCGGGCACGTCTCCGCCCGCCCCCTCGAAATCCGGGCCATGCTGGACGCGTACGGGGTGCGTGATTCCGAAGTACGCGAAAAGCTTGAGGAATTGGCTCGTCAGTCAAAGCGCCGGGGCTGGTGGCTGGAGCACGCGGCGCATCTCCGGCCGGACTACCTCGACCACATCGCGCTGGAGGACGACGCCACCTATATCCGCGAGTGGCAACCCGTCATGGTGCCGGGATTGTTGCAGACGCCGGCCTACGCGGAAGCGGTTATCGCCGGTGGTCCCCACTACATCGATCCCGAACGGGTTGCCCAGCTGGTGAAGGTGCGCGTGGGACGGCAGGCGAAGATCGAGGAGGGTGGGGCGTCGTACACGGCCATCCTCTGGGAATCAGTCGTCGCGCATCCGCTGGTGAACATCGAGATCCACCGGGAGCAGTTGTCCGCGATCCTGGAGATCGGAAAGCGGAAGAACGTCACCGTGCAGGTGCTGCCGTTCAGCGCGGGTGTCCTGGCCGGCTACTCCTCCGCCTTCTACTCCTTCAGCTTCGACGAGGAGCCGACGGTCGAAGCGGTCGCCATGGACAATCTGCGAGGTGCGTCGGTCCTCGAAGGGGCCGAGGACCTTGCCGCTTACGCCAACGCATACGACCTACTACGATCGTCGGCGTTGGCGCCGGATGCGAGCGCGAAGCTCATCCGGGGCGTACTGCGGAACTTGAAGGAAGACGCATCGTGACCGAGGTTATAAGCCCCTTCCGGAAGTCGTCGTACTCGGGACAGGAGAACGCTTGCGTCGAGGTCGCCGACACTGCCGCCGAGGGCCGTGCTGTCCGTGACAGCAAGTGGCAGGACGGTCCGTTGATCGTGGTCTCCGGTCGGAGCTGGCGGTCGTTCCTGGGGCAGTTCACGCAGGGAGAAGCGGCGCGGTGACCTGAGCGGTGGGCCCCCTCATGTCGCCCCCGTCCAGACAACGGCCCGTCCGGAGCTGTCCGGACGGGCCTTCCTGCGCCGATGCGGCCTGGTGGGTGACTACTTCAAGTGGCCGATCCCGTCGGTGGTGACGGTCGGACGCGCGGCCGTGCTGGATCCGCTGTGCGTGCGGGGAGGTCAGCCCACGAGGGCGACGGGGGCGTCCCAGGCGTTGCGGTCCACGGTGATCGTGTAACCGCCGCGGGTCTCCTTGCTGTTGACCATGTACTGGTGGCCGCGGCTGTGGTTCGTGTACAGCTTCGGGTCCCACGGCCAGTCGGTGGTGGTGGTGTTCTTCTTGTCCCACAGGGCGTACCAGAGGTTGCCCGGCAGATCCGTCTTGTTCGTCGCGGTGGCGATCGCCTTGGCGCTGGAGCTGCTGAAGCCGTAGAGCCCGGCGCGGTACGTCTTGGCTCGCAGGGTCTTGGTGAAGGAACGCACGTACATCAGGGTGGCGTCGTTGCACGCCTTGTTCGTGATGTCGTACGACTCCATGTTGAGGTAGATGGGGCTGCCGGGCTTCATGCCGAGTGCGGACGCCTTGGCGACGGCGTCCTCGGCGTTGCTCTTGCCGAGGGCGGCTGCTGTGGTGGCGGTGAACCTCTCCGGGTTCCTGCTGGTCTGGCAGGGCGGCTGGGCGCCGACGTAGAGGGGGATGAGCTTCCAGCCGGCCGTGTTGACGGACTTCACCCAGGACGCGGTGAGGTTGGCCTGGGTGCAGCCGCGGTTCTTGCCGCCGATGTAGACGGCGGCGGCGCCGTAGAAGCCGTCGCTCTTCCACGCCTTCATCGCGGCCTGCGAGGGCGCGGTGCAGGTGTCGAAGGCCCGGCCGGTGTACGTCTTCTGGGCGGGCCAGGTGGTGGCCGCCATCGAGGTCTGCGCGGCGATCCCGGCCCCGGCCACGACCACGACGCCCGCCGTCGACCAGGCTATGTAGCGGCCTTTTCTGGACATCCGGTGACTGGACAATTCCCACCCCATGTGAAAAGCGGCCCACGGCCGCAGCTGGTACGCCTGCAAGGACTGGCGCTCGCGGCCACACGGTGGCGTGGGTGCGGCGCTCGGCGACGCCTGCAACGGGCGCGGCATGGCCCCGGCGTTCGGGGCGTTCCGCACTTTATCCAAGTTCTGATGCCGGTTGGCTCCTGGGCATGACTTTTTGCCACTGCGGAGGGCGGGGCAGGCAGCAGCTCGCCACAACTGGCTGGGTGGTGAACGGCGTTCCGCCGAGATCCTCACCGGCCTGACGCTGACGGGTGCGCGCCTGTACGACCCGGTGAACCGCCCCGGGATCGGTGGAGGCTCCGGAGTGTCCTGAGTTTGGTGGAGTCGCCGGCCGCGACAGCACGCGGCAGGACGGGTCGCTGATCGCCGTCTCCTGTTGGATCCGGCAGGCGTTCTCGGAGCGGTTCGGGTAAGTGGTGATGAGGACGGTCAGCCGGGCCGGCCTCGGGTCGGTGCGTGCCGCGCGGCGGTGATCACGTCATGTGCTTCGGCTCCGTACACCGCGGATTCTCTCAGCGTGTTCCACACCCGTAGATACGTCGCGATGTTGTCGGAATCGTCCAGCCACAGCTCCGCGTGCCAGTCCTCGACGACCACCCTCCGTTCGTCGTAGACCCAGAATCCGTTCCCCGGACAGATCTTGAGGGCGGCTGCCAACGGCACGACGCCGGGTTCCACCGCGTCCGGGCCCATGGCGCTCGTGAGCCGGTCGAGCTGGGCGGCCGGTACCGGAGGTGGGCACACCAGCGTGTGCGGGGCGGCTTCCCACATCGGGATCCGGTACGTCCTGCCGGTGGTCCCGTCATGTCGGGAACCGGAGTGAGTGGCCGTCAGTTTCCGTTGTCGAGTTGGATGTGCTCGATGTCGTTGTCCAGGAAGGTGGTCAGGTCCCGGGCTTCGGTGTGGACGGCTTCTCGTTCCAGGGCGGTGAGGGGGCGCAGGGAGCTGATGCGGAGTCGGTGGTCGCGCACGGCCCAGGTGGCGGTGACGCGTCCGTCGACAAGGACGGTGCGATGGCCCGCGACGGACAGACCGAGGTGGGGGGCGTCGATGATCCGGCTGCGGTCGTGGTAGCCGAGGACGGCGTTGTCGAAAGCCGGGAGGAACCGGACGGGGGCGGGGGTGTCGGGGTGGGGGCGGGGCGCGTCGGGCAGGTCGAGCAGTTCGCGGCCGCGTTCGTCACGGAAGGCGACGAGTTCCTCTCGGGCGGCTTTGACGGCGGCGGGAAGGCCGGCGAGGCCGCACCAGGCACGTAGGTCCGCGCTGGCGGCGGGCCCGAATGCGGCGAGGTAGCGGTGCAGCAGTTGCTGTCCGACGGGATCACTGCCATCGGAGGGCAGGGGGTCGACGTCCCGTTCCAGCCAGGTGCTCAACGGCAGGTTGCGTACGCCGGCGGTCTGGTGCCACAGGCCGCGGGGCGGGAGCTGGGCCATGGGGACGAGGGCTGCGACGAGCAGCTCGCCCAGGACCCGGCGTGGTGGACCGGGCCAGCGGTCTTCGAGAGCCTGCACGAGCTCGGTCATGGTGCGGGGCTGCTGATCCGCCATGACCGCGCGGCCGGCGGCGGCTACCTCGTCCACGTCGATGCCGGCCAGTTCGCGCCGGTAGGTTCCCAGCACTCGCCGGCGCAGCATGGTGTCGTGGCGGGCTCGCCAGGTGAGCGCGTCGTCGGCGGTGACGAGGTGGACGGTGCGGCGCATCAGGTGGGTGCGCACCACCACGCGGCCGGTCAGCGCGTCGTCCAGTTGCCGAGGCTTGAAGTCGGACAGGCGGGACCACAGCCCGGTGAAGGGTTCCTGGGGTTCCTGCGCCTGCAGGCCGCACAGATGGGCCACCGCCTCCGGCACGGATGTGTCGCTGCGCTCGAGCAGGTGCTGGCGGGCGAGGGTGGCGCGGTTGAGGGCACGGGCGTCAAGGACGGTCATGGCATCCTCACGCGGCGGCTCGCTCGTGGGACGGGCGTCGGCGCAGGTCCGTGTGGGTGGGTGAGGGAGGGGTGAAGGAGACGTCCAGAGGGTCGATGTCGGTTTGTCACGGTGTCCCGTCTTCCTTCCGCTGCCGTACGTTGTTCGGTGCCTGCGCCGTCCGGGCCGCCCGCATCGCTGCGGCGGCCCGGACGGCGCAGGCGCGTCAGGCCGGTCGGCCGGTTCAGCCGTTGTAAGCGGCGGTGACGTCCAGGACCCAGGTGATGCCGAAGCGGTCGGTGAGCATGCCGTAAAGCGGTGCCCACTGCGCAGGCTCCAGCGGACGCACGATGCTCGAGCCCTCGGCTAGCTTGCCCCACAGGACACTGATCTCCTCGGCGTCGTCGCCACGCACGGAGACGAAGAACGGGTTCTCGCCCTGGTTCCAGGGCAGCTGCGAGGGCACGTCGTAGGCCATGACGTGGAAGCCGTTGTCGCCGGCCACCTCGCCCCACATCACCCAGTCCGCCTCGTTCTCGTCCTGCACGGCGCCCGCGTCCTTGTAGGTGACCGCGACCGTACGTCCGCCGAAGACGGACTGGTAGAAGTCCAGCGCCTCACGTGCAGTGCCCCGGAAGTTCAGGTGGGTGGTGGTCGTGACGGACATGACCTGCTCCTTGTTTCATGTGACGAATACGCCGCCGACCGTCCAAGTCCAGTGGCGGCTGCCGTGACCAGGAGAGGTGCCTCCCGAACGGCTCGTGTGCCACGATGGCGGAGGTAGAGGACAGGGTGTGTCCGGTACTGCAAGGAGATGGGTGTCGTGCATAAAACGTCCTCACGGCTGCTCGCGCTGCTCTCGCTGCTTCAGACACACCGTGACTGGTCCGGCGAGGCTCTCGCGGGACGTCTCGACATCACCTCGCGCACCGTGCGCCGTGACATCGACCGCCTGCGCGAACTCGGCTACCCGATCACCACCGTCAAAGGACCGGCCGGCGGCTACCGGCTGGAGGCCGGCACTCACATGCCGCCCCTGCTGTTCGACGACGGCCAGGCCGTCGCCCTGGCCGTCGCGCTGCAGACCGCGGCCGCCGGCACCACCGTCGCCGAAGACGCCTCCCGCGCCTTGGCCACCCTCCGCCAGGTCATGCCACCCCGCCTGCGCCACCGCATCGACCTGCTGCGAGTCACCGCTGTCCAGCCGCCCGCGGCTCGTGACACCCCCCGGGTCGAGGCTCAGGTCCTGATGGAACTGAGCCGCGTCGTCCACGCCCGCGAGGAACTGCGCTTCGACTACGCCCCGAGTTCGAGCACCCCGGCCGACAACCCCCGCCGAGTGCAACCCCACCACCTGGTCACCTGGCGTCATCGCTGGTACCTCGTGGCCTGGGACCTCCATCGCGAGGACTGGCGCACCTTCCGCGTCGACCGCATCCGGCCCCGCACACCCACCGGCCCCCGCTTCGCCCCGCGTGAACTTCCCGGCGGGGACGTCTCCACCTTCATCACCAGCCGGTTCCGCGGCAACGACGGCACCACCACCGACTGGCCGTGCCAGGGCGAAGTCGTCCTCCGCCTCCCGGCCGCCGACGTCGCACCCTTCGCCCAGGACGGAATCGTCGAGGAACTCGGCTCCCACCACTGCCGACTCACCCTCGGCTCCTGGTCGTGGACCGGACTCGCCACCGACATCGGACGCTTCGACACCGATATCGACGTCATCGGCCCGCCCCAACTGGCCGCCGCGTTCAAGGACCTCGCCGCCCGTTACGCCCACGCCGCACGCACCACAAGACCAGAGACCGGCCCGGCGCGGTGAGAACGGAACTCACCACGCCGCTCAGGCCCTCCGAACCTCCGGGGCCGACCCGACGCCCGGATACACGCGATGGGGACTGCAGCAGGGCTCGGTGACACCTGATCACGCAGCAGTCCCGGGTGGTGCGTCCGGTTTCCCATCGCAAGTCACGGCCCCGCACCGCTCGGAAGGGAAAGGTCCGTGACCGTCACGCTCGACAGCACATCGCTCATCCGTACCAGGGACCCGAAAGGGCTGCTCAACGCCGTCCAGCCCCACATCGGGCACCTGAGCGTCAACGTTCTGGACGGCGGCATGAGCCTGTGGGACCGCGAGGTCGCCCTGCTGCTGCGCGACCACACCATGGTCCGGGACATGGCGGAACGCGTCCTCGGGAACGCCGTCATGTACACCATCGGCTGCATGGAGCACCCCGAAGTGCACCTCGGTGTCGGCAAGCTCGTCGACATCGGTGTCCACCAGCTCATCCTCGACACCCCGGTCTGGTGGGCCCTCTGCGAGGTCTGCAACGAGGGCCGGTACAAGCACCACGCACCGTTCGTCGAGCGCCGCCGCGACGGCCTGTGCCTGCGCACCGCGGACTTCCTGAAGTCCATCGGCTTCGCCGTCGACGAGGAGTTGTGGGCCATCGACGGCACGGACTGCTCGCCGTGCGACAACAAGGTCCCCGACAGCCACTGAACCGCCCGGCGCCGATCCCTGCCCTCGTTCCGTCCCGAGGGCAGGGTGGCTGCTCCCCGAGAAGAGGAACACCCGCTGTGCCCGTTCCGCACGACATCCCCGCCGAGACCGAACTGTGGGACGCCTACGCCGAGTCCGCGTTCAAGGACGACGCCGAGCCGGTGTTCGGGTGGACGCAGTACGCCGGTCACGGCCCCGGTCCGGAACTGCTCGGCGCCCCGCGCAGCGTGCTGGAGATCGGGTGCGGCACCGGCCGCGCCCTCGCCCACCTCGCCCTGCGCGGTATCACCGCACACGGCGTCGATCTCTCCCCGGCCATGGTGAAGAAGAGCACCGAGCGGTGGGCGGGTACCGGCGCCGTCTTCGCCTGCGGTGAGGTTCTGGAGTGGCTTGCCGTCCCCGGCCGGACGTACGACGCCGTCTGTTCCGTCTTCGGCGCCGCGTGGTTCACCGACCCGGGCCGCCTGTTCCCGCTCGTACGGGCGCGGCTCAATCCGGGCGGGGTGTTCGTGTTCTCGCAGCCGCCCGCCATCCCGGGCGCGTACGGCCCGCAGGGCATGTACAAGGGCGGCTTCGCCGGGAGGGCCATGTTCACCTACCGCTACAGCTACCGCCCGGCCGTCTGGGAGCGCCTGCTGACGCGGGACGGGTTCGCCTCGGCCGAAGCGCGGGTGCTCGACGCCCCGGTGCCCGGCCACATCGGCACCCTGATCGTCCGCGCGGAGACGGCATCCTGAGCCTTGGTGGTCTCCGTACGGCGAGGGGCGCCCGGTGACCCACCGGGCGCCCCTCGCCGTCGTACAGGGAACCGCTACAGCTGCTCGATGACGTAGTCGACGCACTTCGTGAGGGCCTCGACGTCCGCCGGGTCGATCGCCGGGAACATGGCGACGCGGAGCTGGTTGCGGCCGAGCTTGCGGTAGGGCTCGGTGTCGACGATGCCGTTGGCGCGCAGGACCTTGGCGACGGCCGCCGCGTCGACCTCGTCGGTGAAGTCGATCGTGCCGATGACCTGGGAGCGCTTGGCCGGGTCGGCGACGAAGGGGCTCGCGTGCTTGGACTCCTCCGCCCACGCGTACAGGCGGGTCGAGGAGTCCTTCGTGCGGGCCGTGGACCAGTCCAGGCCGCCCTGGCCGTTGATCCACTCCAGCTGCTGGTTGAGGAGGAACAGCGTGGCCAGGGCCGGGGTGTTGTACGTCTGGTTCTTGCGGGAGTTGTCGATCGCCGTGGGCAGTGAGAAGAACTCCGGGATGTGGCGGCCGGACGCGTGGATCCGCTCCGCGCGCTCGATCGCGGCCGGGGAGAACACGCCGATCCACAGGCCGCCGTCGGAGGCGAAGGACTTCTGCGGGGCGAAGTAGTAGACGTCCGTCTCGGCGATGTCGACCGGCAGGCCGCCCGCGCCCGACGTGGCGTCGACCAGGACCAGCGCGCCCTCGTCGGCGCCCGCCACCCGCTTGATCGGGGCCGCGACACCGGTCGAGGTCTCGTTGTGGGTGAAGGCGTACACGTCGACGCCGGCCTCGGCCCGCGGGTCGGGGTGCGTGCCCGGGTCGGAGGAGACGACCGTCGGCTCGGCCAGCCACGGCGCCAGCTTGGCGGCCTTGGCGAACTTGGAGCTGAACTCGCCGAAGGTCAGGTGCTGCGACTTGTTCTCGATCAGGCCGTGCGTCGCGATGTCCCAGAAGGCGGTGGAGCCGCCGTTGCCGAGGACCACCTCGTAGCCCTCGGGGAGCCGGAACAGCTGGGAGATGCCCTCGCGCACCTGGCCGACCAGGTTCTTCACCGGAGCCTGTCGGTGGGAGGTGCCCAGCAGGGACGTGCCGGTCGCGGCCAGCGCGTCCAACGCTTCCGTCCGCACCTTGGAGGGGCCCGCGCCGAAACGACCGTCGGCGGGCTTGATGTCAGCGGGAATCTGGATCTCAGCCACGGACGGGAGCCTAGCGGCTCCGTGAAACCCGGGCGAAACGTCGTCCGGCCGCTGAGACACCGAGGGGGAGGTGCGGGGGGCCCGTTTCCCCCCGCACCGGACGGCTCAGCCGCGCAGGTTCACCGGCAGCTCGTACAGGTCGTTCTGCGTCACCACCGGCTTGTTGCGCAGCTCCGACGCCGGGACCGCCAGGTCCAGGCCGGGGAAACGCGCGTAGAGGGCGGGCAGTGCCACGCCCGCCTCCAGGCGGGACAGCGCCGCTCCGGGGCAGACGTGCGGGCCGTGACCGAAGGCGATGTGACGGTTGGCCGTGTCGCGGGTGATGTCGAAGACGCCCGCCGACGGGCCGTGCGCCTCCTCGTCGCGGCCGATCGCGGCGTACGACACGATCAGCGCGTCCCCGGCCGGCAGCACCCGGTCCCCGACCGGCACGTCCTCGGTGGCGAAGCGGATCAGGACGTGGGAGGTCGGGGTGGCGTAGCGCAGGGTCTCCTCCACCACCGCCGACCAGTCCGCCTCGCCGGACAGGACCAGGGCCCGCTGCTCGGGGTGGAGCGAGAGGTTGACGACGGCGTTGACGATCAGCGAGATCGTCGTCTCGTGGCCGGCCGCGACCATCAGCTGGAGCGTGGAGACGATCTCCTCGTCGGTGAGGCGGTCGCCGTCCTCGGACGCCGCTATCAGCGCGGACGTCAGGTCGTCGCCGGGGTTCTCGCGCTTCTCGGCGACCGCCGCCGCCATGATCCCAGCCAGCTCGGTCAGCGTCGCCACGACCTCGGCCGGCGGGGTCTGCGTCGAGAAGAACTTCTCGAACAGCTCCTTCAGACGCGGCAGCCGGTCCTCCGCGAGCCCCATCAGGTCGGCGATCACGTACATGGGCAGCGGGTAGGCGAACTCGGCCTTCAGGTCCACCGGGCCGGCCGGCAGCTCCGCGAGCCGGTCGAGCAGGCCCTCGGTCAGCTCGGCGATCCGCCCGCGCATCCGCTCCACCCGCCGGGGCGTGAGCGCCTGGGCGACCAGCGTGCGCAGCCGGCGGTGGTCCGCGCCGTCCACCGTCAGCATGGACCGGCCCGGGTTGGCCAGCCCGATCAGCGGCCAGTCGGGGGCGATCTCGCCGCGCTGCCAGGCGCCCCAGACGTTGATGTCCTTGACGATCCTGGGGTCGGTCAGCAGCCGCTTCGCCTCGGCGTGGCGGGTGACCGCCCACACCGGCACGCCGCCCGGCAGTTCCACCGCGGCGAGCGGACCGGCGGCCCGCAGCGCGGCGCTCTCCCCGTCCAGGTCGGTGACGAAGGGGTCGAGGGCGATGCGTTTGTGCTCCGTACCGTTCGGCGCGTCCGTAGCAGCCGTCATGAGAGCGTGCCTCCAAGGGCGGGGGTGGGGGTGAACGTCACCGGCAGTTCCGTCAGACCGCGCAGCCACGGCGACGGACGCCGGGTCAGGGAGTCCGCCGGTACGGCGAGGTCGATGTCCGGCAGCCGGTCCAGGACGACCTCGATGGCCGTCCGCGCGATGACCTCGGCGATCTCCTGCGCCGGGAACGGGCAGCGGTGCTCACCGTGGCCGAAGGAGAAGTGCGCGCTGTTGCCGCCGGTCAGCGCCGAGCCGTCGGTGCGCACCTGGGGATCGGAGTTGGCGCCCTGGAGGCCGAGCAGCAGCAGGTCGCCCGCGTGGACGTGGCGCCCGCCCAGATGGGTGTCGCGGGAGGCCCAGCGGCCGGCGACGTTCTGGGTGGGGGCGTCCTCCCACAGCACCTCGTTCATGGCCTCGGCGACGCTGTTGCGGCCGCCGAACAGGGAGGCCGCGAACCGGCTGTCCGTCAGCATCAGCCGCAGCGAGTTGCCGATCCAGTCGGCGGTCGGCTGGTGGCCGGCCGCCATCATCACCATCAGGTCCTGGACGATCTCCTCGCCGGTGAACCCGGAGGGGTCGGCGAGCATCCGCGAGACCACGTCGTCGGCCGGGGCCTGCGTGCGGTCGGCCACCAGCCGCATCATCGACGTGAACAGGTGGGTCTGGCCCGCCAGGGCCCGCTCCCGGCCGTCGATCATGTCGTTGAGCGCGGTGACCAGGGCCGGGCCCTCGTCGTCGGCGAAGCCGTAGAGGCGGGCCAGCACCCGCACCGGCAGCAGCATCGCGTACTCGCCGACGATGTCGGCCCGGCCGCGCGGACAGATGCCGTCGATCAGCTCGTCGGCGAACTTCTCGGCGTACCGGCGCAGTTCGAACGCGTCGACCGCCTCCAGCGCGTTGCCGAGCATCGCGGCCCGTTCGCGGTGCCGCTCGCCGACCGTGTACAGGATCGACGCCTGCTTGCGGCCGATCATCGGCAGCAGCGGCCAGTCGTCGGGGATGGCGTCCCACTGGCTCCACAGCTCGGAGTCACGGCTGAAGAGCACCGGATCGCCGGTGACCTGGTGCAGTTCGCGGTAGCCGAGCACCAGCCAGGCCGGTACGTCGCCGTCCAGCAGCACCGGTACGACGGGACCGTGCTCGCGCCGCATCTCCCGGTACACCCGGGTCGGGTCGTCCTGGAGCAGGGCGCCGCTGAGGAGGACGGGGGCGGGGGCGGCGGTCACACCAGCTCCTGGGGAAGGGCGGGGGCGGAGTCGGGGGCGGCGTACAGGGCCTGGATGTGTTCCACCAGGGAGATCAGCACCAGCTTGCTGGACGCCCGGGACCGCGCGTCGCAGGTGACCAGCGGCACGTGCGGGTCGAGGTCGAGGGCCTCGCGGACCTGCTCCGGGGCGAAGGCCGGGCCGCCGAAGTCGTTGCAGGCCACGATGAACGGCGTGCCGTGCTTCTCCAGGCGGTCGATGGCGTACCAGGAGTCGTCGATCCGCCGGGTGTCGACGAGCACGACCGCGCCCAGCGTCCCGGAGAACAACCGGTCCCACAGGAACCAGAACCGCTCCTGGCCGGGCGCGCCGAACAGGTACAGCACGTTGTGCGCGTCGAGGGTGATGCGGCCGAAGTCGAAGGCGACGGTGGTCGCGGTCTTGCCGCGCACGCCGCTCAGGTCGTCCACGGCCTCGCCGGCCTGGGTCATCGTCTCCTCGGTGTTGAGGGGACGGATCTCGCTGACCGAGCGGACCATCGTCGTCTTGCCGGCGCCGAAGCCGCCCACGACCACGATCTTGAGGCCGTTGTCGGCCGACGCGCGAAGTGGCGTGCGCGTCTCAGAGGTTGCGGAGTCCAACGAGCACCTGCTCCAGAATGTCGGGGTCGAGTACGGCGGCCTTGCGGGGGTGACGGGCACTGACCCGGCCCGAGGCGAGCAGGTCGGACAGCAGGATCCTGGTGATGCTCACCGGCAGCCCCAGCTCCGCCGCGATCTCGACGACCGCGGTGGGACGGTCGGTCATCCGCAGGATCGCCGCGTGCTCCGACTGCATGCCCGGCGTCGGATCGCACTCGGCGACGACCAGGGTCACCAGGTCGAAGGGACTGTCCGGGCCGGGCCGGCTGCGCCCGCCGGTGAGCGTGTACAGCCGGTCGGGCGCGTCGTCCCTGCCGGGCCTGCTCATGAGCTGCGCGGCGGGGCGGTCAGGTGCTCCCCGAGCTGCTCGACCAGTTCGCTCATGTTGTGGCCGACGAGGCCGGGGTCCGCGTCCTCGGTGGTGACGACGGCCAGGTGCGCGCCCTCACCGGCCTCCACGATGAACAGCACGCCCCCGTAGAACTCGGTCATCGCCGACCGGACGCCTCCGCTGCCGTCCCCGAACTCCACGGACGCGCCGTGCGACAGCGACTGGATGCCGGCGGCGATCGCCGCGAGCTGGTCGGCCTGGTCGTTGGACAGCTCGGGCGTACGGCACAGCTTCAGGCCGTCACGGGACAGCACGAGGGCGTGCCGAGTGCCCGGCGTGCGCGTCAGCAGGCCCTCTATCAGCCAGGTGAGCTTCTCGTCGGCGGTCGTCGTGCCGGTCATGAGGTGGGGTCGCCTTCCAGGTGGTTCTGCGCGTGCGGGGAGCGGGGGGTGGTGGGTTCGGGGGCGGTGTCGTCACCCCGGCCGGGCGGGGCGACGACCGGGGCGACGGTGGCGTCCCGCGCGTGCGGGGCCGCGGGGGCGTCCGGGGCGACGGTGGTGTCCCGCGCGTGCGGGGCCGCGGGGGCGTCCGGGGCGACGGTGGTGTCCCGCGCGTGCGGGACCGCGGTGGCGTCCGGGGCCGCGGTGGTGTTCTGCGCGTCCGGGGCCGCGGTGGTGTGCGGGGCTGCCTCCGCCTCCGGGGCGGCCACGGGTCCGGCGGGGGTGCGTGAGGCGTCCGGGGCGTCCGCAGTGGCCCCGGGGCCGGCGGTGCTCCGGGCGTCCGGGGGACCGGCCGGGTCCTGGGGCGGTGTGGGCGCGGAGCCGCGTACGGCCTGGCGGAAGTCGCTGAAGCGGGAGGCGCGGGCCCGGGTCTCCTCGGCCGTGGGGGCGGGGCGCGGCGTCGCGGCACGGCTGCCGGACCGGGCGCGCTCGGCCTCGGCGAGGGTGCGGCCGCGCCGGCGGCGGGGCAGTCCGAGCGCCGCCGCGTCCGGGGTGCGGCTGCCGTCCCGGTCCGCGGACTCGTGCCGGGGCAGCGGTTCGGGGTCCGGGGATCCGGCGGCGGCCAGTGCGGCGGCGTAGTCGGCCGGGGGGGCGGGCTGCGCGGCGTCCGTCGCGCCGGCCGGTGCCACGGCCGGGCGGGCGCCGCCGCGCCGGGGAAGCCGGTCGGGGGCGCCGGGCGCGGACCTGGGGGCCGGGACGTGGCCGGTGGGCGGTGCGGGGGCCGGGGCGGGCCGGGCCGGGGCGGCCGGAGTGACCGACGGGGCGGACACGGCGGGCGGGGCGGGCACGAGGGGCGTGCCGGGCGTGCCGTCCTGGGACACGAGGATGTCCTGCGGGATGAGCATCAGCACGCCTGTGCCGCCGCGCGCCGAGGGGCGGTAGGAGACCTTCATGCCGTACCGCCGGGCCAGCCGGCCGACGACGGCGAGGCCGAGGCGGGTGCCGGTGAGGCCGCCGATCCCGGCCGTCTCGCCCGAGACCGCGGCCTCGGCGCGCCGGAGCTGGGCCTCGCTCATGACGAGGCCGCTGTCCTCGACGGACACGATGACCCCGGCCGGCACCTCCTCCACGTACACGTGGACCTCGGCGGTCGGCGGCGAGAAGTTGGCCGCGTTGTCGAGGAGTTCGGCGAGCGCGTGCATGACGCCCTCGGCGGCGTGCCCGGCGACGGCGGTGTCGCTGGCGGAGTGGACGCGCACGCGCTGGTAGCCGCCGATGCGGCCCATGGCGCCGCGCAGGATCGACTCCATCGCGATGGGCCGGGCCCAGCGGCGGCCGGACCGGGCGCCGGTCAGGACGGCGACGGAGTCGGCGAGCCGGCCGGCCTGGGCGGTGCGGTGGTCGAGGTGGAGGAGGTCGGCGAGGACCTCCTCGTCGGCGTGCTTCTCCTCCATCGCGCGCAGGTCGGCCAGCATGCTGGTGGCCAGGGCCTGCATGCGCCCCGCGGCGTTGGCGGTGGCGGAGAGGGCGGCGGCCCGCGCGCTGGTGGCCTCCCGCAGCCGGGCGGCGAGCCGGGCGTTGCCGTCGGTGAGGCGGTCGCGTTCCTCGCCGAGGCGGGCCACCTGCGCGGTGTGCCCGTCGGTGAGCCGGGTCAGTTCGGCGGCGTGCTCCGCGGCCAGCCGGGCCAGCTCGGCGGTGTGCTCCTCGGTGAGGCGGGCCAGTTCCGCCGTGTGCTCGGCCGTGCGGCGGTCGTGCTCGACGGCCAGGGTCTCGGCGTGCAGGGCGCGTTCCCGCTCCAGTTCGGCCGCCAGCCGGGCCTGTTCCCGGGCGAGGTCGCCGGTCAGCCGTTCGTGCTGACGGCGGGAGTCCTCACCCAGCCGGGCACGTTCCTGGAACAGCCGGCCGAGGTCCTGGTTGGCGGATGCCAGCCGGGCGCGGGCCAGCCGCGCCGTCTGCCTGCCGTGCGCGGCCGCGGTGACGGCCGCGCAGAGCAGCAGGGCGGCCACCGCCCCGGTCAGCGCCACCGCTCCGCGCGCGGAGGCCGGTGCCAGCGCGGCGGCCGCGGCGACCGCGACCCCGGCCGCGGCCGCGGTGAGAGCGAAGGCGGGCAGCAGGTTGCGAAAGGAGGGGCGGTCGCCGGGGAGGGCGGGGGAGGTCATCAGTCGAATCCTCGGTCGGGTCCGCGGGCGTTCACCGGAGATCCGGGCCGGCCCTCGGGCGATTCATGAGGTAATCCGGCCTCTACTGGGGGCTAGAGCCGTCACCTGCGCGCAACTGCCGGTCACTATATGCAGGTTGGTGATCACTTTGGGAGGGTCCTGGTCAGGTTCTTGTAATTGATGTGGCCGAAAAGCGAAGGGCGCGGTCGGCCACCCTCCGCGGGCACGGATCCGCGGTCCCGGAGGAGGCCGCCGGCTTCCGGGGGCATCCTGAGGGGATGACCGAGATCGCGGAACTGCGGGCCGCGCTGCGGGCCGCCGTGCGCGGCGAGGTGGCCTTCGACGTCACCTCCCGGGCACTGGTCACCATGGACGCGTCCAACTACCGGCGCGTCCCCCTGGGCGTGGTCGCCCCCCGTGACGCCGACGACGTGGCGGCGGTACTGGAGGTGTGCCGGGCGCACGGCGTGCCGGTCGTGGCGCGCGGCGGGGGGACGTCGGTCGCCGGACAGGCGACCGGCACCGGCGTGGTGCTGGACTTCACCCGCCACCTGAACCGGCTCGTCCGCCTGGACCCCGACGCCCGTACGGCCGTCGTCCAGCCCGGTCTGGTGCTGGACCGCCTCCAGGAGGCCGCCGCCCCGCACGGACTGCGCTTCGGGCCCGACCCGTCCACTCACAGCCGCTGCACGCTCGGCGGGATGATCGGCAACAACTCCTGCGGCGCCCACTCGGTCGCCTGGGGGACGACCGCGGACCAGGTGCGCGAGCTGGACGTCGTCACCGCGCGCGGGCGGCGCCTGCGGCTCGGCCGGGGATGGGCCGGCGCGCCGGACGGACTGCGGGAACTCGTCGAGGGCGAGCGGGCACGGCTGCGCACCGGATTCCCCGAACTGCCCCGCCGCATCTCCGGGTACGCGCTGGACGCCCTGCTGCCGGAGCGGGGCGCCGACGTCGCCCGGTCCTTCTGCGGCTCCGAGGGCACCCTGGCCGTGCTCACGGAAGCGGTGGTCGATCTCGTCGAGGCGCCCCGCGCGCACGCGCTCGCGGTGCTCGGCTACGCCGACGAGGGCGCCGCCGCCGAGGCCGCGGCCGCTCTGGTGGCACGCTCGTCCCCCCGCTCGGGCGCGGCCGGGAGCGGGGGACGGCCGCTGACGGTCGAGGGCATGGCCGCCGACCTGGTGCCGTCGGCGGCGGGACTGCCGCGCGGCGGGGCGTGGCTGTTCGTGGAGACGGGCGGCGAGTCGCCCGGTGAGGCACGCGCGCGTGCGGAGGCGATCGCGCGGGCGGCCGACGCCGTGGACACGCTCGTGGTGACGGACGCCGCCGGGCAGCGCGCCCTGTGGCGGATCCGGGAGGACGCCAGCGGTACGGCCACCCGGATGCCCGACGGTATGGAGGCCTGGCCCGGCTGGGAGGACTGCGCGGTGCCGCCGGCCCGGCTCGGCGCGTACCTGCGGGACTTCCGCGCCCTGCTGACCGCGCACGGCCTGCGCGGCACGCCGTACGGGCACTTCGGGGACGGCTGCGTCCACGCCCGCATCGACTTCGACCTGCTCACCACGGCGGGCGTCGGCCGCTTCCGCCGCTTCTCGGAGGAACTGGCCGACCTGGTCGTCGCGCACGGCGGCTCGCTGTCCGGGGAGCACGGCGACGGGCAGGCGCGCGCCGAGCTGCTGCCGCGGATGTACGGCGAGGAGATGGTCGCCCTCTTCGCGCGCACGAAGGCCGTCTGGGACCCCGATGACCTCCTCAATCCCGGCATGCTGGTCCGCCCCGCCCCCCTCGACTCCCACCTGCGCTTCGCCGTCCTGCCCCGCGAGCCCGTCGACGTGGCCTTCGGCTACCCCGGCGACGGCGGCGACTTCACCGCCGCGGTCCGCCGCTGCGTGGGCGTCGCCAAGTGCCGTACGACGACGGCGTCCGGGCCCGCCGTGATGTGCCCCTCCTACCGGGCCACCGGCGAGGAACGGCACTCCACGCGCGGGCGGGCCCGGCTGCTGCACGAGATGCTCGCCGGTGAGGTGGTCACCGACGGCTGGCGGTCGCAGGAGGTGCGGGAGGCGCTCGACCTCTGCCTCTCCTGCAAGGGCTGCCGCTCGGACTGCCCGGTCGGGGTCGACATGGCCACGTACAAGGCGGAGTTCCTCCAC
The DNA here is from genome assembly GCF_044331705.1 of Streptomyces sp. NPDC017202. Lineage (NCBI taxonomy): Bacteria > Bacillati > Actinomycetota > Actinomycetes > Kitasatosporales > Streptomycetaceae > Streptomyces > Streptomyces sp. NPDC017202. The sequence goes on along the minus strand of NZ_JBIRNP010000004.1, from coordinate 355,362 downwards.
CACCACTACGCCGGCCGCCGCCGCCCCGCCGCCCACTACGTCATGGGGCGCCTGCCGGCCTGGCTGCGCCGGGTGAGCCGTACGCGCACGGCGTCGCTCGCCAACGCGCTGGCGGCCGTGGGGCCGTTGGCGCGGGCCGCGAAACGGGTCGGCGGGATCGCCGCCGAGCGGGACCTCCCGCGACTGGCACGCGAGACCTTCAGCCGGTGGTGGCGGGGAAGGGCGCCCGAGGACGGCTCCGGTATCCGCGGCGACTCCGGCCCTCTCGGCGCTTCCGCTCCCCTCGTGGTCCTGTGGCCCGACACCTTCACCGAGCACTTCTCGCCCTCGGTCGGGCGGGCGGCCGTCGAGGTGCTGGAGACGGCGGGCCTGAGGGTGGCGCTGCCGCCGACCCTGCGGATGCGGGGGCGGCCGGTGGGGGACGGGCGGTCCAGGAGCGCGGCGGCCCTGCTGACGGCCCGCCGCGCGCGGGTCTGCTGCGGGCTGACGTACGTCTCCACCGGGCAGCTCGACCACGCGCGCGTGGTGCTGCGGCGCACCCTCGACCTGATGGAGCCGGTGCTGGCGGCGGACGTGCCGGTCGTCGTGCTGGAGCCCAGCTGCGCCGCGGCCCTGCGGAGCGACCTGCCCGAGCTGCTGCACGACGACCCGCGCGCGGCCCGCCTCGCCGCCCGCGTCCTCACCTTCGCCGAGGCCCTGGAACGGCACGCCCCCGACTGGCGGCCGCCCCGCCTCGACCGTCCCGTCGTCGGCCAGACCCACTGCCACCAGCACGCGGTCCTGGGCGACGCGGCCGACCGGCGGCTGCGCGAGGCCGCCGGGCTCGGCGGCGAGCTGAGCGGCGGCTGCTGCGGACTCGCCGGCAACTTCGGCTTCGAGAAGGGCCACTTCGAGGTGTCGCGGGCCTGCGCGGAGGAGACGCTCCTGCCGTCCGTGCGGGACGCCGCTCCGGACGCGGTGGTCCTCGCGGACGGCTTCTCCTGCCGGACCCAGCTCGAACAGCTGGCGGGCGTGCGGGGGCGCCACCTCGCGGAGGTCCTGGCGGAGGGGCTGGAGGAACGGCCGGAGGGTGCGGGGGACCGGCCGGAGGGGGCGCAGGACCGGCCGGAGGAGGCGCAGGACCGGCCGGAGAGGACGGGGGACCGGCAGGAGGGGGCGGGGGAGCGGTGAAGGGGCGTGGCGGTGAAGGGGTGACGGCCGCACGCGCGCGTGCGGGGGCGGGAACGGACACGCCCGCGCCCGGGACCCCGCGGTCCCCGTGACGGGCGCGTCCGGCTCCTACGCTGGCCGCACAGCCGTCGAAGGAGCCCCGCGCATGAGCCTGCGTGTCCAGCCGATCACCCGCGCCGAGCACCTGGCGTTCGTCGCGGGCCGCCCCTCCGTCAGCCACCTGCAGACTCCCGCGTGGGGGGACGTGAAACCGGACTGGCGGGCGGAGAGCCTCGGCTGGTTCGACGAGCGCGGGGCGCTGGTGGGGACGGGGCTGGTGCTGCTGCGGCCGCTGCCGAGGCTGAAGAGGTACCTGGCGTACCTGCCCGAGGGACCGGTCGTCGACTGGTTCGCGGCGGACCTCGTCGAGCGCTGGCTGGACCCGATGCTCGCCCACCTGAAGGCGCGGGGCGCGTTCTCCGTGAAGATGGGCCCGCCCGTCGTCGTACGCCGCTGGAGCGCCGACGCCGTGAAGGCGGCGATCGCCGATCCGGGTGCCCGGCGGCTGCGGGACGCGGCGCCCACCGTCACCGAGGCGCCCGCCCTCGGCGTCGCCGAGCGGCTGCGCGGCGCCGGCTGGCGGCAGACCGAACCGGGCGGCGAGGACGGCTTCGCCGCCGGACAGCCGCGGTACGTCTTCCAGGTCCCGTACGCCGGCCGGTCGCTGGAGGACGTCCAGGGCGGCTTCAACCAGCAGTGGCGGCGCAACATCAAGAAGGCGGAGAAGGCGGGCGTCAAGGTCGTCCGCGGCGACCTGACGGACCTGACGGTCTTCTACGGCCTGTACCTCGAGACCGCCGAACGGGACCGCTTCGTCCCGCGCCCCCTGCCCTACTTCCAGCGCATGTGGACCGCGCTCAACGCCGAACACCCCGACCGCATGCGCCTCTACCTCGCCCACCACGACGGCGAGGTCCTCGCCGCGGCCACCATGATCACCGTCGGCGAGCACGTCTGGTACTCCTACGGCGCCTCGACCGGCCGCAGACGCGAGGTCCAGCCGAACAACGCCCTGCAGTGGCGCATGATGTGCGACGCCCACGAGCTGGGCGCCGCCGTCTACGACCTGCGCGGCATCACCGACACCCTGGAGGACGCGAACCACCTCCTCGGCCTCCTGCGCTTCAAGGTGGGCACGGGCGGCCAGGCGGTGGAACACCTCGGCGAGTGGGACTTCCCGCTGAACCGGGTGCTCCACCGGGCGCTGGAGCTGTACATGGCGCGCCGCTGAGCCCGACGCGCCGGGCGGGCCTGGTAACGGCACCAGGCGATCGGTTCAGGCGGCGGCTGGATGCCCGGCGGCCCTGCCGGTGGCGTCCCGTCGCATGGCTGTCATGCCCAGGTCTGCCATGCGGGGAACGAAGGCGACGTCGAGTTCGTCGACCGGGTGGATCAGGCCCCGTTCGCAGGTCTCCGCCAGCCACACCGTGCAGTCGGCGGGGTAGGCGGGGTTGACGCCGATCTCGCCCTTCGGGAGGAAACCGTTGAACGGCGCCCGGATCTGGTGGTGGTTCCAGTAGTTCCAGGCCCGAAGGGCCTTGGCCTGCTCGAAGGCGAGGTAGAGCTGCGGGTAGCGCTGAAGAATGCGCATCTCGCGGAAGAGTGTCTGCCCCAGCAGGGACGGCGCAGCCTTGGCAAGGCTGTCGAAGTCCTGGTCGCGGAAGGCGAAGGCGGTCGCGTCCTGGCCGGGGGCGAGGGCCAGAGCGGTGAGCAGGTGGGAGAGGCGGTCTCGGGTGTACTGCGCTGCTCCGGGGGCGAGCGAGGGCTCGATGTCGGCGATCAGGTCGTGCAGGCGCTGGTGGTCGGGGTGGAAGCGGGACAGGTCGAACAGCTTGTCCATGCCGCTGACCGCGGAGAACGCCAGACGCTTGTAGAGGCGGTTGTTCATCTCGCCGACCTCCGCGAGCGCCCTCGTCTCGGTGCTGGTGGAGTGGAGCATCAGGTACTCCGACAGCACCTCGAAGTACACGTAGCCCAGGAACGGCAGATTCTGGACGGCGGCGGCGAGCTGGTCCACAAACGTGCCCGGCGCCGTCCTGCGTCCGGTAGCGCCTGCCAGGGCCATGTCCAGGAAGGGGGCGGCCGTACGGATCTGGTGCAGCGCTCTCCCGCGCAGCCGGAGGTCCTCGGCCTTGGTGAGGAAGCCGCGGTGGTCCAGGTAGGTGCTCAGGTGGACGCGGCCGAGCCGCAGGTAGTCGATGCCCTTGGCCGGCGCCGGGGCGGTGGGCTTGATCTCGATCATCAGAGTTCGAGTGTGCGACTTGGTCTGTAGCAGGTAGGCGCCGAGGTTGTGCGGACGCAGGCCTGCGGAGGTCTCGGTCAGCGGTGAGCAGTACAGCGCGGCGAGCAGGCATCCGGAGGAGGCGTAAAGCCGGCCACTGGCCCGGATGGCGTCCAGGGCCGTCGTGGTGTGCATCAGATGGATCGGGCGACCGCTGGTGAGTGCCTGGGTCATGGCGTTGCGGGCGAGCAGATGGCCGCCGGGGGTGTCGTGCTGTAGTCGGCGCCGCCAGTCGTCCTCGCTCTCGGCGAACCCGGCCGGGACGGGGCGGATGCGGGGGTGGGTGTAGTCGGTGTGGGCGTCGTCGAGGTCGGTGTCCATGAGAGGCACGAGAGGTCTCCTACTGGTCGGGGGTGAGGAAGCGTCGGGCGTCGGCGAGGGCGTGCTGGGGGTCGGCTCCGTCAAGGGCGGCTTGCTCACTGCGCACGACGAGGGCGAAGGCGGCCGGGGGCAGCCAGTCGGGCACCGGAATGCGCAGCCGGGCCAGGTCCGGCCACCACCGCTGAAGCGGCAGGCGATAGCGGTCCAGGCAGTCGGCCGCCTTGAGGACGTCAACGAGATGCGGAGCGCGCCGGTAGGCGTACTTCTGCTGTGCGGTGAAGTTTTCGTAGGGCACGTCGTGCACGGCGATCGCCTGCGCCGCCCGGTGCAGCGCGGCGGCCGGGACCTCGCGGCCCATCGCGCGGGTGACCGTGTCGGTGCGGCGGCGGAACCATGCTGCCGCTCGCCGTCCGTGACCGGGGTCGGTCCGGTCATCGCGCCGCCGGCAGTCGTGGACTGCCCCGGCGGCACAGAGCGCCGCGACGTCGTCGTCCTCCAGCCCGTACTCCTGGGCCAGGAGTACGGCGAGCAGGCTGACGCGGGCGTTGTGACGGACGCCGTGGTGGGAATCTGCCTGGCGCTTGGTGGTGAACCACGACCTGGCCGGTACGAGCATGTGTCCCGGGCGTGGGAAGCTGGGCGCGGCGTCGAAGTTCGCCGGACGGTTGTCCGTAATCCACCCAAGCGTCATCTGGTCCATCGGCTGGTGGACGGGCAGTCGGCGCTGGGAGGCGAGTTCATGCAGGCAGGCGTGGCCGGGCGCAGTGGTATCGGTCATGGCGTCCTTCACACAGACGGGTACGGAACAGACGTGAAGCTGGGCGTGGCGATCCTGACGATGGGCACCCGGCCCAAGGAGCTGGCGGAGCTGCTGGCCTCGGTCCATGCGCAGACGACCGGGGCGGCGCGGACGGTGGTGGTGGCCAACGGGTGTGCGATGCCCGATCTGCCGCCGTGGGTCGAGACGGTGCAGCTGGCGGAGAACCTGGGGGTGACCGGCGGCCGCAACGCCGCCCTGGAGCACCTGTCGGACATGGACCTGGTGCTGGACCTGGACGACGACGGCCTGCTGGTCTCCGACGACGTCTTCGCCACGATCACCGCGTTGTACGTGGCGGACCCGCGGCTGGGGATCGTCGGCTTCCGTATCGCCGACGAGACCGGAGTGACCCAGCGCCGCCACGTGCCCCGGCTGCGGGCCGGTGATCCGATGCGCGGCGGCCTGGTGACCGGCTTCCTCGGTGGAGCCCACGTCCTGTCCGTGAAGATGCTGGACGAGGTCGGCTGCTGGCCGGACGCGTTCTTCTTCGCGCACGAAGAGACCGACATGGCCTGGCGGGCGATCGACGCCGGCTGGCGGGTGCGCTACGCGCCGCAGTTGCTGCTCCAGCACCCGCGTACCTCCCCGGCCCGGCATGCGTTCTTCTACCAGGTCAACGCCCGCAACCGGGTCTACCTGGCACGCCGTCACCTGCCCGCGGTGCTCGTCCCGGTCTACCTGGGCGTGTGGGTGGCCCTGACGCTGGCCCGCACCCGCAGCCTCTCCGGGCTGCGGGCCTGGTTCGGCGGCTTCGCCGAGGGCTGGCGCACCGAGTGCGGGCGCCGGAAGCCGATGCGCTGGCGCACCGTGTTCCGACTGGCCCGCCTCGGCCGCCCCCCAGTGATCTGAGCGACTCACGCAGCGGTCCGGGCCTCGGTGTGCAGCCACGCCGGAATCGCCTCTGGGGTCCGCTCCAGCCACTTCAGGTAGCGGCGCACCCCATCCTCGATGTCCACTTGCGGAGCCCAGTCCAGCACGCTGCGCATGCGAGTGATGTCGGCGCAGGCGCCGAGCGGATCGCCCTGTGGCCGCGGGGTCTCGATGATCCGCGCACCGGGATGCCGGCGGCGCACCAGGTCGGCGACCTGCCGGATGGAAGTGGCGCGGCCGGTTCCGACGTTGAGCGTCGCACGGTCCGCGCGCTCGGTCACCGCTGACAGCAGCGTCGCCTCCGCGATGTCGTCGACGTGCACGAAGTCCCGCACCTGGTGGCCCCCGCCGTTGAGATGCAGCGGCAGACCGAGCGCGGCCCGCATGGCGAACCAGGCCACCACCCAGCTGTGACTGTTCTCCTTGACCACCTGCGGCTCCCCGTAGACGGAGAAGTACCGCACGATCGCGTACGAGTCGTCGGTGCCGCCCAGGGTCAGGGCGGTCTGATGCTCGCCCCACAGCTTGGTGTTGGCGTAGACCGACCCGGGCGTCAGCACGTCCTCCTCACCGAAGCGGGCCCCCGCGTCCGGCGAGCCGTTCCCGACGCCGTAGACGCTGGCGGAGGAGACGAAGACCAGCCGCCTCAGCGTGCCGCTGTGTCGGGCCGCTGCATCCAGCACGGTCTGGGTACCGCGGATATTGGCTTCCAGCGCCGCCGCCGGATTGCGGGTGCACTCCGCGACGTCGGCCAGCGCCGCGGCGTGGATGACGTAATCACTGCGAGACAGCAGGTCGTTCATCAGCGGGGCGTCGGTGATGTCGCCGGCGACGACGTCCGGGTTCCCGGGCGAGATGCCGAACACGGAGGAGCAGACGGAACTGCCGTAGGCGTCCAGTCGGCCCACGGCGAGCGGTTTGGCGCCCAGTGCGCGGAGTTTGTGCACGATGCGGCTGCCGACCAGTCCGAAGCCTCCGGTCACGGTGACGGTGGCGCCGGACAGATCGGCAAAGCGATACCTGGTGTTCACGCGAGGACCAGCCCTTCTCGACGGCGCCGCGCGGATGCGCGGCGTCACGCCGTCGAGGACACCACCAGGCCCCGCCGGGCTCCAGGGGATGACTGTGTGGCCGGTGTGTGCCCGGCCTCGGTGAAGCCTCCTCAACCCCCTCCCGAGTACGGCATGGTGAAGGGCGGCGTCAGTATCGGAGGGGGCGACATGGATCTGGACCGTCATCCGCTGGCGCACCTGCGCCGCAGTCACCACTGGTCCGGAGAGGACCTCGCCCGTCTGCTCCGTGCGCAGGCCCGCAGGCGTGGCCTGCGCAGCGGTATCGACCGAAACCGGATCTGGCGCTGGGAGACAGGAACTACACCGAGCGAGGAGAGCCAGTTGCTGCTGGCAGAGGTCCTCGACGTTCCCACCGCCGCGATCGAACATCTCCGATGGCCCGACTGGCTGCCCGCCTTCGAACAGCCCGCCCCGTTCAGTCCCTCGGGAAGCCGGGCCGCCCTGAGAGAGGTGCGGATCACCCGCATGGACCGACGATCCTTCCTGGTACTCAGCAGCAGCACCCTCATCGAGGTCGCTGCCGACTGGGCCCGCATCGAGCCACGCCACCTGTCCCAGGCCCTGGGCGGACAACGGATCGACGAGGAACTCCTGAGGTGGCTGGAGCAGCGTTCCAGCGAACTGCGCACCCTTGCCGCCGGGCCGCACCGGCAGGTCTCCGACCTCATCGACGTCCACCTGAACACTGCGATCGACCTGATCACCCAGAACCGTTACAGCTCAGCAATTGGCCGCCGCCTCCACGCCGTGGCCGCCGACCTCGCGCACTGCGCCGCGTGGCTGCGCTTCGATGCCGACCGGCACGCCGACGCCCAACGCCACTGGCAGGCCGCCGTCCACGCCGCGCACCAGGCCGGGGACCGCGATCTCGCCGCGGTCGCACTATCCGACCTCGGTTACCAGGCAACCTGGTTGTCCAGGCCCGCCGACGCGATCAAAGTGCTGGAGCACGCCCGCTCCCGGACCCGTACGCCGGCCGCCCGCTCCCTGCTCGACGTACGCCGCGCACGGGCTTGCGCCGTACTCCGAGATCACAATGGAACCGGACGTGCCCTGGCATCCGCCGAGGCCGAGCTGGACCGGATTCGCCCGCAGGACACACCCCCCGTGGTGTCCTGGATGTCGATGGCGGATGTCGACGCCGACGCCGGACGCTGCTGGCTCGACCTCGGCGACCCAGGTCGTGCCGGCCGCGCAATCGACTCCGGACTGGACGAGCTCGATCCGCGCCGGTCCCGTACGAGAGCGGTGTTCCTGACCTACCGGGCCGAAGGCTCGCTCCATGACCGGGACGCCTCCGCTGCCGCGGCCGATGCCCGCGCCGCTCTCGACACCGCCCTCGACTCCGGGGCCACTCGCTGCATCGACCTCGCTTCCGCACTCATCCGCCGCCTGGGCGACCGGACCGAGCAACCCATGATCGAGCTGCGTGAGTACGCCCGGGAACGACTCGCGGGGTGATCCGACAGCGGCCGGGGGCCGGCCCTGAGTGAAAGAGGGCCACAGCCGAGAAGTCCTGAAAGCCCCCAGCCGGATTACTTGTCGGTTGGTTCGCCGCTCGTTGACGGCACTCCATCCTGCGGGGAGTCCGGTGTCTGGGCCGCACCTCCCGTGGACAGCGGCAAATCCCCTTCACACCCCTGTCGTGGTCCATTACCCTGGACTGCACAGTGCATCGTGATGGACGCCCGTCCTGGCGCAGAGCCCACCGAACCCTTGGACCGCCCGTGAGCACCCCCGACACCACCGCGCCGAACCGGCAGCCCGTCACCCCGGCCGGCGCGGTCGCCCCGGCGAACCGGCCCGGCCCGGACGGCCCGGCTCCGGAGCCCGGCCGGTGGGCCGCCCTCGGCCCCGTCGGGCTGGTGCTCGCCGGAGGGGTGTCCGTCCAGTTCGGCGGCGCGCTCGCGGTGACCCTGATGCCGCGGGCGGGCGCGCTCGGCGTCGTCGCGCTGCGGCTGCTGGTCGCCGCCGTCGTCCTGCTCGTGGTCTGCAGGCCCCGGCTGCGCGGGTACTCGCGCGCCGACTGGGGCACGGTCGTCGTCTTCGGCGTGACCATGTCCGCGATGAACGGCCTCTTCTACCAGTCCGTCGACCGCATCCCCCTCGGCACCGCGGTCACCCTGGAGGTCCTCGGCCCGCTGGCCCTCTCCGTCCTGGTCTCGCGACGCGCCATGAACCTCGTGTGGGCCGGGCTCGCGCTCGCAGGGGTCTTCCTGCTCGGCGGCGGGGTCCGCGACCTCGACCCGCTGGGTGCCGCGTTCGCGCTGGCGGCGGGCGCGATGTGGGCGGCGTACATCGTCTTCAGCGGCCGTACCGGCCGCCGCTTCCCGCAGGCGGACGGGCTCGCGCTGGCGATGGCGGTGGGCGCGCTGCTGTTCCTGCCCCTGGGCGTCGCCGAGTCGGGCATGAAGCTCCTCGACCCGGTGACCCTCGGCCTGGGCGCGGGGGTGGCGGTCCTGTCCTCCGTGCTGCCCTACACCCTGGAGCTCCTCGCCCTGCGGCGCATGCCCGCCTCCACCTTCGCGATCATGATGAGCCTGGAGCCGGCCCTCGCGGCGACCGCCGGCTTCCTCGTCCTCGACCAGGCCCTGTCCGCCGTCGAGGCGGCCGCGATCGCCCTGGTCGTCGCCGCGAGCATGGGCGCGGTGCGGACCCAGACGGGGCGGCCGAAGGCGGCGGTCCCGGAAGCCTGAGGGGCCCGCCCGAGCGGCGGACCCCCGAGAGGGCCTGCGGGAGACCCCGAGACGGGGCCCACGGGGCCCACGGGGCCCACGGGGCGTCGGAAGGTCTCCCGGAAAGGCCTCTCAATAAATCATGCAAGCATGCTTGATTGTTTCTGGGGCCGCTGCCATGCTCCTCCCCATGGCCGACCCGACGCCCGTGCTCGACGACCTCCGTGCCGAAAGCGACGAACTCGACCGGCTGGTGGCCAAGGCCACCCCGGACCGCTGGGCCCTCCCGACGCCCGCCCCCGGCTGGACCGTCGCCCACCAGATCGCCCACCTCGCCTGGACCGACCACTCGGCCCTCCTCGCCGTCACGGACGAGGACGGGTTCCGCGCCCTGGTCGAACAGGCGCTCGCCGCCCCCGACTCCTTCGTCGACCGGGGCGCCGAGGAAGCCGCGGCGCTCCCGCCCGCCGAACTCCTCTCGCGCTGGCGGGCCGGCCGCACCGCCCTCGACGAGGCGCTCCGCAAGGCCCCGCCGGGCGCCCGTTTCCCCTGGTACGGCCCCCCGATGGCGGCCGCCTCCCTCGCCACCGCCCGCCTCATGGAGACCTGGGCCCACGGCCTGGACGTGGCCGACGCCCTCGGCGTCACCCGCGCCCCCACCGACCGCATCCGGCACATCGCCCGGCTGGGCGTGCGCACCCGCGACTTCGCCTTCGCCGTGCACGGGCTGCCCGCCCCCGCCGACCCCGTCCGGGTGGAACTCCTCGGCCCCTCCGGCGAGTCGTGGACCTACGGCCCCGAGGACGCCGCGCAGCGCGTCACCGGCCCCGCCCTCGACTTCTGCCTGCTGGTCACCCAGCGCGCCCACCGCACCGACCTCGCCCTGCGCGCCGAGGGCCCCGACGCCGACCGCTGGCTGGACATCGCGCAGGCCTTCGCCGGACTGCCCGGCCCCGGCCGCCCGCCGAAGGAAGCCGTCCGGTGACCGCCCGGCCCCTGCGCGTCGGCAACGCCTCCGGTTTCTACGGCGACCGCTTCGACGCGATGCGCGAGATGCTGACCGGCGGCGAACTGGACGTCCTGACCGGCGACTACCTCGCCGAGCTGACCATGCTGATCCTCGGCCGGGACCGCCTGAAGGACCCCGGCGCCGGGTACGCCCGCACCTTCCTGCGCCAGCTGGAGGAGTCCCTCGGCCTCGCCCGTGAACGCGGGGTCACGATCGTCACCAACGCCGGCGGCCTGAACCCGGCCGGACTCGCCGACGCCGTACGCGCCCTCGCGGAGCGGCTCGGCATCTCCTTACGGGTCGCGCACGTCGAGGGGGACGACCTCGGGCCCCGGTGTCCCGGCAGCCTCACCGCCCACGCCTACCTCGGCGGCTTCGGCATCGCCGCCTGCCTGCGGGCGGGCGCGGACGTCGTGGTGACCGGGCGGGTGACGGACGCGGCCCTGGTCACCGGGCCCGCCGCCGCCCACTTCGGCTGGGGGCCCGCCGACCACGACCGGCTCGCCGGGGCCGTCGTCGCCGGGCACGTCCTGGAGTGCGGGACGCAGGCCACCGGCGGCAACTACGCCTTCTTCGGCGAGGGCGGCCGCGACGTCCGCAGGCCCGGCTTCCCGCTCGCCGAGCTGCACGCCGACGGCAGCAGCGTGATCACCAAGCATCCGGGCACGGGCGGCTTCGTCGACGTCGGGACGGTCACCGCCCAGCTGCTCTACGAGACGGGCGGCGCCCGCTACGCCGGACCGGACGTCACCGCCCGGCTGGACACCGTACGGCTCACGCAGGACGGCCCCGACCGCGTCCGGATCGACGGCGTGCGCGGCGAGGCGCCGCCCCCGGACCTCAAGGTGGGCCGCACCCGGCTCGGCGGGTTCCGCAACGAGGTCGTCTTCGTGCTCACCGGCCTCGACATCGAGGCCAAGGCGGCGCTCGTGCGCGAACAGATGGCGGAGGCGTTCGCCAAGTCGGCTCCGGAAGAGGTCCGCTGGGACCTGGTCCGCACCGACCGCGCCGACGCGGGCACCGAGGAGACGGCGAGCGCGCTGCTGCGGCTCGTCGTGCGCGACCCGGACCAGGCCGTCGTCGGGCGGGCGCTGAGCGGCGCGGCCGTCGAACTGGCGCTGGCCAGCTATCCGGGCTTCCACGTCCTCGCCCCGCCCGGCAGGGGCGCCCCCTACGGGGTGTTCGAGGCCGCGTACGTCCCGCAGGGCGAGGTGGAGCACACCGCCGTCCTCGCCGACGGGCGCCGCGTCCCCGTGCCGGCGCCGGCCGCCACCCTGGCCCTGGACGACGTACCGCAGCCGGAGCCGCCCGGACCGCCGCCCGGCGGACCCGTGCGCCGGGCGCCCCTCGGGCAGGTCGCCGGAGCCCGCAGCGGCGACAAGGGCGGGGACGCCAACGTGGGCGTGTGGGTGCGGTCGGAGGCGGCCTGGCGGTGGCTCGCCCACACGCTGACCGTCGACCGGTTCCGCGAACTGATCCCCGAGAGCGCCGGGTTGCGCGTGACCCGGCACGTCCTGCCCGGACTGCGCGCCCTCAACTTCGTCGTCGAGGGCCTCCTCGGCGCCGGGGTCGCCTCCCAGCACCGCTTCGACCCGCAGGCCAAGGCGCTCGGCGAATGGCTGCGCTCCCGCCACCTGGACATACCGGAGGACCTGCTGTGACCGTCCTGCCGTCGACGCTGGACCCCCACGGACCCGACCACCGGGCCCGCCGCGACAGCATGCTCGCCAAGCTCGCCGCCCTCGACGAGGAGCACGCGAAGGCGCTGGCGGGCGGCGGCGAGAAGTACGTCGCCCGGCACCGCGGCCGCGGCAAGCTCCTGGCCCGCGAGCGGATCGAACTGCTTCTCGACCCCGACACCCCGTTCCTGGAGCTGTCGCCGCTGGCGGCCTGGGGCAGCGAGTACACGGTCGGCGCCTCCCTCGTCACCGGCATCGGCGTCGTCGAGGGCGTGGAGTGCCTGATCACCGCCAACGACCCGACCGTGCGCGGCGGAGCCAGCAACCCGTGGTCGCTGAAGAAGGCCCTGCGCGCCAACGACATCGCGCTCGCCAACCGGCTGCCCGTGATCAGCCTGGTGGAGTCCGGCGGGGCCGACCTGCCCTCGCAGAAGGAGATCTTCATCCCCGGCGGCGCGATCTTCCGGGACCTGACCCGGCTGTCCGCGGCCGGCATCCCGACCGTCGCCGTCGTCTTCGGCAACTCCACGGCCGGGGGCGCGTACGTCCCCGGCATGTCCGACCACGTCGTCATGGTCAAGGAGCGGGCGAAGGTGTTCCTCGGCGGGCCGCCGCTGGTCAAGATGGCGACCGGCGAGGAGAGCGACGACGAGTCGCTCGGCGGCGCGGAGATGCACGCGCGCGTGTCCGGCCTCGCCGACCACTTCGCCGTCGACGAACCGGACGCCCTGCGCCAGGCCCGGCGGATCGTCGCCCGCCTCAACCACCGCAAGGCGCACCCGGACCCGGGACCGGCCGCACCCCCGAAGCACGACCCGGAGGAACTCCTCGGCATCGTCCCCGGAGACCTCAAGGTGCCCTTCGACCCGCGCGAGGTGATCGCCCGGATCGTCGACGCCTCCGACTTCGACGAGTTCAAGCCGCTGTACGGGACGAGCCTGGTCACCGGCTGGGCGAGCCTGCACGGCTACCCGGTCGGCATCCTCGCCAACGCCCAGGGCGTGCTGTTCAGCGCCGAGTCCCAGAAGGCCGCCCAGTTCATCCAGCTCGCCAACCAGCGCGACATCCCGCTGGTCTTCCTGCACAACACCACCGGCTACATGGTCGGCAGGGAGTACGAGCAGGGCGGCATCATCAAACACGGCTCGATGATGATCAACGCGGTGTCCAACTCCAGGGTCCCGCACCTGTCCGTCCTCATGGGCGCCTCCTACGGCGCCGGCCACTACGGCATGTGCGGGCGCGCCTACGACCCCCGCTTCCTGTTCGCCTGGCCCAGCGCCAAGTCGGCCGTCATGGGCCCGCAGCAGCTCGCCGGGGTGCTCTCCATCGTCGCCCGCCAGTCGGCCGCCGCGAAGGGCCTGCCCTACGACGAGGACGGCGACGCCGCGCTGCGCGCGATGGTCGAGCAGCAGATCGAGTCCGAGTCGCTGCCCATGTTCCTGTCCGGGCGGCTGTACGACGACGGCGTCATCGACCCGCGCGACACCCGCACCGTCCTCGGCCTGTGCCTGTCGGCCGTCCACACTGCCCCCTTCGAGGGCGCGCGGGGCGGCTTCGGCGTCTTCCGGATGTGAGGGACCTTCCAGTGATCACTTCTGTGCTCGTCGCCAACCGCGGCGAGATCGCCTGCCGCATCTTCCGCACCTGCCGCGCGTCGGGGATCCGGACGGTCGCCGTGCACTCGGACGCCGACGAGGGGGCCCTCCACGCGCGCGTGGCCGACACCGCCGTACGGCTGCCCGGCGACACGCCCGCGGAGACGTACCTGCGGGCCGACCTGATCGTGAAGGCGGCCGTCGCCGCGGGCGCGGACGCCGTGCACCCCGGCTACGGCTTCCTCTCCGAGAACGCCGGCTTCGCGCGCGCCGTCCTGGACGCGGGCCTGACCTGGATCGGGCCGCCGCCCGAGGCGATCGAGGCGATGGCGTCCAAGACCCGGGCGAAGGCCCTCATGGGGCTCGCCCCGCTGAACGCCGACGAGGTGACCGAGTCCGACCTGCCGGTCCTGGTGAAGGCCGCCGCGGGCGGCGGCGGGCGCGGCATGCGCGTCGTGCGCCGCCTGGCGGAGCTGACGCCCGCGCTGGAGGGCGCGCGCGCCGAGGCCGCGAGCGCCTTCGGCGACGGCGAGGTCTTCGTCGAGCCGTACCTCGGGGGCGAGGCGGGCGGCCGCCACGTCGAGGTGCAGATCCTCGCCGACACGCACGGCACGGTCTGGGCGCTCGGCACTCGCGACTGCTCCCTCCAGCGCCGCCACCAGAAGGTCGTCGAGGAGGCCCCGGCACCCGGCCTCCCCGCGGACCTGGTGGACGAACTGCACGCGCTGGCCGTGCGGGCCGCGCGCGCCGTGGACTACACCGGCGCCGGGACCGTCGAGTTCCTCGTCGCGGGCGGCCGCGCCCACTTCCTGGAGATGAACACCCGCCTCCAGGTCGAACACCCCGTCACCGAGGCCGTCTTCGGCATCGACCTGGTGGCCGAGCAGATCCGCGTCGCGGAGGGCCACGCCCTGCCCGCCGAGCCGCCGCCCGCGCGCGGCCACGCCGTCGAGGCCCGCCTCTACGCCGAGGACCCGGCGGCCGGCTGGACCCCGCAGACCGGCACCCTGCACCGCCTCGCCGTCCCCGAGGGCGTCCGGCTCGACACCGGCTTCGGCGACGGCGACACCATCGGCGTCCACTACGACCCCATGCTCGCCAAGGTCGTCGCCCACGCCCCCACGCGCGCGGAGGCCGTCCGCACCCTCGCGGGCGCCCTGGAGCGGGCGGTCGTCCACGGCCCGGTCACCAACCGCGACCTCCTCGTCGCCTCCCTGCGCCACGAGGAGTTCACCTCCGGCCGCATGGACACCGGCTTCTACGACCGCCACCTCGCGGCCCTCACCGCACCCGCCCCCGACCCCCACGCCCCGCTGGCGGCGGCCCTCGCCGAGGCGCACGGCCGCTCCCGCTTCGGCGGCTGGCGCAACCTGCCCTCCCGGCCGCAGACCCGGCGCTACCTCATGGCGGGCGAGGAACACGAGGCCCGCTACCACCACACCCGCACCGGCCTCACGGTGGACGACGTGCACGGTGTCCACGTCGTACACGCCGACGCCTCCCTCGTCGTGCTGGAGGTGAACGGCGTACGGCGCAGGTTCCAGGTGGCCCGGTACGGCGACCGCGTCCACGTGAACGCCACCGCCCTCACCGCCCTGCCCCGCTTCCCCGAGCCCGAGGACCAGCGCGCCCCCGGTTCCCTGCTGGCCCCGATGCCCGGCACGGTCGTCAAGATCGCGGACGGTCTCGTCACCGGATCGAGTGTCGGGGCGGGCGAACCGATCGTGTGGCTCGAAGCGATGAAGATGCAACACGTCATCTCGGCGCCGGCGGCGGGGACGCTGACGGAGCTGCCGGTGACGACGGGACAGCAGGTGCAGGTCGGCGCCCTGCTGGCGGTGGTGCAGACGAGCTAGGCAGGCGGGGCCGTACCGGCACGCGGCTTTGCCGTGTGACCCCCCGTCCCACACGACCCGCACGCGAAGGAGCCACGATGACCACCCTGATCGAGTCCGACGAGCACAAGGCGCTGCGGGCCGCGGTGTCCGACTTCGCCCGGCACCGGCAGGCCTCCGACAACGGCACCCTGTGGCGGGAAGCCGCCAAGCTCGGCTACATCGGCGTCAACCTCCCCGAGGAGTACGGCGGCGGAGGCGGCGGCATCACCGAACTCTCCCTCGTCTCGGAGGAGCTCGGCGCCGCGGGCTCCCCCCTGCTGATGATGATCGTCAGCCCCGCCATCTGCGGCACCGTGATCTCCCGCTTCGGCACGGACGCCCAGAAGCGGGAATGGCTCCCCGCCCTCGCCGACGGCTCCCGCCTCATGGCCTTCGGCATCACCGAGCCCGACGCCGGCTCCAACAGCCACCGCATCACCACCACCGCCCGCCGCGACGAGGCGAGCGGCGACTGGCTGCTGACCGGCCGCAAGGTCTTCGTCTCCGGCGTGGACATCGCCGACGCCACCCTCATCGTCGGCAGGACGGAGGACTCCCGCACCGGCCGCCTCAAGCCCTGCCTGTTCATCGTCCCGCGCGACGCCCCCGGCTTCACCCGGCGGCCCATCGACATGGAACTGCACAGCGTGGAGAAGCAGTTCGAGCTGGTCCTCGACGACGTGAGGCTGCCCGCCGGGGCGCTCGTCGGCGACGAGGACGCGGGACTGCTCCAGCTGTTCGCCGGCCTCAACCCGGAGCGCATCATGACGGCCGCCTTCGCGATCGGCATGGGCCGCCACGCCCTCGGCAAGGCCATCGCCTACGCCCGCGAGCGCACCGTCTGGAAGACCCCCATCGGCGCCCACCAGGCCATCGCGCACCCCCTCGCCCAGGCCCACATCGACCTGGAACTGGCCCGCCTGATGATGCAGAAGGCGGCCCACCTGTACGACGCCGGGGACGACGTCGGCGCGGGCGAGGCCGCCAACATGGCCAAGTACGCCGCCGGGGAGGCCTGCGTACGGGCCGTCGACCAGGCGGTGCACACCCTCGGCGGCAACGGGCTCACCCGCGAGTTCGGCCTCGCCTCGCTGATAACGGCCTCGCGCGTGGCTCGTATCGCGCCCGTGAGCCGGGAGATGATTCTCAACTACGTCTCCCACCAGACCCTGGGCCTGCCCAAGTCGTACTGACCGCGCGGCCACCCGCCGGTCAGCGAGGAGGAACCATGTTCCGCAGCGCGTACGCAGACGTCCCGCCCGTAGAACTGCCCATCCACGAGGCCGTGCTGGGCCGTGCCGCCGAATTCGGCGACCTGCCGGCCCTCGTCGACGGCACCGACGGCACCACCCTCACCTACGAGCAGGTGGACCGGTTCCACCGGCGGATCGCCGCCGCCCTCGCCGAGGCCGGCGTCCGCAAGGGCGACGTACTCGCCCTGCACAGCCCCAACACGGTCGCCTTCCCCACCACGTTCTACGCCGCCACACGCGCGGGGGCCACCGTCACCACCGTGCACCCGCTCGCCACCGCCGAGGAGTTCGCCAAGCAGCTCGGCGACGCGGCGGCCCGCTGGATCGTCACCGTCTCCCCGCTGCTGGAGACGGCCCGCCGGGCGGCCGAACTGGCGGGCGGCGTCCAGGAGATCTTCGTCTGCGACAGCGCGCCCGGCCACCGCTCGCTCATCGACATGCTCGGGTCCACCGCACCCGAGCCGCAGGTCGCCATCGACCCCGCCCGGGACGTCGCGGCCCTGCCCTACTCCTCGGGCACCACGGGCGTCCCCAAGGGCGTGATGCTCACCCACCGGCAGATCGCCACCAACCTCGCCCAGCTCGAACCGGCGATCACGGCGGGCCCCGGCGACCGCATCCTCGCGGTGCTGCCCTTCTTCCACATCTACGGCCTCACGGCTCTCATGAACGCGCCGCTGCGCAAGGGCGCCACCGTCGTCGTCCTGCCCCGCTTCGACCTGGAGACGTTCCTCGCGGCCATCCAGAACCACCGCATCACCGGCCTGTACGTGGCCCCGCCGATCGTCCTCGCCCTCGCCAAACACCCGGCGGTCGCCCAGTACGACCTGTCGTCCCTGCGGTACGTCATCAGCGCCGCCGCCCCCCTGGACGCCGCCCTCGCCGCCGCCTGCGCCGCCCGCCTGAACCTGCCGTCCGTCGGCCAGGCCTACGGCATGACGGAACTGTCGCCCGGCACCCACGTCGTCCCCCTGGACGCCATGCACGAGGCCCCCGCCGGCACCGTCGGCAGACTCGTCGCCGGCACCGAGATGCGCATCGTCTCCCTCGACGACCCCGGCAAGGACCTCGGCGTCGGCGAAGCCGGCGAGATCCTCATCCGCGGCCCCCAGGTCATGAAGGGCTACCTGGGCCGTCCCGACGCCACCGCCGCCATGATCGACGCCGACGGCTGGCTGCACACCGGCGACATCGGCCGCGTCGACGGTGGGGGAGGCTGGCTGTTCGTCGTCGACCGGGTCAAGGAACTCATCAAGTACAAGGGCTTCCAGGTGGCCCCCGCCGAACTGGAGGCGCTCCTCCTCACCCACCCCGGCATCGCCGACGCCGCGGTCGTCGGCGAGTACGACGACGACGGCAACGAGGTGCCGCACGCCCACGTGGTCCGCCGGCCGGCCGCCCCCCGCCTCTCCGAGGGCGAGGTCGCCCTGTACGTCGCCGAACGCGTCGCCCCGTACAAACGCGTCCGCCTCGTCACCTTCGTCGACGCCGTCCCCCGGGCCGCCTCGGGGAAGATCCTGCGCCGCGAACTGAGGAAGCGCCCATGACGCCACCGGAGGAAGCACCCGTGACCACCCCGCGCGAAGCACCCGTGACCGCGCCGATCGGCCGCGCCCGCGACCGCGGCGTCGAGACGCTCAGCCTCGACGCCCCCGACACCCGCAACGCCCTCTCCGCCGCCCTCGTCGCGGAACTCGCCGACGCGCTCGCCGGCTGCGCCGAGGACCCCGGGGTCCGCGCGGTCGTCCTCACCCACACCGGCGGCACCTTCTGCGCCGGCGCCGACCTGCGCGACCCGCCCGACCCGGACGCCTTCGTCGCCCTGCTGCGGCAGC
Organism: Streptomyces sp. NPDC017202; assembly: GCF_044331705.1. Classification (NCBI taxonomy): domain Bacteria; kingdom Bacillati; phylum Actinomycetota; class Actinomycetes; order Kitasatosporales; family Streptomycetaceae; genus Streptomyces; species Streptomyces sp. NPDC017202. Next base: position 336,862 of record NZ_JBIRNP010000004.1, on the reverse strand, counting down.
TCGTCGAGCTGCCCAAGCCGGTCGTCGCCCGCGTCACCGGACACGTCCGCGCCGGAGGCCTCGGCCTCCTCGCCGCCTGCGACATCACCGCCGCCTCCACCGCGTCGACGTTCGCCTTCACCGAGGTGCGCATCGGGGTCGCCCCGGCCGTCATCTCCCTGCCGCTCCTCCCGCGCACCGACCCCCGGGCCCTGTCCCGCTACTACCTCACCGGCGAACGCTTCGACGCCCCCGAGGCGGCCCGCATCGGCCTGCTCACCGCGGCCGCCGACGACGTCGACGCGGTGCTCGCCCCCGTCCTCGACGGCCTGCGCAAGGCCGCACCCCAGGGCCTGGCCGAGACGAAACGGCTGCTCACGGTTAGGGTGCTGGAGGCGTTCGAGCGGGACGCGGCCGCACTCACCGCGCTCTCCGCCCGCCTGTTCGCCTCCCCGCAGGCCCGCGAGGGAATGACGGCCTTTCTCGAACGACGGGAACCCGCATGGGTGTTGTGAGCCCGGTCGACCGCGACCGCGCCCCCAAGCAGGACCGCAGCCGGGCCACCCGGCAGCGGCTCCTGGAAGCCGCCGTGGCCTGCCTCGCCGAACGCGGCTGGGCGGGCTCCACGGTCTCCGTCGTCGCGGAACGGGCGGGCGTCTCCCGCGGCGCCGCCCAGCACCACTTCCCCACCCGCGAGGACCTCTTCACCGCCGCCGTCGAATACGTCGCCGAGGAACGCTCCCTCGCCCTGCGCGCCCTGTTCCCGCAGGGCGCCGCGGGCGACCGGCGCGCCGTCGTGTCCGCCCTCGTCGACCTCTACACCGGCCCCCTCTTCCGGGCCGCCCTGCACCTGTGGGTCGCCGCCTCCAACGAGGAACAGCTCCGCTCGCGCGTCACGGAACTCGAGGCCCGCGTCGGCCGCGAGACCCACCGCATAGCCGTCGACCTGCTCGACGCCGACGAATCCGGGCCCGGCGTCCGCGAGACCGTCCAGGGCCTGCTCGACATGGCCCGCGGCCTCGGCCTCGCGAACCTCCTCACCGACGACGGCCCCCGCCGCGACCGGGTCGTCACCCAGTGGGCGGCCCTGCTGGAACAGAACCTCGGCCGGTGAGCGACCGGTTCCGGGCGATCGCGCGGACGAGACGGCCGCCCCTCACGGGCTGAGCCGCTCCACCCGCCAGCCGCCGTCCGTCTCCGCCACGTAGCGCAGGCGGTCGTGCAGCCGGTTCTCCCGGCCCTGCCAGAACTCCACCGACTCCGGCACCACCCGGAAACCGCCCCAGTGCGGCGGCACCGGCACCTGCTCGCCCTCCGGGTAGCGGGCCGCCAGCTCGGCGTAGGAGGCGTCGAGATCGTCGCGGGACGTGATCACCGCGGACTGCACGCTCGCCCACGCGCCGAGCTGGGAGCCGTGCGGCCGGGTCCGGAAGTACGCCGCCGTCTCGTCCCGCCCGGTGCGCCGGGCCACCCCCCGCACGATGACCTGCCGGGCCACCGGATGCCACGGGAACAGCAGGCTGACGTGCGGGTTCTCCGCGAGGTCGCGGCCCTTGCGGGAGTCGTAGTTCGTGTAGAAGACGAAGCCGTGCGCGTCGAAGTGCTTCAGCAGCACCGTGCGGGAGGAGGGCCGCCCCTCGGCGTCCGCCGTGGAGACGACCATGGCGTTGGGCTCGAACAGGTGCGCCTCCGCCGCGGCCTGCCTGAACCAGCGCGCGAACTGCTCCACGGGAGTGGCGGCCAGATCGGCCTCGTCGAGGCCCTCCGCCCGGTACTGCTTGCGCATGGAGGCGGGATCGGGAGAAACGGTTTCTGCGTGGTCCACGCCGTCATCTTGCCGCACCGGAGCCGTCGGCAGCAGTGCCCCCGCCCACCCGAAGATGGCACTGAGTGCCGCGACACCTCCCCAAAGGTGGCACCCGGGGTTATGGTGCTTGTGCCATCCCGGTTGCGTGACCGCCGAGTGCGCGGGGCATCACCGGAGTGACCGCCCAGGACCGCGAGTCCCCGCACGGACCGCGGAGCCATCGGCGCCACCTGTCGCACACATCACGAGGAGCCGCCTGATGTCCGACTTCGTACCCGGACTCGAAGGAGTCGTCGCGTTCGAGACGGAGATCGCCGAACCCGACAAGGAGGGCGGCGCACTCCGGTACCGGGGTGTCGACATCGAGGACCTCGTCGGCCACGTCTCCTTCGGCAACGTGTGGGGCCTGCTCGTCGACGGCGCCTTCAACCCCGGCCTGCCGCCCGCCGAGCCGTTCCCCATCCCCGTCCACTCCGGCGACATCCGCGTCGACGTCCAGTCCGCGCTCGCCATGCTCGCCCCCGTCTGGGGCCTCAAACCGCTCCTCGACATCGACGCCGAGCAGGCCCGCGAGGACCTCGCCCGCGCCGCCGTCATGGCGCTGTCCTACGTCGCCCAGTCCGCCCGCGGACAGGGCCGCCCCATGGTCCCGCAGAGCGAGATCGACAAGGCCCGGTCCGTCGTCGAGCGGTTCATGATCCGCTGGCGCGGCGAGCCCGACCCCAAGCACGTCGCCGCGGTCGACGCCTACTGGACCTCCGCCGCCGAGCACGGCATGAACGCGTCCACCTTCACCGCCCGCGTCATCGCCTCCACCGGCGCGGACGTCGCCGCCGCCCTCTCCGGCGCGGTCGGTGCCATGTCCGGCCCGCTGCACGGCGGCGCCCCCTCGCGCGTCCTCGGCATGATCGAGGAGATCGAGCGCACCGGCGACGCCGAGGCCTACGTCAAGCAGGCCCTCGACAAGGGCGAACGCCTCATGGGCTTCGGCCACCGCGTCTACCGCGCCGAGGACCCCCGCGCCCGCGTGCTGCGCCGCACCGCCCGCGAGCTGGGCGCGCCGCGCTTCGAGATCGCCGAGGCCCTGGAGAAGGCCGCCCTCGCCGAACTCCACGCCCGTCGCCCGGACCGGGTCCTGGCGACCAACGTGGAGTTCTGGGCGGCCATCGTCCTCGACTTCGCCGAGGTCCCCGCCCACATGTTCACGTCGATGTTCACGTGCGCCCGCACCGCCGGCTGGTCGGCGCACATCCTGGAGCAGAAGCGCACCGGCCGCCTCGTCCGCCCCTCCGCCCGCTACACCGGCCCCGGCTCCCGCGGCCCCCGGGAGATCGAGGGATACACCGACATCGCTGACATCGCTGACATCGCTGACATCGCCGACGTCGCCCGCTGACCCGCCCGGGCGGCCGTCACGCGGGGCTGAGCAGCTCCGCGTGATGCCGCTCGGCCACCAGCGGATGGGCTCGCAGCTTGCCCTTCAGCTCGTTGAAGCCGTATTCGGCGAACAGCGGATTGGCCGGATCGTCGGTCACACCGGGCGCGGCGGAGGCGTACGGGAAGGGCAGCGGCTCCACCCGTGCGTCGAGGCGCGGGTTGTAGAAGAACGGCACGGAGAACCGCTCGACCGCGCTCGGCGGCGACACCACCCGGTGGTTGGTGGCCACCAGGTACCCGTTCGTCGCCACCTCCAGCAGCTCGCCGAGGTTGACGACGAACGCCCCGGGCAGCGGCGGGACGTCGTGGAAGAGCCCGTCCTCCCGCTGCACCTGGAGCCCGCCCACCCGGTCCTGGAGCAGCAGCGTCAGGAACCCGTAGTCCTTGTGGGCCCCCACCCCCTGACCGGTGCCGTCGCCCGCGCTCCCCGGATAGCGCACCAGCTTCAGGTGCGGATGAGCCCGCTCCCCGAACACCGGGTCGTAGAAGTCCGCGGGCGCCCCGATCGAGGCGAGCAGCTCGTGCAGCAGCCGCTGGGCGACGCCGCTGAGCCGCTCGACCCACCGCAGCGCGGCCACCCGCAGCTCGGGCAGCCCGGCGGGCCACTGGTTGGGTCCCTCCAGCCACCAGTACGCCGGCTCCCCGGGCCCCGGCACCCGCGCCGGCCGCTCCGCCCCGATGTCCAGCTGGTCCCGCCAGTCCTGCCGGCCCCCGGTCCGCTCGTCACCGGTGCGCGTGTAGCCCCGGAAGTGCGGCGAGTTCACGTTGTCGATCGCGAGCCGCTCGGCCTCGGGCAGCGCGAAGAACCGCCGCATCGCGGAGAGCAGCGCCGCCGTCTCCGCCTCGCTCACCCCGTGCCCCACGAGCTGGAAGAACCCCACGTCGTGCGCGGCGCCGTGCAGCTGCGCGCGCAACAGCTCCCGGGCCTCGGGCCCCCGGTCGGCGGCGGAGAGATCGATGATCGGCAGTTGCTGGTACGACGGGTTCGTCGACACGTTCGTCATGGTGCGTCCGCGGGGTGTACGGGGCCCGCGCGAGCGCCGTGGGTGGGGCGGGCGCACGGGTGCCAGGTGGGCAGAGAAAGGGGGGAATGCGGGCGGTTGCCGAACCGCGAAGGGGGCCGGACGGCTCAGAGGGAGCGTCGACAGCCCATGCTCGTGACGCGGACGTAGTCCACGTGGCGGCGCCGAACGAGCGAAAGCATGCGGTCAGGGTACTCCCCGCCCGCGCATTCGTGCGTGGCGTGCGTCACGTACCGGAGAATCCACGGTCGGCCTGCCCGGACGGCGGAGCCTCGAGGGGAGCCCGTGAACGCAGACGACCCGCGAGTCTGGTCCTCCGGGGGAGGGCCGGCCGGACGTACCGGCGACTCGCGGGTCGGGTGACTGCTGGGATTGGGCCGGCTGCACGCCTCTTTCACGTGCGGGTCCGGCACCGCACTCGGTGTGGTGACGGGCCGCTAGCCCGCAGCCACCTCACGCGTCCGGTTCTCGTACATTCGCCGAACCACCTCCCTTCTCGTGTGCTCGCCACCTTAAGAAGCGTCCCGCCGTCCGTTCAACCCCTTTTTCCGCGGACCCCTCCGGGGGCCGGTGGACGCGCGTGCGCCGCCCGCACGGCGCGGCGGGAACCGGGGCCGGACCCGCAACCGCGTTGACGCCCGCCCCGCCGCACGGTTGCCTGGTGCCGTGACCGATCTTCGTCTTCGCATCGCGCCGGTCGCCGGTGCGGCCATGCTCGAGCAGTGGCGGCACGTCCACAACACGATCGTGCCCCCGGCCGCCATGTCCCTCGACGAGGCACGCGCGCGTGCCGACCGCCACCGCCTGGAGAACGCCTACCTCGGTGACGTCCTCGTCGGCTGCTCGACGCTGCGGCCCCCGGCAGGCGAGGAGGCGGTGGCCACCGTCATCGCGCGCGTGCTGCCGCCGTACCGCCGCCGCGGACACGGCACCGCGCTGTACGAGAACGGTCTCGCCCACGCGCGCGTGCTGGGCGCCCGGGCGGTGGAGACGTGCGTGCTGGCCGTCAACGAGGACGGCCTGCGGTTCGCCGAGGCGCGCGGGTTCGTCGAGACGGAGCGGTACACGCTGGACGGCGAGGACGACGTCTGGGTCGACCTGCGGCTGGCCGCGCTCTAGCGGACAGCGGCGGGACCGGCGTACCCGGCGGGACCGGCGTACGACGATTCCCCGGAAATCTTGCGGGAACCATATGTGGGCTGCGTCACGTTCAAGTTGAATGAGGGCACGTGAGCGAAGCTGAGGGGGTCCGGGTGAGTGCTTCCCGCCGTAGTGGGACCACCGACGAACTGGGACCGGACGAGCCCGAGCGGCCCGGCCCGGAGGGTCCGGACGGCTCCGACCTGCTCGCCGCGCTGCTCGACGGGATGGACGCGGCCCTGTGCGCCTTCGACGCCGACGGCGTCGTCACCCACTGGAACCGCGAGGCGGAGCGCATCCTCGGCTGGACCGCCGCGGAGGCGGTCGGCCGGCGCGGCTTCGCCGGCTGGGCGGTGCGCGAGGCGGACGCCGAGGAGATCGAGGGCCGGCTGATGGCCGCGATGGGGGCGCCCGGCCGGCAGGTGCACGAGTTCGCGCTGCTCACCAAGGACGGCGGCCGGGTCCTGGTGCGCACCCAGTCCGCCGCCGTCCGCGGCCCCGACGGCAAGCCCGCCGGGCTGTACTGCGCGTTCAGCGAGGTGCACACCCAGATCGACCTGGAGCGCTCCATCGCCCTGAGCGAGGCCCTCTTCGCGGACGCGTCCTGGGGCGTGGTCCTCGTCGACGCCGACCTGCGCCCCGCCGTCGTCAACGCGCACGCCGCCCGCGCGCTCGGCACGGGCCGTACGGCGGTCCTGGGCCGTCCGCTGGGCGACCTGCTCACCCGGGGCGTCGAGGAGCTGGAGAACGCGCTCACGCACGTCCTCGCCGAGGGTGCCCCGCCCGCGCCCGCCGAGCTGTGGGTGGGGGTGCGGACCCCGGACGGCGAGAAGCGGCGCTGCTGGCGCAGCGGCTTCGTGCGGCTCGCCTCCCCGCTCGCCGAGGAGCCGGTGCCGCTCGGCGTCGGCTGGCTGTTCCAGGACGTCACCGAGGCCAAGAAGGTCGAGCAGGAGGCGGCCCTGCTGCGGTTCCGGACGAACCAGCTGCACCGGGCGTCGCGGGCTGCCGCCGAGTGCGAGGACCCGGCGGAGGCGGCGACCGTCCACCTCGACTTCGCCCTCGCCGGCTTCGCCGACCACGCCGTGATCGACCGGGTCGCCGGCGCGCCGAGGACGGACGGGGAGTCGGACGCCCCGCCGCGTCTGGTGCGGGTGGCGGCCACCCCCTCGGGCGGACCGGGCCCCAGCGTCCTCACCGGCCACGCCGGGCTGCCCGTGGGGTACGCGGAGAGCCACCCGGCGCTCCAGTGCGTGACCCGCGCCGGCTCGGTGCGCGCCTCCGCGGGCAAGGTGGCGCCGGACCGGGCCGTCGAGTGGGCGCGGGCGCGTCAGTGGCCCGAGGACACCGTGCACGCGCTCTGCGCGGTCCTGCGCAGCCGCGGCCGCACCCTGGGCGTCGTGACGTTCCTGCGCGCGGCGGGCCGTACGGCCTTCGAGCGCTCCGACGCGACCTACGCCGAGGACGTCGCCGTCCGGATGGCGGCCGCCCTCGACCTCGCCGGCCGCGTCGGTCCCGCCGGGAGCGGCGACGAGGTCTGACGCGCGCGGGAGCCCGTCACCGCGGGCGCGGCCCCTCAGCGCCGGTAGAAGATCCGGTCCCGGTACTCGTCCATGATCCGGCCGTTCCAGTCGTGGCCGCCGTCGACGTTGCCGGAGCGCAGCAGCGGGGGCTCGACGCCGCGTTCCGCGAGGGAGGCGGCCGCGGTGGCCACGACCGCCTGGAGCAGGGCCGTGGTGACGACGGTGGAGGCGGGCGCGAAGGGCGCGGGGACGGTGTCGAGGGTCAGCTCGGCGTCCCCGACGGCGATCTTCGAGTCCAGGACGAGGTCGCAGTGGTCCTTGAGGAACGTCCCCGACCGGTGCCGGGACGTCGTCTCGGCGGCGTACGCCACCGAGGTCACGCCGATGACCTTGACGCCCAGGGCGCGCGCGCCGAGGGCCATCTCCACCGGGAGGGCGTTGCGGCCCGACAGCGAGACGATCACCAGGGCGTCGCCCGCGCGCACCGGCGAGGTCTCCAGGACCGCGCTCGCCAGGCCGTCGACGCGCTCCAGGGCGGAGCCGAGGGTGGCGGGCGTGACGTCGACGCCCACGACGCCCGGCACCGCGAGCAGGTTCATCAGGGCCAGGCCTCCCGCGCGGTAGACGACGTCCTGCGCGGCGAGGGAGGAATGGCCGGCGCCGAAGGCGAACAGGCGTCCGCCGCAGGCCACGGTGTCGGCGAGGAGGACGCCGGCGGCCTCCACGGCCTCCGCCTCCTCGTCGCGAACCCGCTGCAACAGGCCGATCGCGGCGTCGAAGAACTGCGCGGCGGGCGTGCGGTCACTCATCCGAGGGGCCCCTTTGCCGAATCCGGTGTCCGTGTCCGTGTCGCGGATCACCGTGCGGTCCGGACCAGCGCCCTGTCAACACGGCCGGGGAGCCGCGGCCCCGGCGCAACCCCCTCGTTCCGGCGGCGCGGCACGCTTGTCGGTGGTATCCGGCAGAATTGAGGCCAGGGCCAGCGCACGAGCCGGAGAGCCGTCCAGCCTCCGGCCATCTCATCGAGGGGCACGTATGTCCGGACTGATCGACACCACGGAGATGTATCTCCGCACCATCCTCGAGCTGGAGGAGGAAGGTGTGGTCCCCATGCGCGCCCGGATCGCCGAGCGGCTCGACCAGAGCGGGCCGACGGTCAGCCAGACGGTGGCCCGTATGGAGCGGGACGGCCTGGTCTCCGTGGCCAGTGACCGGCACCTGGAGCTGACGGACGAGGGCCGCCGCCTCGCCACGCGCGTGATGCGCAAGCACCGCCTGGCCGAGTGTCTCCTCGTCGACGTGATCGGCCTGGAGTGGGAGCAGGTCCACGCGGAGGCGTGCCGCTGGGAGCACGTGATGAGCGAGGCCGTCGAGCGCCGGGTCCTCGAACTGCTGCGTCACCCCACCGAGTCGCCGTACGGCAACCCCATCCCGGGCCTGGAGGAGTTGGGGGAGAAGGACATCGCCGATCCCTTCCTGGACGAGGGCATGGTGTCGCTGGCCGACCTCGACCCGGGCCTGGAGGGCAAGACGGTCGTCGTGCGCCGCATCGGCGAGCCGATCCAGACGGACGCGCAGCTGATGTACACGCTGCGGCGGGCCGGCGTGCAGCCGGGCTCGGTGGTGAGCGTGACGGAGTCGGCCGGCGGCGTACTGGTCGGCAGTGGCGGCGAGGCGGCCGAACTGGGGGCGGACATCGCCTCCCACGTGTTCGTCGCCAAGCGTTGACGCCCGCGTCGGCCCACTTGCTGAGCGTTGTTCAACTCCTGAGGCTGCCGGGTTAGTTGAGGCGTCCTGTCGATCTCGTCGAATCGGTGATTCCCTGTGTCGAACCGCAGCGCTCCGGCGCCGTGCGTGCCAGGCTGTCGCGTGAGGCATATGACCTGAGGGGGCGGGATGATGTGCCGCGGATCATGGGAGGGCCCCGGCGCCCTGCGGCGCCGGGGCCTGTCCTCCCCTGTTCTGACCTGGAGCCCCGAGCTCTCAAGGTCATTCCCTGCGGACCGGTTTCCCCGAGCGGTCCGCCCCCTGCTGAAGATCTCCCCCCGGTGGCGGCGATCATTCCTTGAGGGGGGTCACTCGAACGAGGGGTGTTCCTCGCGGAAGCAGATGTTTTCGAATGGACACTCGATAGCGTGCGGGTGAGGGGCTCGTGCGGGACGCGGTGCGCGGGGCGCGCGGGCAGTGAGGCAGTGAGCAGCACAGCGGTACGACGGCGGACACGACGCGTGACCGGACCGGCCGGCTCGAGCGGGAGCGGGGGGTCCGAGCGGGAGCGAGGGGGTGCCAGGAGCTATGGCGCGACGCATCGACGTGACCGGGGCGGGCGGTGTACGCCTGGCGGCCTGGGAGTTCGGCGACCCACCCAAGAAGGACCCGGCGGAGAACGGGCCGGAAGCCGTGATTCCGTCCCAGTCGGCCGGGACACCGGGCGGTGAACCGGCCGGGGCGGGTGGGGAGTGGTCCGCACCGGCGGCCGCCGAGCGCACCACCGGGGTGCTGTTACTGCACGGTCTGATGGGCCGGGCCTCGCACTGGGCGTCCACCGCCCGCTGGCTCTCCGAGCGGCACCGCGCCGTCGCCCTCGACCAGCGGGGCCACGGCCGGAGCGACAAGCCGCCGCGGGCCGCCTTCACGCGCGAGGCGTACGTCGAGGACGCCGAGGCCGCCCTCGAACAGCTCGGCCTCGCCCCCGCCGTCCTCGTCGGCCACGCCATGGGCGCCCTGACCGCCTGGCAGCTCGCCGCCAAGCGCCCCGACCTGATCTCCGGCGTGATCATCTGCGACATGCGCGCCTCCGCGCTCGGCGCGGCCTCGCAGCGCGAGTGGGCCGACTGGTTCACGTCCTGGCCCCTCCCCTTCGCCACCCTCGCCGACGTCCGCAAGTGGTTCGGCGAGGACGACCCCTGGGTGGAGCGGCCCAACCCGGCGCGCGGCGAGTTCTACGCCGAGGTGATGCAGGAGTCCGCCGACGGCTGGCGCCCCGTCTTCGAACCCGAGCAGATGCTCAAGTCCCGTGAGACCTGGGTCTACGACGCCCACTGGGAGGAACTCGCCCAGGTCGACTGCCCCACCCTGGTCGTCCGCGGCCTGAACGGCGAACTGGGGCGCGCGGAGGCGCAGGAGATGGTGCGGGTGCTGCCGCGCGGGGAGTACGCGGAGGTGGCCGACGCCGGTCACCTCGTGCACTACGACCAGCCGGAGGGCTGGCGGGCGGCCATCGAGCCGTTCCTGGACGGGGTGCTGGCCCGCTGAGCGGGCCTGCGGGGGAGACCGGGCGCCTCCGCGCGAGGCGCCCCTCCGAAGACGCGCCTGGGGTCTACCGGTCCCTGCCGCACGCGTAGGCCAGCGGGGAGATCAGCTCCTCCGCGTCCGGCAGCCAGCGGTTGGCGGGCGTGGGCCGGCAGGCCCACTGCACGGCCCCCCGCGACCCGAACCGTGTGGGCGGCGCCGCCACGTACGCCCCCTCGCCCAGCGCGACGAGGTCGAGGGAGGACGGCGTCCACCCCAACGTGCGGAGGAGGTCCGGCACTTTGGCCGCGGCCCCGGGAAGGACGAAGAAGTGCATCCGCCGGTCCGGCGCCGACGTGACCGGGCCCAGCGTCGACTCCATCCGCTCCATCCGCGCCAGCGCCAGGAACCCGGCCGTCTCCGGCACGGAGATCGCGTCGAAGGTCCGCCCGGTCGGCAGCAGGATCGACGCGCCGGGCTGCTTCTGCCACATGCGCCGCGCGACGGTCGCGCTGCCCGTCGCCTGCGTCGCCCAGTCGGGCCGGGCCGGGTGCGCCCCGGGTGCCGGACACGCCGCGTCGCCGCAGGAGCAGCGCTGCGTCCCGTCGACGGCTTCCAGCCAGGTGCCGGGGACGACCTCCCAGTGGCGTTCCTCGACGTAGCGAACAGCGGTCTCCAGCAGCGATTCCCCGCGCTGCTTCGGGATCTGGGTGGCCTCGGCGCCCGCGATGGTCTCTTCCACGATGAACACAACTCCGGGCGTCACCAGGGGTTACGGCCCGCCCACGTGCGCGGGGGAGGAGCACCGGCTCCCCGTCCGGGGCGCACGGGTGCATGACCGGGGGCGCGCGGGAGGAACGAGCGCGTGAGCGGGTAGTGAGGCTTGGGGGAAGCTTCCGTCTTTACCCAGGCAATCCTCGCATGCCTCGCATTCTCGTCCTGTCCGCGGGGCATTGATCTTCACGGCCGGAACTTTTCGGTGGAAGACACATCAACTCGGTGCGCGGGAAAGGCACCGCAGCCACAGGGGGTAGTGCCAATGGCCGCAAGGCCTCTCGTCGCGCGGCAGCCGAACGAACGGCTGCAGGCGCTCATCCAGGAAGCCGGATGCTCGAACGCCGGGCTCGCCCGCCGCGTGAACATGTGCGGCGCCGAGCACGGTCTCGACCTGCGCTACGACAAGACGTCCGTGGCCCGTTGGCTGCGCGGACAGCAGCCGCGGGGACGCGCCCCGGCGGTCATCGCCGAGGCCCTGGGCCGCAAACTCGGCCGCACGGTCACGATCGACGAGATCGGCATGGCCAACGGCAAGAACCTCGCGTCGGGTGTCGGTCTCCAGTACTCGCCGACGGTACTGGGGGCCATCGAGCAGGTCTGCGAGCTGTGGCGCAGCGACGTGGGCCGGCGGGACTTCCTCTCGGGGGCGTCCGTGGCCGCCTCCGCGCTGGTCGAACCGAGCCGTGACTGGCTGATCTCCTCGCCCGACGCGCAGGTGGCGCGCTCGGCCGGCCCCCGGGTGGGCCTGTCCGACGTGGCGGCGGTGAAGGCGATGACCCGGGCGCTGGTCGAACTGGACCACCAGTACGGCAGCGGGCATGTGCGCCCGGTCGTCGTGCACTACCTCAACAGCGTCGTCTCCGGCCTGCTCGCCGGCTCCTACCGGGAGGCGGTGGGGCGCGAACTCTTCTCGTCCGCGGCCCGGCTCACCGAACTGGCGGGCTACATGGCCGTCGACACCGGGCAGCCCGGCCTCGCCCAGCGCTACTACATCCAGGCCCTGCGCCTCGCCCAGGCGGCGGGCGACCGCGGCTACGGCGGCTACGTGCTCGCCGCCTCCATGAGCCACCTCGCCGCCCAGCTCGGGAACCCGCGCGAGATCGCCCAGTTGGCGCGCGCGGCGCAGGAAGGGGCGCGAGGGCGGGTGACGCCGCGCGCGGAGGCCATGTTCCACGCCGCCGAGGCCCGCGGGCACGCCCTGCTGGGTGACGTACGGGCGGCTCACGCGGCGTCCGGGCGGGCCGTGTCGGCGCTGGAGGCGGCCGATCCGGCGGCCGGGGACGACCCGGCGTGGATCGCGCACTTCGACGAGGCCTATCTGGCCGACGAGTTGGCGCACTGCCACCGCGACCTCGGCCAGGCCGAGGCGGCGGCGCGCTGCGCGGAGCAGTCGCTGGCCGGGCACCCGGAGAGCCGGGCCCGCCGACGGGCCATCGGATATGTGCTGTTGGCCACGGCGCAGGTGCAGCAGCGGGAGGTCGAGCAGGCCTGCAACACCGGTACGAAAGCGGTGGAGTTGCTGGAGACGCTCCGTTCCGACCGCGGTGCCGAGTACCTGGAGGACCTCCAGCAGCGGCTGGAACCGTTCCGGGAGGAGCCCGTGGTCAGGGAGTTCGGGGCGCGGCTGGAACTCCAGGCCGCCGCGTGAACATCCGGGGCGCCGTGGCGTGAACGGCCGGGGAACGGCCCGCCGCCACACGGCCGGCGGCGGGTACGGCGCACGGCGCTCCGGTCCTTTGGCCGTCGCACGAAGGGGAGATCACGACCTGAGCTGCGTGGCACGGGGTTCCGGGGACCCGGTAGCGTGAGCCGACGATTCCGAAGGTCCCCCATCAGCAGGAGTCCCGGTGACGCAGAGTGGACAGGGCGAGGAGCCCTCGGCGCGGCCCGCGCGCGAAGGCATCGTGCTGCCCTCCGACGGCGGGGAACCCCTGCTGCCGGGCACGGCGAACGGCCCGCGGCACGATCCCCACGCCGGCCGGCAGCAGTACGGCCGGGAGCCCTCGCCCCCGCCGGCCGACGGGCAGACCTGGGACCCGTCCTGGGGACCGGGACAGCAGTCGGAGTACCAGCCCGGGCACCGGTCCGGGCAGCAGCCGGGGCAGGCCTGGCCGCCCCCGGCGGACCAGCAGCAGTGGGGCGGGGACCGGCAGTGGGACACCCCGCAGCCGACCGGCCCCGACGCGTGGCGGGCCGCACCGCAGCCCGGACCCGGTCAGGGCGCCGGCCCGCTGCCGCCCGAGGGCGCCCCCGCGCCGTCGTACGGCCACGGTGTGCCGGCCGCGCCGCTGCCTCCCATGGCCGACGGCGCCACCCAGTACATACCCCCCGTCTCCGCGTCCGGGCCCGCGCCCGTGGACGACGGGGCCACCCAGTACATACCGCCGGTCTCCGCGTCCGCGCCGCTGGACGAGGGGGCCACCCAGTACATACCGCCCGTCCCCGCACCGGGGCCGGGCGACGAGGGCGCGACGCAGTACCTCCCGCCGGTCGCGCCGGGCATGCCGGGCGCCCTGCCGCCCGAGTCCCCCTCGGAGTCCACCCACTTCCTGGGCCGCGCCCAGCACGGTCCGGGACCCCAGGCCGCCCACGGCGGGCAGCACGGCTCCCACGCCGACGCCGAGGCCACCCAGTACATCCCGCCGGTGACCGGCCAGGGTCCGTACGGCGCCGGCGAGAAGCAGCCGCCCGCCGAGTTCGACAACCTCTTCCGCAGCGGCCCCGCCGACGACGGCCCGGCCGGGTCCACGCAGCAGATGCCGCGCTTCTCGGAGCCGGAGCCCCCCGGCCGCGGCGCCCACCCCGCCGCCCACGCCCAGCCCTCGTACACGCCGCCCGGCGGCGGCTCCGGCGGTCGGCGCGCCATGCGTGACGACGACCACCGGGGCGGCGGCCGCAGCGGCTCGCGGGTGCCGCTGTTCGCGGCGGTCGGCGTGGCCCTCGTCGTCGTCGGGGTCGGCGCGGGCGCCCTGCTCTCCGGCGGGGGCGATGACGAGCAGGGCGACGACAACGCGACCGTCGCCGCGTCACAGCCCGCCGCCGAGGGCTCCGCCTCGGCGTCCGCCGATCCGGCCGAGCAGCAGGCGATCGCCCTGGACAAGCTGCTCGCGGACAGCGGCAGCAGCCGGGCGACCGTGATCGGCGCGGTCGCCGACGTGAAGAGGTGCGACAACCTCGCCCAGGCCGCCTCCGACCTGAGGGACGCGGCGAAGCAGCGCACCGGACTGGTGACCGCGCTGTCCGGCCTGGCCGTCGACAAGCTGCCGGACCACGCCAGGCTGACCGCCGCGCTCACCAAGGCGTGGCAGGCCTCGGCCTCCGCCGACGACCACTACGCGGCCTGGGCCGACCAGGTGGCCGCCGACAAGGGCAAGCTCTGCAAGAAGGGCCAGGCCCGCAGCACGGGCCGGACGCAGCAGGCCAACCGCGCGAGCGGCACGGCCAGCGCCCAGAAGACGCAGGCCGCCACGTTGTGGAACACGATCGCGAAGACGTACGGACTGACGGAGCGGCAGCCGACACAGCTGTGACCCGGGGAGGGGCCCGGCCGGCGTCGGCCTCAGTCGACGTCGGCGTTCTCCAGCGTCCTCGTGACGTCGACGAAGCCCTTCTTGGCCGCCGCCAGCCGGCCCTGCTTCACGGTCTGCAGGGTCACGTTGGCGTTGACCAGGCGGGGGAAGCCGATCGACGCGAGCTGGTCGGTGAACTCCCAGCGCAGGGTGGGCGTGAGCCCGCCCGTGCCGATCCGCAGGCCGTCGTCGAGGGCGCCGGTGACGGTGTCGGCGGTCACCGCGCCGCCGCCCAGCGACTCCACGGCCTTCCTGAACACGGTGTAGGCGATCCAGGTGGTCTGCACGCCCGTGTCCGCGGGGTCGATCCGGGTGTCGGAGAAGGCGCTCTCGCTGATCACCTTCTTCATCGGGTCCCAGCGCGGATCGCTCGCCACCGGGTACCAGCCGGTGACGTACGCCCCCTCGAAGGCGCTGGACGCGCCGCCGGTGGAGTTGATGACCGTCTGGTCGACGCTGCCGAGGACGGTGGCGGTGCTCACGTCGGGGTAGTCCCCGCGGGCGCGCCGGAAGGAGTCCATGAAGGTGCCGGTGCGGTCGCCGAGGGCGGGGACCACGCACCCGCCGTCGCCCTTGCCGGCCTTGCCCGTGCCGTCGGCCCGTCCGGTCCCGCTCGTCGAGGTCACCTCCTTCAGGGCGGCGTCGGCCTGGGCCGAGTACTCGGTGGCGTCCTCCGCGGCCAGCTGGTCCACGGCCTTGTCGTGGCCGCCCGCCGTGAGGCCGGCGTCGAGCATGGCGGGCAGGGTGTCGCCCGCGATGGTGTCGGGGCGCACGAGGGCGACGCGGTCGCAGTCCGCGGCGAGTTCCTTGCCGAGGCCGGCCAGCAGGGCCGGCTGGCCGCCGTTGACGGGGTAGGAGAGCGGACTGGTGAACTCGGCGTTGGTGACGCCGTAGCCGCCGATGTAGGGGATGCCGGCGCCTTCCAGGTACGGGAGGAAGGAGTCGGAGCGCTGGCTGTAGGAGCCGACGACGGCGACCGCCCCCGCCTTCACGGCCTGCCGCGCGCACTTCGCGGCGCCCACGCCGCTGTTGTGGTCGTTGCAGGTGAGGACCTCGAGCTTGCGGCCGTTCAGCCCGCCGCCGGCGTTGACCCACCGGGCGTAGGCGCGGGCGAAGGCGGGCATGCCGGGCTTGTTGGTGGCCGCGGTGCCCTCGGGCGCCCAGGTCATGACGACGATCGGGCCGTCCCCGGAGCCCCCCGTGGCACCGGGGACGAGCCCGCAGCCGGCAGCGAGCGACGCACACGCCACGAGGGCGCCCGCCGACCGGACGGTGGTGGTGAAAGACCTGGTGGGGCGGAGGAACCTGAGGAGGAAAGTGCTTCGCGTGCGTTGCCTGCCGGTCATGTCCCTGCACGATTCCGCCACACGGCCAACCTCCGAGTGACCCACGGTCAACGGAGGGTGACGGAGAGGTGAATTGCGGGGGCCGACGCGACCCGCGGGGCGGGGAAACGTACGATCGACGACCGTGCAAGGTTCGGAGAACTCTTCCCGTCGCGGCCGTCGCTCCTCCACCATGGGCGGCATGCCCCTCAACGACATGCCGTGGTGGCGCTGGCGCAGCAATGTGCGCTCCGCGCTGCACATGCTCTCCGACCCGGTGTTCCAGCGGGACGTCTGGCTGGCCGGCGTGGACGGGTACGGGGACGTCACCGACGCCGTGTACCGCCTGGTCGAGGACACCTGGCTCGACAACTGGTCCGCCGAGAAGTACGTCGGCACGATCTTCCGCGACTCGCAGGAGGCGGCGCTCGTCGACACCGCCGTCCTGCGCGTCCTGCGGATCATGCACCAGGTCGGGCCGGACGCCCCGGTCTCCGCCTACGTCGACCACGAGGGCTGGCCGGACGCGGTCCGGGCGGCGCGCGACGCCCACGTGCGCATGGCGGTGGCCGACGGCGAGGAGCCGGACACCCCGCCGCGCACGCTCGAAGTGCTGCGGATCATGACGCGGACGGCCTGACGGACGGCGTGACGGACGGGATTCCGCCCTGCGGACGGATTTCCCGCGGGTGCGACCTGTCGTGAGACCCTGTGCTGCATGAGTGAGCAGTCCACCCGCGCCACGGCGACCCTCGCCGACCAGTACGTCCTCACGCTGTCCTGCCCCGACAAGCAGGGCATCGTGCACGCCGTGTCCAGCTACCTGTTCATGACCGGCTGCAACATCGAGGACAGCCAGCAGTTCGGCGACCACGACACGGGACTGTTCTTCATGCGCGTCCACTTCTCGGCGGAGTCGCCGGTGACCGTGGACAAGCTGCGGGCGAGCTTCGCGGCGATCGGCGACTCCTTCCACATGGACTGGCAGATCAACCGGGCCGACGAGAAGATGCGCATCGTCCTGATGGTCAGCAGGTTCGGCCACTGCCTGAACGACCTGCTGTTCCGCGCCCGGACCGGCGCGCTGCCGGTGGAGATCGCGGCCGTGGTGTCCAACCACACCGACTTCGCCGAGCTGGTGGGTTCGTACGGCATCCCCTTCCACCACATCGCGGTGACGAAGGAGAACAAGGCCGAGGCGGAGGCGCGACTGCTGGAGATCGTCCGCGAGGAGGGCGTCGAGCTGGTCGTGCTGGCCCGCTACATGCAGGTCCTCTCGGACGACCTGTGCAAGCAGCTCAGCGGGAGGATCATCAACATCCACCACTCGTTCCTGCCGAGCTTCAAGGGCGCCAAGCCGTACCACCAGGCGCACGCGCGGGGCGTGAAGCTGATCGGCGCGACGGCCCACTACGTGACGGCCGACCTCGACGAGGGACCGATCATCGAGCAGGAGGTCGAGCGGGTCGGGCACGACGTCACGCCGGACCAGCTCGTGGCCGTCGGCCGGGACGTGGAGTGCCAGGCGCTGGCGCGGGCCGTGAAGTGGCACGCGGAGCGCCGGATCCTGCTGAACGGGCGGCGGACGGTCGTCTTCGCGTAGGCCGTTGCGCTGCGTGGTGCCACCGCCGGGCTCCGTTTGCTTCCCGGACGGCCCCTGGGGCCTCTCGTTCGGGTCAGGCCGGGCTCGCGGGCCCCGCTCCCTGATCCGGCCTGATCCAGACGAAAGACCCTACATCCGGCTCAGGGACGCCGCCGCGGACAGGACGTCGCGGATCGCCGTCCGGTCGCCCACCTGGCCGGCCGCCGCCTCCTCCGGGGAGACGTGGCCCGCCGCGAGCCGGCAGAACTCCACGTCGTCCAGGGCGACATGGGCCACCTCGTGGTCGGCGGAGCCCACCGCGGCCGGGGAGTCGAGCGGGATGAACCACTCGCCGCCGCCCCGGCCCTCGATCTCCAGCCGCAGGCTGCGGCCGGGACGGCCGGCGGTCACCAGGTGCCGGCGGTCGCCCGGCCCGGCCAGTCCCGCGCGGCGGCGTTCGGCGAGGACGGCCGGCAGCATCCGGGCGGCGAGGTCGACCATGCCGCGCAGGTGGCGCGGCGCGGGTGGGTCGTAGGGGTAGTCGACGGCCTCGGCGATGTCCACGGCGTGCACCCAGCATTCGAAGGCCCGGTCCACCAGCGCGTCCCGCAGCGGCAGTTCGAAGTCGCCGTACGACACCGCGACGGTGCCGGGGTCCTCGCCGCGCTCGGCTTCGCCCGCACGGGTGGTGCCCCGGTCGCCGTCCCCGTCGCTGAGGGACACCGTGCGGACGATCGCGTGGGCCTGTTCCCGCCAGGGGCCGCGCACGGACCGGGTCGGCGGGAAGTGCGAGGCTTCCCAGAACGCCTCCGTCCGCTCCGCGGGTGTGCCGGCCGGCTTGCCCGCGGTGCCGCCCGCGGCCGGGCCCAGCGGATCGTCGAGGCCCAGGGCGACGGCGACCAGCCCGTCCACCGCGAGCAGGTGGGCGATGACCCCGGCGACGGTCGTACGGCGGCTGGTGGCGTCCTGGCCGCGGAACCAGCGCAGCCGCACGGGCGCGTGCCACTCCGCGTCCCCGAAGTCCTGGAGCAGCGCGTCCAGCCGGGCGGTCTCCGCGTCGTACGCCGTCGCCCACTCGGGCACCGGGATGCGCGGCGGGCGCCGGTCCAGGCAGCTCTCCAGGACGCGGGTGCGCAGGCCCGGATCCAGGTCGAGGCTGTCGGGGCGCTGGAGCAGGCCGACCGCCTCGCGCAGCCGCCGTGCCTCGTCGGCGCAGACCCCGCAGTCGCCGAGGTGGTCCTCGACGGCGGCGGTCTCCTCGGCCGAGCAGGCGGCCAGCGCCCAGGCGCCCAACAGTGCCTTCAGCACCGGGTGTTCCAGGCGCGGCGGCGCCGCAACGGCGGGTTCCGGAGCGGGCCGCGGGAGGCCGCCGTCCGCCACGGAGGCACGCGGGGGCCGCGGGAGCGGCAGGCGGCCGGCTCCGGGGTTCCCGGGGAACCGGTCCTCGGTCATGCCGCACCCCCGTAGCGTCCGGGCGGGGCGCCGGGGGCGGCGTCGTGTGCCGTGGAGAGCAGTTGCAGGCCGAGCCGGAGGCGCCGGCGCGCCTCGTCCTCGGTGACGCCGAGGTCGGCGGCGGTCTGGCGGTAGTCGCGGCGCTGGAAGTACGCCAGCTCCAGGGCGGTGCGCAGCGGGGCCGGCATCGACTGGACGATGTAGTCGGCGCGGGCGGCGACCGAGGCGTGGCGCACCTTGTCCTCCAGCTCCTCGGTGCTGCCGGAGCCGTCCGGCGCGAGCGCCGCGGTCTCCGTGGCGCGCAGTCGCTGCACGGCCAGGCGGTGGGTCAGGTCGGCGACCCAGGTGCGCAGGGGGCCCTCCCGGTGGTCGTAGGAGTCCGGGTGCTCCCACACGTGCGCGAAGACCTCGTGGGTGACGCCGTCGGCGGCCCGTTCGTCCCCCAGCACGCGGTGGGCCAGGCCGTGCACGAGCGAAGCGAACCGGTCGTACAGCTCACCGAGGGCGGCGGCCTCCCCGCGCGCGAGGCGCTGCTGCATCCTGTGGTCCCAGCGGGGCGGTGCGTCCTTCTTCGCCATGCGGCCCCCTCAGCCCTGCCCGTGCCCGGCGCCCCCGCCGGGACCTGTCGCTGTCCAGCCTGCGTGCATCGTCACCTCGAATGTAGTCGGCACGTCCGACGACGCACGCCCCTTTGGTGCAATGTGCGCCCCCTGCACTTCGGAGGGTGGTAAAGGCATGCTCTGGGCACGCCTACCCGACTTGCCGGCGATCAGACTGGATCAGGGTTGATTGGGCCTTGTTCTGGTGAGATCGAACAGGACCGATAGCGATCGGAACAAGCCTCTTTCTCGAATTGGTTGTTTTTTGCTCGTCGTTTCGGGGAACGGCCGCTGGGCAGCCGCGCTGCGAGGAAGCGAAGGGACGGCTTCCGTTCGGGCGGACGAAGGGCGTGTGGGTGGCTTTCAAAGTGACCGTCGGCGAACGGAGCGGATGGGCCGTGCTCCGGGTGTCGGGCGAACTGGACCTGGTGACGTCCCCGTTGCTGCGTCAACGGGTGCACGACGAAGTGGCCGAGGGCCGCCACAGCCTCGTCCTGGACCTCTCCGAGGTGCATTTCTGCGACTCCAGCGGAGTCGGCGTCCTCATCGCCTCCCGGCGGCTGATCCGC
This sequence comes from Streptomyces sp. NPDC017202, assembly GCF_044331705.1. NCBI lineage: Bacteria > Bacillati > Actinomycetota > Actinomycetes > Kitasatosporales > Streptomycetaceae > Streptomyces > Streptomyces sp. NPDC017202. The sequence goes on along the minus strand of NZ_JBIRNP010000004.1, from coordinate 316,853 downwards.
TCCTGCCGGGGCCGCCTGCGGCTGATCCTGCCGGCGCGCGGCGCGGTCGAGGACTCCCACGTCAACCGGGTCCTCGGCGCGCTGGGGGTGCGCCGGCTGTTCGACGTGTACGGCGATGTCGCCGAGGCCGTGGACGGCACCGAGCCGCTGTCCGCGTAGGCACCGGCCGACTCCGCCCCGGGACCGTCGGCGTCGTACGCTCCCCTGCGGAGAGTTCACCCACACCCGACGCGACGACGTGAGGCGGCCCACAGACATGGTGAGCAGCGAGTACGAACGCAGGATCGCCGACCGGTTCGCCACCTTCGACCAGGACGGCAACGGCTACATCGACCGCGAGGACTTCGCCTCCGCCGCGAAGGCCGTACTCGCCGAGTTCGGAGTGCCGGCCCGGTCCGACAAGGGGCAGGCGCTGTACGCCGGTGCCGAGGCGTTCTGGCAGGGCATGGCCGGGATGGCCGACCGCGACGGGGATCAGCGCATCACCCGCGACGAGTTCGTGGGCGGGGCGGTCAAACGGCTCCGTGACAATCCCGAGCGGTTCGCCGAGATCGCCCGGCCGTTCCTGCACGCGGCGCTCGCCGTCGCGGACGGTGACGGAGACGGGCGGGCCACGGTCGACGACACGGTGCGGGTGCTGAGGGCGCTCGGTGCCGGCGAGGGCGTGGCCCGGGGGGCCGCGGGCGTGCTGGACGCCGACGCGGACGGGAAGGTGGGCGAGGCGGAGGTCGTGCCGGCGTTCGCCCGCTACTTCACCGTGCCGGAGTAGACGGCCGCCGCTGCGGGGTTGCCCCCGGACCCCGTCCTTTCCGGCCCGGCTCGGTGTGCCGGGCCCGACACGGGGCTTCGCCCCCGCCCCCCTCTCCGGACCTCTTGCCGTTCCCCTCCCCCCCCCCTCATCGCGGCCGGGCGGCTCGGTGGCGCCACGCGCGCGTGCGGGACGGCCCCGGCGTGAGCGAGGGTGGCGGCAACCTGATCGTTGCGCCACACGTGCGTGCGGGACGGCCGTGCAACACGCCCGGGCGCGGGAGCAGTTCGGACGGCCGATCGGCGCCTTCCCGGCCGTCGGGCATCCGTGCGCGGACCTGCCGGCGCGGGCGGGGGCGGCGCGGGCTGCCGTCGGCGCCGACGGCCTCGCGACGGCCCGGCTCCGCGCCGAGGAGGCCGCCGTGCGCGGCGCGCGCGACTGTCTCCAGGCGTGCGGCGGGACGGGGTTCACCTGCTGTTGAAGCGGGACCGGGCGGGTGCGCGGCGTACGGGAGTCGGTACACAGAGTGAGGGTCCGTCGGCTCGCCGCCCGCCGTCCGGGACGGTCTCCGAAGGCGTCGGCCTGCGGTGACGGCCACCGGCCGGGAGCCGTGTCGCTGATCGTGGCACGGAGTGGTGACGGAGCGTGAGTTGTGGTTGTGGCCGAGGCGTGACCCGTCACGGGCTGGAGTCGGGGGGTCGCTCCGGTACCTTCTGTGGGATGCGAGTGGCCACGAGCGCGAGCCGTGCCGGTGGTGCCCCCGGGGCAGTGCCGGATCCGACGGTGCGCGTGCCTGCTCGCAGGCCGGACGGGCGCGGGATCGCGGCCTGTTCGACTCTCCGCGACAAGCGTCGCACAGTATGCCGCACGCGTACTCCTTCGCGCTGGAATATGCCCGAAGCGCTTGTTGAGGTGACTGTATGTCAACCAAGCTGTCTCGTAAGGGAATCACGTTCCGTCACTCCGCCTCTGGTCGTTGTTCTGGCCATGCGGAAAATGGCTACGATCGTGGCCCTCGTCGTCATGGTGCTCGCGTGGCTTGCGTGGCTCACGTGGCGCGCGGCCATGTGTCCGCCGGTTCGGATGGTGTGAGCGGTGCAGGTGCTTCAAGTGCAGCTGGAGATCCGGCCCGACCCCGCTGAAGTGGGTCGCGCCAGGCGATGGGCCCGGTCGCGCCTCGCCGGGTCCGGGATAGAGGCCGACGAGCCGCTCGCCGAGACGCTGATCCTGCTCGTCTCCGAGCTGGTCACCAACGCCGTGGTGCACACCGGCTGTCCGGCCGTGCTGCGGCTCTCGCTGCCGGGCTTCGGGGCGGGGCGGGCCACGGTCCGGCTGGAGGTGGCCGACAGCAGCAGCCGGGCGCCCGTGCCCCGTTGTGTGGGTGACGGGGCGACGGGCGGCCGCGGACTGGCCCTCGTGGACGGCCTCGCGGACCGCTGGGGGTGGAGCGTCGAGGGCCCCGGCAAGCGCATCTGGTGCGAACTCGACCACTGCGCGCGGCCGGTGGACGACACCGACCCCACAAGCACGGCGGACCGCGGCGCGGCGACGGACCGCGGCGGAGCGGCCGGGGGCGGGACCCGCCCCTTCCGCGCGCCGGCCTACGGCGGGTTCGCGTACGAAGCCGTGTGACGCGGCCGTACGAGGCGGCCGTGTGGCGCCGTCGTGCGGCGCGGCCGTGCCCGAGCGGGGACCGATGTGGACCGGCGCGTCCCGGCCTGCGGCGACGGTGCGGGGGCGTGGAGGGAGCCGAGCGACGCGCGGGGTGCGGTGCACGGATGCAGAAAGCGCTGTCGGCCCGGCCGGGGCGGGCGGTGGTGCGCCTGGACGTGCTTCTGTGCGCGCCCGGCACAAAGGGTACGTAAGTCACAAATCCTCGACCGGGTGTTGACGTCAGGTGTCCGTTTGATCACGCTTGTGGGCAGCGATTCGCCGCGAGGGGACGACGAGGGTTCCGGTGACGGGGGCCCTCGCCGAGTGTGGGTCGTGATTCGGCGTCGGGTCCCTCGGGGCCGGGGGAGACCGGGGCGGGTACGCCGAGTCGGATGGTGGTGCGCGGTGCCGTGCTCGGGGCGGCACGGGGGCACCTCCCGCTCCGGTGTGGCCGAGAGCGGGGGGAGGCGCGCCGCCATCCGGCGTGCAGTCAGGGGCGGTTGGCCGCTGGGCGTCCCCGGTGTCCGGCGCGGGATCGCCCCGGCGTCACCGGCGTTCCGCCGCCGGCGAGCTGCTCGGGCCGCGCGCGGAGAGGGGGAGGCGCGCCCCTTGTCCACAGGCTGTGGACAAATGTTCGGGATTCCCGTTCCGGCCCTGCGCGATGCCCGCCCCACCGGGTCCCGGGCTGCCGCCACGGGGCGTCCTCACGTTCTGACGGCGCCGCTCTCCGTCCGGAACGTCCGCCGGTACGCCGTCGGCGTCACCCCGAGCGCCGCCTGCAGGTGCTGGCGCATCGACTGGGCGGTCCCGAAGCCGGCGTCCCGGGCGACCTGGTCGACGGAGAGGCCGGTGGACTCCAACAAATGCCGGGCGCGTTCGACGCGCTGCCGGGTGAGCCACTGGCCGGGACTGACCCCGACCTCCTCGCGGAAGCGGCGGGTGAACGTCCGTACCGACATGGCCTCCTGGGCGGCCATGTCCCGCAGCTGGATGGGCTCGTGGAGGCGGCCGAGCGCCCACGCGCGCGCCGCGGTCGTCCCGGGCAGCTGCGGATCGGGCACCGGCCGCTCGATGTACTGCGCCTGCCCGCCGTCGCGGTGCGGCGGTACGACCGTACGGCGGGCGACCTCGTTGGCGACGGCCGTGCCGTGGTCGCGGCGCACCATGTGCAGGCACAGGTCGATGCCGGCGGCGACGCCCGCCGACGTCAGGACGTCGCCGTCGTCGATGAAGAGGACGTCGGGGTCGACCCTGACGCTGGGGAACAGGCGCTGGAGCCGGGCGGCGTCGGCCCAGTGCGTGGTCGCGGGGCGGCCGTCGAGGACGCCGGCGGCGGCCAGGACGTACACGCCGGTGCAGATGGAGGCGAGGCGGGTGCCGGGGCGGACGAGGGCGAGCGCGGCGGCGAGGTCGTCGGTCAGGACGCCCTCCTCGAAGACCGGGCCGAGTTCGTACGACGCCGGGACGATCACGGTGTCGGCGGTGGCCAGTGCCTCCGGGCCGTGCGCGACCTGGACGGCGAAGTCGGCGTCCGTCTCGACCGGTCCCGGCGGCCGGACCGAGCAGGTGACGACCTCGTACAGGTGCCGTCCCCCGGGATCCTTGGGACGGCCGAAGATGCGGTGCGGGATGCCCAGCTCGAAGGGGAGCAGGCCGTCGAGGGCGAGGACGACGACGCGGTGCGGGCGGAAGCCTGAGGAGGGGCTCATGGCCCGATCCTAACGAACACCGGCCTTCGGGCCACTCGCTCCGGGCGGTCGCGGACCCGAAGCTCTATGACGTGACGCAGACAGACGTGACGCAGACAGACATGGCGGGGACCGGGGCGACCGGGGGCGGGGCCAACGGGGCCGGGGTGAACAAGGCCGGGGCGACCGGGACCGGGGCGACCGGGGCCGGGGTGAACAAGGCCGAGGTGGCCGGGGCACCGGATGCGGGTGTCTCCCGGGCGCCGGGGGCGGCCGCCGGTGGGGTCCCTCGTGCCGGGAGGCGGCGGCCGCGCGTCCACCGGGCGTGGTTCGTCGCCGCCGTCACCTTCGTCACGATCATCGGGGCGGCGGCCTTCCGCTCGCTGCCCGGCCTGCTCATCGAGCCGCTGAACGAGGACTTCGGCTGGTCGCGGGGCACGATCGGCGCGGCCGTGTCGGTCAACCTCGCCCTCTACGGGCTCACCGCGCCCTTCGCCGCGGCGCTGATGGACCGTTTCGGCATCCGCCGGGTGGTGGCCGTCGCGCTGACCGTGATCGCGCTCGGCTCCGGCCTGACGGTGTGGATGACGGCGGCCTGGCAACTGCTGCTGTGCTGGGGCCTGCTCGTGGGTCTCGGCTCGGGTTCGATGGCCCTCGCCTTCGCCGCGACGGTCACCAACCGCTGGTTCACCGAGCGCCGGGGCCTGGTCAGCGGCATCCTCACCGCGGCCTCCGCCTCCGGCCAGCTGATCTTCCTGCCGCTGCTCTCCTGGATGATCACCCGCCACGACTGGCGCCCGGCGGCGGTGACGGTCGCCCTCGCCGCCCTCGCGGTCGTCCCCTTCGTCTGGCTGCTGCTGCGCGACCATCCCGCCGACGTGGGCCAGAAGCCGTACGGGGCGACGGAGTTCGTCCCCAAGCCGGCCCCGGTGCCGGGCGCGGCGCGGCGTGCGGTCACGGTCCTGTTCTCGGCACTGCGCACCGGCCCGTTCTGGCTGCTGGCCGGGACCTTCGCGATCTGCGGCGCCTCCACGAACGGCCTGGTCCAGACCCACTTCGTGCCGGCCGCCCACGACCACCACATGCCGGTCACGGCGGCGGCCTCCCTGCTCGCGGTGATCGGCGTGTTCGACGTGGTCGGCACGATCGCCTCCGGCTGGTTCACGGACCGCTTCGAACCGCGCCGGCTGCTGGCGGTGTACTACGCGCTCCGCGGCGTCTCGCTCCTCTTCCTGCCGATCCTGCTGGCCCCGGCGGTCCACCCGCCGATGATCTTCTTCATCGTCTTCTACGGCCTCGACTGGGTCGCCACCGTCCCGCCCACCCTGGCCCTGTGCCGCGAGCACTACGGCGAGGACAGCGCCATCGTCTTCGGCTGGGTCCTGGCCTCCCACCAGGTCGGCGCGGCCCTGGTCGCCTTCCTCGGCGGCGTGGCCCGCGACGCCTTCGGCTCGTACGACGTGGTCTGGTACGCCTCGGGGGCGCTGTGCGCGGCGGCGGCGCTGATGGCGCTGGTGATCAGGCGCAGGCCCACGGCGCCCCTCGCGCCCACCGCGCCCGCGGTGGCCTGACGGCCGGCTCCCGCCGGAACCGTCCCCGGTGGGGCGGCGTCCCCTCAGCCCCGCCCCAGCCGGCGGCGTACCGCCTTCGCTATGCGTTCCGCGTCGAGGGACAGTTCGCGGAGGTTGCCGCTGATGGGGTTGGTGAAGCCGGTGAAGTAGAGGCCGGGGGCGCCGGCCGGGGTGCGGGGGCCGTGGGCGGTCGGTCTGCCCCGGGGGTCGAGGACGCCGAGGTGGCCGACCAGGTCTTCCAGGGCGCGGACGTAGCCGGTCGCGGCGATCACGGCGTCCGGCTGGACGCGGGTGCCGTCGGCGAGGACGACCTCGCCGTCCTCGAAGCCGTCCACCGCGGCCACGACCTCGACCTTCCCCGTGCGCACCGCGTCGATCAGGCCGACGTCCTGCACCGGGATGGCTCCTTCGCGGACGCGGGTGTAGAGCCCGGTGTCCGGTCGCGGCAGCCCCTGCGCCGACAGGTCCGGCACACTGACCCTGGCCAGGACCCGGCCGACGCGGTCGACGAGCTTGACGGGCAGCCGCCGTACGAGGATGCCGCTGTACTGGGCCGGCCAGCCGGCGGTGGAGCGGCGCACGATGTGCGGGACCGTGCGCACGGCCAGCCGTACCCGCCCGGCGCCGCTCTCCACCAGGTCGACGGCGATCTCGGCGCCGGTGTTGCCGACGCCGACGACGAGGACGTCCCGGCCCGCGTACGGCGTGCCGTTGCGGTAGGCGCAGGCGTGGACCAGCTCGCCGGTGAAGGTGTCGCGGCCGGGCCAGTCGGGCAGCGCCGGGGTGTGGTTGTGGCCGGTGGCGACGACGACCGCCGCGCCGGTCAGCTCGCGCCCCCCGGAGGCGTGCAGCAGCCAGCCCGTGCCGTCGGGGGTCCGCTCGACGCGGGACACCTCGACGCCGGTGACGATCTCCAGCCCGTGGTGCTCGGCGTACTTCTCCAGGTACCGCACCATGTCGTCGCGGGCGACCCACCGTCCGAAGCGGCGGGGCATCGGCAGGCCGGGCAGGGCCGAGCGGCGCCGGGTGGTGTGCAGGTGCAGCCGGTCGTAGTGCCGCCGCCAGGACGCGCCGACCCGGTCGGACTTCTCCACCACGACGGCGCGTACCCCCCGGGCGCGCAGCGCGTACGCGGTGGCGAGGCCGCCGGGGCCGCCGCCGATGACGTAGACCGGGCGGTCGGCCGCGTGCGCGGCGCTGTTCGCGGAGGGGTTCGGCTGCGGTGCGGAGTCTTCCATGAGCGCGAGCGTAATCATGCGCGGCATTGATGGGTCTCGGTCAAGACCGGAATTGGTTGCGGATCGATCACGCCTGTGCGAATGGTGTGTGCGGATGGTGACGCCGGTCACCTGGCGGCGGACAAGCCGCGACGCCGGGCCCGGCTGCGCGGGGTCCGGCGTCGCGGAGGACGGCGTCGATTCTTATGACGGGAAACGGACGCCGCCGTTCAGGGGCGGCCCGGCGGAGGCCGCGGGGGCTCGGCAAAGGCTGCCGGGGCTCGGCGGAGGCCGCCGCGAACTGGCGGAGGCCCCCGGGAGGGGGACTACTTCCGCCTGGCCTTGCGCCCCGTGACCTTGGCGATCCACTGGATGAAGTCGCCCGGGTCGGTGTTGGCGCCGTGGCCCTGGTCCCAGTAGTAGAGGTGGTTCACGTCGTCGCCGAGGCCGTGCGCGGCGGCGGCGATGTTCGCGGAGACCGTCAGGGACGTGTCGGAGTCCTTGGTGCCCAGCCGGATCCACCAGTGCCTGCTGCGACCGGCGTTGGGCTTGTCGACCAGGTGGTACATCGGGTTCATCAGCCGCAGCAGCTCGGGGATGTCGCCGTCGACCCGCTTGGCGGTGAGGCCGGTCGTGTCGTTCTTCTGGCCGTACGCCGTGAAGTGCCGGGCGAGCGTGGTGCCCTTGCCGAACTCGTTGTTCTCCCCGGAGGAGAGGTCGAAGGCGTCGAACGCCGGGACGTTCTTCTTGCGGGCACCGACGTGGGTGAGGAAGTCGGCCCAGGAGAAGGAGGCCCGGCCGTTCTTCCAGGTGATGAAGGGGTGGGCGGCGAGGTAGGTCGCCCGCGCCGCGTCCGACAGGGCGGCGAGGTGGGCGGTGGCCGACGGCTCCAGGTACTGCTTGACCAGGTACGCGTCGTAGTTGCGGGCGTTGAGCGTGCCGAAGCCGCCGAGTCCCTTGAGCTTGAGGGCGGCCTGGTACTCCGCGAACTGGGCCCGCAACTCCTTCGACACCGACTGGTCGACGGCCGCGCCGGCGGAGGTGGCGTTGGCGCCCCAGTTCCACTCGTAGGCGCCGTCGGCGTGCTCCAGGTCGGTGATCGGGCACCAGGCGCCGGTCGCGAAGATCGCCTCGGAGGCGTCGGCCGCGCCGATCTCCTTCAGGTAGGGCGCGTAGAGCGGGCTGTCGCCGGACGCGCCGAGCAGCGAGGACAGGGCGCCGCCCGCGCTGGTGCCGGCGGAGACGATCCGGTCGGTGTCGCCGGGGATGCGGCCCTTGTTGGCGCGGACGTACCGCACGGCCGCCTTGAGGTCGACGATCGCGGCGGGGGCGACGCCGTAGTACTCGCCGGCGGAGTTCTTGAGGGTACGGCCGCGGGCGCCGGGCTCGACCACGACGTAACCGGCGGCGAGGGCGAGCAGCTGGTTGGTGTTCAGGGCGCCGCCGGTGGCGTTGGTGTCGCCCGTCGCATTGGAGGCGGAGGGGCTGGGCGAGGCGGTCGGGGCGGACGGACCGCCGGGGGCGCCGCCGCCTCCCATGGGCCCGCCGGCGGGGCCGCCCACGCCGGTGGCGTCCGCGACGGAGGACGGCATGTACCCGCCGACGGAGTTCGCGAACAGGATCGGCGCGTCCGAGGCGTCCACCGCGGTGCCGTCGATCTTCACCGGGACGCTGACGTTGAGGCTCTGGTACTTCTCGTCCACCGGCTTGGCGACGTAGGTGATCGCCTTCCAGAAGTGGTAGGTCACGGAGTGCTCGGTGCCCTCGGTGTCCGTGACGGTGGTCGTCAGCTCGGTGTAGGCGTCCGGGTCGAAGGCCAGGGAGCCCAGGGAGTCCGAGCCGGACGAGGAAGAGGCCGAGGTCCCGTCGGCCGACGCCTGGGCGCTGAGGGCGAGGCCGCCCACCGCCGCGACGCCGGCGCCGGCCCCGATCCCCATGACGACCGACCTGCGCTTGACTGCCCTGTGCTTCACGGTTCGACTCCCTCGCTGCGGGTGCTGGCGTCAGCGAACGTAGCCGGATCGCAGACAAAATTGCCAACAATCCAGCGGACTTCATGGGGGATGCACAGGTTCACGGCGGAGGCACAGCCCGTTTTCATGGAACCGGGGGGACGGTGCATGCGGGCAGGGGCCCTTCCGGCGCGTGTGCGGGAGCGGCCGGTGTTCAATGGCGGGATGACCGACCTCCCCGAGCCGTACGACGGACCGTCCGCCCCCGTGCTCGACGGTCACGGCCTCCGGCTGCGGCCCTGGGACCCCGAGTCCGCCGCCGACGTCGACGCGTGGCTGCGCGTCCACCTCGACCCCGAGTTCCTGCGCTGGAACACCCCGTTGCGGGCCGTCACGGACACCGCCGGTGCGCGGGAGTCGCTGCGGGCGAGGACGGCGGCCACGGAGGCGGGGACCGCGGTCGTCCTCTGCGTCACGGACGCGGCGGACGGGACGATCCTCGGGCAGGTCGGCCTCAACGCGATCGACCGCGTCCGCAGCTGCGCCAACGTCGGCTACTGGGTGCTGCCCGAGGCCCGCGGCCGGCAGGTGGCCACCCGCTCCCTGAACCTGGCCACGGCCTGGTTCTTCACCCGCCTCGGCCTCCACCGGCTGGAGCTGGGCCACGCCCTCGGCCACGAGGTGTCCTGCCGCGTCGCCGAGCGCTGCGGGTTCCGCCACGAGGGCACCCTGCGCGGCGCGATGTGGGAGGCCGGCCGCCGGGACGCCTGGCGGGACGTGCACGGCCACGCCCGCCTCGCGACGGACCCCGACCCGGCCGGGCTCGGGTGACCTCGGGGGGCTCCGGCGTCCGCATCCACAGGCCCCGCGACGGCGGCGTCGTCCCCGGGCGTCTTCCGCTGCCGGATCCGCGCGACCGAGGCCCCTGTCCCGGGCCCGCGTGATTGACTCGCGGGCATGTCGACGACCCTCGGGGCGCCCCGGCCGGACCAGGCCGCCTACATGCTGCGGGCAGCGGCGGCGGAAGCCGGCCGCGCGTACAAGGCCTACCTGCTCGACCGGCTGGACCCCGCACCGGGGCAGACCCTGCTCGACGCGGGCTGCGGCCCCGGCACGGACCTGCCCGCGCTGGCCGAACGCGTGGGCGACGAGGGCACGGTGATCGGCGTCGACCGCGACCCGCGGATGCTGGAACGGGCGCGGGAGCGCACGGTCGGGCTGCGCGCCGTGGACCTGCGCGAGGGCGACGTCCACGCGCTGCCCGTCGCCTCCGGCACGGTGGACCGGGCCAAGACCGACCGCGTCCTGATGCACGTGGCCGATCCGGCCGGCGCCCTGGCCGAACTGCGCCGCGTCACTCGCCCCGGTGCCGTCGTCGCCCTCGCCGAACCGGACTGGGACACCCTCGTGGTGGACTCCGAGGACCTCGACACCAGCCGCGCCTTCACCCGCTACACCACCGGACACGTGGTCCGGAACGCCACCATCGGCCGCAGCCTCGCCCGCCTCGTCACCGCGGCCGGCTTCCAGGTCGACGACGTGAGCGCGACGACCCCGGTCTTCCGCGACTTCCCGGACGCCGACCACACCCTCGGCCTGGGCCGCAACCTCCAACAGGCCATCGAAGAAGGCCACATCGACGAGGAGCGGGGCCGCCGTTGGTTCGAGGGCCTGTCGCAGGGGCCGTTCTACGCGTCGTTCACCCTGGTGACGGTGACCGGCGTGCGCGCCCCGCTCACAGCAGGTGGTCCGCCTTCCCGGCCTTGATCTCCAGGATGAGGGCGCGGAGCGCTTCGCGGGTGTCGGTGAGGGGGGTGTCCTCCTGTCCGGCGACGGCGATGTAGGCGTTGCCGGTGGGGTCGGTGCCTATGCGGAAGCAGTTGGCGCCCTCGGCGCAGTAGGGGTCTTCCCAGGTGATCTCGGCCATCGGGATGCTCCTCAGAGTTGGCCCGCGATGCCGCGCATGAAGTCGCGCGACTCGGCGGGCGGTAGTGACGCGGATTCCATCCAGTCCAGATGGGATCGGTACTTGTCGAGTTGGGACTGCCCGTGGAGGAACTCCGGGCCGTGGGCCGAGTCGAGCTCCACCGTGTCGAGTTGGGTCACCGGCCCTTCGGCGTAGATGACGGCCTGTCCGGCACCGGGAAAGGCTCCGGCACGGAACGGAATCACGCGGACGTCGATGTTGTCGCGTTCGGAGAGTTCGCAGAGTCGGTCGAGCTGCGCCCGCATGACCTTGACGCCGCCGAACTCAACGCGCAGAGCGGCCTCGTGGACGTAACCGACGTAGACGACGGGGTTGTCGCGGTGCAGTACCTGCTGACGCTGCATGCGGAGCGCCACACGAAGTTCCACCTCGCTCGACGACAGGGGAGGCAGGGCGGCGGAGAACAGCGTACGGGCGTAGGCATCGGTCTGGAGGAGGCCCGGCACATGCATGGCCAGACCCGCTCGTATGCGACGGGCGTGCCACTCCAGCTCCGCGATGTCCATGAGAGGAGCGGGAAGTTGACCCCGGTACGAGTCCCACCAGCCGCGAGCGCTCTCGTTTGCCATGTCGGCCAGCGCGTCGACGTATGCCTGGTCGTGGCAGTCGTAGTTGCAGGCGAGGGTCCGCACGCGGTCCGGCGTGATGATCCGGACACCGGCCTCGATATTGGAGATCTTCGCGCGGTCGACGCCGAGGACCCCGGCCGCGTGTTCCGTCGACACCTGTGCGGCCAAGCGCATCTTCCGCAGCTCCGCTCCGAGGCGCCTCTGGCGCTGGCTGGGTGTGGCCCTTGGCGGCATGTGTCCCTTCCTCCCGTGGTCGCGGCGCCAGTCTGCCTTCTTCCGGCAGCACCGGTCCACCGACAGGAGTGGCAATTCTCGCGAATAAGTGGCAATGAGCCACCTAATTCTCTTACAGTCTGCAATGGCTCGACTACAGAGCCGTCACGGCACCCCGGAAGTGCATCACCCGTGCCCGCCCGCGTTCTCCTCCCCCGGGAGAGGCGGGCCGGTGTTGGGGGGACAGGCCACCGGGGCCCCAACTTCACCTCCGTGCAAGGGAATCGTCATGCACCTCGACACCGCGTCCTGTCAGTCGCCGACCGCCGCGTCCGCCTCCGGCCCCTTCCGCCAAGCGCTCCCCGAGGAACTCGTGTACAGCCTCACGCTGCCCGCCGCGCCACGAAGTCCCGGTGTCGCGCGGGCCGTCACGCGTACGGTGCTCCCCGCGCACGGCCTCGCCGGGGCGACCGACGCGGTCGTGCAGGTGGTGGGCGAACTGACCGCCTGCGCCTGCCGTTTCTCCGCGACGGACGTGTACGTGTCGCTGCGCTACCGGGAGGGCGGCCTGCGCGTCACGGTCTACGACGGCCACGCCCGCCACACCAACGCCCGCCTGGGCGCGGCCTGCGACCTGCGCCGCCGGGTCTCCCTCCGTGTGCTGGACCGGGTGGTCCGGGCCTGCCACGGCGAGTGGGGCATCGGCGGTGACCGAGAGTCGAGCACGGGCACCCGCATGTGGGCGGTGCTGCCGCATGCGGGGGCGAGCGGGTATCTCCCGGGCGACCGCACATATGAGTGACGGTGACAGTGAACGGAGTGCCGTGTCTCGCGGGAGTTCCTACGTTTGCGGAGTGACCGAACCCTATGTGATCGAGTTGGAGCCGGAAGTGCGGTTCTGGCTCGAGCACCTGTCCGCACAGCACTATCGCCAGGTCGAGGAGAAAGCCGACCTTCTCGCTGAGAAGCCGACGACGCTCGGGGAGCCGCATTCTCGTAACCTGGGAGAGGGAGTGCGTGAACTGCGATTCGTACTGAGCGGATGTGCCACGCGAGTCACGTACTGGCTGGCGCCTCGTCGAAGGATCGTGCTGCTCACCGTTTTCCGGAAGACCAGGATGCGGGAGGACGCAGAGGTCAAGCGCGCCAGACTGGCGAAAGAACGGTGCGAGGCGGAGCATGGCCCCGCGCATGACGAGTTCACTCGTGAGTTCCGGGAGGACCTGTGAGCCACACCCGCTGGAAGCTGTCGCGGGAGCGGAGAACTGCCGAGGGGGGTGCCGAGCCGCCGGAGGTGGTCGCGGAGCGGGAACAGATCCGGCTGGCCCATGCGCTGGGACAACTGGTTTACGACCGTCGTGTCGCCCTCGGGCTGACCCAGTCCGCGCTGGGGCTGCGGATCGGGATGTCCGAGGACGAGGTGGAGACCGTGGAACTCGGCGGCCTGCTGCCCCTCACCGCCGATCTGCTGGTCCGGCTGGCGGGAGCACTGGATGTCACGGTGGACCTGCATGTCGTCTCCGACGGGCACAACACGCTGGTATTCGAGGAGCGTGCCGCGTAACCGCGTAACCGCGTAACCGCGTAACCGCGTAACCGCGTAACCGCGTAACCGCGTAACCGCGTAACCGCGTAACCGCGGAGCCGTCAGCCGCTCACGGCCACCCGGTTCCCGCGCCAGGTCCCCGTGCAGCGAGCCGGTCACCCCCCGAACCGCTCCACCGCGGCCGGCCGGAGGCCCCGCCGTCCCGCGTCGCCCCGGAAGAACCGCACCGGCTCGGCCGGCCGCACGGACGGAGGGCCGGTCCGGCACCGGGGCACCTCCCCGAACGGCCTCACGCCCGGCGGAACGTGAGCCACCCGTGGCCGGGCCGTTGCCGTTCAACCGGCCGGGCGCCGGGTGGAGCGCCACAGGGAGCGGACCGCCAGGTAGAGCAGGTCGGCGACGAGGAGGAGTACGCCGATCGAGGCCAGGTAGAGCAGGCCGTCGACGGCCGCGCCGACGGCGACCAGAGCGATTCCGGCGGCGAGCAGGGTCAGGAAGAGGACCATGGCGGGATGCCTCCCGGGGCGTGCGGGTTCCGTGTGGCCCCTCCGGTGCGGCGGGGCACGCCGGGAAAGCGCCCGGGCGCCGCGTCGGCCGGCGGGTGGCGCGCGACGGCCCCGGCACACAGGCCGCCACCCGTGGCGTACGGGGGCCGGGCGGTACGTGGCCGGGTGGTTCGTGGCCGGTCGAGGTGAGAACCGGCTCAGCGCCTGGCGCGCGACCTGGGAGACGGTCTTCGTGACGACCCGGTCGGTGCCGGCGACCGCACCGCGCTCCCCGGGGGAACGACAGCACGCCGGTCGGCTTCACCGGTCACTGCCGCCAGTCCCCCCGGGCCCGTCGCCGGTCGTCGCGGATCCGCTCCTGCCGGTCCCGGCGGCGGACGAAGTCGCTCGGTTCGAGATCGCCTTCCATGAGCCGTCCGACCAGGAGACCGGCGACGCCCAGCCCCAGCACCAGCAGGAAGGTCCAGAAGTTGCCGAAATACGCGGCGAAACCGAGCGTCATTCCGGCCATCAGGCCCACCACGGCCTTGCTCATCACGCGCTCCTTCGCTCAGGGCTCATCACGCGCTCCGTCACTTGAACGTGCCGCTCCGCCCGGCTACTGGATCCGTTGCCGCTCCTCGCCCTCGTCCTCCTCGTCGGGCAGCTTCACGTCGCTGACCGTGATGTTGACCTCCACGACTTCCCGGCCCGCCATCCCCTCCACCGCGGAGATCACGTTCTCCCGCACCGCGCCGGCCACGTCCGTGATCGAGACGCCGTAGTCGACGACGATCTCCAGATCGATGGCCGCCTGAAGCTCTCCGACCTCGACGCTGACCCCGCGCGTGACGGACTTGCCGCTGCCGGCGCCGGGCATCCGCTCGCGCATGGATCCCATCGAGCGCGCGAATCCGCTGCCGAGGGCGTGGACGCCGAGCACGTCGCGTGCCGCCATTCCGGCGATCTTCTCCACCACCACGTCGGCGATGGACGTCCGGCCGCGAGAACCGGGTGCTCCACCGTGTCGTACGCCGGTGTTCTCAGTCATGGGGACATGCCTCCCTCGTGAGGCCCGCACGGCACTCACAAGTGAAATAATAGTCTTTTTGGTGCATTTCGCCGGAATTGCGGAGTGGGAGGGGAGTGCCCGGGCGGGCGGCCCGAGCCCCCTGACCGCCGTCCTCGTCACGGACGCCGGGCCTTAGCCGGGCTGGTCGACGCCCCTCCGGAGGAGTTCGTCCTCGACGGCGCGAAGCTTCTCGCGCCACTCCCGGGCGGCCTTGGGGCTGCGGCCCGCGCCCCGTGCCGCCGCCCGCTCGGCCCGCTGGGCGGCGAGGGCCCGGCGTTCCCGCAGCTGCTCGACGGACAGGCCGGGCAGATCGGCGTACCAGTGGGCGTAGAGCTTCCAGCGACTCATCGCCCCAGGGTGCCGAAGACCGTGCCCGGGCACCCAGCGGTTTTCCCGGCCGTTCGGGGGACGCGGCGCCCGCCGTCGGCGCGCTTCCCGCCCCGCGGGGCATCCCTTGACGGGAGGAAAGGGAGACACGATGCCGCTCTACCTGTCGAGGTTCAGCTACACGCCGCAGACCTGGGCGCGGCTGATCGACCACCCGGAGGACCGGGCACGGGCCGCTCAGTCGTACATCGAGTCCGTCGGCGGGACGCTCCACGGTTTCTGGTACGCCTTCGGCACGCACGACGGCTACAACCTGTGGGAGGCCCCGGACGACGTGTCCATGGCCGCGGTCGCGCTGGCGATCAGCGGCGGCGGTGCGCTCAGCTCGTTCGAGACGACCGTCCTGCTGACCGTCGACGAAACGTTGAAGGCCCTGCGCGCGGCCCAGCTCGTCCAGTACCGGGCTCCCGGCGCGTAGCGGCCACGCTCACTCGACCCTCACGGCCACAGCAGCCCCCGCGACCAGCCGTCCGCGGTCCGTCGGTACGCCAGCCGGACGTGCCGGCGCCGGGCCTCGCCCTGGAAGAACTCCACCTCGTCCGGGCGGAGCCGGTACAGGGTCCAGGTGGGCGACTCGGCGGTCGGCTCCGCGCGGGCCCGCTCCCAGGCGGCGGCCGACGCGGTCGCCAGCTCCTCCAGCGAGGCCAGGCTCTCGCTCTGGTGACCGGTGAGGGCGGCGGCCAGCGCTCCCGTCGACCGGGCGTGCAGGTCCGCCCGGGCTTCCGCGGCCGGGGCGGCCGTCACCGGGCCGCGCACGCGCACCTCGCGGCCCAGCACGGGCCAGTAGAAGGTGAGGGCCGCGAACGGACGGGCCGTGAGCTGGCCGCCCTTGCGGCTGGTCACGTGCGTGGCGAAGGACCAGCCGTCCTCGTCCGCGCCGTGCAGGATCACGATGCGCGCGTCCGGCAGGCCGTCCCCGTCCGCGGTCGACAGGGTCATGGTGTGCGGCTCCCGTTCGCCCGCCGCGACCGCCTCGGCGAACCAGCCGGTGAACAGCGCCAGCGGCTCGGCGGGGGCCGCCGCCGGGTCGAAGGGCGGCAGCTCGGTCACCTCCGGGTCCCACACCCGCAGCGACCTCAGCAGCTCGTGAAGATCCGTGGCATCCGTTCCCATGGTCCGAGTATCGGCCAGGGCGGGATGTGCGGTCGGTCCCGTCCCGGCCGGTCGTGCCTGTACCGGCTGGTTGTGCTCGTCCCCGCTGCTCGGTCCGTCCCCGCTGCTCGCCCCCGGCCGGTCGTGCCCGTCCAACGAGATCCGCCCGTTCCGGCCCGGCCGCCGGAGCCCGCCGCCGAGGCTCAGCCGCCGAGGGCCAGCCGCTGGACCAGGAGGAACGCCCCGATCCCCAGCATCGCCGCCCCCGACGTCCGGGTGACCGCGCGGGCCGCCGCCGGGCGGGCGCCCAGCAGCCTGCGGGCCAGGACGCCCACCGTCGCGTAGACGGCGGCGCAGCACGCCATGTGCAGCAGCCCGAGGACGGCGGTCTGCGCCGGGACCGGCAGGCGCGCGTCCCGGGTGACGAGGAACTGGGGCAGCACGGAGAGGTAGAGCAGCAGGCCCTTGGGGTTGAGGCCGCTGATCGTCGCGCCGCGCAGGAAGACGCGCCGCCGGTCCCGCTCCACCGCCTCACCCGCCCGCGGCACCCCCGGCCGGCGCAGCACGCTCCAGCCCAGCCACACCAGGTACGCCGCCCCGGCCACCGTCAGCGCGGTGAGCAGCCGCGGGGACCCCGCGACCAGGACCGCGAGGCCCGCCGCGGCCAGCGCCGTGTGCAGGGCGTAGCCGCTGACCAGGCCCGTCACGGCCAGGCCCACCGAGCGGCCGCGCAGCCCGGCGGCGATCACGTACGCCCAGTCGGCGCCCGGCACGCACACCAGCAGCAGGTCCACGGTGAGGAAGGAGATCAGGGTGGCGGAGTCCATGGAGGGGACATTAGGCGCGATTCGGCCGAAGGTGTTCCCGAAGTTTTCCCGGAACCGGGCCGACTGGGGAAGGATCTGCCCCATGGACGACGTGGACCGGAAGATTCTTGCCGAGCTGCAGCAGGACGGGCGGCTGACCGTGACCGAGCTGGCCGCGCGGGTGCGGCTGAGCGTCTCGCCGTGCCACCGGCGCCTGCGGGAGCTGGAGCGGTCCGGGGCGATCAGCGGCTACCGGGCGGTGGTGGAGCCGACCGCCGTCGGGCTGACCTTCGAGGCGCTGGTCTTCGTCTCGATGCGGCAGGAGGACCGGGACACGGTCGCGGAGTTCGAGCGGGCCGTCGGCGAGGTGGAGCACGTACTGGACGCGCAGCGGCTGTTCGGGGAGCCGGACTACCTGCTGCGGGTGGCCACCGCCGACCTCGCGGCCTTCCAGCGGCTGTACGACGAGCGGCTGGCGACCCTGCCCGGGGTGCAGCGGCTCACCTCGACGCTGGTCATGAAGCACGTGGTGCGGGACCGGCCGCTGCCGGGCTGACGCACGCCGTCCGGGCTGCCGCCCACCGGCCAGGGCTGACGCGTGCCGTCCGGGCTGTCGCCCACCGGCTCGGGTCGACGCGTGCCGTCCGGGCTGCTGCCCACCGGCCAGGGGTGACGCGTGCCGTCCGGGCTGCTGCCCACCGGCCAGGGGTGACGCGTGCCGTCCGGGCTGTCGCCCACCGGCTCGGGCCGACGCGTGCCGCGGGCGTCCGTCCTGGAGTCGGGCCCCACAGCGCGGCAGGCGGCGGCCCGTCCGGATCACCGGACGGACCGCCGCCTGCCAGACAGGACGTGGGACGTGGGAAAAAGAAGGGTCGCGGCTGCCGCGGGCTACTTCGTCGGCTTCTTGCCCGTCATGCCCAGGTGCACCAACAGCGCGACGTTCGGCTTGAGTTCAGCCTGCTTGACGCCCCACGCGGTGAAACCTTTCTGGTGCGAGGCGACCGCCGCGAGCATCGCGACCAGCGAACCGGCGATCGCGCCCGGGTTCACGTCCTTGTCGACCTTGCCCTTGGACTGCAACTCGGCTACGGCGTCCGCGAGGGAGCTGTTCACCGAGTTGAGGATCTTCATGCGGAGCTTGTAGAAACGCTTGTCGCCCTCGGCCGCGCCGAGGTCGACGACGCGCAGGATCGCGTCGTTGCGCTTCCAGAACTCCAGGAACTCGTCGACGAGTTCCTGCGCGGTCTGCCAGCCGGCCTTGCCGACCCAGGACCGCCCCTCCAGCACCTCGGTCAACCCGGCGCTCTCGGCGGCCATTTGCTCCGCGATCTCCAGGACGGCGCCCTCGACGTCCGGGAAGTACTGGTAGAAGGTCGCGGGCGAAGTGCCCGCCTTCCGGGCGACATCGATGACCTTGACGTCCCGGTAGGGAGAGGAGCTGAGCATCTCGCTGAGGCAGTCGAGCAATTTCTGCCGCGTCGCCTGCCCGCGCCGACCGGCCACGCGGCCGTCGACGGTACGCACTTGTCCTGTCATGCCGTCAGCTTACCGACGGGTGATGAGAGCGCGATTCGGCCGACTGCAAATGGGGTGCGCGGGGGCTCGGAGGCAGGTGTGCCTGGTCTGCGGCTTGCGTGAAGCGCCGTTAGGTTGGCTGTATGGCCGAAAACAGGGCATCGGTGTACGCGGAGGGCGTCCCCTGCTGGGTGGACGCGCAGCTCCCCGACGTGGACGCGGGCAAGCGGTTCTACGGGGAGCTGTTCGGGTGGGTCTTCGAGGAGGCGTACGGCTCCTCCGTGTGGGCCCGGCTGGACGGCGAGCCGGTCGCCGCGCTCGCCCACAAGACGGACGGCCGGATGCCCACGGTGTGGACGGTGTCCTTCGCGACCCCGGACGCGGAGGCGACCGTGCGCCGTATCCGCACGGCCGGCGGGCAGGTGGTGACCGCGCCGACGCCGGTCGACGGGGCGGGGGTCGCGGCCCTGGCCGCCGATCCCGAGGGCGCGGTCTTCGGCCTGTGGCAGGCGGGCGGCCACCCGGGTTTCGGGGTGCGGCACAGGCCCGGCGCGTTCGCCTGGGCGCAGCTGTACGCCCGTGACACCGGGGCCGCCAACACCTTCTACGGCCACCTCTTCCACGAGGCCCTGTTCGGACCGGGCGCCGAGCCCGACTTCGGGCGGGCGCCGGTCTCGGACGTCTTCCCCGAGGTCATGCCGCCGCACTTCCTCGTCCACTTCGGCGTCGAGGACTGCGAGGCGGTCCTCGGCACGGTGAGCCGGCTCGGGGGGCGGGTGCAGGCGGGTCCGTTCACCGCCTCGTACGGAACGGTGGCCGTCGTCACCGACAATCAGGGGGCGTCGTTCGCGCTGCTCCAGCGCTGAGCCGTCCCGGGCGTGCGGCCGGGGGCCGGTGCGGGGGCGGGCGCGGGGGACGTACGTGCGGGCCGGGCAGCTGTGCATGTGCCTACTTGCGCGTATATGAAATGAGACACCCCGATTGTCACGGGGTTCGCAACCGGTGGCCCGGCCAGGAAGAATCGGGGTGCGTGCCGCCATGGCGGTGCGGTGGTGAGACGCTGCACGGGGCCGCGTGCACATGTGGGTGACGCGGCCCGTACGGGGAGGTGGCAGGCAAGTGGTGGATCAGCTGACGCAGCACGATCCGCGGCGGATCGGGCCGTTCGAGGTGCTGGGACGGCTGGGGGCCGGCGGCATGGGGCTGGTCTATCTCGCACGGTCGGCCTCGGGCCGGCGGGTGGCGATCAAGACGGTCCGCACGGAACTGGCCGAGGACCAGCTGTTCCGGGTGCGCTTCACCCGCGAGGTGGAGGCGGCGCGGGCGGTCTCCGGCTTCTACACGGCCGCGGTCGTCGACGCCGATCCGCGGGCCGCCGTGCCGTGGCTGGCCACCGCCTACGTGCCCGCGCCCTCCCTCGAGGAGATAGTGAACGACTGCGGGCCGCTCCCGGCCCAGGCGGTGCGCTGGCTGGCGGCGGGCATCGCGGAGGCCCTCCAGTCCATCCACGGCGCCGGGCTCGTCCACCGCGACCTGAAGCCCTCCAACGTCCTCGTCGTCGAGGACGGCCCCCGGGTGATCGACTTCGGCATCGCCTCCGGCGTCTCGAACACCCGCCTGACGATGACCAACGTCGCCGTCGGCACCCCCGCCTACATGTCCCCGGAGCAGGCCAAGGACTCGCGCAGCGTCACCGGCGCCAGCGACGTCTTCTCCCTCGGCTCGACCCTCGTCTTCGCGGCCACCGGACACCCCCCGTTCCACGGCGCCAACCCGGTCGAGACGGTCTTCATGCTGCTGCGCGAGGGCCCCGACCTGTCCGGGCTCCCGGACGAGCTGCGCCCGCTCATCGACTCCTGCATGCAGATGGAGGCCACCGGCCGGCCCAGCCCCGCCGACCTCCAGGCCCAGCTGGCCCCGCACCTCTTCGGCTCCGGCTCCGACGACAGCGGTACGGCGTCGGCCTGGCTGCCCGAGAAGGCGGTCACCCTCATCGAGACGCGCCGCGGCGGCCGGCCGCCCGTCAAGGCGGCGGCGAGCCCCCGCGGCGGCGGCGTCGGCATGGCCCGCCCCGCCGTGCCGCCGCCGCCCGCGCACGACCCCGTGGTGCCCGCCCGTACGGCGCCCGCGCCGGTCGGGGCCGGCGCCCCCGGCACGGGGCCCGTCCGGCTCGCCGGAGCGGCCGTGCCGATCGGCCCCGGCCCGCGGGTCGCCGACGCGCGCGCCACCGCCGCCGTCAAGGCGCCCGTGCCCGATCCCGGCCTGGTCGCCTCCTGGTCCCGGCCCCGCCCCGGCGCCAACGGCGCCGAACCGGCCCCCACGGCCGCGCCCCCGGCCGCCGCCGTGACCCCGGCGGGCTGGCGCCCCTGGCGGTTCCGCATGTCCAACGACGTGTGGGGCACCCCGGCCGTCGCGGACGACCTCGTCTACGTCACCTCCTTCGAGGTGCACGCCCTGGACGTGGCCACCGGCCGGCGCCGCTTCAAGACGCGTGACGTGGCCTGGTCGATGGCGGTGGCGGACGGCCGTGTCGTCGCCTCCGACGGCCCCACCCTGTTCGCGCTGGACGCCCGCGAGGGCACCGACCTGTGGCGGCTGCCCACCGACTCCTGGGTGTACTGCCTCAGGGCCGACCGGGGCACCGTCGTCACCGGCACCCGCGGCGGCGGCGTCCAGGCCTGGGAGGCCTCCACCGGGCAGAAGCTGTGGGAGGTCACCGGCTGCCAGACCGACTTCGAGTCCCCCGAGGCGGGCCCCGCCCTCCACGACGGCACGGTCTACCTCTGGCAGGACGCCCGCCTGCGCGCCCTCGACGCCCGCACCGGCGACGAACGCTGGTCGTACCCCATCGGCGACGCCGCCTCCTGCGGCGGCGTCCCGGTCCGGGTCACCGCGGCCCCCGACGGCTACGTCTACGTCTCGGCCGGCACCCGCGTCCTCGCCGTCGACGTGGCGAGCGGCATGGTCCGCTGGCACTTCGAGGCCCCCGCGGTCTTCCTCTCCCCGCCCGCCTTCGTCCCCGGTCCGGCGGTCACGGGCGGCGGCGTCTACCTCGCCGACTACCTCGGCACGGTCTACGCCCTCGACGCCACCGACGGCCGCGACCGCTGGCGCATCGCCACCGAGGCCCGCTCCTCGGTCGACCCGGTGCTGGTCGCCGCGGGCCACGTCCACGTGGGCAGCGGCAAGGGCCTCTACACCCTCGACGCCGTCACCGGCACGCCCAAGTGGCGCTTCCAGGCGGGCGGCGACATCGTCGGCGCCCCCGTGGTGGCCGAGGGCCGCATCCACTTCGGCTCCACCGACCACCTCCTCTACACCCTCAAGGCCGACGACGGCCGCCTGCGCTGGAAGCTGGCGACCGGCGGCGAGATCACCGGCTCCCCGGTCGTCCGCG
Organism: Streptomyces sp. NPDC017202; assembly: GCF_044331705.1. Classification (NCBI taxonomy): domain Bacteria; kingdom Bacillati; phylum Actinomycetota; class Actinomycetes; order Kitasatosporales; family Streptomycetaceae; genus Streptomyces; species Streptomyces sp. NPDC017202. The sequence continues at coordinate 294,955 of NZ_JBIRNP010000004.1, read as the reverse complement.
ACGGCGTCGTCTACGCGTGCAGCAAGGACCGCTGCGTCTACGCCCTGGACGCGGAGAAGGGCACGGGCACGGCGCGCACGGCGTGACGCCCCGGGCGGGGCGGTGCGCCCGTGCCGAGGGGGACGACGGGAGCGGTGCGGGGCGCGCGGCGGGCGCCCCGCGTGGGCTCAGCCGAGGAGGCGGACGGCCTGGTAGTAGGTCCAGGCCGTGCTGTTGCAGGACGTCTTGGTGGCGCCGGTGTAGGTGGTGCACACGCGCTTGAGGTCCTCGTAGAAGGCGCTGTCGAGGCGGGACTTGTTGGCGTCGAAGGCGCCGGCGGCCTTGTAGTTGCGGTAGCCGAAGTCGTGCCGGGCGCAGGAGGTGGAGAAGGGGAAGCCGAACGGGTTGTCCGGCGAGGAGGAGCAGTAGTCGGTCGACCAGTCGAAGCCGTAGGCGGACCAGGCGGACTGGTTCGCGCGGGCGGCCGTCCACGAGCTGTAGCTCGACGCGCTGGTCTGCGTCCAGCCCGCGAGGACCTGGGGCTTGTCGGCGGGAGCGGCCTCGGCGGCGGTCGCCGTGACGAACACGGCACCGAGGGCGAGGGCCGGGGCGGCGAGAGCGGTGGCGAGTCTGCGGTGCATTCCCACACCTCCATACGGCTGTTGCCCGTCCCTCGGGCAACAGGTGCATGTCAAGATGGTTGCCGTCGGCGGGGTGTGCTCACACCCCGTCAGGCCGACGGCTCCGTGAACTCCGGGATGCGGCAGGCGAGCGGAACATGACGCACCGCTTCGCGCCGCCCCGTCGGCGCCCCCGGACACACCACGGCCGCGGCGGCCCCCCTCCGCGCCGCCGCGGCCGATCGGTCCCCGTCGGGATGAAGCCCTACTTGCCGCCGCCGCCCAGGTCCAGGGCGGGCGGAGCCGGCATGTTGTTGTCCATCGTCGTGATGGTCTCGTCCGTCTTCGGCGGCGCCGGCATGTTGTTGTCCATCGTGGTGATGGTCTCGTCCGTCTTCGGCGGGCTGGGCATGTTGTTGTCCAGGGCGGTGACGTCCGCGTTCTTCTTGTCGCTCATGGTCCTGATTCCTCTGCTGCGGATGACGAATGAGGAACGCCCGTCCAGAAACTCCCCCGAGGGCCGCCGGACGGGCGCTCGAAGCCGCACAGTAACCGCTCGGCTTCTGGTCAGACCGCCTGCCCCCCGACGCGACGGTGTGACACGTAAGAGAGTGGCGGACGGTGATAAACGAACGCTGAACGCGCCCGGAGCCGGTGGCCCGGTGCCGCCCTCTACGCCGCGGTGGCGGGTGAGAGCAGGGCGCGTACGTCGTCGGCCTCGTCCGCGCCGTTCTGCTCGTAGAGCTGGAGCGCCTCGCGCCAGCAGGCCTTCGACCGGTCCGCCTGGCCCAGCGAGGAGAGCGCGTGCCCGAGGAGCGTCAGGACACCACCTCGTGTCCGGTCTCCGCCGATGCACCCGATGGCGAGGGCCTGTTCGGCGTGCTGCGCCGCCTGGGCGGGGCGGCGCGCGGCGATGTGCGCCTCGGCGATCCTGAAGTGGGTGGTGCCTTCCCAGAGCCGCTGCCGGTGGTCCACGAAGATGGTCAGGGCCTCCGAGAACTGGCTGAGGGCCTCGGCGTGCCGGTCGGCCTTGGTCAGCGCCACCCCCAGCGCGTAGTACCCGTTCGCCAGCCGCATCGTGCTGCCCACCTCGATGTGGACGGCGAGGCCGCGCTGGGCGAACTCCACGGCTCTCGTGATGTCGCCCATCCCCATGTACGCCCGCGAGAGGTTGCACAGGGCGGTCGCCTCGCACAGCCCGTTGCCGGCTGCCCGGAAACCCGCGATGGCCTGGTCGAAGAAGACCTTGCCGTCCTCGTACCGGCGTTGGTGCAGGGCGATGAGCCCCCGGTCCTGGGCGGCCCAGCTCGCGGCGGTGGAGTCCCCGGCGGCAGTCGCGCTCTCCATGGCCAGTCGCGCCTCTTCCGCGGCCTGCTGGATACGGCCGGAGACCAGCCGCACGCTGGTGAGGGTATTGCGTGCCCTGCCTTCCGTCCGGACGTCCCCGGCTGCCTGCGCCGCTTCGCACATGGCCACGGCCGTCGTCTCGTACTGCCGGGAGTTGGCGCCCGATTCGACCAGGTCCCGGGCCGCCCAGAGCAGATCCACCGCCCGCCGCAGTCGTGCCGTCCCCGCCGCCTGCCGTACGCAGGCCAGCAAGGGAGCCGCCTCGGAATAGAGCCAGTCGAGGGCCGCCGAGCCCTCGGTGAAGGTCAGCCCCGTGTACTCCGTCGGCTCCAGGTCGTCCACCAGCCGGTCTCCCGGCCGCTCGATCGCGTACACCCCCGCCGCCGTGGCCAGGTAGAAGTCCAGCAACCGCGACAGTGCCTCCCCCCGCTCGCTCGGCGGCCACTCGTCCCGCTCCGCGCAGGCACGCGCGTAGAGCCGGACCAGATCGTGGAAGCGGTAGCGGCCCGGCGCGGCCGACTCCAGGAGGGAGGTGTCGACCAGCGACTCCAGCAGGTCCTCGGTCTCCTCCGGCGGCAGGTCGAGCACGGCCGCCGCCGCCGCGAGGGACATGTCGGGGCCGTCGGCCAGGCCGAGCAGGCGGAACGCGCGGGCCTGGGCCGGTTCCAGCTGGCCGTAGCCGAGTTCGAAGGTGGCCTTGACGGCGAGGTCGCCGGCCTGGAGTTCGTCGAGGCGGCGGCGTTCGTCGGCGAGCTTGGCGGCGAGGACGGACACCGTCCAGGTGCGCCGGGCGGCCAGCCGGGACGCGGCGATGCGGATCGCGAGGGGCAGGAAGCCGCAGGCGGCGACCACGTCCAGCGCGGCCTTGCGCTCCGACGCCACCCGCTCCTCGCCGACGATCTTCGTGAAGAGCGCGAGGGCCTCCTCGGGCGACATCACGTCCAGGTCGACCAGGTGCGCCCCGGCCAGGTCCACCATCCGCACCCGCGAGGTGACGAGGGCCGCGCAGCCCTCCGTGCCCGGCAGCAGCGGACGGACCTGCGCGGCGTCCCTGGCGTTGTCCAGCAGGACCAGCACGCGCCGGCCGTCCAGCACCGAGCGGTACAGCGCCGCCCGCTCCTCCAGGGAGTCCGGGATCGCCGAGTCGGGGGTGCCGAGGGCACGGAGGAAGGCGCCCAGGACCGTGACGGGTTCGGCGGCCCGCGCGCCGGCGCCCTGGAGGTCGACGTAGAGCTGCCCGTCGGGAAAGGCGGGGCGGGCCCCGTGGGCCACGTGCACGGCGAGGGTCGTCTTGCCGACGCCGCCGATGCCCGCCAGCGCCGACACGGCCATCACCCGGCCACCGCCGCCGCCCTCGCCGGACGCCCCGGCGAGCACCTCGCTCAGCTCGGTCACGAAGGCGGAGCGGCCCGTGAAGTCGGGCACCGTGGCCGGGAGTTGCGCGGGCCGCACCGGGGCCGCGGACGGCTCGGCCTGCGGCGCCGAGGGCTCCGCCAGGTCCGGGTCGGCCTGGAGGATGCGGCGCTGGAGCTCGCGCAGGCCCGGTCTCGGGTCGACGCCGAGCTCCTCCGCCAGCAGGCGCCGGGTGTCGGCGTACACGGCGAGGGCCTCCGCCTGCCGGCCGCCGCGGTACAGCGCCAGCATCAGCAGCTCCCGCAGCCGCTCGCGCAGCGGGTACGCCGCGGTCAGCGCGGTCAGTTCGGAGACGGCCTCCACGTGGCAGCCCTGCTCCAGGTCCAGGTCGAGGCGGGATTCGAGGAGGCCGAGCCGCCACTCCTCCAGCCGCACGCGCTGCGCCTCCGCGTACGGGCCGGGCACGCCGGCCAGCGTCTCCCCGTCCCACAGGCCGAGCGCGCGGTTCAGCAGGTCCCGAGCCCGGCCGAGGGCACCGGCCGCCCGCGCCTTCTCCGCCTCGACGGCCCACTCCTGAGCCACCGCCAGGTCCAGGGCGCCCTCGCCGAGCCCGCGCACCGCGTACCCGCCCGACTCGCTGACCAGGACGCCCGGGTCGAGGACCTTCCGCAGCCGGGAGGCGTACGTCCGCACCGCCGCCAGCGCCTGCGACGGCGGCTCCTCGCCCCACAGCGCGTCGATCAGCTCGGCGGCGGTGGCCGTACGGCCCTCGCGCAGCAGGAGGGCGGCGAGCAGGGCGCGTTGCTGGGGTGAGCCGGTGGCCAGCGGCTCCTCGCCGCGCCGGGCGCGCACCGGGCCGAGCACGTCGAAGCGCAACGTCGCCGGCTCCCGGTGGGAGTCGTGACGCTTCTGCTCCGGCACGCGCGGTACACGGTCGTCCATCGGGCTCCCCCTAGGCATGATGACCAACTATGTCAGTTTGCCCTGTACTTGCCCGGACCGTCAGCCGTGGGAGACGCCGATCACAGGGCGGCGCACGGGAGTCCACACGGTCACCACACGATCTGCGCACACTTCGTCCGCAGCCGCCCACCGAAGGCTCCCGGCACCGTCGATGACGATGCGTCAGATCAGTCTTCCCGCATCCTTGTCGATCAGGCGTCCAGATCCACCCGCACGGTCAGCAGGTTCGTCCCGAGGGCCCGCACCGCCACGCTGTTGAACCGGGGCAGGCCGCGCAGCCGTGCCACCGGTTCGTCGTCGGGCAGCAGCCGCGCCGTGCCCGTGTGCCACCGCCCGCCGATCCGCACCCGCACCCGCGGGTCGGCCTTGATGTTGCGCACGTACTGGGACCGCTCCCCGAACTCCGACACCAGCCAGAAGACGTCCCCCACCCGCCGGCCGCCCACCGGCGTCCGCCGGGGCAGCCCGGAGACCCGGCCGGTGGTCTCGACGACGGTCTGGAAGGGCAGGCGCCGCAGCAGCGGGTTGAGACGGCGCTGGAGGGCGGTGGTGGCACGGAACCGTCGGTCGTCGAGGCGGGACATCGTCGGTGCGACTCCTTCGTACGGCAGGCCGGTCGAACTGTCGTGTCCATCGTCCCGGACGCCTGCGCGACGAAGGCCGCGGGTGGCCGCGGATGCCGGCCGGCTCCGACGGGGTCAGTTCCGGCTCCGCCGGCCGATCAGGTCGAGGAGGGCGGCGAAGGCGGTGGGGGTGGTGGTGAGGACGGTTCGGGCGGGGTCGGCGGATTCGGTGAGGTGGATGGTGGCGGGGGAGGAGGCTATGTGGACGCAGGCGTCGCCTTCTTGGCAGTAGGACGACTTCTGCCAGCTGTACGGGGACATGGCGGCTCCTTCAGAGGCTCTGGGCGGTGGTGTGGATCAGGTCCCGGGATTTCTCAGTGTTGAGGGCGATGGTCTCCACGACGTCGAGAAGACTCCGGTACTTCTGGAGATGTGCCTCGGCGTCGAGCAGTAGGGGACCGTGGAACTGGTCGAGTTGAGCGGTGTCGAGCTGCGGTACGGCGCCGTACAGGTAGTTGATGGACTGACCCGAACCGGGGAACGCACCGATTCCGAACGGGATCACGCGAATGGAGATGTGCTCCCGTTCGCCCATGTCGAGCAGGTGCAGCAACTGGGCGCGGGCCACATCGCGGCCACCCACCCCCATGCGCAGGGCTGCCTCGTGGACGACCGCGCTGTACGGGGTCGGGTCGGCACGGTAGAGCACACCCTGTCGTTTGACGCGATGTGTGACGCGGTGCTCGACCTCGGGGGGTGTGGGCGTGGGAATGACGCGGCGGAAGATCTCTCTCGCGTGATCGGCGGTCTGCAGCAGACCTGGCATGTGAGACGTGTACGCCGTCCGTATCGCGATGGCGTGATGTTCCAGCTCGGCAAGGTCCAGGAGACCCGACGGCAACACTTCCCGGTAGGACTCCCACCAGCCGAGAGTCTTCTCGCTCGCCATCCCGACCAGGGCCTCCACGAAGGGCTGGTCGGGGCAGGAGTAGATGCGGGCGAGCGATCTGATCCGTTCGGGGCTCACTCCGAACCGGCCCGACTCCACATTGCTGAGTTGGCCCTGACTTGTGCCCAGCGTGCGTGCGGCGTCGGTCGCCGTCATGCCCGCCCGCTCACGCATCTTGCGTAGTTCCACGGCGAGCCGGAGGCGGCGGGCCGTCAGTGGGGGTCTTGCCGGCACGTCAATTCCTCTCGGACGCACGTTCTGATGGATCACTCACACAGCTGAGAAATAAGCACAAGTATCGCGACGACTCGCAAATGACATTTGCGATGCCCTACTTTCTTGCTCAGGCGCCCGTCCTGGAAGCGCACCGTGGGACGCCACGGCAGAGACACCAGGCACCCGTCCAACTCCCCTCAGTGACCGGAGACTTCTCATGGCCACCGTATCCCCGCCCTGGAACTACACCCTGCACCTCCCGCGAGATCCCCGCGCACCGGGTGTCGCGAGGGGCGCCCTGCGCCTGATTCTCGCTGCCCACGAACTGCCCGAGCTGACCCCGACCGCGGAACTGCTCGCGGCGGAACTGCTGACGAACTCGCACCGCCACACGACCGGCCTCTACGCCCTGAGGGTCCTGTCCCCGGAGCCCGGCCGGGTGCGCGTCGGCGTATGGGACACGGACCCGAGGGTCCCGCCCGGCTTCTCCGAGGACAAGGGGACCCCGCCCCTGGACGCCGAGAACGGCAGAGGCCTCCACCTCGTGCGGGCATGCGCGGACAAGGTCGGAGTGTCCGCGCTCGGACACCCGGGCGCGTCGAACGGCGGCAAGCTGCTGTGGGCGGACTGCGTGGGTGGGGCGGCGTGGTGAGGACGAGCCGTCCGCGCGGGCTCGGCGCGGCCATACTGGAAGCCGGAGCCAGGCCCGCCCACCAGGAGCAGATCATGAGCGCACAGCCCGAACACGGCTGGGGAGCGATGCCCCTCCCGGAGATCCGTACGGTGGACGACCTGCGCGGTGCGCTCAGCCGCTACGGGTTTCCGGGCGACCGGGAACGCTTCGAGGAGGAACTGGCGGCAGCCATAGGAGCCGCTCCCACCAACGACTTCGCAGGCGCCGCGGCAGTCGTCCGGGCCTACCGGCACCGGATCCTGATCAGGAACTCGCCCGAGGTCATGGCCGCCCTGGAAGACGCGCGAGCCGAAGGCGGCCGTACGTGAACGGAGTCCCGCTGGAGGAGGCCGAGCCTGCGAGGAAGGCGTTCGGCGACCTGACGGAGGGGGAACGGGAGGTGGTCCGGGAAGCACTCGCGGCCATCGGCCGGGACCCGGCGGTTGGCCGGGAGATTCCCGGATGGCGGCCACCGTCCGTCGAGTACACGTACACGACACCTCTGGCTCGCGACTCGGCCGAGGCGATCACGGTCGTCTATACGCACACTCACGGCATGGGTGTCACCGTCGTCTACTACTTCCGTGATCCACAGGTCGTGGACTGAACTACGCCGCCGGTCACCCCGTCACCGGTGTACCTCGCAGCCTCAAAGGGCGGGCGGCCCGGGGGCCGACCCGCCGAAATTCGCTTGTGCGTCCTCGTCGCACGAGGCACCGTCGCCCGATGACCACGAAGACCTCCCCCGTCGACCACGAACTCGTCCGGGCTGCCGCGCACGTCGCCCGTACTTGCTGCCGGGGCGACAACCACACCATGGCGGCGGCGGCCCGCGCCCGGGACGGCCGCATCGTCACCGCGGTGAACGCCTACCACTTCACCGGCGGCCCCTGCGCCGAACTGGTCCTCGTCGGCGCGGCGGCCGCCCAGGGCGTCTACGAACTGGACACGATCGTCGCCGTGGGCGATCGCGACCGTGGGGTCGTACCGCCCTGCGGTCGGTGCCGCCAGGTCCTCCTCGACTACTTCCCCGCCATCGAGGTCATCGTCGGTGAGGGTGACCGCATCCGTACGGTCCCCGTCGCCGACCTGCTCCCCGAGACCTACGTCTGGGCCGACCACCGGCTCGACGCCGAGTAGCCCGTGCCGTGCGGCAAGCACCGGCCTCGTCGGCCGACGGCGGAGGACGTCGCCCGACGGTGCGGGGCCCTAAGCGTCGGTGGAGCGTGAGCGTCCGCGTCGTCGCAGCGGTGCCGTCGCCCACACCGTCAGCCCCACGAGGGAGACGACCGGCGTTCCCCCGACGACGACGGGGACGGCCGCCGCGAGAGCGAAGGCGAGCAGGAGCTCCGCCCGGCCCGGCTCCTCGCCCATCGTGCTTCCCCCTGCATCATGCACGTCATGACGCGGACGGGATCCGGTCGGTTTCAGGGGCTCGTCCGGAATCCGGCGGTGCCCGCGGCCCGCGGGGCCGTACCGGCGGCACCCGGATACGGCGCCGCACCGACCGCACCCCGATATGCCGACCGGTCGGTATGGACACCGGTGTCGTCTCCCGGTACAGATGAGGGCGACGTCTCCCGCGTCGAGAGACTCGCGTCGAGAGAGCCGCACCAGCCGCACCCCAGAGCCGCCCGCCCCGAAAGGCCGCCCCATGCGCATCGCCGTGACCATCTTCCTCACCGACGGGACGATCACGCCCACCCGCCTCGCCCGTGAGCTGGAGCAGCGGGGCTTCGCCGGGCTGTACCTTCCCGAGCACACCCACATCCCCGTCGAGCGCACCACCCCGTACCCCGCGGGCGGCGACCTGCCTCCCGAGTACGGCCGCACCCTCGACCCCTTCGTCGCCCTCGGCCAGGCGGCGGCCGTGACGGAGCGCCTGGGGCTCGGCACCGGGATCACCCTCGTCGCCCAGCACGACCCGATCGACCTCGCCAAGCAGATCGCGACGGTGGACCACCTCTCCGGCGGCCGCTTCACCCTCGGGCTCGGCTTCGGCTGGAACGTGGAGGAGGCCGCCGACCACGGCGTCGAGTGGCGTACCCGCCGTGAGCTGGTCCGCGACCGGATGGCGTTGATGCGGGCGCTGTGGAGCGAGGAACCCACCGCTTACGAGGGCGAGTTCGGCGGCGTGCGGGCCAGCCACGCGTACCCCAAGCCGGTGCAGAGGCCGCGCGGCCCGGTCACCGGACCCCGCACCCTCGTCGGCGGCGCCGCCGGTCCGAAGCTGTTCGCGCACATCTGCGAGTACGCCGACGGCTGGCTGCCGATCGGCGGGCGCGGCCTGTCCGAGTCGCTGCCCGTGCTGCGCGCTGCCTGGGCGGACGCGGGCCGGGACCCGGCGGGCCTCCAGGTCGTGCCGTACGCCGTCCACCCCTCGCCCGGCAAGCTCGCGCACTACGCCGAGCTGGGCATCGAGGAGGTCGTGGTGCAGCTCCCGCCGGCCGGGGAGGCGGACGTCCTCAAGGCCCTCGACGCGTGCGCCCCCTACCTGCCCGCAGCGGCCGACCTCGCGTGATGCCGACCGGCACGGGCGCCGACCGCCAGTGGCACCGCGTCACGCATGCCGCCGAGGGACGACCCCGGCGCCCCCGCCGGTCCTGATCAGCCCGAACGTATGCTCAAGGGATGACGACTTCCGCGACCTCCGGAACCGGCCCCACCGAGAACTCGCTGCGTCGCGCCCTCAAACGTGCCCGGGACGGCGTCGCCCTCGACGCCGCCGAGGCGGCGGTCCTGCTCCAGGCCCGGGGCGAGCACCTCGTCGACCTGGCCGCGTCCGCCGCCCGGGTGCGGGACGCGGGCCTGGAGGCGGCCGGGCGGCCCGGCGTCATCACGTACTCGAAGAGCGTCTTCGTCCCGCTGACCCGGCTGTGCCGGGACAAGTGCCACTACTGCACGTTCGTCACCGTGCCCGGCAAGCTGCGGCGCGCCGGGCACGGGATGTTCCTGTCCCCGGACGAGGTGCTCGACATCGCCCGCAAGGGCGCGGCCCTCGGCTGCAAGGAAGCGCTCATCACCCTCGGCGACAAGCCCGAGGACCGCTGGCCACAGGCGCGCGAGTGGCTCGACGCGCACGGCTACGACGACACCATCGCCTACGTCCGCGCGATCTCCATCCGCATCCTGGAGGAGACCGGCCTGCTGCCGCACCTCAACCCGGGCGTCATGAGCTGGACGGACTTCCAGCGGCTCAAGCCGGTCGCCCCGTCGATGGGCATGATGCTGGAGACCACCGCGACCCGGCTGTGGTCCGAGCCCGGCGGCCCGCACTTCGGCTCCCCCGACAAGGAACCCGCCGTACGGCTGCGGGTGCTGGAGGACGCCGGCCGCTCCTCGGTCCCGTTCACCTCGGGGATCCTGATCGGCATCGGGGAGACGTACGAGGAGCGCGCCGAGTCGCTGTTCGCGCTCCGCAAGGTCTCCCGCGCCTACCACGGCATCCAGGAACTGATCATCCAGAACTTCCGCGCCAAGCCGGACACGGCGATGCGCGGCATGCCCGACGCCGAACTCGACGAGCTGGTGGCGACGGTGGCCGTCGCCCGCCACCTCATGGGCCCGAGCGCCTGCCTCCAGGCCCCGCCCAACCTGGTGGCCGGCGAGTACGAGCGCCTGATCGGCGCGGGCATCGACGACTGGGGCGGGGTGTCCCCCCTCACCATCGACCACGTCAACCCCGAACGCCCCTGGCCGCAGATCGACGAACTCGCCGCACGGTCGGCGGCTGCCGGCTTCGAGATGCGCGAACGGCTGTGCGTGTACCCGGAGTTCGTGCGGCGCGGCGAGCCGTGGCTGGACCCGCGCCTGCTGCCGCACGTGCGCGCGCTCGCCGACCCGGAGACGGGCCTGGCCGTGCCGGACGCCGTCGTCGAGGGCCGGCCGTGGCAGGAACCGGAGGACACCTTCGAGGCCACCGGCCGCACCGACCTGCACCGCACCATCGACACCGACGGCCGCACCTCCGACCGCCGCGACGACTTCGACGAGGTGTACGGCGACTGGGGCGCCCTGCGGGAGGCCGCCGCGCCCGGCATGGCACCGGAGCGCATCGACACCGACGTACGGCAGGCGCTGGCGACGGCGGCCGACGACCCGACGAGGCTGACGGACGACGAGGCGCTGGCCCTGCTGCACGCCGACGGGCCCGCGCTCGACGCCCTGTGCCGCATCGCCGACGACGTCCGGCGGGCGGCGGTCGGCGACGACGTCACCTACATCGTCACGCGGAACATCAACTTCACCAACGTCTGCTACACCGGCTGCCGTTTCTGCGCCTTCGCGCAGCGCCGCACCGACGCCGACGCCTACACGCTCTCCCTCGACCAGGTGGCCGACCGGGCCCGACAGGCCTGGGACGTCGGCGCGGTGGAGGTCTGCATGCAGGGCGGCATCCACCCGGACCTGCCCGGCACGGCGTACTTCGACATCGCGAGGGCGGTGAAGGAACGGGTGCCGGGGATGCACGTGCACGCCTTCTCGCCGATGGAGGTCGTCAACGGCGCCACCCGCACCGGCCTGTCGATCCGCGAGTGGCTGACGGCCGCCAAGGAGGCCGGCCTGGACACCATCCCCGGCACGGCCGCCGAGATCCTCGACGACGAGGTCCGCTGGGTCCTCACCAAGGGCAAACTGCCGACGGCGACCTGGATCGAGGTCGTCACGACGGCCCACGAACTGGGCATCCGCTCCTCGTCGACGATGATGTACGGCCACGTCGACCAGCCCCGGCACTGGCTCGGCCACCTGCGCACCCTGGCCGGGATCCAGCAACGCACCGGCGGCTTCACGGAGTTCGTGACGCTCCCCTTCATCCACACCAACGCACCGGTGTACCTGGCGGGCATCGCGCGGCCCGGCCCGACCGTGCGGGACAACCGCGCGGTCACGGCGATGGCCCGCCTGCTGCTCCACCCGCACATCCCGAACATCCAGACCAGCTGGGTGAAGCTGGGCGCCGAGGGCGCGGCGGAGATGCTCCGTTCCGGGGCGAACGACCTCGGCGGCACCCTGATGGAGGAGACCATCTCCCGCATGGCGGGCTCCTCCTACGGCTCCTACAAGTCGGTCCGGGACCTGATCGCGGTCGCCGAGGCGGCCGGCCGCCCGGCGAGGCCCCGCACCACCCTGTACGGCGAGGTCCCCGAGGAGCGGCAGCGGGCCGCCGCGGCGTCCGACGGCCACCTGCCGGAGCTGCTGCCGGTGCTGGACTGAGGGCCGGGGGAGCGGGAGACCGGAGGGCCGGGGGACCGGGGCGTCCACTGGGCTGAGGGCCGGGGGACCGGGGGCATCGCAGTACGATGATCGGGCTCCCGGTGTCGGGGGCCCGAGACTGAGGAGATGCGTGCCCGTGCCTGCCCGACGGCTTCCTTCGTGGGCCTGGGTCACCGGTCTGACGGCCGGCGCGATCGTCGTGGTCGGCGCCCTGACGGTGCAGGCCGACAAGGGCCCGCACCCGACGGCGACGACGGCGAAGCCGTCCGCCGCCGCCTCCGCGGACGCCAAGCCCTCGGCCTCCCCGTCCCCGACCCCGAAGGCCGCGCCCGTCCCCGACGGCTCGGGCGCGGGCCGCCGCATCGTCTACTCCCTCGGTCAGGACCGGGTCTGGCTGGTCGACGCCGACGACGCGGCCCGCCGCACCTTCACGGTCTGGCCGGGCACCGTGGACCCGGCGTCCGGCAGCTACACGGTGTCCCTGCGCAAGGACGCCACCACCGGCTCCGACGGCGTGCAGATCGAGCACATCATCTACTTCTCCGCCAAGTCGGGCGTCAACATCGCCTTCTCCAACGCGGTCGACGGCTCCTCCCCGCCCCCCGCCTCGGGGGCGCAGACCGGGGGCATCCGCATGCCGAAGGCGGACGGCGCGGCCCTGTGGGCGTTCGGCGCGACGGGGACGAACGTCCGGGTCGTCGAGTAACCGCGGGAGCGGAGAACGCGACCGCCGCGGGGGAGCTCCGCCCGGACGGTACGTCTGGCATGTTCACGGCCTTCCCCCGGATCCTCCACCTCCGTTCGATTACAGTGACGGACGTCGTACGTACGGACGGTGCCCGGGAGGTCTAGGTGGGTGCGACGGGCGGTGCCGTCTGGGGGCGTACCGAGCAGCAGGACTTCCGCAGCCGGGTGCGCGGCACCCTGCTCGGCGCCGCCGTGGGGGACGCCCTCGGGGCGGCCGTCGACCGGCTCGGCCTGGAGGAGATACGGCGGGCGCACGGGCCCGAGGGGCTCGTCGACCTGGCGCCCGCCCACGGCCGGCGCGGCGCCGTCACCCATCTCACCCAGCTGACCCTGTTCAGCGTGGACGGGCTGATCCGGGCCCAGGTCCGCCGCGACACCGGCGCCTGGCATCCGCCGACCGATCTGCACCGGGCGTACCGGAGATGGGCCGCCACCCAGCGCGACTGGGGGCCCGACCTGCGCCGTGAGGACGACGGCTGGCTGGCCCACGAGGAGTGGCTGTACGTCCGCCGCGACCCCGCCCGGTCCCTGCTGCTCGGCTTCGGCGACGACACCATGGGCACCCTCGACGCACCCAAGAGCCCAGGCGAGGACGGCCCCGAGGCCACCGCCCGCTCGGCGCCCTTCGGGCTGCTCGTCGGCTGGGAGCCGCACCTGGTGGCGCAACTGGCCGTGGAGTGCGCGGCGCAGACCCACGGCCACCCGTGCGGACACCTCGCGGCGGGCGCGTACGCGGTCACCGTGCACGCGCTGGCCCGCGGCGACAGCCTCGACGGCGCGGTGCGGCGGGCGCTCGCCCTGCTGTCCGCCCGGCCGGGGCACGAGCCGGTGTCGGAGGCGCTGCGGCACGCGCTGGACGCCGTACGGCAGGGGGTGCCCGGTCCGGAGCGGGTGGCGGGACTGGCCGGGACGGGGACGGCCCAGGCCGTGCTCGCGGCGGCCGTCTACTGCGCCCTGGTCGCCGAGGACGTACGGCACGGGCTGCGGCTCGCCGTCAACCACGGCGCCCCGTCGGCCGCGACCGGCGCGCTGGTCGGCGGGCTGCTCGGGGCGCTGCACGGCGAGACGGCCCTCCCGCCGGCCTGGGTGGCCGAACTGGAGGGCCGTCCCACGATCCTGGAACTGGCGGACGACTTCGCGATGGAGATGACCCAGGGCCCGGCCCTGCACACCCCGGCGAGCGCCTCCCCGGGCTGGCTCGCCCGGTACCCGCGGGGCGTCTAGCCCCGGCCGGGTGCCGCCCGGTGCTAGTCCTTCACGGGTGCCGGCGTCGAGTCCCGCGGCGCGGGCACCTCGGCCGCCGCCGTGGCCGCCCCGCCGCCCCCGTCCGTGTTGATCCGGTCGATGATCGCGAGCCGTTCCGGGGTGTCCTCCGGCTTCAGGAAGCCGATGAGGACGTAGAGGACGAGGGAGACCGCGAGCGGCACGGAGACCTGGTACTGGAGCGGGACGCCGCCGTCGACGTTCCAGTTGATCGGGTAGTTGACCAGCCAGAAGGCCAGCAGGCCCATGGACCAGCTCACCAGCGCCGCCGTCGGGCCGGAGCGGCGGAACGGCCGCAGCAGACCGAGCATCATCGGGATCGCCATCGGGCCCATCAGGCCGGCCACCCACTTGATGACGACGGTGATGATGTCCTTGAACGCGGGGGAGTTGACCTGCGTGGCCGCAGCCATGGACAGGCCGAGGAAGACCACCGTCGCGACGCGGGCCGCGATCAGCCCCGACCGCTGGTTCCAGGCCCGCGCCCGTGCCGAGATCACCGGCGCGCAGTCACGGGTGAAGACGGCGGCGATGGCGTTGGCGTCGGAGGAGCACATCGCCATCGTGTGGGAGAAGAAACCGACGATGACCAGACCCAGCAGTCCGTGCGGCAGCAGCTGTTCGGTCATCAGACCGTAGGAGTCGGAGCCGTCCGGCTTCTGCGACTCGACCAGCAGCGGTGACATCCACATCGGGTAGAACAGCACCAGCGGCCACACCAGCCACAGCACCGCCGACAGCCGCGCCGACCGCTGGGCCTCCTTCGGGGTGGCGGTGGCCATGTAGCGCTGGGCCTGGTTGAGCATGCCGCCGTTGTACTCGAACAGCTTGATGAAGAGGAACGCGAGCAGGAACACCGTGCCGTACGGCCCCACCAGCGGCTTCCCGTGGCCCTGGAGCTCCGGCTCGTCCCACGCGCCGAGGAAACCGATGCCGAGGTCGGACAGTTCCATCACCACGGCGATGAACATGGCCACGCCCGCGAGGAGTTGGATGATGAACTGCCCCAACTCGGTGAGGGCGTCGGCCCACAGGCCGCCGATCGTGCAGTAGACGGCCGTGATGGCGCCGGTGATGAGGATGCCCTGGTTCAGCGAGATGCCGGTGAACACGGACAACAGGGTGGCGATCGCGGCCCACTTGGCGCCCACGTCCACGATCTTCAGGAGCATCCCGGACCAGGCCAGCGCCTGCTGCGTCTTGAGGTCGTACCGGTTCTTCAGGTACTCCAGCGGGGAGGCCACGTGCAGCCGTGAGCGCAGCCGGTTGATGCGGGGCGCGAACAGCCTGGAACCGATCGCGATGCCCAGGGCGATCGGGAAGGACCAGGTGACGAACGAGGTGACGCCGTAGGTGTAGGCGATGCCGGCGTAACCGGTGAACATGACCGCGCTGTAGCCCGACATGTGGTGCGAGATGCCCGACAGCCACCACGGCATCTTGCCGCCGGCGGTGAAGAAGTCGCTGACGTTGTCGACCCGTTTGTGGGACCAGACACCGATGGCGACCATCACGCCGAAGTAGCCGATGAGCACGGCCCAGTCGAGACCGTTCATGTGCGTCCTCCCAGGGTTCAGCCCGGCGCTCATCGTGGGCGTTGGTGCGTGGACACGACAAGGCGATGTAAGGTCAAGGGGAGGTAAAATCATTCTGTATGGTGGTCCCGGTTCACCTATGTGAACTCATGGTGGCGGTCCTCCGGCACTGACCAGCAGCGACTGCCCGGTGCGCGCCCGCGCCCGGTTCTCCAGATGATCGATGCCGCCGATGCGCGGCAGTACCCCGAGGCAGCACGCGCCCGAGGCGGTGCGCCCCTCGGGGGAGTACGCGCCCCCGGGCGGTGCGCCTTTCGAGGCAGGACCCGACCCGAGCCGGTACCCGCCCCGGGGCGGCGCGCCCCTCGAGCGAGTACGCCCGTACGTTCCGCCCGGCGGCTACTTCTTCAGCTCGTCCGGGCACGGCGTGCCCCGGGGCAGCTGGTACGGCGCCGCCAGCCGGTAGGTGCCCGCCTCCGGCGCGATCAGCACCGTCCACCGGTCGCCGTCCGCGTCCTCCTCCGTCTCGAAGAGGCAGCCGTTGACGTTGTCGTACGCCTTCGGCTCCCCCTCGGCCCGGTCCTTGGACGCCTCCGTCTCCTGCGGCGGCTCCAGGCTCCTGCCCTTTGCGTCGACGATGCTCAGCCACGGCGAGTACGGGATCCGGATCAGGATCCGGCCCGCCTCACGCACGTCGATCGTCATCTCGCCCTGCGCCGCCCGCTGCACGACCGCGTTCGGCTCGGCCAGCGACCCCGGGGCCTTCACCTGGAACAGCTGCCAGTTGGCGTCGCCCCAGATCTGCTCCAGATAGGGCAGCCCCCGCTGCACCAGCTCCCGTTCCCGCTGCCCGCCGTCCCCGTCCGGCACGTCCTTGGGCACGACCACGAAGTGCACCGCCCACCGCTTGAGCCACTCGCGGTAGTTCGCCGAGTTCAGGGTGTCGTCGTAGAAGAGGGGGTTGCGCTCCATGTCGGCCTGCCGGTTCCAGCCGCGGGCCAGGTTGAAGTACGGCGCGAGCGCGGACGCCTCGCGGTGCGAGCGCGCCGGGACGACCTCCACCCGGCCCTTCTCCGCGCCCACCTCCTGCAACTCGTTGACCAGCGGCGCCAGCTCGCGCGCCCAGGACGCCGCCGGAGTCGTCCGGTAGACGTCGTCGACCGACTTGAAGCCGATCCAGCCGACGAAGACCAGCGAGGAGAGAACGATCGCGTACCACTTGCGGCTGCGCGGCACCGCGAACGGCAGCGCGGCCATCAGCACCACACCCGAGAACAGCATCGCGAGCCGGGTGATGTTGGACCCGATCTGCGAACTGATCACCCACACCCCGAGCACCCCGAGGCCGTAGACCGCCGCCGTGATCCGTACGGTCTTCCAGTCGCGCGGGACGACCGCGAAGACGATCACCGAGAACGCCAGCGGCAGCGACGCCGAACCGAAGGACATCGGCTGCGTGCCGGAGAACGGGAACGCCCACGCCGACACCGCGACGACGGCGGTCGGGGCCAGCCCGAGCGCCCACGCGCCCGGCCGCCGCTTCTGCAGGAACAGCGCGACCGCGACCAGCCCCAGGAACAGGCCCGCCACCGGCGACCCCATCGTGGCGAGCGCGGCGAGCGGCGCCGCGCACAGCGCCTTCGCCCACCGCTTGTAGCGCCAGCGGTACGGCCAGCAGAACACGACGGCGACCGCGCCGAGCGCGAACATGTTGCCGAGCCCGAACGTCACCCGGCCCGACGCCGCGTTGCACAGCAGCGCGAACACCCCCGCCAGCGCGGGCCACACCGGGTTCCGCACCGGCCGGCAGCGCAGCAGGATCAGCGTCAGCAGCCCGGCGGAGATCGTCCCGGCGATCATCATCGTCGTCCGGACACCGAGCACCGACATCAGGTACGGCGACACCACGCTGTACGACACCGGGTGCATGCCGCCGTACCAGGCGAGGTTGTACGCGGAGTCGGGGTGCCGGCCGACGAACTCGGCCCACGCGTCCTGGGCGGCGAGATCCCCACCACTGTTCGCGAACGCGAAGAACCAGGCGAGGTGCAGCACGCCGGACAGGACCGTCACCGAGAGCACGAGATGCCGGCGGAGCCGGTCGCGCACCCGGTCGGCGAGCGCCCTCACGCGGGAGTCCCCGGCGGCCGCTCCCCGCTCACCCGCCTCCGGGGCGGAGCCGGGGGCGGGCCCGGCGACGGCCGGCGCACGGTCCTGATCGGCCGCCTGGCCGCGGTCGTGGTCACCGGACTGGGGCGCGGGCAGGCGCACCTGCCGGCCGCCGTCCGGGTCCGGACCGGTTCCGCCGGCGCGTGTCGGCTCCGCAGTCGCCACCTGAAGGCACTCCCCGTGTCCCGTCTTCTGCTCTCGGACGCGCCCCGTTCGCGACCGCTTCGCGGCCGCGTCGCCGCGACCGCCGACCTGTCCCGTTTCGTGACGCTAGCACGCACCCCGCCGAGCGGCTGCCCGGCGGGGTGCGTGCACGACGACGCCCGTGCGGCGGCTCAGCCGACGCGCGTCAGCTTGTCCGGGAAGCCCGGCTCGGTCAGCTCCCGCTGGAGCGAGACGGGCACCTTCACCGCGCCGCCGGAGCCGTCGCCGACCGTCAGCGTGCCGACCTGGGTGCCGGCCTTCGCGGTGTGCGGCACCTCACCGCCGGCGAAGGACAGCTTCACCGTCAGCCCGGCCCAGCCGACCGCCGTGACGTCCTCCGTCACCACGACCGGGGTGTGGTTGCCCATCCTGTCGTCCACGTAGCCGACGACGTCCCCCTTCTTCAGGATCTTCGCCGAGGTCATGGCGTCCTGGGCGGCGAGCATCGCGGTCTTGCTGACCGCGTTCACCGTGTCGATGATCGGCGACCTGTGCTGGCCGAGGACCGCGCCGACGACGGTGACGGTCTCCCCGCCGACCTCCTTGGTGGCGGCGAACAGCAGGTTGCCGCCGGCCTTGGTGGTCGAGCCGGTCTTGATGCCGAGGGCGTTGTTGTAGGGGACGAGCGTGTTGTAGTTGCGCCACTTCTGACCGGAGGGGTCGGTCCACTCCGGCAGCTTGGTGATCTCCATCAGGGCGGGGATCTTCACCAGCTCGTTGCCCAGCTTCACCTGGTCCGCGGCGGTGGAGACGGTGGTCTCCTTCAGTCCCGAGGCGTCGGTGTAGGTCGTGTTCGTCATCCCGAGGTCCTTGGCGGCGTCGTTCATCTTCTTGATGAACTCCGCCTCCGTGCCGGCGTCCCAGCGGGCCAGCAGCCGCGCGATGTTGTTCGCCGACGGGATCATGACCGCCGAGAGGGCCTGGCGGAGCGTGAGCTTGTCGCCCTCCTTGACGGTGTTGAGCGTGGACTCGCCGTCCGCGTCGTAGCCGCCCTCCTTCTCGGCGGTGGCGTCGACGGGGACGGTCTCGCCCTCCTGGCCCGACTTCAGCGCGTGGTCCTTGAGGACGACGTACGCCGTCATCGCCTTGGCGACGGAACCGATCGCGACCGGCTTCTGGTCGCCGAAGCCGTCCATCGTGCCGATGCCGTTCACGTCCATCGCGCCCTGGCCCTCGGACGGCCACGGCAGGGAGAGCTTCCCGCCCTCGAAGGTGTACGAGTCCTTCGCGGTGAGTGTCAGCGCGGCCGCCGGCAGCGGCCGTACGGCCTGCGCGATCGCAAAGGCGATCACCAGCAGGACGACCAGCGGCGTCCAGATCTTCACCCGCCGGGCCAGCGTCCGCAGCGGGGTCGGCGGCGGCGGCGGGGTGTTCGTCAGCTCGGCCAGCAGGTCCAGCGGCGGCTTCGGCGGCAACGGCTGCTGCGTCGTCCGCTCGGGCCCGATCTGCGGCACGACGGCGGTGGCGTCGGCGGCGGGCTTCACCGACCGGCCGGCGGAATCGTCCAGCGGCTTCAGCGCGACGAACTTGCTGGTCCGCCCGGCGGGGGCATCGGTCTTGGCCTCGGGCTCGGGCTCGGGTTCCGCCTTGGTCTCGGGCTCGGACTCGGGTTCGGCCTTGGGCTTGGCTCCGGTCTTGGCCTTGGCCTCGGCTTCGGCCTTGGCTCCGGTCGTGGCCCGCGGTCCGGTCTTGGGCTCGGCTCCGGCCTTGGGCTCGCCCTGGGAACCGGGTCCGGTGCCCGGGGTCTTCGCGTCGGTGCCGGGCTCGGCGTCCGGGGTCTTCGCGTCGGCGGGCTTCCCGGCCCTGGGGACGTCGCCCAGCTTCAGCATGGTGGTCGGCTGGTCGACCCCGCGCCCGGCAGGCGGCCGTACGGCCTTGAAGACGGCGGTGGGCTGGTCGACGGGGGAGTCGGGCTCGTCGGCCCCGGACTCGTCCTCGGCGTCCTGGCCGACGGTCTCGTCCCGAGGCTCGTCCGCCGCGTCGGCGTCGGCGTCGCCGGCCGCGTCGGTCTTCGGTTCGTCGGCCTTGGGCTCGGTCGCCTTCGGCTCGTCGGTCTTCGGTCCGTCGGCCTTCGGTCCGTCGGACTTCGCGGCGGTGGCGCCGAGCCGGGGGTCTGCGGCCTTGACGGCCTTGGCGGCCTCGGTGCCCGTACGGGTTCCGGCCGCGTCGTTCCCGTCGGCGGTGTCGGCCTCGGAGCCGGAGTCCTCGCCGGAATCGTCGGCAGGGTCGGCGGCGTCGGCCTCGGGCTGCTCGCTCCCGTCGCTCCCGGACGTCTCCTCACCGCCCTTCGCCCACTTCGGCGCGGCCTTGGACAGGTTCTGGGGGGTGGAGCCCTCCGCCTCGCCCGACGCCTCGTCCGGTCCTTCCGGCTTCTCGTCCGACGTCTCGTCCGGCTTCCCGTCAGCCGTGGCCACCCACTGGGCCACGGCCGACCGCAGCCGGTCGTCACGGCCCCCGGCGCCGCCGGCCGCCGTCGCGGAGGCGTCGGCGTCCTCGGCGTCCTCCGGGGCCTCGAGGCCCTCCGGAGAGCCTTCAGCGGCCTGCCCGGCCTCTGCCTGCTCCTCCGCGTCGCGCCCGCCCTCCGAGCTCTCGGCGGAACCCCCGTCGGCGTCCGCGCCGGGCTCGTCGGCCGGAGTCTCGGCCGTCTCGGCCGTCTCGTCCGGCCGCTCCGGCTTCTCGGTCGTCTCGTCGGCCCTCTCCTCGGCCGTCAACTCCCGCACGGAGAACACCCGCGTCGCCGTGTCCACCCCGCCCCGGGACGTGGCCGAGGACGCCGTGGAGGCGCTCTCGGCGTCCCGTGCCACCGCGAGCCGCGGATCGCGTGCCTCGGGAACCGCTCCCGCGCTCCCCGACGTCGGTTCCGCCGACGACTCGCGCTGCTTCGACCTGTCGGGGGACTCGCCCGCCACCGATGCCTCCTCGCTGTGCCGCACGCCCACCGCGCGCCTGCCGAACCGTGAACCGCCCGCCCGGGACCCGCCTCGCGGCAGTGTCCGAACCATGTACCAGTGTCCTGTGTAGTGGGCTTGGCTCCTGCGGTAGACGAGAACGACATACCTACTGGTTCCACTACGAACCGGTCACGCACTCTCGACAGATGAATGTGAGAGGGGTCACCCTGTCATTCATCCACGCGGGGAGGCATGGATGGGCAGGAGCCGCAGAACAATTCCGGAAGAGCTTCTTCTGCTGGCATTGGACCCGGCCACGGGTACCACTGCACAGCCGCAGTCGCTCGACCTTGGTCTGGCCGGAGCACAGCTAGTGGAGCTGGCGCTGGCCGGACGGATAGCCCCGGACGGGGATCGTATCGCCGTGGTGTCCCCACGGCCGACCGGAGATCCGACTCTGGACTGCGCGTTGGAGTTGCTGCGAAGGCGTGGCGCTCCCGTACGGGCGGTTCATTGGATCGGCGGACCCCGACTGGGGCTCCGTCAGACGTACCTCTCGCATCTGGAGCGGTGCGGCATGGTGCATGCCGTGGCGGGCCAGATGTGCGGAGTGCTGCCGACGACTCGCTACCAGGCGACGGAGACGGCGATCAGCCGGGAGATCAAGGCCCGGCTGGACACGGCCATCCGCACCGGCGTCCCGCCGGACCCGCGGACGGCGGCGCTCGCCGCGCTGGCGCACGCGGTCGGTCTCGGCAAGCACCTGTACCCGGGGAACGAGGGGCGTTCGTCCCGATCCCGGTTGCGGGACCTGATCAGGCACGACCCCATGGGCGGTCTCGTGGCGCACGCCGTGATGGACGTCCAGAACGGCGCGGTCGCACAGCCGCGCCGCAACCCGGCCCAGGCCGGCCGCCAGGCCGGACCGGGAGCCAGGCCCGCTCCGGAACCCGCCCGTGGTGTTCCGGCGCAACCGCACCGAGGTTCCATGGCACGTGTCGTGGCGCACTGAGCCGCGGTCCCACGACACCGCAGCCGCCAGGCCGTGAGGCCGAGACAGACCCGTTCGGGAGCCGCCGCGCCCGCGCGGGGTGGTGACGTCCTGTGTCCCCGTGACGCAGGGCCCACCGCCCCGCGCGGACGCATGTCCGCGAACGGGCTGCGGGGCGGCCGCATATCCCTGGTTTTCCAGCGGTATGAAGTGCCTTGGTGGCAGTCTGCTCAACAGCAGATACGCAAAGTGTCAGTTCAGGCACGCAGCCGGAGGTGCACGTCCCGTGGCGTCGAATGTCAATCCCACCGTCCGGCGGCGCCGGCTGGGGCAGGAGTTGCGCAGACTCCGCGAGGACAAGGGCATGACGGCCGAACAGGTCGCCGACCGCCTGCTGGTGTCCCAGTCGAAGATCAGCCGCCTCGAGAACGGCAGACGCAGCATCAGCCAGCGCGACGTGCGCGACCTGTGCGGGGTCTACGAGGTGGAGGACCAGCGGATCGTCGACTCGCTGATGCAGATGGCGAAGGACTCCCGCCAGCAGGGCTGGTGGCATGCCTTCGGCGATGTCCCCTACAGCGTGTACATCGGCCTGGAGACGGACGCGGCCAGCCTGCGCGTGTACGACCCGCAGGTGGTGCCCGGCCTGCTGCAGACCCGTCAGTACGCCGAGACCCTGATCTCGGGGGCGCTGCCGGAGACCGCGGCGACCGAGATCGAGAAGCGGGTGCAGGTGCGGATGCGGCGGCAGGAACGCATCAGCGCCGAGGAGAACCCGCTGCGCCTGTGGACGGTGATGGACGAGGCGGCACTGCGCCGGGTCGTCGGCGACAAGTCCCTGATGCGCGACCAGTTGGAGCATCTCGTCGAGCAGTCCCGGCTGCCGCACGTCACCGTGCAGGTGATCCCCTTCGAGATGGGCGCGCATCCCGGTCTCAACGGCCAGTACGCGATCCTGGAGTTCCCCGACGCGGCCGACTCCAGCGTGGTCTACATCGAGGGGGTCACCAGCGACCTGTACCTGGAGAAGCCGAACGACGTCCAGAAGTACAGCGTGATGTACGAGCACCTGCGGGCGCAGGCCCTGAACGTGGACCAGTCCCGCCAGTTCATCGCCGACATCGCCAAGCAGTACACCCTCTGAGCACTCTCTGACGTGCTCCCGGGAGCCTCCCGGCCGGGAAAGTGCCGCACGGTACACCCTCATCCGGCCGGGATGGAAGTCCCGTCTGGAATATGCCATCCGGTCGAGTGAATAGTCGCTTCGGACCTCGAGGGTGGCGAGTAGCGTCGATCACGCCACCGATCAACACCGTTGGCGGAAACCGTGCCGTGGGCCCGCAGTCGGGCCCGCCGCGCGGCGGCAGCAACTCATCACATCTGGCAATCCGGAGCAAAAATGGCAATTCGTCAGGGCACCACGGACGCGTGGACCAAGTCCTCCTACTCGACGGGCAACGGCGCGTGCGTCGAGGTCAAGTCACCGGTCGTCGCGGCCATGGCCGTACGGGACTCCAAGGTCCAGGACGGGCCCGTGCTGGACTTCCCCGCCGACGCGTGGAACCTCTTCGTCGCCTCGGTCAGGGCGTAAGGGGAAGGGACCTTCCGGCCCCACGGCCCGTGCCGCGGCTGACCACCTCGTACGCGGCACCACCGCTCACGCGGTACGACGTCACACGCGGTACCGAAAAGAGCCCTCTCGACGAGCTCGCCGTCCTTGCCGAGAGGGCTCGGTCTCTTCCCCGCCGCCACGGTCTCACCGCACCGGGAACGCCACGTCGCACACCGGGTCCTGCGGTCCCGCCGAGGACCAGTCGGCGAAGTAGACCTCCCGGCACGGGCCGTCGTACTCCAGGCCCTCCCGCCTCGTCCACGCCTCCACCGCCTCGAACGCGGCCAGGATCTGGGGGTACGCGACCTGTGCCTTGCCGATCCGGGTGAAGGCGAGCCGCCTGGCCGGTTCCACCCGGACCGCGACCTCCCGCCCGCGCCCCCGCGCCGCCGCCCAGGCCCGCGCCGCCGTCTCGTCGGCGACCGGCACGCAGGCCTCCACCGGCCCGTCGCTCTCCGTCGTCACCTCGGAGTGGTAGACGACGAACGGCGCCCCGGCGACGCCCCCGCAGCCCCGCGCGGCCTCCTCCAGCCGGCCGAGCGACGCGCCGATCCAGGCGGGCAGTTCGTCCGCCAGTGTGTGCCGCTTCTCGGTGATCACCACCTGTGCGGGCACCTCGACCGTCTCGACCTCGAACGTTCCGTACATCTCGGAGCTCCTCCCCGACAGACGTCCACGGAGGTACTCGGCGAGGGTGCGCTGGGCGGCGATCCGCGCCTCGACGTCCGCCCAGTAGGCGGCGAGCCGGTCGGCGGCCTCGACGCCGTCCGCCGAGCCGATCACCTCGGCGACCCGCGCGAGGGGCATGTCGAGCTGCCGCAGCAGCGCCACCAGCCGAGCGCGTTCCACCTGACCTGCGCGGTAGTAGCGGTACCCGCTCACCTCGTCGACGTGCGCCGGAACCAGCAGCCCGAGCCGGTCGTACAGCCGCAGCGCCTTGGCCGACAGCCGGGCCCGCGCGGCGAACGCGCCGATGGTGAGCAGTGCCTCGTCGTCCATCCGGTGCCTCGTCCTCCGTCGCCGGGCGGCCTTCTCCACCCGGCGACGGGAACGCTCGGCCCTGCCCCAGGGGCAAGGTCAAGCGGGCGGGTCAGCCCAGCTGCTTCTCGACGGCGGCGACGATCTCGGGCGACTCCGGCTCGGTCTGCGGCGAGAAGCGGGCGACGACGGTGCCGTCCCGGCCGACGAGGAACTTCTCGAAGTTCCAGCGGATGTCCCCGCTGTGCCCCTCGCCGTCGGCGAACCCGACGAGCCGCTCGTACAGCGGGTGCCGCCCGTCCCCGTTCACCTCCGTCTTCTCGGTCAGCGGGAAGGTCACGCCGTACGTCGCCGAGCAGAACTCGGCGATCTCCTCGGCGCTGCCGGGCTCCTGCCCGAGGAACTGGTTGCAGGGCACCCCGAGCACGGTGAAGCCCTGGGCGGCGTACCGCTCCTGAAGCTTCTCCAGGCCGTTGTACTGGGGGGTCAGGCCGCACTTGGAGGCCACGTTCACGATCAGGACGACCTGGCCCGCGTACTGCGAGAGGTCCGCGGAACCGCCCTTGAGGGCGCCGATCTCGACATCGAGGGGGGAAGCACCGGCATCAGTAGTCATCCCCGGATGCTAACTCCGCCGGACGGCAGACGGGTTGCGGGGCCTGCCACCGATCCCCCCGGTCGCGCCGCTCACTCCGTTCCGCGCGCCCGCGGCCCCGCCGCTCCCCGTGCTTTCTCCGGTTCTTCCGGTTCCACTGGTTCTTCCGGTTCCACTGGTTCTTCCGGTTCCACTGGTTCTTCCGGTTCCTCTGGTTCCTTCGGTCCCTCCGGTTCCGTCTCCTGCCGGGCCCGCACCAGCACCTCTCCGGCCCCGCTCCGCGAGTACAGAACCGACCGCCCGACCCGGCCCCGCTCCACCAGCCCCGCGTCCCACAGCACGCGCAGGTGCCGCCCGACCGACCCGAGCCCCTGCCCGGTCAGCGCGACCAGCTGCGTCGTGCTCAGCGGCCCCTGCCCGAGCAGGACCAGAACGGCCGCCCGGCCGGGCCCGAGCAGCGCGCTCAGCGCGGCCGGCACGTCCCGCTCGCGCCGATCGGCGGCGAGGACCCCGGAACAGGGGTAGACGACGGCGTACCGCTCCCGCTCCTCCCACGACACCCACCCCGCCCGAGGCGTCACCGGCACGAACAGCAGCTCCGCGCCGGAGATCTCCCGAGGCGGATACTCGTGCAGGTTCACCTGGAACCGGCTCTCCCCGAGCCAGCGCGTCCCCGGCCGCAGCGAGTCCAGCACGGCCGCCCAGCCGCCCCGGCTCACCTGCGCGGTCCGCGCGACGACATCCGCCTCCAGCACCCGGCGCCGCCGCTCCCAGGAAGGCCGTACGGCGCTCTCCCACACCCAGGTCAGCAGGTCCGCCGCCCGTCCGGGCAGGTCGTCGCGGTCCAGGGGGCCCGGCAGCGGTCCGGCGAGGGAGGTCCGCAGATGGGCGCGGGCGTCGGCGGGCCGTACCGCACGGACCCGGGCGACACCGTCCCCGAAGCTCTCGCCGTCCCTCGGCGTGGGGGTGAGGAAGTCCGCGATCCAGTCCCGGCCGAGCCCGGCCCGCACGAGCGCGGCGGTGACCGGGTCGGCGGCCAGCCGGGCGCGATGCGCGGGCAGCCACTCCCGCAGCCACGCCGTCTCGCCGGGATGCGCGCCCACCCCCGCGTGCAGCAGCTTCAGGCACGCGAAGGTCTCGGCCAGCGGCGAGACCACGAACCGGCTGCCCGCCAGCGTGTCGGCGTTCACCTGCCACCAGCCCACGAAGCCCCCGCCCCCACCCACACACACGACACACACGACGCGGGACGCACGGCGTTTCGCGCTCCCGCGAAACAGTAACGACCACGACCGCCGTCGCCCGAGACTCCCCGCATGACCGGCTACCGACAGCTCCTGCGCACCCCCGAGTTCACCCCGCTCCTGCTCTCCTCCGCCGCCCACACCGCCGCCCACACGGTCGCGGGTCTCGCCCTCGGCACCCTCGTCCACCGCGCCACCGGCTCACCGCTGCTGTCGGCGACGAGCATGTTCGGCCCGTCCCTCGTCCAGGTCCTGGGCGCGACCCTCCTGCTCTCCGGCGCCGACCGCCTCCCGCCGAGAACCGCCCTGGCCGGCCTCTCCCTCGCCTTCGCCGCCCTCACGGCCGTCCTCGCCGTCCCCGGACTGCCGGTCGCGGCGGTCTTCGCGGCCGTCCTCGCCACGGGCCTCGTCGCGGCACTCGGCGGCGGGGTCCGCTGGGGGCTGCTCCACGAGATGCTCCCCGAGGACGGCTACCTGCCCGGCCGTTCGGTCTTCAACATGATGAGCGGGCTGACGCAGATCACCGGCTACGCCCTCGGCGGCGCCCTCGTCACCGCCCTCCCGCCCCGCACGGTCCTCCTGCTGGCAGCCTTCCTGCACGCCACCGCGAGCGCGACCGCCCGCCTCGGCCTGACCGACCGCCCGCCCCGCGCCGCGGGCCGCCCCTCCGTCGCGGCGACCTGGCGCGCCAACGCCGTCCTGTGGTCGTCCCGCCCCCGCCGCCTGGTCTACCTGGGCCTGTGGCTCCCCAACGGCCTGGTCGTCGGCTGCGAGGCCCTCTTCGTGTCGTACGACCCCGGCGCCGCGGGCACCCTGTTCGCGTGCGCGGCACTGGGCATGCTGGCCGGCGACCTCACCGTCGGCCGACTGCTCCCGCCCGCCGTCCGCACCCGCCTGGCCACCCCCCTCCTGCTGCTCCTGGCCACCCCGTACGTCTTCTTCGTCCTGCACCCGCCGCTGCCCGTCGCCGCGCTCTGCGCCACGCTCGCCTCGGTCGGCTTCGGCGCGAGCCTGGTCCAGCAGGAACGCCTCATGGCCCTCACACCCGCCGGACTCGGCGGCCACGCCCTCGGACTGCACTCGGCGGGGATGCTCACCCTCCAGGGCGTCGGCGCGGCCTCGGCGGGCGCGGTGGCCGAACTCACCTCACCCGCGACGGCGATGACCGCGCTGGCACTCGCGTCGATCACGGTGACGCTGACCCTGGCGGCGGCCTCCCGCCGACAGACCCGCTGCCCCGCCGAGGTCCGCGTCGCCGACGGACGCGGTACGTGATCCGCCCGCGGGACCTCTTCCGCGGCAGACCCGTCGTCCGCGCGGCGGCCCCGCTCCGCACCCGGGACCCTCCGCCGTCGTCAGGTGCGTCGGCATCCCGGCACCCGGCACTGTCTGTGGGAAAGTGCCGTCCTCCCGGTACCGTACGGGCATGGCAGCGAGCGACCCGACATTCGTGGACCGCGTCCGCGGGGAGGACGGCGACGGCCCGTGTCCCCACCGCCTGGTCATGGAGCACGTCACCAGCCGCTGGGGCACCCTGATCCTGATCGCGCTGCTGGACCGCTCCTACCGGTTCAGCGAACTGCGCCGGGCGATCGGCAAGGTCAGCGAGAAGATGCTGACCCAGAGCCTGCAGACGCTGGAACGCGACGGCCTGGTCCACCGCGACGCCAAACCCGTGATCCCGCCCCGCGTCGACTACTCCCTGACTCCCCTCGGCCGGGAGGCCGCCGAACAGGTCCGCGCCCTGGGCCGGTGGGTCGACGAACGCATGCCGGCGGTCGAGAAGGCCCGCGAGGAGTACGACGCGAAGCGGGCGTCGGCCTGAGACGGCGCCGGCCTGAGCCCCAGGGTGCCGTCCGCTGTCCGCCGACCGCCGTCCGCCGACCGCCGACCCCCGGCCTTCCGGCCGCCCTTCCCGGCCCTTCCGACGTCGAGGACCCGCCTCGCCCCTCGTCAGTGCCGCTTCGACCGTCAGTGCCGCCTCGACCGTCGGTGCACGCTGAGGAAGCAGGCGAGCATGCCCAGGCCCCAGGCGATCAGGAGGGCACCCCAGAGCGGCATGGTCACGGTCGGGACGAGGAGCCGGATCTCGACGCTCGCGCGGTTCTCGAAGATGAAGATCAGGGCGATCGCGGTGGTCACGACGAACGGTGCGAGGCGGCGGACGCCGGGCCGGGAAAGGAACGGCGTCCGGGCCTTGTGGTCGTTGCTCTGAACCATGGGGTGCCTCTCCCTCACCTTGCCCCCACCACCAGCGTCCCCTCCCCGTCCGCGGCGCGCCACCGAGCGCACTCGACAGGCGCCGGGCGGCCCTCGTGGCCGTACCGGGCGGCGCCGACGGCGTCGAGCCCCGGAAGACGACGGCCCGGGTGCCGTGCGCCGCTCCGGGGCCGTCGGAGCGGTGAGGCGAACACGGCCCGGTTCCGGCGGCCCGCGGCTACGGCCCCGCCGAACGGGGCTGGGTGTCCGGGATCCGCGAGGTGAAGAACAGCGCGAGGAGAGCGGTCAGGGCGAGGATCGCCAGCGCGGCGCGCAGACCGTCGATCCTGGCCGCCTCGTTCGCGTCGAGGGCCGCCTGAGTCACCTTCTCGCTCGTGCCCGCCTCGTCGAGGGCGGACTCGAGCTGGGCGTCCGACAGGAACGGTGCCCCGCTCTGGAGCTCGACGTTCGCCTGGGCCTTGACCTCGGACGGGACCGCCGGATTCTGCTCCACACTGGTGAGGAAGGACGTCGTCATCGCGGCGATCAGGAGCGATCCGGCCAGTGCCGTACCGATCGAGGCGCCGAGGTTGGTGACGGCGTTCTGGACGCCGCCGACCTCCGCGCTCTGCGCCTCGGGCACCGCGGACACGGTGACCGACCCGAGCTGGGACGCCAGCGCGCCCATGCCGAGCCCGATCAGCAGCAGGGGGAGGGTGACGATCTCCGCGCCCGCGTCCACGTCGAGCGCCGCCATCAGGAGCACCGCGCCCGCGAGCAACGCGAAGGTCCCGAGCCGCACCACCCGCCGCGGTGACACGTCCGGGAGGAAGCGGGGGATCAGGACGGCGGCCGCCAGCAGGGTCACGGAGAGCGGCAGGATGCGGGCGCCGGTCTGGAGCGCGGACAGGCCGAGCGCCACGGACAGGTAGAGCGGTACGACGAAGAAGACGCCCATCTGGACGAGGTACTGGAAGAAGAACATCGTCAGCCCCCCGGTGAGCTGCCTGTTCCGCAGCATCGCCGGGTCGACGAGCGGCTCCCTGTGCCGCTTCACCGTGCGGGCCTCCCAGCGCAGGAAGAGCCAGACCAGCAGAAGACCGGCCAGCATCAGCCACACGGTCAGCGAGACCCCGAGCCACGAGGGCGCGCCGGGCTTCGGCTGGAACCAGCCCCACTCGTCGGAGCGCAGCACGCCGTAGACGAAGATCCCGAGCCCGAGCGCGGACAGCACGGCGCCGACGAGATCGATGCGGGGGCGTTCACCGACCGGGGCGTCGGCGATGCGGCCGGCGAGCACCAGGATGCCGAGCACCATGACGACCTCACCGGCGAAGACCCACCGCCAGGAGAAGTACGTGGTCGCGATGCCGCCGACGAGCGGCCCGACCGCGATCGCCACGGCTCCCGCGGCGGCGACGAGACCGTAGGCGGCGGGACGGCGTTCGGCGACGAAGTTGCTCGCCACGAGCGCCACGATCGCGGGCAGGATGAGTGCCGCCCCGATCCCCTCGAGGAACGACCAGCCGAGCAGCAGCACGGGCAGGTTCGGTGCGAGTGCCGTGGTCAGGGAGCCGCAGCCGTAGACGACGCAGCCGATCATGAACGCGCGCCTGCGGCCGATCAGCGCCCCCACCTTGCCGCCGAGGATCATGAACATCGCCATCACGAGGGTGTAGGCCGTGATGGCGCCCTGGACACCCGTCACCGTCGTGCCCACGTCCTCGGCCACCGTCGCGATCGAGACGTTCATGACCGAACTGTCGAGCGCCATCAGGAACTGACCGGCCGCGAGTGCCAGCAAAACGATGCGCGCCTTTGCCGAACCCTCGGCAGTGCCTGTCCTGGGTGCCATGCGCGCATCGTCCCAGCCGCCCCGCAGGACGGACCCCGACCCGCTCCGGAGGTCAACCGGTTGGCGGACGGAGACCCGCGAAGCCGTTGCGGGCCGGAGCCGCGGCTCCGTGGCCTTCTGTGCGACGGCGGCCGCACGGATCGTCCGTGCCGGGCCGGTTGCTGCCCTCAGTCCTGGGCCGAGATCTCGGCATCGACGACGGCGATCGCGATGCCGAGGGCCGTGGCGATGTTGCCCGCTGCCGTCATGACGCGGGCCGTGCCAACGATGGGGGCGATGGCGACCAGGACGTCCTGCACCGGTCGGCGGTCAGGCCGGCCTTGAGGGCGGGGTCGATGTGGGCCGCGTAGGAGATCGGCGGGGCGTCCGAGGCGGCGAGTGCCGCGATGCGCGTGAGGACGAGCATGTCCGGGGGCAGGAGAGAGCAGGCGAGGTATTCGCGCGTCCTGACGCGCATCAGTTCGCCGCTGGGCATCTGCATCTCCATGCCCTTCCCCCATCTTTTTCACCCTCTTCAACGACGACTGGCGATCCAGATCGCGTGCTGCCTGGGTGACCACGCTCCGTGATGACGACCAGGCACGGATGCTCATGTCCGTCATCGCCCGCCGTCGTTGACGTCAGCTGTGGATGTCGGAGGGCATGGTCGGCCCAGACGCCCGCGTCCCTTCGTTCCGAATCCCGACGCGAAGTCGACGCGGTCGGCCGGAGCCGCGGTGGTTGCTGCTCCGCTGCTGTACAGCAACCACCGCCGCAGCCTCCGGACGAGGGACATGGCCCGACTGCCCCATGGCAGGTGAGCGCTCGCCGGCCCGGCCACCGCTCTTGGGGCCTGCCGTTTGGATCAGGCCGGGCTCGCGGGGCCTGGTGCCGTCCCTCGCCGCGTTGTCGTCGGTTGCCATGGCTCCGCCATGGCGCCCTCCTCCGCCTTGCGAGGCTCCCCCACTGCCCGAAAGGCGTGGGACGTGCCCCCAGCACCAGGTCCCGCTCCCTGATCCGGCCTGATCCAAACGAAAGACCCTAGCCGTCGGTCACCGTGATGAGCAGCGGTCCGCCCGGCACGGGCAAGCTGTGGCCGCTGGGGTAGCCGTACTGCGTGTGGAGGCCACCCGCGTCCGTGAGGGTGAAGCCGACCGTGTAATCGCCCTTGGCGAGGCCCTGTTGGAGGGGCACGGTCAGTTTGAGCGGGCCGTTCGTCACAGAAGCGATGCCGCCGGACATACCGTTGACGGAAGCGCCGCTCGCGTCGTACACGGTCAGGCTGAAGCGGTTGACGCCCACGAACGACGTCACATCGAGGGTGAGCACGGCGTTGCGCGGCAACATGCTCGCGGGCACGGACGTGACGTCCAGTGAGGCCGAGTTCACCACCGGGGCCGCCGTGTCGGGGATCTGCGTGGCCACGAGGTCCAGCACGGGGCCGTGGAAGGCGGTGCCGTAGGCCGCCGATTCGCCGACGCCGTCCGTGATGCCGATTCCCGTGACGGTGCACCGCTTGGTGTAGATCGGCGGCACCGTGGCCCGCAGCGAGATCGAGCCGTCGGGCGCGATCACGGGGTTCTCCGTGACCGATCCGCTGCAGCCGTCCAGCAGCACCGTCGCGGAGGCGATGCCGTTGCGAAAACCGGACGGTTTCATGGTGATCGTCAGCGGCGCCGTTCCGTCCCAGTTGTTGTACTGGGCGGGGGTGATGGCGAAGTCCGACGCCTGCACCGAGCTGTTCTGCGTGACGTGCACCGGATCCTGCGACAGCCCCTTGACCACGCTGACGTTCCCCGACGCGTCTGTCAGTCCGACTCGAGAGACGGACCACGTACCGGCGGGAGCGCCGGCAGGAAGGGTGACCTCCACCGTGCAGAAGACGTCGTGGCTGTCATACCCGTTGTAGTCCCCGCACCGCAGCGTGCCGTCGGTGTTCTGAGTCAAACGGATGGACCCGCTCGCCGTCGCACCCCGCGGGCCGCTGAGGACGAGCTGTCCGCGGAAGAAGCCGGACTCGGCGTCAGTGATGCTCAACCGGTACCGTGCGGTGACGGAGGCGTCGGCGTTGTAGAGGTACTCCGGCTGGTCGAGCACCGCTCCGAGGCCGTCGTACGTCGGTCCGGTCGAGTCGACGACATGGGTGGCGGTGAATGCCGCGTGGAACCTGCCCAGGTCCTGTCGTCCCACGGTGAACGTGCCGCCCCGGTCGTCCCGCGCCGTAACCTTCACCACGGCCCAACGAGCCGTGGACTGTGCCGCGTACCGCGGTACGGGGAAGGCGTGGCTGTAGTCCGCGGAGGCCATCGTTCCGGCGACCGCACTCGCCTGGTAGGGCCATTGCGGCTCGAACGAGAACGTCAGGGTCTGCGGCGCCCCGATGAGGCGTCCGTCCGTGTCCACCTGCTGAAAGGCGATGTCACCGAACATTTCGGTGGCCGCCGCGTTCCCGTCCGTGATGTGCCAGTTGACGGTGACCGTGGCGTCGCCGGACGTGGCGTCCACCGTGCTCTGCTCGACCGCGAGGGCCGTCAGTTCCGGCCCGGCTTGTCCTGCCTGCCCCTCGGCTTGCGCGGGACCGGCCGCGAGCGTACCGATCAGCAGCCCGCCCACGGCCGCCGCGAACAGCCGGAATCCCCAAGGTCTTTTCTTGACCCGTAACACAAAAATCCCTCCCCTTGAGCCGCTCATGACACTGCGTCGGGCGATGCTAACAGCGGTGACTTCGCGGCACGGAGCGCTTTTCCTGTGGCGACGTCCAACACCACCTGGCCGCCGAAACACCGGTTGCACGCGGGGAAGGACCCGATTTTCCCTGAAGTGACGAAGCCGAACATCCGCACCGAGCCGTCGTCGGTGACCTCGCAGACGCTGATTCGGAGCAGACTCCGCACTCGCAGCGGTACCCGCAAGGCGTGGAACACGGACGAAAACGGCACGGCAAGGGCGCGTTTCCGCAGACTCGTCGGAGTTCCCGTGGCCCATCGGTCATGTTCGGGCGGATTGTTGCTGTCGGTGGCGGTCGGTAAATTTCCGCTATGAGCGACGACGAGGAATACCTGGACAAGAGCCCGGCTGCCGCACGGATGGGGAAGGCGGCCGAGTACCTGGTTGCGGCCTCGTGCATCCTCGCCACGGGCGGTGAGTTGAACGTCTCCACCTCATTGGTGGACGACGAGGGCGTGGATCTCGTCTTCCACCGGCGGGGGAGCTCCGTGACTTTGGCGGTGCAGGTGAAGGCCCGCATGTCTACCGGAGTGCAAGTCCAGCAGGGCAGGTTGATGGCTTTCGTCCGGTCGCAGACTTTCCAGCCGCGGACCGACCTGGACATGCTGTTCGTCGCCGTGGATGTCGAGCTGGGGGCGGTGATGACGGCCTGGCTGATACCGAGTGGCACGTTTGCCGGGATGGTGCCCGAGCCCAACAGCAAGGGACGCTTCCGCTTCTCCGCATCGATGAAGCCCGACTCGAAGGATCGCTGGAGTCCGTTCCGGCTGACAGCTGCGGAACTTCCCAGACGTATCCTCGCCAGGCTGGTCGAACTGGAGGAGGCGGGCATCGAGTAGGTAAGGGACTCAGCAGACCTGCCCCTGACGCCTCCCGCCTGCCGGCGAGACGGGCACTGTGACAGGTGGATCGCCGGCCGGACGCTGACGCCTCAACACGTGGCCATCTCCGCCGCCCGCCTCCTGGAGATCAACCACACCCTGCCCGCTCCTGCCGACCGCCTCTATGTGCGCCCCTGAACGCGCACTGCGGGCACGACGGTCGCCGAGGTCTCCGACGCTGTTCACGGGGCCATTGCCGACCATGGACGAACGCTTGCCGTCAACGACGGTTGCTGTACCGCGGGGATCGGGTGCGGAGCCACCACCAGACCGACGAACGGCGACTGAGGGCAACAGGTGACGGCCTGTCACATGCCTGTGACATGGGGCCGACGATTCCGGAACGCATGATCCAATAACGTTTTTCTCGCTGGTCAGAGAGGCTGGCGCGTCAGAAGCCAAATCGCCAGGAGCCGTCATGCGCACCGCACTCCGTACCGCCCTCACCGTCGTCGCCCTCGTGGGCACGACCACCGCTTCTGTCGTGACAGCCACTGCCGCCGGCGCCGCCACCGCGGCTGCGTCCTCCACGAGCAGCGCCTGCCTTGCCACCAAGACCATCCCCTCCGTCTTCGGCGGCTGGAAGGTCAAGCTGGTCAACAGCGCCGACAGCGGCGCGTCCGCCAAGCTCCTCGACGAGAAGGGCCACGTCGTCTCGACCGTGGACCAGAGCAGGACCGTCGACTCGGCCCGTGGTCTGCGGATCACCGGAGTGCTCAGCGCCAAGCCCGTCTTCGGGCAGCGCAGCCAGGGCGGGTCCACCCCCTGGAAGTCCACCGCCTTCCCGGTGCTGTCCGCCGACTGCACACAGAGCGGCAAGCTCGTGCGCACCCTGCGCCTCGACTCCCGTACGACCGCGCAGATATTCAAGGTCTCCGCCGGCCACTACCAGGCCCGCGTTTTCCAGAGCGGCAAGCTGGTGCGGTTCATCGACGCGCACGGTCGCTCCGGCGCCGCCCTGTTCGGCAGCCGCACGCTGGTGCTGAACCCCGACGGTACGACCGTCACCTGGACCGGGGCCAAGACCGCCGCCAACCCGCGTCTCGGCCGCTACAAGCTTGCCAACGGCGCCATGGTGAAGCTCGTCAAGCGCGCGGGTGTCTACGGGGCGCAGCTGACCACCAGCCACGGCACGTTCTCCGTCGAATACGCCAAGGGTCGCCCGTCCGTCCAGCAGGACGATGTCACCCTGGTCGTCCTGGGCGCCGACGGCACCCTCAGCGGCTACGTCTACGGCAAGGCCCAGAAGCCCCCGGTCTACCTGGGCGCCTGAGGCACCAGCGACCCCTGGCCTGTCTTTCCGGGCAGGTCAGGGGCCATTTCCGTCGGCGAGTTCCTTGGCGGGACCCTCAGAAGCACCTCAACTTGCGAGGCGGTACTTCTGCCGGTGGAGACAACGACTGCGCGGGCTGCTCCATCCGCCACCTGTACCGCAAGAGGGCGTGCGACTGGGCGGCCGACAGCTTCAGGGAGTCCGCATCACGGCCAGGAACACGACCACCACCATGTACATCGGGATCGCCAGGGCCACGGCCAACCCGGCAAGGCAGCCCCATATGGTCAGTCGCATACTGGTTCTCGCGTAGTCATCACTCTTCGACACGTCCATATCCAACAGCGAGAGACACCGACTCTCCGCCCAGGGGATGTGGACTCCGCGTGGACTCAAGTGGCACGCCCCCGAACACGACGAAGGGCCAGCCCAGGAGGAAACCCTCCTGAGCTGGCCCTTCTTCTGTGCCCCCGGCAGGATTCGAACCTGCGACACCCGCTTTAGAACGGCTAACACAATGAGGTGCTCTGGCCCTTGTAGCCGTGCCTGATAGCCGTGGTGAGCGTTGTTCGGGTCGTGGGCACTTCACCGTGGATCGTGTCGGACGACATGTGGGAGCGGATCGAGCCGCTGTTACCGAAGAAGGAACGCCGCTTCCGGTACCCCGGCCGTCTGCCAGTCCCGGACCGCCAGGTGCTGTGCGGGATCCTGTACGTGCTGTACACCGACATCCAGTGGGAACACCTGCCCAGGGAGCTCGGCTTCGGCTCCGGGATGACGTGCTGGCGCCGGCTGCGGGACTGGAACGACGCTGGCGTCTGGCAACGCCTCCACGAGCTCTTGCTGGCCGAGCTGAACGCCGCCGCGCGGCTCGATTGGTCCCGCTGCGTGGTCGACTCTTCCCACGTCAGAGCCCTAAAAGGGGGCTTCACACCGGCCCCTCGCCGGTCGACCGGGGCCGGGCAGGCTCCAAGCACCATCTGATCACCGACGGCCACGGCACCCCGCTTGCCATCATCCTCACCGGCGGCAATCGCAACGACGTCACCCAGCTCATGCCACTACTGGACGCCATCCCGCCCATCCGCGGGCGGATCGGCCATCCGCGGCGCAAGCCGGACTCGCTCTTCGCGGACCGCGGCTACAACCACGACATCTACCGCGACCAGGTCCGAGCCCGTGGCATCGTGCCCGCCATCGACCACCGAAATACCGCCCATAGCAGCGGACTTGGCGTCTACCGATGGGTGGTGGAACGGACCTTCGCCTGGCTCCACAGCTTCCGAAGACTCCGCGTCCGCTGGGAACGCCGAGCCGACATCCACGAAGCGTTCCTCAAGCTGGCCTGCTGCCTGATCACTCACCGGCAGCTGACCATTTTGAGCCAATCGCTAGATTAGTTCCGCTTGAGCACGCCGCTCAGCCCGGCCGCCACGGCTGTGGTCAGCACCCAGCCTGCGCCGGAAAGTAGCCACGAGCAGTAAAGGGCGCTGCCGGTGGGCAGCCACGCCTTCTGTTGTCCAAGGTCAACGATGGGCACCAGGACGTCGAGGGCGTAGGCGATCGGATGGAATATCGGGATCGACTTGCCGGTGGCAGTCATGTGTGTCGGGTAGGCGTGGGTGAAGACGGCGGTGCCAACGGCGAGCAGAGCAAGCAGCCAAAGAGCTGCCAGCCAGGTCCGGTAGCCGTAGCCGACGGTCAAGTACAGCAGCCAGTCGAGCAGCCGCCCGGCCGGGTTGAGAGTACGACGCCGTCGCCGCTGCTTGTGGATGGCCACGAGCCGGGCAGCATCCTCCTGGCCGGCTTGGCGGTAGGCGGCGGCGAGCTGGTCATAGGGCTGCGGGGCGTAGCCGTGCTGCTGTCGCTCCAGCCAGTTCAGCCGGGCGCGCACCGGGACGCTGTCGTTGATCAATGTCTGGTAGACGAATCCGCGCAGGTCAAGTTGCGCTGACCACGCAGCAGGGTCGTCGTGAAGCGTGCCGATCTGTGCGTGACTGAGATCGACGAGCCCTTCCGGGGCACGCTCGGGCAGCAGGTACAGGGCCGAAACGTTGAGCCGCTCGAAGTCCAGAGCGAGGCCCCCAGGATTGGTGAAGGTGGCCTCCCGTAGATCGACGCGAGCGCCGACGCGGGCACCGTACAAGCTGAACTCGCCTCGGGCGGTGAAGCCGCGACGGCAGGAGATCTGGCGGTCGACGGTAAGCCAGCCGCCTTCCAGTGCGAATCCGTTCGGATTGTCCAGCTCGGCTCCGTCAAAAATGAGTTCACCTAGGTGCGCGTTTTGCAGGTCGATGCCGCCGCGTGCGGTGAAGCCGTCGCCGAGGTGCATCTTCTGTGTCAACTGCAGGCCGGAAGCGGTCACCGCCCAGTCCCCGGTATGGGTGAGGCGGGCTCCGGCAAGAGTGAGGGAACCGCTGATACGCGCGCCGCACATCCGTATGGCGCCTTCGGTGACCAGTCCTTCGGCGAGCACACTCTGCGCAATCTGCGACTGGTCGGTGGTCAAGGCGGTACCGCCCGGATTGTCGATGCTCGCGCCGGTGAGAACAAGGTCTCCATGGATCTGTGCGCCCGGGAAGTGGACCGCGCCTCGGGCGTGAAAACCGTCACCGAGGCGCACGTGATGACCAGCGGTGAGCCGAGCAGCGTCCAAGGCGATTGCACCGGGATTGTCGAGCATCGCGCCGTCCAGACACAACACGCCACCAATCCGGGCCCGGGCCACGTTGACCTGACCGCGAACAGTGAACCCCCGGTCCAATGAGAGGTCAGCGTCTACCTGCAAGTTCTCGGCGATCAGGTCGGGCAGGTGGCAGCCGGCCATGCGAATCAGGGGAGCGGCGGCGTGGGTGAGGATAACCGGATCGTCCATCCAGCAGTCGGTCAGCAACAGCCAACGGCCGAGCGTGGCCCCTTCCAAGTCCAACAGGCCCGTTATGCGGACACCGACCAGGCGAAGAGGGGTGCGTGCCTCGGAGTCAGTCAACAGTTGGGCCACCAACTCGGCTCGGATCGTCCGCTCCGGCCCCCATGAGGCGCCGCGTCCCGGGTCACACAGAGTCTCGCTGCCCCGTAGGTCGGCGGTCAGTCCATGGGACGCTGCATACACCAACTGTTGCTCTGCCGCCGTGAGTTCGTCGGCGTCCAGCATCGCCCCCCCGTGGAATCGGCTCCGATCCTCCAGGAGCCTATCCACCTCGGAAGGACTTTCACCAGCAGTCAAGGGATCGACCGCCACTCCAGCTCAGTGACACCACTCGTGAACTGGCTGGCATCGGCACCACACCAGTCATTGTGTTAGTCGTTCTTACGAGTTGGTGCGTGATAGATAGCGGGTGAGGCGTCGTGCCTGGCCGGTGGCATGATCCGTCTGTGGCGATCATGGTCAATCGGACAGTGCTGGCGCATCGGCTGCTCACGGGGATCTCTCGGCGTCATCTCGCTAACCTGATCGAGAAGTTGGCGGTGTCGTGGCAGGCCGGGGTCGAGGGCCGTCGCCATGCTGCGCGAGGTGGAGCCAGGAAGCGGGCCGCGGGAGCCGGCGCCCGCCACCAACTGGTCTTCGTCGACCGGCTGGTGGCGACTCTGATCCACCTGCGGCACGACCTGCCGCACTCGGTACTGGGGCTGCTGTTCGGCGTCGACCGCTCCACCATCACCCGTGCCATCACAGAGATACGTCCGCTCTTGGCCGAGCGGGGGTGCGCGGTCCCCGACCGCCCCGGTCTGCGGTTACGGACACTGGCGGACGTGTTCGCCTACGCCCAGGCCGAAGGCATCGAACTGCGGCTGGACGCCACCGAGATCCAGGTCCGCAGGCCCCCGGCCGGCCGCGGCGGACGGCGTGCGTTCGTGTCCGGGAAGAAAAAGCAGAACACCATGAAGGCCACCGTCATCGCCGACGATCAAGGCCGCACGTTATGGGCCGACGTCCTGCGGCCTGGCCGTATGCACGATGCCACGGCCGCCCGCAACGAAGGCATCGCCGTCTGCTTCCAGCACTTCCCCGACGTCGAGGTCCTCCTGGACGACGGCTACCTCGGCCTGAGCCGCGACCACCGCGGACAAGCGATCACACCGCCGAGGAAACCCCGGCCGGGAGCACTGCCCGGCAGAGTCCAGCAGTGGGAACGCGACCGCCACGGCCACTCCTCCGACCGCATCACCGTTGAACATGCCCTCGCCGACCACAAACGCTGGAAGCAACTGACCCGCTGGACCCACCGTCGCGACCGCCTGCCCGACACCTACCGCGCCATCGCCAGCCTCGTCTCCGACCGCACCGTCACCGCCTGAAAACAGGCCAGGACCAGGCCAAACACGGCTCACCCGCTATCACGCACCAACTCGTTAGGAGTTCGATCACTCCTCGGCATTGCCGGGGAACCACCCGGTCACGCTGGTCACGCCGGACCGCCTGGGAGTGCTGGCGTCCGGAGTCGTTGGTGTCACTCGTGGATGTCAGAACGGTGCAACCGCGCGCGCTCGCTGGCACGATGGTCCCGTGGTCGACCTGGAGCGCATCAAAGCAGAGAGCGTGGCCTACTTCCGAGCACTTGATGAGAACGCCACCCTGCGGCACCACTTCCGCCATGCTGACGAGGAGGGCGGCTGGTGGTACATCGAGGCCGTACCTGACCGCGGCGAGTTGATCGTCATCAAGCAAGCCGAGCTGACTTCGGCTGGCCAGCTCCACCGGTACGGCTGGGAGCACCTGGAGGACGAGCACGGCGGCCTGACAGACCAGGCGATCGACCCTGAAGAGGACCCGCTGGAGACCATCCCGGCCGAGGAGTTCCAGCAGGTGTGGACGCGGTGATTGGGCTGGACAACCACTCTAGGAGAGAGGCTGGGCAATCTCGTGCCTGAGCTGCGACTTCGCCGGCCAAGGGAGTGAGCGGCTACTCGCCCGCAGGGCACCGGTGTTGACCGTGACTGACCCCTGCATCTGGCACGGTTGTGGCACGAACCTCAGCCGACGGCGGTCAGCCACGATGGCGGGTGCGTCAGCCGATCAGGCGCGCGTATGCCTCGTCGCACCCCACCGGCCTCCGCCACGTTTATCTGATTTGATCGTCACCCAAAACAAGCCGCGATTGCCGCTTCCTTCGCAGGTGTGATCCTCTGCTCCCTCATCCAGTGTTAAGGAAGCAGTACCAGTTATACGGGTCCCGCGCGTTTCGATATGTGGCGATAGCTGCTGAATTATTGTATTGCCAAGCGCAGGCGGCAGTCATGTTGATCCCGACACGCTCGGTACCTCGGTGACATTTCCAACCGAAGGCGTTGGGCTGCTCGAGAATCGCACCCCAGTAGCCAATCGATTTGCAATATCCGCCGAGTTCTACGCCACCCAGAACCGTTATGGCTTGTGCTGGTGTGCTAGGTACGAGTGCTGCCCCACTTGCCAGAACAAGTCCAGCGAGCGTAATCCCTGTCAGCCTTCGAATTCTCATGGTGTATACCCCGCATTTCTAGGGTATCGTCTGCCGTGAATGAGGAGTGGAGAATTTCCGTGGAATCCCCCTGGGTTGAGGGTGAGGCTTTACTGGTCACTGGGCTAGATGCCTGGGTTTCGCGTCTCCGGCCTGTCGCTCTGCTTTGACGTAAACCGGCATCAGGCTTGCACTTCACCACTCGGGCGGGCTGCCAGCTCTGCGCCTATGTCTATTTTGCGTCACGCCGTCAGCTATGTCGACTCAGGTTGGCGGAGTGGGTCTGGTGGTTGGTTTGTCTGGTCCAGGGTCGAGTATTGTCAGGGGTAATGTTCTGACCTGTAACTCGAAAAGTTTTGGGCCTGATCATAATGTGTCCGAGTAAGGGCTGTCCCGTAAAAGGTCTCCGGGGGACGACGGCGCTACCCCATGACCGCGCGAGCCGCGTCCAGAAACGCCAGCCGGTTGTCCTCCAGGTAGTCCCGCACGCTTTCACCGTCGGGCAAGCCTTCCCATACCGTCCGGTTGAGGTCGAGGAAGTACGCGCGGGCCGCGTCGTGCACCGGCAGAGGGAACTGGATACGGATGAGCCGCTCCGCAACCCACAGCCTGTTCATGACGTCCCGGGTCGTGAGGAACCAGGCGTCCGTGTCCTCCCACTCGGAAGGCCGACTAAAGGCGGAACGTTCGGCCTCGGCCCCCACCTCGACGAACCGCTCCAGCAGCGCCAGCCGTTCCCCGCGCCGGGCCTCCGACAAGGCGAGCTGCTGTCGTTGCTGTTCAGCGCGTTCCGCCGAGAGTTGAGTTCTGTGCTGGACGAGGTAGGACAACGAGCCGCCGAGGACAACGCCGCCCAGCGATATGAGTGACACCCAGACCTGACCTGACATGCCGGTCATCGTGCCATGCCGTCGATCTTTGAGAGGATCTCGCGGTGGCTGGAGTGATCACGGCGTCCGAGCCGTCCTGGATAGCCCCGTTCACCGGGCTGAGCCCGCGGCAGTTCGGAAAGCTGGTGACAGTTCTGAGGCGCGAGGGTGCAGACGCGGTCCGCAAGGGACGGCCGTGGGGCCTGCCGTTGGAGGACCGGGCCCTGCTGGTCGCCACGTACTGGCGCATGAACCTGACCATGCGCCAGCTCGCTCCGTTGTTCGGGGTGTCGAAGTCGGCGGCGGACCGGATCATCGACCACCTCGGGCCGATGCTTGCTCTCCAGCCCCGCAAGCGGTTCACCAATGGCACCGTGCTCATCGTGGACGGCACCCTGGTCCCCACCCGCGACCACTCCGTGGCCGAGCAGTCCAAGAACTACCGGTACTCCACCAACCACCAGGTCGTAATCGACGCCGACACCCGCCTGGTCGTCGTGGTCGGCCGGCCGCTGCCCGGAAACCGCAACGACTGCAAGGCGTGGGAGGAATCCGGCGCCAAGGCCGCCGTCGGCAAGACCCTCACGATCGCCGACGGCGGTTACCCCGGCACCGGGCTCGTCATGCCCCACCGCCGACGCAAGGGCAAAGACCTGCCCGACTGGAAACAGGAACACAACAAGTCCCACAAGCAGGTCCGTGCCCGCGTCGAGCACGTCTTCGCTCGCATGAAGACCTGGAAGATCCTCCGCGACTGCCGCCTCAAAGGCGACGGAGTCCACCACGCCATGCTCGGCATCGCCCGCATACACAACCTCGCCCTCGCCGGCTAGACGAGCGGATCCATCGTCACAGGCCCGGCCCGGCGACTCAAAGATCATTTACGGGACAGCCCTTAGGAAGAAGTGGCCCCAAGCGGGCGGCACCGGGGAACCCTTGCCGGAGACGATTTCTATCGAGAGGTATGGAGGAAGCGCAGAAGTCAGCCGCGTGCCGGGGCGCTCTTCGTGGACGTGGACGGGTCGCGGTTGTGACGGCACCGACCAGCAGGCAGCGCAGAGCTGCGACAGCCTATGGGCGGCCTTGACCGCAGCTGACGCTTTCCTGCGAGAGCACTTCGTGGGGCTTGGGTGGCGTGACGGTGTCGACGTGCCGTTCGCCCTGGTGGTCCCTGATCGTAAGACTTGCTGGTGTGCCGACACCGACGACTGATACTTGCCGTGAGTGTCGTGGGCGACTCGGCTCTTGCGAGGACGCCCGGGTTGTCGGTGGCTGTCCTCGTTGATGTCAGACGTAGATGTCAAAGGCCCCGGACCATGATCGGTCCGGGGCCTTCTCTCTTGTGCCCCCGGCAGGATTCGAACCTGCGACACCCGCTTTAGGAGAGCGGTGCTCTATCCCCTGAGCTACGAAGGCGTGGGCCCGTGCGTGTGGGTCCAGGCGTCAGCGTACCGGAATCGGTTGGGGGTGTGGGGGTCAGGTCAGGGGGACGGGGGTGAAGCGGGAGGCTGTGTGGAGGTCGGTCTCGAGGTGGGTGGCTGTGGTGGTCAGGGCGGGGAGGAGGGTGTCGAGGCAGTCCTGGGGTGTGCGGCGGGCGGTGTGGGTGGAGGTGGTGAGGGCGGCGACCGTGTGGCCGGTGCGGTCGTGGAGGGGGACGGCGAGGGTGCGGACGCCTTCTTCCAACTCCTCGTCGGCCAGGGCGTGGTCCTGGTTGGCCAGGAGGACGCGGCCCACTGCCGTGTCGGTCGTGGCCGGGATCCGCGTGCCGACGCGGATGTCGACGCGCATGACGTGGCGGGCGGTCACCCGGGCCGTGTACTGGATCTCGTCGCCCGTTTCGGTGAGGGCCGCGAGGCAGGTCGTTTCCCGGATGCGCTCGGTCAGGGTCCGCAGGTGGGGTTCCGCGAGGCGGGGGAGGGGGGTTCCCGCGAGCGGGGGGAAGCCGAGGGAGAGGACGCGGGGGGAGAGGGTGAAGGTGCGGTCGGCGGCGTTGTGGGTCACGAGGTTCAGGTGTTCGTAGGTGATCAGGGCTCTGCGGGCCGTCGCCCTGGCCAGGCCCGTGGCCTTGGCCACCTCTGTCAGGGTCAGGACCGCCCGGCCCTCCCCGAACGCCGTGAGCACGGTCAGGCCGCGGGCCAGGGATTCGACGAACTCGCGGCCCAGTTCCTGCTTCGACGCGCTCGTCCAGCCGGCCAGGCCCGCGGGCGGCGGGCCCGGTTCGGCGTGCGGGGCCCCGCGCAGGTCCTCCTCCATCGCCGCGACGGCGCCGCGGAGCCGGGGGAGGAGGGTGTCGCGCAGGTCGGCCGCCGTGTGCCGGCTGGTGTGGCTGACGACGTTGGCGATGCAGGCGAGGCGTCCCGTACGGGGGTCCCGTACGGGCGCGGAGACCGCCACCAGGCCGGGTTCGATCAACTGGTCGTCCAGGGACCAGCCGTCCGCGGCCGCCCGCTCGGTCCGGCGTACGAAGTCCTTGTCGTCCTCCTCCGGACGCGTGGGCGGGGCCGGGGCCGGGGGGACGGCGGGGAAGGTGCGGTCCTGGGGGTCCTTCGACCGGCGGGTGCGCCAGCGGGTCCAGTCCGCTGGGGTCCATTCGGTCGCGAACAGCGGTCCGGGGGCGGTGCGTTCGGCCGGGAGCAGGTCGCCGATGCGGAAACTGAGGGACATCGCGCGGCGGCGGGTCGCCTGGTGGATGAAGCGGATGCCGTCGCGGTCGGCGACCGCGAGCGACACGGACTCGTCGAGTTCGTCGGCGAGGGCGTCGGCTCGCGGTCCGAGGAGGACGGGCAGGCGCAGTGCGGCCAAGTAGGCGTTGCCGAGCTCCATCACCCGCGGGGTCAGGACGGCGTCCCGGCCGTCCAGGCGGACGTACTCCATACGGGCCAGCGTCGCCACGATCCGGTCGACCGTGGAACGGGCCAGGCCGGTGGCGCGTTCCAGGGCGCTCGGGCTCATCGT
The DNA here is from genome assembly GCF_044331705.1 of Streptomyces sp. NPDC017202. Classification (NCBI taxonomy): domain Bacteria; kingdom Bacillati; phylum Actinomycetota; class Actinomycetes; order Kitasatosporales; family Streptomycetaceae; genus Streptomyces; species Streptomyces sp. NPDC017202. The sequence goes on along the minus strand of NZ_JBIRNP010000004.1, from coordinate 250,670 downwards.
GCCGCCCGCCGCGGTCAGCGCCTCCAGGACGGCGACCCCGCGGATCAACGGCGTGACCGCCTCCTCCGGTACCCGGCTGCTGTCCGGGGCGGTGGCGGTCGGTGCGGTCGGGGCGGTCGTCCTGGCGGGCATCGTCTCTCCGGTACGGCGGTCGCGGTCGCGGTCGCGGGTGCGGGTGCGGGTGCGGGTGCGGCGGTGCGGCGGTGCGGCGGTGCGGCGGTGGGGCGGTGGGGCGCGGGTACGGCGGTGGCGGGTACGGCGGTCGCCGCAGGTCGCGGCAGGGCGCAGCAGGTTGGGGCAGGTCGCCTACGGTAGCCCCGCCCCCGCGACCCCGGTGTCCGGGACACCGGCCTCCACCGGCACGCCCGGCCGACGGCGAAGGCCGGTCGCACGCCCCGCGGCCGGCGAAGGCCCGTCGCACGCCCCGCGGCCGGTCGGCTACTTGCGGGTGATCCGCACCCGGTACGTCCCCTCCAGGTCCGCCGCCACCACGGAGATGCGCACCCCCCTCTCCGTGTCCTTGAACGTCTCGCCCGGTACGAGCGGCGCGTCGGACAGTTCGGCGTGGACGTTCGGGCTGCGGGTGCAGCCGCCGCTGTCGCGCTGGGAGTCGTGGACCGTGACCGGGCCCATGCCGGTGTCGACGTTCGCGTCGACCCGGTAGACGAGGACGCCGGGGCGGCACACCGCCTCGTCGTTGCCGCCGCGGGTGCGCAGTTCGACGGCGTACCCGGCGCGGCTGTTGAGCGGGACGAAGACCAGTTTGGGGCCGCCCCGTTCGGAGAGGGGGGTGAGCGCGTACTCGCTGGTGCCGGGGGCGGACGCGCAGCCGACCTGGTCGGCGTCCAGCCAGCCCAGCTTCCATTTGTGCCAGCCCAGGAAGTCGTTGTTGGCGCCCCAGTCCTCGCTCATGATGTCCCAGTGGCCGACCGCGCCGCCGCCCTCCTGGGTGTAGAGGTCGGGCAGGCCGAAGACGTGGCCGTTCTCGTGCGGCAGGACGCGGTAGCCGGTGCGGTCGTAGGAGCCGGAGCCGTCGTCCTGGCGCGAGTAGACGAAGGAGGCGTTCGCGACGGGGACGCCGTCGGCGACCGGGGCCTCGTGGTTGCCGGCGAACGTCACCGACAGGACGGTGTCCAGCGCGGAGGGGCCCGCGTTCGGGGTGACCAGCACGTTCAGGAGGTCGTACGCCCGGAAGTCGACGGTCGGGTCGGCGGCGGCCACGATGTCCTGGACCAGCTCGCGGTAGCCGGGATCGAAGGGCGCGCCGCGCTCTATGCCGTACGACCGGAACGGCTTGGGCATGCGCAGCCAGTCGGGTACGGGGGTCTCGGCGCGGTAGTCGAGGCGGCCGTAGGACGCGGTGCGGAACCATTCCTGGGTCTGGGGGAAGAACTCGTGGAACCGGTCCTTCGCCTTGCCGCGGCCGGGCGCGTCCGAGAAGTCGATCATGAGGGTCAGCGCGCGGACGGTGCCCGTGGTGCGGGCGTAGCCGCCGGTCGTGGGGACGCCCTCGGACATCTGGACGGCGGACCCGGCGGTGATCAGACAGGGGGCGAGGGCGGGGGTGCGGGCCAGTGCGATCGGGCCGGCGCCTGCCGGGCTCGGGCGCGGCGCGAGGTGACCGGTGCCGGCCGAGGTGCTGACCGCGAAGGTCAGCGCGGTCACACAGGCGAGGCCGGCCGTGCGCCGCCGGCGTATGCGTCGGCGGAGCGGCTCCTGGGGCGTGGCGCGACGGCCTGCCCCGAGTCGCTCAGGCTGCGGCTGCATGCGGGAACCCTTCACGCCAGGCAGCCGCCGGTCACCGGCTCGGCTGCACCCTTTCGATCACCCTCGTCGGGAGTGGTCGGCGGCGCGCGCTGGAGCGGCCGATCGTGGGTTACCGGGAGGTAGACGCAAGGCGGGAGGGTCTGTGATCCAGGTCACGTGAAAAGAATCGGTGTCCGGGAAATAACCGGGGATCGTCTCCCCGTTTAGCCATGTGTCCGACCGAAACGGGGAGCGCTTCCCCGGATCGCGCGACAGCGGCACCAGCGCCGGCACGGCACCCGTGCCGGCAACAGTGCCGACAAGCATCGCCCGTCACGTCATCGACCCGAGGAGTACGCCGTGCAGACCGCCACCGCCCCCGCGCAGCGCAAGGTGACCCGGCCGCGCGCCGACGCCCTGCGCAATCGGGAGCGGATCGTCACCGCCGCCCGCGAGCTGTTCGTCGAACTCGGCCCCGAGGTGCCGCTCGACGACGTCGCCCGCCGGGCCGGTGTCGGCAACGCCACGGTGTACCGCAACTTCCCCGACCGGCAGGCGCTCGTCCGCGAGGTCGTCTGCTCCGTCATGGACCGCACCGCCCAGGCGGCGGCCCGGGCACTCGCCGAGACGGGCGACGCCTTCGGCGCGCTGGAGCACTTCGTGCACGTGGCCGCCGACGAACGCGTCAGCGCGCTGTGCCCGATGATCGCCAGCACGTTCGACGAGAACCACCCGGACCTCCTGGCCGCCCGCATGCGGGTCGAGCAGCTCGTCGAGGAGGTCATGGAGCGTGCCCGGCAGGCCGGTCAGCTCCGCGACGACGTCGGCTTCGGTGACCTGATGGTCGCCGTGGCCCAGCTCAGTCGGCCCCCGGCGGGCACCGCCTGCCTCAACGCCGACCGCTTCCTCCACCGCCATCTCCAGGTGTTCCTGGACGGACTGCGGGCCCCGGCCCGGTCGGTCCTGCCGGGTGCGGCCGTGACCATGGAGGACCTGCGCCAGGCCTGAGTCGCCGCCAAGACACCCCAAGGCACCCCAAGACACCGCGGGTTACCGCGAACCACTGCAAGTCACCGGAAACCAACCCGAGCCACCGAGAACGACCACCGGCCCGGTCGCCGACCGACTGATCGGCGCCGTCGGTCGACCGATCCTTCCCGCAGCCGTCGCCGTCGACGAGCCGCTCTTTCGCTCCGCCCGTTTTCTTTGACCAAGTCATGACTTTTCCGTCAAGAAGTTCCGAAGTGGGTACCTCCATGTCTGACACAGCCACCACGGCTCCGGGCCTCCGTCACGCGGACCCGGCCCGCTGGAGAGCGCTCGTGTTCATCGCGCTCGCCCAGCTGATGGTCGTCCTCGACGCGACCATCGTGAACATCGCCCTGCCCTCCGCCCAGCAGGACCTCGGGATCTCCGACGGCAACCGCCAGTGGGTCGTCACGGCCTACGCCCTCGCCTTCGGCGGGCTCCTCCTCTTCGGTGGCCGCATCGCCGACCTCTGGGGCCGCAAGCGCACCTTCGTCCTCGGCCTGGTGGGCTTCGCCGCGGCCTCGGCACTCGGTGGCGCGGCCACCAACGAGGCGATGCTGTTCGGCTCCCGCGCGCTCCAGGGCGCCTTCGGCGCGCTGCTCGCGCCCGCCGCGCTCTCCCTGCTCGCCGTGATGTTCACGGACGCCAGGGAGCGGGCCAAGGCGTTCGGCATCTACGGCGCCATCGCGGGTGGCGGCGGCGCGGTCGGCCTCATCCTCGGCGGTTTCCTCACCGAGTACCTGGACTGGCGCTGGACGTTCTTCGTGAACATCCCGTTCGCGGTCGTCGCCGCGGCCGGTGCCTACTTCGTCATCCGTGAGCCCGAGGGCGGCCGCAACCGCTCCCCGCTCGACATCCCGGGCGTCATCCTGTCGACCCTCGGCCTGGTGGCCCTGGTCTACGGCTTCACCCGCGCCGAGTCCGAGGGCTGGAGCGACGCCCTGACGATCGGCATGTTCGTCGCGTCCGCGGTGCTGCTGGCGACCTTCGTGGCCGTCGAGGCGCGGGTCGCGTCCCCGCTGCTGCCGCTGCGCGTGATCACCGACCGCAACCGCGGCGGCATCTACCTCTCGCTGGGTCTCGCGATCATCGCGATGTTCGGCCTGTTCCTCTTCCTGACCTACTACCTCCAGATCGTGAAGGGCTACACGCCGGTCAAGACCGGTTTCGCCTTCCTCCCGATGATCGTGGGCATGATCACGGGCTCGACCCAGATCGGCACCCGGCTGATGACCCGGGTCGCGCCCCGGCTGCTGATGGGCCCCGGCTTCCTGGTCGCCGCGCTCGGCATGCTGCTGCTGACCCAGCTGGAGATCGGCTCCTCGTACGCGGCCCTGCTGCTGCCGGCGATGCTGCTGCTCGGCCTCGGCATGGGTACGGCGTTCATGCCGGCCATGTCCCTGGCCACCCAGGGTGTCGAGCCGCGGGACGCCGGTGTCGCCTCCGCGATGGTCAACACCTCGCAGCAGGTGGGCGGCGCGATCGGTACGGCGCTGCTGAACACGATCGCCGCCTCGGCCACGACCTCGTACATCGCCGACCACATCGGCACCGCGGGCACCCGCTCCCAGCAGGAGCTGGTCCAGCTGGAGGGTCTGGTGAACGGCTACACCAGCGCGATCTGGTTCGCCGTCGGCATCCTGGTCGTCGCCGCCACGATCGCCCTGACCTTCGTCAACGCCGGCAAGCCGGACATGAGCGCGGTCACGGGCGCCGGCGAGGGCGCCGAGGAGGCCGTCCCGGTCCCGGTGGTCGCCCACTGACGATCTGACGTGACGCCCTGCCCCGGTGGCTAGCGCAGCCAGGGCAGGTCGGCACCCGCTTCGTTCGGCTGGAGTCCCTCGGCGACGATCTGCATGATCTCGCCGAGGGACTTCTGCTGTTCCGGGGTGAGCCGGTCGAAGAGCGCGTTGCGTACGGCGGCCACGTGGCCCGGTGCCGCGCTCCTGAGGACGTCCAGGCCCTCGTCGGTCAGCACCGCGAACTGGCCGCGCTTGTCGGAGGGGCAGTCCTCGCGCCGTACCCAGCCGTTCTTCTCCAGGCGCGCGACGGCGTGCGAGAGGCGGGAGCGGGTGATCTTGGCGTCCCTCGCGAGTTCGGTCATCCGCAGCCGGTTGTGGGGGGACTCGGCGAGCTTGACGAGGAGGCCGTAGTAGACGTGCGGCATCCCGGCGTCGCGTTGCAGCTGCCGGTCCATGTGGTCCTCGAGGAGGGTGGTGGCGTGGAGGTACGAGCGCCAGATGCGCTGCTCCTCCGCGGTGAGCCACTGCGGCTCGGGAGCGGGTGCGGCTGCCTTCGTCATGCGTTCCACTCTACGGGCCTCGTTCTTGAAAATTAAACAAGTGGGGTCTACAGTTACGTACGAACGGGAAATTTAGAGTTCAAGGAAATGTGGGCCCGTCCGAACGCGTCGAGCCGCCGAGGGAGTTGCCGCCATGTCCGCCGCCACCCAGGAACGTGCCGTTCCGCAGGAGCGCATGCCCGCCCTGTACCTCAGCCACGGCGCCCCGCCCCTCGCGGACGACCCCGTCTGGCCCGGCCAGCTCGCCGCCTGGTCCGCCGACCTGCCCCGCCCCAAGGCGATCCTCATGGTCTCCGCCCACTGGGAGGAGGCCCCCCTCGCTCTCGGCGCGGTCGAGCCGGTCCCCCTGGTCCACGACTTCTGGGGCTTCCCCGAGCACTACTACCGGGTGCGCTACGACGCCCCGGGCGCGCCGGCGCTTGCCGAGAGCGTGCGCAAGCTGCTGCGCGCCCCCGGCATCCCCGTGCAGGACATCCCCGACCGGGGCCTCGACCACGGCGCGTACGTCCCGCTCGTCGAGATGTTCCCGGCCGCCGACATCCCGGTCCTCCAGATCTCCATGCCGACCCTCGACCCCGTGAAGCTCATGGAGATCGGCCGCAGGCTCGCGCCCCTGCGCGACGAGGGCGTCCTCATCGTCGGCTCCGGGTTCTTCACCCACAACCTGGCCGCGCTGCGGCACACCGGCGGGGGAGTGCCCACCTGGTCCTCCGAGTTCGACGACTGGGGACGGCACGCCCTGGAGAGCCGTGACTGGGACGCCCTGCTGGACTTCCTGCACAAGGCCCCGGCGGGCCGGTACGCCCACCCGCGCACCGAGCACTTCGCCCCGCTGTTCGTCACCATGGGCGCCGCGGAGGTCTTCGGCGAACTGGACGCGCAGAAGTCGGTGATCGACGGGTTCTGGCTGGGGCTGGCGAAGCGGTCGATGCAGTTCGGCTGACCCGCCTGCCCGCCTGCCCGCCTGCCCGCCTGCCCGCCTGCCTGTCGGCCGCCCCGCCCGCAGACCTGCCCGTCCGCCGGTCGGCCTGCCGGCTACAGGGGCTTCTCGTACCAGGCGACGTCCCAGTAGCGGCCGAACTTGCGGCCCACCTCGCGGTAGGTGCCCACGTGCCGGAAACCGAAGCGTTCGTGCAGCCGCACGGACGCTTCGTTGGGCTGGGCGACGCCCGCGTACGCCCGGTGCAGGTCCTCGCCGGACAGGGCCTCGAAGAGCGCCTCGTACAGCAGCGTGCCGACGCCGCGGCCGCCCGCGTCCGGGCGCAGGTAGACCGTCACCTCGACGGAGGTCGCGTAGGCGGGCTTCGCGCGGAAGGGGCTGGAGGTGGCGTACCCCAGAATTTCCTGTGAGTGCGGGTCCGTGGCAACCATCAGCCGGTACGGGCCGTCTTCAGGGTGGGAGAGCAGCCAGGGACGGCGCTCCTCCGGAGTGAAAATCGCGGTATCGAATGTGATCGGCGTCTCACGTACGTAGTGGTTGTAGAGGTCGGTGAGGGCTTCGAGATCCCTCTCCTCCCCCGGCCTGACCTGCACCTCTGTACGTTCCGGCCGCATGCGTCCTCCTTCTGGGGCCGGACAGGGTACTGCATGATCAGAAAAATCGGGGGACGGGTGGGGAATTCTGTCCTGATTCCAGTCGTTGTATCCATCGGATGCAGGGCACCCGAGGAGAGTCCCGAGAAAGTCCCGGGAGGACCCGAGTCGGTGCCCGGGTGTCCACGGACCACCCGCTGACCCCATCATCGCAAGGGAGCACGCATGGCAACCCGTGCCGTCGCCCGTCGTCAGTCCGCCTCCGGCGAGACCGGCGCGGCAAGCAGCGCTCGCGTCCACGGCGGAGAGATCGCCGACCGCGATCTGGTCGGCATGTACCTCGACGAGATCGCGCGCACGCCTCTGCTCGACGCCGCCAAGGAAGTCGAGCTGTCGCAGATCATCGAGGCGGGTGTGTTCGCGCGGCAGCTCCTCGACGGATACGAGGAGTCCACGGCGGACGCCTCCCGTGAGGAGCTCGAGGCGCTCGTCGCCGAGGGAGAGCGCGCCAAGGACGTCTTCATCCGTTCCAACCTCCGACTGGTCGTCGCGGTCGCCCGCCGCTACCCGCGCAGCGGCCTGCCCCTGCTGGACCTGGTCCAGGAGGGCAACGCCGGCCTGGTCCGCGCGGTCGAGAAGTTCGACTACCGCAAGGGCTTCAAGTTCTCCACGTACGCCACGTGGTGGATCCGCCAGGCCATCACGCGGTCCATAGCGGACCAGTCGCGCACGATCCGGCTGCCCGTCCACCTGGTGGAGGAACTGGGCCGTATCCGCCGCGTGCAGCGGGAGTTCAACCGTGAGCACGGCCGCGACCCGGAGCCCCTGGAGATCGCCACCGAGCTGGGTTCCACGCCGGAGCGCGTCACCGACGTGCTCGACTGGGCGCGCGACCCCGTCTCGCTGAACATGGCGGTCGACGACCAGGGCGAGACCCAGTTCGGCGACCTGCTCGAGGACACCTCGGCGGTCTCGCCGGAGCAGTCCGTGCTCACGCTGCTGCGCAGCGAGGAACTGGACGGCCTCATCGACCGCCTCGACCCCCGCACGGCCTCCATCATCAAGATGCGGTACGGCATCGAGGACGGCCGCGAGCGCACGCTGACCGAGGTCGGCAAGGAGCATGGTCTGACGCGCGAGCGGATCCGTCAGATCGAGAAGCACGCGCTGCTGGAACTGAAGAAGCTGGCCCGGGACACCGGGTTCGAGGCGGCGGCGTAGACAGGCGCCGCACCCGCGGGGGTTCACGTCCGGGGCCGGGGGTCGTCCCGGGCCGGGTCCCCGGCGGGTGCGGAACGCGCCACCGACGGGTGCACGGCTCGCCACGGGCGTACGCGGGTGGCGGAAGTGCGCGCAAACATGGCGCAGAAGGTCGCTTTCAACCGGTGGCCCTGAGGGAAAGAGACTTCTGGGCGCGGGAGTTCGGGCGCAGAGGTGCGAACCGACCCACCGGACCCCGCAGCCCCACGGCGTTTGCGCGACCCCTCGTTCTCCGTGCCCGGTGACCTCTCATGAACGACATGGGTGACATGAGAGACATCCACCGAGTCACGTCCGGCCACGTCCCGACGCACACCCCCCCGGCGCCGGGACTTTCCTGAGTCGGGCTTCGGCGCCTCCCCCCCCCGGCGCCGGAGCCCGACTCTTCTTCTGGCGGGGCACCGGCGGGGCCCTGGAGCCGGGGACGGTCGGAAAGCCAGGCGCGTCCGGACCGGGCCTCGGATTGCGGCCGCACAGGGAAGGGAAGAGCCGCCGCGGGAGCGACGCGGCCACCGGGGGCGCGGCCGTGCGGGCGTAACGGCATGCTGAAGGGCGGGGCACCCCGTACCTGAACTCCGGGGTGACCCGCCTGGATGGCAGATTGTGCCACATGGGCATAGCCTGCCGAGGTGACAAGCTCCACCCCCGTACCGCCTCCCTCCTCCGCCACCCCGCCGGCCCCGGCTTCGCTCACCGAGCGGCGCAAAGCGGCGACCAGGATGGAGATCGCCCGAGCGGCCGCCCGCCTCTTCGCCGGGCGCGGCCTCAGGGCCACCCGCGCCGAGGACATCGCCCAGGCGGCCGGGGTAGCGCCGCGCACGTTCTACCGGTACTTCGCCACCAAGGAGGAGGCGGTCGCCCCGCTGTACGCGGCCGGCGCCCAGCGCTGGGTGGAAGCGGTGCGCGAGGCCCCGCCCCGGCTGTCCCCGCCCGAGGCCCTGGAACACGCGGTACGGCAGACCCTCACGCCCGGCGTCGGCGTGTCGGCGGCGTCCTGGGAGTGGGTCCGCACCCTCATCCGCCTCGCCTCGGCCAGCCCCGCCCTGGGCAAGGTCTGGGCCGAGGTCTGCCATGCCTCGGAGAGCGCCCTGGAGGAGGTGTTCCGGGGGCGGGGCGTCGGGCGGGGCGCCGGGGGTGGGGCCGGGCCCGACAACGTTGCCGAGCGTGCGGAGACCGCCGCGCCCGCCGTGCCCGTCACGCCCGCCGGGTCGGCCGAGCCTGGCGGAACGGCCGCACCCGGTGGACGGGCCGAACCCGGTGGGCGGGCCGGGCCCGTTGGGCGGCCCGGGCCCGGTGGGCGGGCCGGGCCCGGTCGGCGGGCCGAACCCGGTGGACCGGCCGAGCCCGGTGGGCGGGCCGAGCCCGGTGGACCGGCCGGGCCCACCCCCCGCCGGCGCTTCGTCGCGGCGGTCGCGTGTGCCGCGGTCCGTGTCGCCGTGGAGAGCTGGGCCGCGACCGACAGCCCCCCGAGCGGTCCGCAGGGCCCGGCGGAACTGGCCCTGCGGAACCTGGAAGCGGTGCGGGGGATGGAGTGGGGGAGCGGCGCCGGCGCCTCCGGCTGACCGTTCCCACCGGGGTTCGCAGCCCCACCGGGGTTCGCAGCCCCACCGGGGTTCGCGGCCGCGCCGGGTTCCGCGGACCCCTGGGCGTCCCCTGCCACCACGGTCGCCTCCGCTTCTCACCCTGGCTCCGCTCCTCCCCCCGCCTCCGCCCCTCGCCCTGCCTCTGCCTCCGCTGCTGTCGCTTCCGTTCCTGGCCCCGCTGCCGCCTGTGCTCCGGAGCCCGCCCCCGCTCGCGCCAGCCGTCCCCCCAACTCGCGCACACACTTCACCAGTTCATTCGGGGAGTGGACCGTGAACTCGTGGCCCAGCACGGCCAGGCGGACCGCCAGCCATTCCACGGGGTCGCCGGTGACGGACCGCAGCCGGCAGCCTTCGGGGGTCGGCTCCGGGCGTTCGAACCAGGCCGGGAGCTGTGCGGCGACGGCCTCCGCCGGGGCCTGGAAGGTGACCTCGAACTCGTACGTCTCCTGGTGGCGTTGGATCGACCCGCGCAGGTATTCCGCCGCGTCCCCCTGCGGCACCTCGCGCGGGGTGAACCGGGTGCCGGTGGCGAAGGGCTCGCCCACCCGGTCGACGCGGAAGGTGCGCCAGTCGTCGCGTCCGAGGTCGTAGGCGACGAGGTACCAGCGGCGGCCCGTCGAGACCAGGCGGTACGGCTCGGTCAGGCGACGCGACTCGGTGCCGTCCTTCGCGCGGTAGGCGAACCGCAGCCGCTCGTGTCCGGCCACCGTCGAGGCGATGACGGTCAGCGTCTCGGGCGCGATGCTGGCACCGTCCCCGCTGGTCAGCGGGGTGGTCGCGGCCTGGAGGGTGGAGACCCGGTGGCGCAGCCGGGCCGGCAGCACCTGTTCCAGTTTCGCCAGGGCCCGCACCGACGCCTCGTCCACGCCCTCCAGCGCGTGCCCGGCACCCGCCCGCAGACCGACCGCGATCGCCACCGCCTCCTCGTCGTCGAGGACGAGCGGGGGCATCGCCTTGCCCGCGACCAGCCGGTATCCGCCGTCGGAGCCCTTGGTCGCCTGGACGGGGTAGCCCAGTTCCCGCAGCCGGTCGATGTCCCGCCGGACCGTGCGGCGGGACACCCGGAGCCGGTCGGCGAGTTCGCCGCCGGGCCACTCGCGGGGCGTCTGGAGCAGGGAGAGGAGTTGCAGCAGCCGAGCCGGGGTGTCCGTCGTCATGCGTCGAGGATGCCGCACCAGTAGGACACGTTCTGACCTATTGTCCTCCTACTGTCCTCGCATGACCTCCAACGAGACCAAGCTCTCCGCCGGTTCCGGCCCGGCCGAGCACCCCGCAGGGGCCGACATCCGGGCGGCCGGGGACGTGGCCGACCGCCGCCGGTGGTTCGCTCTGGCGATCGTGATGACCGCGGCCTTCATGGACCTCGTCGACGTCACGATCGTCAACATCGCCATCCCGTCCATGCAGCGCGACGCGGGCGCCTCCGACAGCCAGATCCAGTGGATCACCGCCGGTTACGCGCTCGCCTTCGCCGCCGGCCTCATCACCGGCGGCCGCCTGGGCGACATCCACGGCCGCAAGCGGGTGTTCCTCCTCGGCGTCGGCGGCTTCACCCTCGCCTCCGCCCTGTGCGGCTTCGCCGCGAACCCCGAGATGCTCGTCGCCTCCCGGCTCCTCCAGGGCGGCATGGCGGCGCTGATGGTCCCGCAGGTGCTGTCGATCGTGCACGCCACCTTCCCGGCGCACGAACGCGGCAAGGTCTTCGGGCTCTTCGGCGCGATCGTCGGCCTGGGCGCGGTCTCCGGACCGCTGCTGGGCGCGCTGCTGACGGAGTGGAACCTGTTCGGGCTGGAGTGGCGGCCGATCTTCCTCATCAACCTGCCGGTCGGCATCGCGGCCCTGGTCCTGGGCGGCCGCTTCATCACCGAGTCGCGGGCGCCGAGGGCGCTCAAGCTCGACCTGGTCGGCGTCGCGCTGGTGACGCTCGGTCTGCTGATGCTGCTCTACCCGCTGACCCGCGGCCGTGAGCTGGGCTGGCCGCTGTGGGGGTACCTGTCGATGGCCGGCGCGTTCGTCGTCTTCGGCGCGCTGGTGGCGTACGAGCGGCGCAAGGGCGCGCGGGACGGCTCGCCGCTGATCGAGCTGTCCCTCTTCCGGGTCAAGAGCTTCGCCGCCGGCATCGCCGTGCAGACCGTCTTCGGCGTCAGCCTCGGCATCTTCTTCCTGGTCTGGACGCTGTACCTCCAGATCGGCCTCGGCTGGAGCGAACTGCGCGCCGGTCTGACGGGCGTCCCGTTCTCCCTCGCGGTGTCGACGGCCGCCGGTCTCTCCGTGCAGAAGCTGGTCCCCCGCTTCGGCCGCAAGGTGCTCCAGGCGGGCGCGCTGACCATGGGCGCGGGCGTGCTGATCTACCTGTGGGAGTCCGGGCGCCACGGCCTCGGCATCGCCCCGTGGCAGATGATCCTCCCGCTCACGGTGATGGGCGCCGGCATGGGGCTGATCGTCGCCCCGCTGACCGACGCGGTGCTGTCCGAAGTGCCGCGCGAGCACGCCGGGTCGGCGTCCGGCCTGATCAACACCGTGCAGCAGATGGGCAACGCGCTCGGCCTCGGCCTGGTGTCCGTCGTCTTCTTCGGCCGGATCGCCGACCGGCCGGCCCCCGCCGACATCGGCCCGGAGTTCGTGGACGCCTTCCGGTACGCGCTGGGCTGGGTGGCCGCCGTGCTGGGCGTGATCTTCCTGCTGATGTTCGCCCTGCCGAAGCGGCCCGCCCAGCACGTGGAGGGCGCGGGGGAGGCGGAGCTGCCGGTGACCGGGAAGGAGCCGGAACTCGTGTCCTGAGGGGCGGCGGGCCGAACCGGCCGGTTCGGCACCGAACCCGGCCGGGACGCCGCCGAACCGGCCGAGAGGATGCTGGAACCGGCCGGGGAGACTCGACCGGCCGCGAAGGGCCTGTCACCCGCGAGGGTGCCGGGCCCTTCGCGGGTGACAGGCCCTTCGCTCGTCTCCGCGGACGGGCGCCCTCGGGTGCACGCCCTCGGGTGCACCCGAGGGCGTGACCGGGCGGCGACCGAAAGTCCGTTCATGCCCGAATGGCATCCGAACCTGTTTACTTTCCGGAAATTCGGGCGTAGCCTCCAGGCGAAACCACAAATTCGGGCATGGACCCGGGAGCGGTCGGAGGCGAACGGACATGTACGCACCGGAGCGGCAGCAGGAGATCCTGCGGCTCGCCCGTGACGGCGGCCGGGTGGACGTCCTGTCGCTGGCCGAGGAGTTCCAGGTCACGGCGGAGACCATCCGCCGCGATCTGAAGGCCCTCGACCGCGCCGGGCTCGTCCGCCGCGTGCACGGCGGTGCCATACCGGTCGGACGTCTCGACTTCGAGCCGGACCTCGCCGAACGCGAGTCCACCTCCGCCGACGAGAAGGACCGCATCGCCAAGGCCGCCCTGACCGAACTCCCGGCCGAGGGCACGATGATCCTCGACGCCGGTACGACGGTCGCCCGCCTGGCCGCCGCCCTCCCGCTGGAGGCCTCCCTCACGGTGGTCACGCACTCCCTGCCGATCGCGGCCCGCCTCGCCGACCACCCGGGCATGCAGCTCCATCTGATCGGGGGGCGCGTACGGCACCGTACGCGCGCCGCCGTGGACGCCTGGGCGCTGCGCGCGTACGGCGAGATCCGCGCCGACGTCCTGTTCGTCGCCGCGAACGGGTTCTCCGCCGAGCACGGGCTCACCACCCCCGACCTCGCCGAGGCGGCGGTGAAGCGGGCGGCGATGGCCGCGGCCCGCCGGGTCGTGCTGCTCGCCGACTCCTCCAAGCACGGGCAGGAGCACTTCGCCCGCTTCGGCGGCCTGAGCGACGTGGACCTGCTGATCACCGACAGCGGGCTCAGCCCCGACGACGCGGCCGCCATCGAGCGCGGCGGCACGGAAGTAGTACGCGCATGATCCTCACCGTCACCCCGAACCCGTCCCTCGACCGCACCTACGAGGTCCCCTCCCTCGACCGCGGCGAGGTCATCCGCGCCACCGGTGAGCGCATGGATCCCGGCGGCAAGGGCGTGAACGTCTCCCGCGCCGTCGCCGCCGCCGGACGGCGCACGGTCGCCGTCCTGCCCCTGGGCGGTGCGCCGGGCGCGCTCGTCGCCGACCTGCTCGACGCGCAGGGCATCGAGGTCGCGCCGGTCCCGGTCGCCGGGGCCACCCGCTCGAACATCGCGCTCGCGGAGTCCGACGGCGTGCTGACGAAGGTCAACGCGCCGGGGCCGGAACTCTCCCCGGCGGAGCAGGAACTCCTCCTGGAGACCGTGCGCGGACAGTCCCGCGACGCCGACTGGATCGCCTGCTGCGGCAGCCTGCCCCGCGGGCTCGCGCCCTCCTGGTACGCCGAGGTGGTCGCGCGGGCGCACGCCGGGGGCGCGCGGATCGCGTTGGACACCTCGGGGCGCGCACTGCTGGAGGCGCTGCGCGAGCGGCCCGACGTGGTGAAGCCGAACGCCGAGGAGCTCGCCGAGGCCGTCGGACGCCCCCTGGCGACCGTGGGCGACGCGGTGAAGGCGGCGGAGGAACTGCGCGAGATGGGCGCACGCGCCGTGCTCGCGAGCCTGGGCGCCGACGGGCAACTGCTCGTGGAGGACACGGGCACCTGGTTCGCCACCGCGCGCGTCGACGCCGTCCGCAGCAATGTGGGAGCGGGGGACTCCTCCCTCGCCGGATTCCTCATCGCCGGCGGCAGCGGCCCGCAGGCGCTCGCCTCCGCCGTCGCGCACGGTGCGGCCGCCGTCCAGCTGCCCGGCAGCGTGATGCCGACCCCGGCCGACCTGGACCCGGCGGCGGTGACGGTCACCTCGGACGTACCGGTGGACCGCGAACTGAAGGAGCCCGTGTCATGACCCCCGACCCGGCGCCCGGCACGGGCTTCCGTCCGGTCCCCGTCGTGGCTCTTCGAGCGAGGCCCGCCACGGCCGTCCCCTCCGCGTCCGCCACGGCCGTCCACCGTGCGCCCGCCACGGCCGTCCCCTCCGCGTCCGCCACGGCCGTCCACCGTGCGCCCGCCACGGTCCCTCACCCGGGGCCGTGCCGGGCGGTCACGCCGCCGGTCCCGTCCGCACCGGCGGCCCGTACGGAACTCCGTACGGGAGCGAGGGCCGTGACCCGGGCGGAGGCCCCCACACCGGCGCCCGCACCGGCCCGGACAGCGGTCGCGGCGCGGCGGGGTTCCCCCTTACTCGCCGCCCGGCACGGGCGGCGGTGCGTCCTGAGCCGCCCCGCCGACCCGGGCGCGCAGGACCCCGACCGGCCTGCCGCCCCGCGGAGGCGGGGCTTCCCCGGCCCCGTCCCCGTACGCCTCACCTCCCCCCACCGCACCCCCGTCCCCCTTTGCGCCCAGCACACCCCCCGGGCGATACGCGAGCGAAGGAGCCCGCGATGAGCGAGATGATCACCGCGGAACTGGTCGACCTCGACCTGTCCGCCGACACCAAGGAAGCAGCGGCGCGGTCCCTCGCCGAGCGCATGGTGGCCCAGGGCCGGGTGACCGACCTGGAGGGCTTCCTCGCCGACGTGGCCGCCCGTGAGGCCCAGATGCCCACCGGCCTCGACGGCGGCATCGGCATCCCGCACTGCCGCAGCGCCCACGTCACCGAGCCGACGCTCGCCTTCGGGCGCAGCGCCGCCGGCATCGACTTCGGCGCCCCGGACGGCCCGGCCGACCTGATCTTCCTGATCGCCGCTCCCGCGGGAGCCGACGACGCCCATCTGACGATCCTGTCGTCGCTGGCCCGTCAGCTGATGGACGCCGACTTCACCTCCGCGCTGCGGTCGGTGCGGGACGCGGCGGCCGCGGCGGCACTCATCCGCGGGGAGGAGCCGGCCCGGGCAGCCGGGGAGGGCGCGAGCGCCCCCGAGGACACCGCTGTGGCGTCGGCGGCGGCCTCCGCCGACGCCACAGCGGCTGACACGGCACCCACCGGCGCCCCGACCGCCCCGGCTCCGGTTCCCGCCGCGTCCGTGCCCACCCCCGACGCGTCCGCCCCGGACGCCGCCCCCTTCCGCATCGTCGCGGTCACCTCCTGCCCGACCGGCATCGCCCACACCTACATGGCGGCCGAGTCCCTGGAGAACGCCGGACGTGCGGCGGGCGTCGAGCTGGTCGTCGAGACACAGGGCTCGGCCGGTTTCACCCGCCTCGACCCGGCCGTCATCGCCGCCGCGGACGGCGTGATCTTCGCCCACGACGTCCCCGTGCGCGACAAGGACCGCTTCGCGGGCAAGCCCACCGTGGACGTCGGCGTGAAGGCGGGCATCAACCGGCCCGCCGAGCTGATCACCGAGGTGCGCGGCAAGGCGGAGCGCGGCGAGGTCACCTCCGGGTCCGCCCCCGGTACGCCGGTCGAACGCGCCGGCGACTCCACCGAGGGCTACGGCACCAAGCTCCGCAAGTGGCTGATGTCCGGCGTGAGCTACATGGTCCCGTTCGTCGCCGCGGGCGGTCTCCTGATCGCCCTCGGCTTCGCGATCGGCGGCTACGAGATCAACAAGGCGCCGTCGGTCATGGACCACTTCGTCTGGACCCAGGCGGACAGCTGGGGCGCCCTGCTCTTCCAGATCGGCGCCGTCGCCTTCGGCTTCCTCGTCCCGGTCCTGGCCGGTTACATCGCCTACGGCATGGCGGACCGGCCCGGTCTGGTGCCGGGCTTCGTCGGCGGCGCGATCTCGCTGACCGTCAACGCGGGCTTCCTCGGCGGTCTGGCGGCCGGCCTGATCGCCGGTGGCGTGGTGATGGCGATCCAGAAGGTCCGGATCCCGGCGGCGCTGCGCGGCATCATGCCGGTGGTGGTGATCCCGCTGATCTCCTCGGCGGTCGTCGGATTCCTGATGTTCGTGGTCATCGGCAAGCCCATCGCCGAGGCCCAGAAGGGCATGACCGACTGGCTGAACGGCCTCACCGGCACCAACGCCGTCCTCCTCGGCGCCCTGCTCGGCCTGATGATGTGCTTCGACCTCGGCGGTCCGGTCAACAAGGTCGCCTACGCCTTCGCCACCGCCGGTATCGCCGTCGCCGACCCGAGCGACTCCGCGATGAAGGTCATGGCCGCGGTCATGGCGGCCGGCATGGTCCCGCCGCTGGCCATGGCCCTGGCCACAACCGTCCGGGGCAAGCTGTTCACCCGGACGGAACGCGAGAACGGCAAGGCCGCCTGGGTCCTGGGCGCCTCCTTCATCTCCGAGGGCGCGATCCCGTTCGCCGCGGCCGACCCGCTGCGCGTGATCCCCTCCTCGATGGTGGGCGGCGCGATCACCGGTGCCCTGTCGATGGCGTTCGGCGCGACCCTGCGCGCCCCGCACGGCGGCGTCTTCGTGGTCCCGCTGATCGGCAACCCGTTCCTCTACCTGGTCGCCATCGCGGCCGGTGTGTGCGTCACGGCGGCCCTGGTCGTCGTCCTCAAGGGCCTGCGCAAGCCGGTCACCGGGGCCGCCGCCTCCGGCGCGGAGAACGGCGCGGCCGCCACGACGGCGGGGCGGAAGCAGCCGGTGGCGGCGTAACCCCCGCACCGCACGGGGCCTTCGGGCGACCTGCACCCACCTGCGAGATACGTCACGGTCCGGGACGAAAGTCCCGGACCGTGACGTGCGCGGTGTCTACTGGGCGGTATGCCTGAGCACCTCTCGATCCCCCACCCGACGGGCGCGGCGGCCGTCGCCCTCGTCGTGGCGGGAGTCGCCTGGCTGGTCGCGGTGACCGTCCTGCTGCGCCGCGCTCGTCCGGGCGCGGGCGCCTGGGGCTTCCGCGCCGGCGCACGGCGCATGCGGCGCCCGGCCCTGGGCGCGATGCGCCCCGGTCCCGACGCGATGCGCCCGGACACCGGCCCGCGCCGTCCGGGCCTCGTCCGTCCGCCACGCTCGTCGGCCCGGCAGGTCCTCCCCGCCGTCCCGCCCCAGGGGCAGGCGGCACCGCACCGGGAGGCCGTCGAGCTGACCCCGGCGGAGCGGGCCGCCTTCGAGGGTCTCGTACGCCGGCTCAGCGGCGACCGCTGAGCGGAAGCCCGGCGCCCCGGGCGGGGTGCCGGGGGCGGGGTGCCGCAGGTCGGCGGGGCGGGCCGGCGGGGCGGGCCCGGCTCAGGAGACCTGTGCCGCCCGCCGCTCCATCGCCTCGCGGGCCGCGTCCTCGGTGGGATACACCTCGCACATGTGCCGCCCGTCGGGTGTGGCCGTGTGCTCGACCTCCCAGAGGGAGACCTCCCGGCCGTCACGGAGCAGAAATGCGTGCTCGTACAACGCGAAACCGAGGCCGATGCGCCCCGCGCGGCAGGGCCGGCCGAACGCCTGGGTGATCTGGTGCGCGAAGGCCGACCGCAGCAGCGCGGCCGTGTCGGCGCCCGGCCGGTCCGCGTTCTCCGCGCGGCGCAGCAGCCGGCGCGCGTGATCGGCCGAGTCGTCCGGCACGTACACATGCCGGGGGGCGGGGACCGGCGCCAGCTGGACCAGCACCGGCAGTTCGAAGTCCGGCGCGTCCGCCGGGAGCGGCAGCCGCGTCGTGGCGGCCCGCAGCTCCTCCTCGTCGACGTACACCTCGTGCTGCGGTTCGCTGCCGGGGGTGGGGTTGTGGACCAGCTCCCACAGGGTGAGCGCGGAGCCGTCCGACAGCAGCCAGGTGTGCCGGTACGTCTCCCGGTGCAGACCCGCGCTGTGGTGCGCGGAGTGCAGCGAGCTGTCGTGCGCCAGGGCGCAGTCCAGCCGTCTGACGCACTCGTCGGGCAGTTCGAAGGAGTTCAGGGCGCGACCGAGGAGCCGCGCGAGGTGCTCCTCCGGAGTCTCGGGCGACTCGGCTGCTTCGTGCGCTGCCGTCTCGTACGGAACGCTCAAGGTTTCTCCCGGCGTTGCTGCATGTCACCTTGTGGGTGCATACCGTAGCCCCTCGGTCGGACATCATGTCCGGGAACCGAGAAAACGTACGCCGGGAAAACGCGGAAGCCGCGCGAGAAGTTCCCGCGCGGCCCGATGTTCCGTCAGGAACCGCCGGTCGGAGGCCCCTCCCACCGTAACGGGGGCCTCCGACCGTCAGGCCGTGCTCCCCGCGCTTCCCGCGATCCACTCGCTCCACGCCAGGTTCCACCCGTTGAGGCCGTTGTCCGGGGCGACCGTCTTGTCGGGGGAGTTCTTGACGATCACCACGTCACCGACGAGGGAGTTGTCGTAGAGCCACTTGGCGGGGGTGTCGCCCTGCGCGCCCCGCACGTCCGCGAGCCCGACGCAGCCGTGGCTGGTGCCCTCCCGGCCGAAGGGCGGATTGCCCTTGTCGTACCAGTAGTTGCCGTGGATGAAGGTCCCGGACTGCGTCAGACGCATCGCGTGCGGCACGTCCGGGATGTCGTACTCCCCGCCCAGGCCGACCGTCCGGCTGTTCATCCGCGTCTGCGTGAACTTCTCCGTGATCACCATCTGGCCGTTGTACGTCGTGTGCTCGGCGCTGCCCGAGGAGATCGGGACCGTCTTCAGCGTCGTCCCGTCCCGCACCACCGACATGGTCTGGGTACCGACGTCGACCGTGGAGACCTGCGAGCGCCCGATGGTGAAGGTGACCGTCTTCTTCTGCACGCCGTGGACGCCGTCGGCGCCCTGCACGCCGTCCAGGTCGATCTTCATCGTGACCTTGGAGCCGGCCTTCCAGTACTCCTGCGGCCGGAAGTCGAGCCGCTGCGACCCGAACCAGTGCCCGACCACCTGCTGGCCGCTGCTCGACGAGACCGTGATGTGCGACTGCACGGCCTTCTTGTCGTCGATGGCCTTGTCGAAGGTGAAGGACACCGGCATCCCCACCCCCACCGTCGTGCCGTCGTCCGGGGTGTACGTCCCGACGAAGCTGTCGGCCGGGGACACCGTGGTGAAGGCCGAGTCGGCCGCCACCGTCCGGCCGTTCGCGCCCTTCGCGGTCGCCGCTATCTCGTACTTCGTGCCGCGCTCCAGCTGCTCCTTCGGCTTCCAGCTGCTGCCGTCCGCCGCCAGTGAACCCGCCACGACCTGCCGCGTCCCGGCCACCGTCATCCTCACGGTGGTCAGCCGGCCGTCGCTCACCTTCACGCCGGTGCTGTTGATCGACGCCCCCGTCGAACCGTCCTCGGCCGAGATGGTGATCTTCGCGGTGGCCGTACCGGAGGAGTCCTTGCCTCCCCCGCCGTTGTCGTCCTCGGCGTTGGCGCTGCCGCCGCAGGCGGTCAGGGTGAGGGCGCCGACCACCAGGGCGGCACAGGCCCCCAGTGTGCGCCGCGCTGTTCTGTTCGGCGTTGTCACGGTCTGCTCCAGCTTCGTGTGATGTGCGTGTTCCGCTCCAGTACGCCGGTGAAGAGGACCACCACGGCCGCCGGGGTTCCCGTCGTCCGCCCCTGAGGCCGCCGCGTGACAGAACCGGGACAATGACCCCCGCGCCGTGACGATCCGCGGGTCCCTTCCGCCGGCCCTACCGTTTTCCGTACGGCTCCCCGTACAGCTCGCCGTACGACGGCCACGTCCCGCCGGCCGCCGTCACCGACTCCGCGGCGCGCACGGCACGCACGATCGCCCGCGTCACCATGTCCGCGCCCGCCGCCAGGACGTCGTTCAGGGCGAGCGGATGCGCGGTGCCGGCAGGGCCGGTGCCCAGCGGACGCGTGCCGGTCGCCAGCGCGAAGACCGTGTCCCCGTCGTGCAGCAGATGCACCGGCCGCACGGCGCGGGCGATGCCGTCGTGCGCCGTGCCCGCCAGCTTCTGCGCCTGCGCCTTCGTGAGGTCCGCGTCGGTCGCGACCACCGCGAGGGTCGTGTTCAGCGGCGGGGGCGCGCTCGTCGCGGCGCTCTCCGCCAGGCGCCGGCGCGCGGACTCGTGCACCCGCGTCTCCGGATACCGCACCCGCCCCTGGAACAACTCCCCGTACAGCACGCCCGTTTCCGGGTCCGTGACCGAGCCCGCCGCGTTGGCGACCACCAGCGCGGCCACCGTGACGCCCGAGTCGAGCACGATGGCGGCGGTGCCGACGCCGCCCTTCATCGGCCCGACCGCGGCCCCCGTCCCGGCGCCCACACAGCCCTCCGGCACCCGGGCGCCGGGCCCGCTCGCCGCGGCGTCCTCCACCGCGGCCCGGCCCAGCGCGGCGTCCGGCCGGGCCCGGAAGTCGCCGCCGCGCCCCAGGTCGAAGACGCACGCGGCGGGCACCACCGGTACGACGTGCGCGGGGTCCGTGCCGACCGGCACCCCGCGGCCCCGCTCCTCCAGCCAGGCCATCACCCCGGACGCCGCGTCGAGTCCGTAGGCGCTGCCGCCGGTCAGCACGATCGCGTCCACACGCTGCACCACATTGCGCGGATCCAGGGCGTCGGTCTCCTTGGTGCCGGGACCACCGCCACGCACGTCCACGGCGGCCACGGCCCCGCCCTCCGGTGCGAGGACGACCGTGGTGCCGGTCAGCCAGCCGTCACCGGTACGGCCGGCATGCCCCACGTGGATCCCCGCGACATCGGTCAGACCACCGGCTGTCAGAGCGTCAACTGTCATACCGCCCAGTCTCGCGCGCCGCCGTCCCACGCCGCGGCGTCCCGCTCCGGCTCCGGCTCCGGCTCCGGCTCCCGCTCCGGCTCCCGCTCGGGCTCGGGCTCCTGATCGTGTTCCGGCTCCTGCTCCGCCACGTCGCGCCGCCCGGCCGTCCCACGCCGCGGCGTCCCGTTCCGCACGGCGGCCGTGAAGGGGACGTCGTCACCGCCACCGTCACACGGTTCCCCTCACACCACCTCCCCGGCGCCCCGCGGTGCGCCCTCGCGCACGGTCATGCGGGCCGTCAGCGTCGTCCCGACGACCACCGACAGCGCGCACACCAGGCCCGCCGCGAGGACCGCGCGGTCACCGAGGAAGGTGCAGCAGATCACCAGCAGCGCGGCGACCGGCAGCACCATCTGCTGGGCGAGGCCCACCTTGAAGTGGCGGGAGTGCAGCGCCCAGACGGTCAGCAGGTACAGCGCCGTCGGCAGGGTCACCGCCGCCGACGCGGCGAGCGTCGACAGGTGCGCCTCGCCGACCGCCTGCTCGACCGCCACCTCCAGGCCGGCGCCGATCGCGGCGGCCGAGGCGAAGACGACGTAGTGGCCGTAGCCCCACCGGAAGGCCTCCTTGCTGGAGCGCAGCCGGCCGTGGATGGGCACCACGAAGTAGATCCACCAGGCGGAGAAGATGATGAGCAGGCCGCCCGCGGCGATCGGGAGCAGTTCGTCGAGCGCGTCGTTCTCGTCGATGCCGACCTTCACGGCGATTGTGGCCGCGGCGATCGTCTCGCCGAGCACGATGATCGTGAACAGCCCGTAGCGCTCGGCGATGTGGTGCGGGTGCCAGGAGGTCGGGTGGTCCTTCTCCGCGTAGACCGGAACGCTCATCTCCAGCAGCGCCATCACCAGGAACAGCCAGGGTCTGCCGCCCTCGGGCAGGAACAGCAGCCCCAGCCAGCCGATCTGGCAGAGCGCCACACCGACGGCGTACCGCAGGGCCATCGCTCTCTCCGGGCCCTCGCTCGACAGGGCGACGCGCAGCCACTGCGTGGTCAGGGCGAGCCGCATGACCAGGTAGCCCACCACGACGGCCAGCCAGTCGTGGTCCTCGAACGCCCGCGACACCCCGGCGGCCAGGATCAGGACACCGGCGATCTGTATGAGGGTGACGACCCGGTACAGGACGTCGTCGTTGTCGTACGCCGAGGCGAACCAGGTGAAGTTCATCCAGGCCCACCAGATGGCGAAGAAGACCATCGCGTAGTTGAGGATGCCCTCGCCCGCGTGGGACTCCGCGACGGCGTGCACCAGCTGGACGCCCGCCTGGGCGATGGCCACGACGAAACAGAGGTCGAAGAACAGCTCGAGCGGGGAGGCGACGCGGTGGGCCTCGCCCCGTCCGCGAGCGGTGAGCCTGCGCACCGGCTTGGCGTGGGCCGGCACACCGGGGGAGGAAGAGGGTGCCGGGGAGGAAGAGGACGAGGGAGAGGACGGGGACGACGAGGACGACGAGGGAAGGGGACTGGACGTCATGGACCCCAGCACAGCAGATAAACCAGGGAAAATCTTGCCGAGGAGTGCACGGCCGGGAGGCCGGGGCGGCCGCACCTGAAGACCCAGCTCAGAGGGGCTCCGCAGGGTCCGGTGGATGCGGACCCGGGGGCGGCCCGCGACCGACCCCGGCCCGCGTCCCGGCACTCGTCCCGGTCCTCGTTCCGGCCCGCGCCCGGCGCCGTACCCTGGAGGCATGAGCACTCCCGCCGCCCCCGAGCCGCGCGAGCCCAGGGCCGCGCTGATCTTCGACGACCCGCTGGACCGGCAGTCCTCGGACGACACGGACCACGGGTGGGGCGAGCGGCCCGGATCCGCCTCCGACAGCGCGGCCGACCTCAAGCGCTTCCTCGACGAGAAGCCGCCCCACCACATCTGAACCGGGCGGGCCCGGACCGCCGCCCGCGGCTCCCCGCACAGGACCGCTACAGCTGTCGCTGCCCCTCGCCGGGCCCGGAGCCGCGCTGGGCGACCAGGGCGTCGCGGATCTCCTTGAGCACCTCCAGCTCGGTGACCTCGATGATCTCGCGCGTGCCCTCCTTGGCCTTCCGGCGGGCCTCCATCCTCGCCAGGTACTTCGACATCGGCAGGACCATCAGGAAGTAGACGACGGCCGCCGTGATCACGAAGGTCAGCGTCGCGCCGAGCACGGAGCCCCAGAGGATCCGGACCCCCGTCGCGGTGTCGCCGGTGCCGGTGCAGGGGCCCTTGAGGCAGGAGCTGTAACTGTCCAGGTTCTTGGTCCCGACGGCCCCGACCAGCGGGTTGATGACCCCCTTCACCACCGAGTTGACGATGTTGGTGAAGGCCGCGCCGATCACCACGGCCACTGCCAGATCGACGACGTTCCCGCGCATCAGGAAGGCCTTGAAGCCCTGCAAGACGCTCGTCTTTTCGCTCACCTGGGTGACGCTCCTCACATGTACAGGTTGTGGAACAAACAGCTCCGCAACCTACGTCACCCAGATGCGGGCGTGTCCAGTTGGGTGACACCGATGAGGGGCTCGACGGCAGAACCCTTCCGGGGCGGACGGTGAGACTCACCACAAGGTCACCGCCAGCCGGGCCGTGGCACTCGCACCCGCGAGGCGGGCCGCGGTGGACCGGGGCACGGACAGCACGACCAGCGCACCGTCGTCACCGCTCCCCTCGACGCCGAGGTCGGCACCCCGGTCGGAGCCGTCGCCCGAGCCGGCCGGCGGCTCCGGCACCCTCGTCACGAGCGCACCGCGCGCGACCACCCGGGCCTCGCCGTCCCGCACGGCGGGCCGCTCGGCGGGGTCGACGGCGATGACGTCCACCCGGTCACCGGGGCGCAGCAGCCGGACGGTCGCCGCGTCGGCGATCCGCACCGGCGCCCGCACCCTTCCAGCGGTACGACGGTCCTCGGCAGGGGCGCGCGCCGACGACTGCGCGCGGACGTGAGAGCCCCCGCCCGCGTGGGAGCCTCCGCCCGGGTGCCCGCGAGCCGTGTCGCCGTCGCGCGGGCCCGCCGCCACGAGTGCGGCGGCCGTGACGGCGAGGCCGACCGCGAGAGCCCGCCTCCGGGTCCGTACCAGCAGGCGCAGCCGGTGCAGCCCGCCCCGCACCCGCACCGGAGCGAACTGCGGCACCTCGCACGCAGGAGGCACGGGCAGGGACGGGGGCAGGGACGGAGACGGAGGTACGCCGAGAGAAGGAGGGGCGGGAAGAGAAGCGGAGACAGAGGGAGGAGCAGAGACAGGGGAAAGGGAAGGGGAAGGGGAAGGCGCACGAAAGGACAACGGGATCACCACCAGCGACGACGGACGAGCCTGCCCGTCCACGATGGGCCCTGCCGTCGCCGCCCGCCCGAGCCGGTGGATCACCGCCCGACTGTGGACAACTCCCTCACCCGAACGATGAGTTCCACCCCCGGCGCCCAGGGTCCCCGCGCCCAAGCCCGCGGCGCCCAGAAGCCCCGCGCCCAAGCCCGCGGCGCCCAGGGATCCTCCGGGCGCCCAGGGATCCCGCCCCCTACGGCAGCTCGAACCCCGGATTCAGCCCGCCCAGCGCGTTCACGCACAGACAGTTCCGCTCCTCGGCGGTGGGCAGCGCGGCCACCGCGTCGAACAGGACGCCCCGCAGCCGGTCCACGTTGGCCGCGAACACCTGCAGCACCTCCTCGTGGGAGACGCCCTCACCCGTCTCGGCCCCCGCGTCCAGGTCCGTGACCAGCGTCAACGACGTGTAGCAGAGTTCCAGTTCACGGGCGAGAGCCGCCTCGGGGTGGCCCGTCATGCCCACCACCGACCAGCCCTGCGCCTGGTGCCACAACGATTCCGCGCGGGTGGAGAAGCGGGGCCCCTCGATCACGACGAGCGTTCCGCCGTCCACCGGCTCCCACTCCCGCCCGCGCGCCGCCTTCAGCGCGGCCGAGCGGCCGGTGGGGCAGTAGGGGTCGGCCAGGGACACGTGCACCACGTTGGGCACCGAGCCGTCGGGCAGCGGCAGTCCGTCGAAGTAGGTGCCCGGCCTCGACTTCGTCCGGTCGACCAGCTGGTCCGGCACCAGCAGCGTCCCGGGGCCGTACTCGGCGCGCAGACCGCCCACCGCGCACGGGCCGAGGACCTGGCGCACGCCGACCGAGCGCAGCGCCCACAGGTTGGCCCGGTAGTTGATCCGGTGGGGCGGCAGATGGTGACCGCGGCCGTGCCGGGGCAGGAAGGCGACCCGTCGGCCGGCGACGTCACCGAGGAAGAGGGAGTCGCTGGGCGGCCCGTAGGGGGTGTCCACCTGGATCTCGGTCACGTCGTCCAGGAACGAGTAGAAGCCCGAGCCGCCGATTACACCGATCTCTGCGTTCGCCATGACCAGCACAGTAGCGGGCGCCGCCGACGCCCCGGATCCGACTCCGGAATCCCGGCGGCTCCCCGCGCCACCGACCGGCCGCCCCGCCCGCCGACCGGCCGCTCCCCGGACCGACCGGCCGCTCCCCGGACCGGCCGGCCGCTCCCCGGACCGGCCGACCACCCGGACCCGCTGGCCGACCACCCGGCCCGACCGGCCGATGACACGGAAACACCGAGGGCCCCACCGTCGTACGACGGCAGGGTCCCGGAAGGGGGTCTTACGCGGCGGAGGTGCCCGCCGAGGTGCCGGAGCCGGCCGGCTTCGAGTCCGAGGAGGACGACGAAGCGGTCGAGGACGCCGAGGACGTCGACGACTTGGAGGTCGAGGACGCCGGCGAGCTGCTCGACGAGGAGCCGCGGCTGTCGTTCCGGTAGAAGCCGGAGCCCTTGAAGACGATGCCGACGGCGGAGAACACCTTCTTGAGGCGGCCACCGCAGTTGGGGCACTCGGTCAGGGCGTCGTCGGTGAACTTCTGCACCGCCTCGAGGCCCTCGCCACACTCGGTGCACTGGTACTGGTAGGTCGGCACTGTCTTCCTCCTGGCACTCTCACTCAATGAGTGCTAACGACGGTCCATACTGACGCATTCCCCGGGATCAGTCCACTGTGACCGGCGAGCGGTGACCGACGCCACGTGCGACGGTACGTCCCCGCGGGCGCGCCACCAGCCGCGAACGCAGTGCCAGCAGAGTCCCCAGGGCCAGGACCGTACCGGCCAGCGGCACCAGGAAACCCGCGCCGCCCCAGAAGCGGTCCTCCAGCTGACCGGCGGCGGTGACGGCCGCCGCCTGGCCGAGCGCCACCGCGCCGGTGAGCCAGGTGAACGCCTCGGTGCGCGCGCCCGCCGGGACCAGGCCCTCGACCAGCGTGTAGCCGGTGATCAGCGCGGGTGCGATGCACATGCCGACCAGGAGGCCGAGGCCGGCCAGCAGCGGCACGGAGTGCGCCGCCCACAGGCCGGAGGCCGTCAGGGCCAGCGCCGCGTACCCGACGACCAGACGGCGCTGCGGGGCCGCCTTCCAGGCGACGGCGCCGCAGACCAGGCCGGAGATCATGTTGCCGGCGGCGAAGGTGCCGTACAGGACGCCGTTCAGGCCGGGCTCGCCGATCGACTCGGTGAACGCGGCCAGCGAGACCTGCATGCCGCCGAAGACCGAACCGATGCCGAGGAAGGCCGCGATCAGCACGCGCACCCCGGGGATCCGCAGGGCGGAGGCGTGTTCCACGCGCGCGTGCCCGTCGACGGCGACCGGCGGCTGGGTGCCCTTCCGCGCGGCGAACAGCAGACCGCCGAACAGGGTCAGCGAGGCCTCCGCCACCAGTCCGGCGGCCGGGTTCACGGCGGTGCACAGGGCGGTCGCCAGGAGCGGGCCGACCACGAAGGTGAGTTCGTCCGTGACGGACTCGAAGGCGGCCGCCGTGGTCATCAGGGGCGAGCCCTTCAGCTTCGCGCCCCAGCGGGCCCGCACCATCGGGCCGACCTGCGGGACCGAGGCGCCGGTGGGCACGGCCGCCGCGAACAGCGCCCACAGCGGGGCGTGGGCCAGCGCCAGCGTCGTCAGGGCCAGCCCCGAGGCCGCGTGCACCAGGACGCCGGGGACCAGCACGGCGCGCTGGCCGTGACGGTCGGCGAGACGGCCGGTGAAGGGCGCGCACAGCGCCATGGAGACACCGGTGACGGCCGCGGCGGCGCCCGCCGCGCCGTAGGAGCCGGTGGTGTGCTGCACGAGCAGCACGATGGAGATGGTGAGCATCGCGAACGGCTGCCGCGCGGCGAAACCGGGCAGCAGGAACGTCCAGGCGCCGCGGGTGCGCAGCAGCTGCCCGTACCCCGGGCGGGGCGCGGCCGACGAGTCCTTCGACGGCTCGGAGGTGACCGTGGATGCCACGGCCCGTGCCTTTCTGCCGCCTGGTAGCGCGACCCCTCGTGTGTCCGGGCGGCGCCGAGAGCTGTCCTCTTGCGCGCACTGCGGTAGATACCGGTGCCCATTCGGGAGGTGTTCCGGCCGCCATACGGTCGCGCCAGCTCTGCGTCAGGCAGAGTTGGTTCGATCAAGGTGTGCCTTCATCGTACAGGGATCACTGTCCGCCGCACCTGTGAAAGTGAGCACCATGAGCGGCCGTACCTCCGAATGAAGGGGGTGTGAACGGTACGAAACCTGCACTTAACGCGCGCCGGGACGCGTCCTCACCCCGGAACGCGTCCTCACCCCGGGACCCGTCCTCGCCGCCGGAACGCGCCCTCACCGGGTGTCCGCGCCGTCCGTGCCCAGCCAGTCGGCCAGTTTGCCGCCGCGGCCCACGGCGCGCAGCCGCCGCTCGGCCGCGTCCCGGACCGGGTCGGTGGCCACGACCAGGAGCTCGTCGCCGCGCCGCAGCACCGTCGTCGGCAGCGGCACGAAGGAGGTGCCCTCGCGCACGACGAGGGTGACGGCCGCCCCGGCGGGCAGCCGCAGCTCGTTGACCTCGACGCCGTGCATCCTGGAGCCCTCGGGGATCGCCACCGACAGCAGGTGCCCGCGCAGCCGCTCCAGCGGCGCCGACTCGATGCCGAGGTCGGCGGCCTCGGAGTCCTCGCCCAGCCGCAGCTTGCGCGCCAGCCAGGGCAGCGTCGGCCCCTGGATCAGGGTGTAGACGACGACCAGGACGAAGACGATGTTGAAGATCCGGCGACTGCCCTCGATGCCGCTCACCATGGGGATCGTCGCCAGGATGATGGGGACCGCGCCGCGCAGTCCGGCCCAGGACATGAGCGTCTGCTCCTGCCAGGGCACGCGGAACGGCGTCAGGCAGAGCACGACGCTCAGCGGGCGCGCCACCATGGTCAGCACCAGGCCGATGACGAGCGCCGGCACCACGTCGTCGCCCAGTTCGTGCGGGGTCACCAGCAGGCCGAGCAGGACGAACATGCCGATCTGGGCGATCCAGCCGAGTCCGTCGGCGAAGCCGCGGGTGGCGGGCCAGTGCGGGAGCTTCGCGTTGCCCATGACCATGGACGCCAGGTACACGCCGAGGAAGCCGCTGCCGTGCGCCAGGGCGCCCGCCGCGTACGCCGTGACCGCGATCGCCATGACGGCGATCGGGTAGAGGCCGGAGGCGGGCAGGGCCACGTGCCGCAGCCCCCACGAGCCCAGCCAGCCGACCGCGAGGCCGACGGCGGCGCCGATGACCAGCTCCAGCGCTATCTCGCCCAGCAGCACGTACCAGTGCTCGACGGGGCCGACGGTCGAGAAGGCGACGACCAGGATGACGACCGGGGCGTCGTTGAAGCCGGACTCGGCCTCCAGGGTGCCCGTCACGCGCGCGGGGAGCGGGATCCTGCGCAGCACGGAGAAGACCGCCGCCGCGTCCGTGGAGGACACCACCGCGCCGATGATGAGCGCCTGCCGCCACTCCAGCCCGACGAGGTGGTGGGCGGCCGAGGCGGTGACGCCGACGCTCACCGCGACCCCGGCCAGCGCCAGTACGGAGGAGGCGGGCAGGGCCGGCCGGATCTCCTTCCACTTCGTGCCGAGGCCGCCCTCGGCCAGGATCACGACCAGGGCCGCGTAGCCGATGACCTGGGTCATCTCGGCGTTGTCGAAGTGGATGTCGCCGATGCCGTCCTGGCCCATGAGGACGCCGATGCCGAGGTACACGAGCAGGCTGGGGAGCCCGCTGCGCGAGGAGATCCGGACCGCTGCGACGGCGACGAGCAGGACGAGCGAGCAGACGAGCAGGAGCTGGTTGAGGTGGTGGACAGTCAGCGGCGGTTCCCTTCGCTGGTCCGCGCGTCTCGCGCGCGGGACGCACACGTACATCGGACACGACGCGGTGGCGTCACGGACCCGATTACTTCGTTACCTTACCTAACTCTTGACGATTTCTTGACGCTCGCCGTCCGGAGATCGAACGTCCTTGCGCGCCGGTTACCGACTCCGCGTCAAGTGGCGCGGACCCCTGCGCCTATGGTTGCTCCAGCGCTCATTCACAGTCATGGCCCGACCTGCCGCTCGCGTTAGGACAGCAAGGACAGCGATGCCCCCCAACACCACCGCCACAACGGGTGACAAGCCCGCCAAGTCCGGCAGGAAGAAGGGGCGCAAAGCCCGACTTATCGTCCTCGTCCTGGTTCTGGCCCTCATCGGAGGCGTCGCGTACGGCGGTTACTGGTCCATCAGTACCGTCCGCGCCTCCTTCCCGCAGACCAAGGGTTCGATCACGCTCGACGGCCTGTCCGGGCCGGTGGACGTGAAGCGGGACGGCTACGGCATCCCGCAGATCTACGCGTCCTCCGACGAGGACCTGTTCATGGCGCAGGGATTCGTCCAGGCGCAGGACCGGTTCTACGAGATGGACGTGCGCCGGCACATGACGTCCGGCCGCCTGTCGGAGATGTTCGGCAAGAGCCAGGTCGACAACGACGAGTTCCTGCGCACCCTCGGCTGGGACCGGATCGCCGAGCAGGAGTACGAGAAGGAGCTCTCGGCCGACACCAAGAAGTACCTTCAGGCGTACGCGAAGGGCGTCAACGCCTACCTCCGGGGCAAGGACGGCGAGGACATCTCGCTGGAGTACGCGGCGCTCGGGTTCACCAACGACTACAAGCCCGCCGAGTGGACGCCCGTCGACTCGGTCTCCTGGCTGAAGGCGATGGCCTGGGACCTGCGCGGCAACATGCAGGACGAGATCGACCGCGCCCTGCTGACCAGCCGCCTCGGCCCGCAGCAGATCATCGACCTGTACCCGCAGTACCCGTACGACCGCAACAAGCCGATCGTCCAGGAGGGCCAGTACGACGAGCTGTCCGAGACGTTCGAGCAGAGCGGCTCCGGCGGCTCCGGCGGTTCGGACGGCTCCGGTGACTCGGGTGACTCCGGCTCCTCCGCGGACGGCTCCTCCGCGGACGGCACGACCGGCGGCACCGGCACCGGCACCTCCTCCGGCACCGGCACCGGCACCGGCTCGTCCGGCTCGGCCCTGGAGAGCCAGCTCGCGGGCCTCTACGACGTCCTGGACGACCTGCCCACGGCGGTCGGCGTGAACGGCAACGGCATCGGCTCCAACTCCTGGGTCGTCGCCGGCGAGCACACCATCACCGGCAAGCCGCTGCTGGCCAACGACCCGCACCTGTCGGCCTCGCTGCCGTCCGTCTGGTACCAGATGGGCCTGCACTGCCGCAAAGTCTCCGCCGCGTGCCAGTACGACGTCTCCGGCTACACCTTCGCGGGCATGCCCGGCGTGATAATCGGCCACAACGCGGACATCGCCTGGGGCATGACCAACTCCGGCGTCGACGTCACCGACCTCTACCTGGAGAAGCTGTCCGGCGACGGCTACCTCTACGACGGCAAGGTCAAGCCCTTCCTCACGCGCGAGGAGACCATCAAGGTCGCCGGCGGCGCCGCGAAGAAGATCGTCGTCCGGCAGACCGCCGACAAGATGCCCCTGTTGTCCGACCGCAGCGACGAACTGGTCAAGGTCGGCAGGAAGGCCACCGTCGACGACGGCGCCCCCGACCGCGGCAACGGCTACGCGGTCGCCCTGAAGTGGACGGCGCTGGAGCCTGGCAACACCATGGACGCGGTGTTCGCCATGAACAAGGCGGCCGACTGGGACGGCTTCCGCAAGGCGGCCGAGAAGTTCGACGTGCCCTCGCAGAACCTCGTCTACGCCGACACCAAGGACAACATCGGCTACCAGTTGCCCGGAAAGATCCCCACGCGCGCCAAGGGGCTCGACGGCTCGGTCCCGACCCTGGGCTGGGAGTCGAAGGACAAGTGGGGCGACGACTACCTGGACTTCGACGAGCTGCCCTACGAGTACAACCCGGAGCGCGGCTACATCGTCACCGCCAACCAGGCCGTGGTCGACCCGGAGAAGTACCCCTACACGCTCACCACGGACTGGGGCTACGGCACCCGCAGCCAGCGGATCACCAACCTGATCAAGCAGAAGATCAAGGGCGGCGGCAAGGTCTCCACCGACGACATGCGCCAGATGCAGACGGACAACACCAGCGAGATCGCGAACATGCTGGTGCCGACGCTGCTGAAGATCAACCTGGACGACCCGGACGTCCGTGAGGCGCAGGACCTGCTCCAGGGCTGGGACCGCACGCAGGACGCCGACTCCGCCGCGGCCGCCTACTTCAACGCGGTGTGGCGCAACGTCCTCAAGCTGGCCTTCGGCCACAAGCTGCCCAAGGAACTGCGGGTCGAGGGCCAGTGCCTGTGGGTCGACCCGGTCGACACCACCGGTCCGGTCGACGACAAGGACAAGGTCCGCGAGTGCGGGCAGCGCGACGGCGACCAGGCGCAGCCGGACGGCGGCGACCGCTGGTTCGAGGTCGTGCGCAACCTCATGGAGAAGCCCGACAGCGACTGGTGGACGACGCCCGAGGTGGGCACCCGCCCCGGTGCCGAGAAGGACCGTGACGCGCTGTTCGAGCGCGCCATGATCGACGCCCGCTGGGAGCTGACCGCCAAGCTCGGCAAGGACATCGACTCCTGGAGCTGGGGCCGGCTGCACCGCCTGTTCCTGAAGAACCAGACCCTGGGCACCAGCGGCCCCGGCTTCCTCCAGTACCTCCTCAACCGCGGTCCGTGGAAGCTCGGCGGCGGCGAGGCGGCGGTGGACGCGACCGGCTGGAACGCCGCGGGCGGCTACGACGTCGTGTGGGTGCCGTCGATGCGGATGGTGGTCAACCTCGACGACCTCGACAAGTCGAAGTGGATCAACCTCACCGGCGCCTCCGGGCACGTCTTCAGCGCCCACTACACCGACCAGACGGACAAGTGGGCCAAGGGCGAGCTGCTCGACTGGTCGTTCAAGGCCAAGGCGGTCGACGACAGCACGACCGACACCCTCGTGCTGAAGCCGTGAACCGGTGAACAAGGGGAAGGGGCCCTCCACGCGCGCGCGTGGAGGGCCCCTTCCCGTTCGCCCGTCAGCCGGTGAGGCGCCGCACGCCCGACGGCGTCACCACGGCGTCGACCGGCCGGTCGTGCGGTTCCTCCCGGAGGTGCTCGACGACCTCGCCGTCGTACAGCAGCACCACCAGGGAGGGATCCGCGCCCGCGCGTTCCAGCCGCGCCAGCACGCGGTCGTACGATCCGCCGCCGCGGCCCAGGCGCACGCCGCGCGCGTCGACGGCGAGACCCGGCAGCAGCACCACGTCGGCGTCCGTCACGGCGTCGGGTCCCAGCCGTTCGCCCGCGGGCTCGAAGAGGGTCATCCTTCCGCCGTGCCGGACCCGCGCGAGAGACCCCTCGCCGGTGTAGGCGCCCCAGTCGAGGTCGTTGTCGGGCAGCAGCGCGGGGAGCAGGACCCGCACGCCCCGTGCGAGCAGCGCGTCCAGCAGCGCGAGCGTGCCCGGCTCGCTGCCCACGGAGACGTACGCCGCGACGGTCCGCGCGGCGGCCAACTCCGGGATTTCCAGGGCGCGCGCGGCGAGCAGAGTGGCGGTTTCCCGCAGGTCGTCCGTCGTCAACCTGTTCCTCACCGTGATGAACTCTCGCCGCAACATACGTTTGTGAGACTCTGCTCCGCCTTCGGTGTGGCTCATGTGTGGCTCCCGCGCGATTCCCGTACGCTCATATGATCATGAATTAACCGGAGCTACAGATACCTCACATAGCCACCGGATAAGGTTCCCGACATGACTCAGTCGCACCCCAGGATCAGCAAGGCTGTCATCCCCGCAGCCGGCCTCGGCACCCGGTTCCTGCCGGCGACCAAGGCCACTCCCAAGGAGATGCTGCCGGTCGTGGACAAGCCCGCGATCCAGTACGTGGTCGAGGAGGCCGTCTCCGCCGGTCTCGACGACGTCCTCATGATCACCGGGCGCAACAAGCGCCCGCTCGAGGACCACTTCGACCGCAACTACGAACTGGAGTCGGCGCTTCAGAAGAAGGGCGACGCCGCCCGCCTGGCCAAGGTCCAGCAGTCCAGCGACCTGGCGACCATGCACTACGTGCGGCAGGGCGACCCCAGGGGACTCGGGCACGCGGTGCTCTGCGCGGCCCCGCACGTCGGGCAGG
The DNA here is from genome assembly GCF_044331705.1 of Streptomyces sp. NPDC017202. Taxonomy (NCBI): domain Bacteria; kingdom Bacillati; phylum Actinomycetota; class Actinomycetes; order Kitasatosporales; family Streptomycetaceae; genus Streptomyces; species Streptomyces sp. NPDC017202. The sequence goes on along the minus strand of NZ_JBIRNP010000004.1, from coordinate 217,319 downwards.
AGCCCTTCGCCGTCCTCCTGGGCGACGACCTGATCGACCCCCGCGACCCGCTGCTCCAGCAGATGATCGAGGTGCGGGAGCGGCACGGCGGCAGCGTCGTCGCCCTCATGGAGGTCGCCCCCGAGCAGATCCACCTCTACGGCTGCGCGGCCGTGGAGGACACCACGGACGGCGACGTCGTCAAGGTGACCGGCCTGGTGGAGAAGCCGGAGCCGGCGGACGCCCCGTCGAACTACGCGATCATCGGACGCTACGTCCTCGACCCGGCCGTCTTCGACATACTGCGCCGCACCGAGCCCGGGCGCGGCGGCGAGATCCAGCTCACCGACGCCCTCCAGCAGCTCGCGCAGGACGAGAAGGCCGGCGGCCCGGTGCACGGCGTCGTCTTCAAGGGCCGCCGCTATGACACGGGCGACCGCGGCGACTATCTGCGTGCCATTGTCAGACTCGCGTGCGAACGTGAGGATCTGGGACCGGACTTCCGGTCCTGGCTTCGCCGTTACGTCACCGAGGAGATGCAACAGCCTTGAGCACCGCCGCGCCCCGCACCGCCGGACAGGACCGTCTGTGGTCGGTGGACGAGCACCTGGAGGACATCCTCGCCACCGTCCGCCCCCTGGAACCCATCGAGCTGCGACTGCCCGATGCCCAGGGCTGCGTCCTGGTCGAGGACGTCATAGTGCCCCTCTCGCTGCCGCCCTTCGACAACAGCTCGATGGACGGGTACGCGGTACGGGTCGCGGACGTCGCCGGCGCGAGCGAGGAGTACCCGGCCGTCCTGGAGGTCGTCGGGGACGTCGCCGCCGGCCAGGCCGACCTCCTGCACGTCGGGCCGGGACAGGCCGCCCGGATCATGACCGGGGCCCCGCTGCCGCCCGGCGCCGAGGCCGTCGTTCCGGTGGAGTGGACCGACGGGGGCCTCGGCGAGGGACCGGTCGACGGGATGCGCGCCCGCAGCCTCGCCCCCGAGCAGGCCTCGGGGCAGGTCCGCGTGCACCGCTCCGCCGAGGCCCGCGCGCACGTGCGCGCCCAGGGCAGCGACGTGAAGGCCGGTGACCGCGCCCTGGAGGCCGGCACCGTCCTCGGCCCGCCGCAGATCGCCCTGCTCGCCGCCGTCGGACGCGGCACGGCCCGGGTCCGCCCGCGCCCGCGCGTGGTCGTGCTGTCCACGGGCAGCGAACTCGTGCAGCCCGGCGAGGAACTGCGCGGCGGCCAGATCTACGACTCCAACAGCTTCGCCCTCACCGCCGCCGCCCGCGACGCCGGCGCCATCGCCTACCGGGTGGGCGCGGTCGCCGACGACGCCGAGACCCTCCGCTCCACCATCGAGGACCAACTGGTCCGCGCCGACCTGGTGGTCACCACCGGCGGCGTGAGCGTCGGGGCGTACGACGTCGTCAAGGAGGCCCTGTCGCACGTCGGGGACGAGGACGAGGCGGGCAGCGGCATCGACTTCCGCAAGCTCGCCATGCAGCCCGGCAAGCCCCAGGGCTTCGGCTCCATCGGCCCCGACCACACCCCGCTGCTGGCCCTGCCCGGCAACCCGGTGTCGTCGTACGTCTCCTTCGAGCTGTTCGTGCGGCCCGCGATCCGCACCCTCATGGGACTCGCGGACGTCCACCGGCCCACCACCCGCGCGAAGCTCGTCGCGGACCGGGCGCTGTCCTCGCCGAAGGGGCGCCGGCAGTTCCTGCGCGCGACCTGCGCCGAGGGCACCGTGCGCCCGGTGGGCGGCGCCGGCTCGCACCTGGTCGCGGCCCTCGCGCACGCCGACTCGCTCATCGTCGTCCCCGAGGACGTGGAGTCCGTCGAGCCGGGGACCGAGGTCGAGGTCGTCCTGCTCGGCTGAGCGCACCCGCGGGCGCGGGTCCGCAGGCCGGTCCTGGTCCGCTGCGGGCCCCCGCATGGGGGTACCGTGTCGCGCACAACACGCCCGGAGCGGGAGCGCCACACCACCATGACTGTGCCTTCCCGGGGGAAGACCCCCGGACCCCCTGTGCAGGACCGACTGACGCACATCGACGAGGCGGGCGCCGCCCGCATGGTCGACGTGTCCGGCAAGGACGTGACGGCGCGGACGGCGCGGGCCAGCGGGCGCGTCGTCGTCTCGCCCCGCGTGGTCGAGCTGCTGCGCGGCGAAGGGGTGCCCAAGGGGGACGCGCTGGCCACCGCCCGGATCGCGGGCATCATGGGCGCCAAGCGCACGCCCGACCTCATCCCCCTGTGCCACCCCCTGGCCGTCTCCGGTGTGAAACTGGACCTGTCGGTCGCGGACGACGCCGTCGAGATCACCGCCACGGTGCGGACCACGGACCGCACGGGCGTCGAGATGGAGGCCCTCACCGCGGTCTCCGTCGCCGCGCTCACCGTGATCGACATGGTGAAGGCGGTCGACAAGGGAGCGGTCATCACGGACGTGCGGGTCGAGGAGAAGACGGGCGGCAAGTCGGGCGACTGGAGCCGGCCGTGAGCGCCGCGCCGTACCGCGCGCTGGTCGTGACGGCCTCCAACCGCGCCTCGGCCGGTGTCTACGAGGACCGGGGCGGCCCGCTGATCGCCGACGGCCTCACGGGCTTCGGGTTCGCCGTGGACGGGCCGCGGGTCGTGCCCGACGGAGACCCGGTGGAAGCCGCCCTGCGCGCCGCCGTGGCGGCCGGCTACGACGTGGTCGTCACCACCGGGGGCACCGGCATCTCGCCCACCGACCGCACCCCCGAGGCCACCCGCGCGGTGATCGACCACGAGGTGCCGGGCATCGCCGAGGCCATCAGGGCGCACGGCCGCCAGAAGGTGCCCACCGCGTCGCTGTCGCGGGGCCTGGCCGGCGTGGCGCAACGCACACTGATCGTCAATCTGCCGGGTTCCACCGGCGGGGTCAGGGACGGGCTGGCCGTCCTGGAGCCCCTGCTGGTGCACGCCGTGGACCAGCTCCGCGGCGGTGACCACCCCGGACCCGGCGCCGGCCCCGGGGGTGCGAGCTGAACAGCCCGTCCTGGCCCGTCGAACTGACGGAGGGCGACATCGTCCTGCGGCCGATAAAGCTGCGCGACCAGCGGGCCTGGCGCGAGGTCAACCGGCGCAACCGGGACTGGCTGCGGCCCTGGGAGGCGACCATCCCGCCGCCCGCGCCGAGCGGGCCGGTCACACACCGGCCGACCTACCGGCAGATGGTCCGCCATCTGCGGTCCGAGGCGAACGCGGGCCGGATGCTGCCGTTCGTCATCGAGTACCAGGGACGGCTGGTCGGGCAGTTGACGGTCGCCGGGATCACCTGGGGGTCCATGTGCTCGGGGCACGTCGGCTACTGGGTGGACGAGTCGGTGGCCGGCCGCGGGGTGATGCCGACGGCCGTGGCGATGGCCGTGGACCACTGTTTCCGCAGGGTCGGGCTGCACCGCGTCGAGGTCTGCATTCGGCCCGAGAACGGGCCCAGCCGCCGGGTGGTGGAGAAACTCGGATTCCGTGAGGAGGGTCTGCGGCCGCGTTATCTCCACATCGACGGGGCCTGGCGCGACCATCTCGTGTTCGCGCTCACGGCCGAGGAGGTGCCCGAGGGCCTGCTCAGCCGCTGGCGGCGCAATCGTCCGCGAAGCGCGCCCCGTGACCCGCAGAACACCCGGGGGAATCCCGCGAACCCCGGAAATTGAATAAGTGTTCGAAAATGGCCGTCCGGTGACCGTCTGGGGCGCTGAATTCACCGCTCCGGTGGCCTGTTGATCGGATCGGTCGCAAAAAAAGCTCGAAATATCAGCCGGATCGTGCGACACACCGGCTCAATTGGCGGATGGCCTCACGTAAACCCCTCTACCGTGTGAGGGGTGAGCAGCAGCGGCCTGATCTACGCAGTCATCGTCGGGGCCTGGGCCGCCTACTTGGTGCCGATGTGGCTCCGTAGGCAGGACGAGCTGAACGAGGCCCGTCCGACCGAACGCTTCAGCACCGCCATCCGGCTTCTGTCCGGACGGGCGGGCATGGAGCGCCGGTACGCCAAGGACCTGCGGGCGCGCTCCGCCGAGGAGGAGGAGCCCGACGCCGACGCGCCGGACATCCCCACCGAATCGGTGGACGTCCGGGCCTTCGCCATGCCCCCGGCCCGGCCCCAGGTCACGGCGCCGGTCCAGGAGCGCGAGCAGGCCCGCCCGGAGTCGGCCCGCGAGCAGCCCCGTTCCGAGCCGGCCCGCGAGCACTCCGCCAGGGCGGCCCGTGAGCAGCCGGCCGGGCCCGCGCAGGAATCCGGCACCGGGCCGGCGCATCCGCGCGTGCCCGAGACGCGGCGCGCGCCCTCCGCGCCGGCGGCCTCCACCGCCGAATCCGCGCAGGCGCAGGCGGCCGCGGCGCGCGCCCGGCGCTCGAAGGTCCTCGCGCGCCGCAGGCGCACCACCGTCGTCCTCTTCCTCGCCTTCACCCTCGGCGCGATCGTCGCCGCCGTCGGCGGACTCGCGTTCCTGTGGGCGCCCGGCGTGCCCGCCGTCCTGCTCAGCGGATACATCGCCCACCTGCGCTCCCAGGAGCGCCGCCGGTTCGCGTACCAGATGGACCGCAGGCAGGCCGAGGCCGCCGCCCAGCGGCTGCGTGAGCGGCAGCCGCGCCGACGGGCGTCCGCCCCGGCCGCGCACGGCTCCGGCTCCGCCTCCGTCGACTCCGGCCTCGACGCCGGCGCAGAGGAGCCGCACGAGGGCCCCGAGGCCGAGACCGACCCGGGCCTGGTGGCGCTCGCCGCGGACCGCAGGGCGCTCGTCGAGCAGACCGACCACGCCGAGTGGGTCGACCAGCAGCGCGAACGCCAGCGGCGGCCCGGCCACGGCGACAGCTGGGACCCGGTGCCGGTGCCGCTGCCGACGTACGTGACCGCGCCGGTCGCGCCGCGGGCCACCTCCGACGTGGACCTCGGGGCGCCGGACACCTGGAGCTCGGCCCGGTCCAGCACCGTCGCGCCCGAGCACGAGGCGGCCGACGAGACGCCCGACCGGGACGCCGCGGACGGCGCGGAGGAGGGGCCGGACGGGGACGCGGGACGGGCCGAGGACGGCGAGCGCAGCGACGCGCGCCGTGCCGCGTCGGCCCGGCGCTCGCGCGAGCGGGGCCGCACGCCGCTGTTCGACCAGTACGAGGACGGCGAGCGGCCGCGGGCCGCCAACGAGTGAGCGGCGACGCGGATCGGGCGACGCGTGGGCGATGCCGTGTCCGCGGTGGTCGGGGGCCCGGGGAGCGGATTTCCGAGCACCCCGACGGGGATGCTAGAGTTTCACTCGTTGCAAGGGCCTGTGGCGCAGTCCGGTAGCGCACCTCGTTCGCATCGAGGGGGTCTGGGGTTCAAATCCCCACAGGTCCACACAACATGAAGGCCCGTTCCTGATATCAGGAACGGGCCTTCTGCCATGTGCTGGTGCGACCCGGAAGCCGGCACGGAGCCCCCGCCGGTGAGGTCGGCGGGGGCTCCGTCGGGTGCGAGGGTCAGCCGTGCTGGGGCGGGCGGGTCGGCCAGCGGGTCGTCTCGCCGAAGAAACCGTCGATGGCGACGGCCTCGCCGGCGGCCCGGGCCTCCCGGTAGACGTGCAGGCCCACCGCGAGGTCGAGGACGCCGAGGCCGAACGGGGAGAAGATCACCGGCTTGTCGGTGCCGGTGCTCACCTGGCCGCGGATGTGCTGGGCGAGGGTGCCGGTGACGAAGTCGCGGTTGCCGTACTTCTGTTCCGCGAGGTGCGGCGAGGTGTCGGCCTTCAGACAGTGGTCGACGTCGTCGACGACGTTGTAGGCGTCGTGGATCAGCTCGGGGCCGATGTCCCTGAGGGAGATGTTCAGCACGACCTGACCGGGGGCGAACGCGCCCGCGTCCAGCACGTACGGCTCCGCCGCCGTCGTCGCGAACACCACGATGTCGGCCTTGAGCAGGGCGACTTCGAGGCTCGCGGTGGTCGACGTGCGGTAGCCGAGGTGGTCGTCGGCGTGGGCGGCGAGGGCCTCGGCGTACTCGGGGACCTTGTCGTGGACCGTGACGCCGCCGAACTGCCAGCCCTGCGCGGCGAAGAACTCCAGGATGTTGCGGGCGATGATGCCGCCGCCGATCACCGACAGGTGCCCGGCGGTGCGGGAGCCGGAGAGCTGCTCGGCGGCCAGGACCGCGGAGGCGGCCGTACGGGCGGCGCTGATCTGGGAGGCCTCCAGGAGGGCGAAGGGGTAGCCGGTGGCGTAGTCGTTCAGCAGCAGGGCGGCGCTGGCGCGGGGGATGCCGTCGGCGATGTTCTGCGGGAACGAGCCGATCCACTTGATGCCGGCCACGTCGTGCTCGCCGCCCAGGTAGGCGGGGAGCGCGATGATGCGGGCGTCCGGCTTGTCGGGGAAGCGCAGGAAGTAGCTGTCGGGGTTGACCGAGTCGCCGTCGTCGTGCGCCAGGTAGGTGGAGCGCACCTCGCGCACGATCTCGGGACGGGAGCGGGCGATGACCTCGCGGGCCGTGGTGCCGCCGACCACGCTGAACTCGAACACGGGGGTGCCTTCCGTCGGATGGGTGGGGGTCATCGGCCCGCGGCCGCGCGTTCCGGGGCCGTGCGGGCCGCGGCGTGGTCGCCGGACGTGGCCGGGCGGGACGCGCGCAGGAACTTCGGGGCCGCCCAGTTGGCGTTGCCGAGCAGGAGCATCACCGAGGGCAGCAGGACCGCCCGGACCAGGGTGGCGTCCAGCAGGACCGCGACCGCGAGGCCGACGCCGAGCTGCTTGAAGTCCTGCATCTCCAGCGTCCCGAAGACCGCGAAGACGGCGACCATGATCAGACCGGCGCTGGTGACGACGCCCGCGGTGGTGCGGATGCCGTGCGCGATGGCGTCACGGGTGGTGGCGCCGCGGTCGTAGGCCTCGCGGATCCGGGAGACCACGAACACGTGGTAGTCCATCGAGAGGCCGAACAGCACCACGAAGACGAACAGCGGCATCCAGGACTCGACCGCGCCGATGCCCTCCGTGCCGACCACGGACGCGCCCCAGCCGTGCTGGAAGACGGCCGTCATCACGCCGTAGGCGGCGCCCACCGAGAGCAGGTTGAGGAGGATCGAGGTGAGGGCGATGACGGGGGAGCGGAAGGAGAACAGCATCAGCAGGAAGGTCACGCCGAGGACGAAGGCGAAGACCGGGACGATGCTCTTCTTCAGCTGGTCGTTGTAGTCGACGGAGAAGGCGAGGTCGCCGCGGACCAGGGCGGTGGTGCCGGCGACCTTGCCGACGGTGTCCGGGACGAGGGTCTCGCGCAGGGTGGTGAGGGCCTCCTTGGACGTGGCGTCGGAGCCGTTCCCGGCCAGCGGGACGCTCAGCTCGGCGATGTTCTCCTTCGCGTGGACGGTGACGTCGATGGACTTGCCGGTCCGGCCGGAGGCCACAGCCTTGGCCTGGAAGTCGGCGATGGCCCGCTTCATCTCCGCGGAGTCGATGTCGGCGGACTTGACGATGACGCTCGCGGGTGCCGGTGAACCGGGGAAGTCCTTCTCGATCTGCTGGGAGACGACCACGGTCGGGTTGTCCTCGGGCAGCAGCTTGTCGGTGCCGAGCTTCTCCGTCTTCATGCCGAGCGCGGGCGCGGCCAGGGCGAGCAGGAACGCGGCGGCGAGCAGGGCGAAGACGGCGGGGCGGGCCAGGACGCCGCGCAGCAGGACGCTGTCGCGCCGCGGGGTGCCGGTGGCGGCGCGGCGGGCCCGGCGGCGGCCCAGGAACGGGATGCGGCCGGCGCCGATCCGGTCGCCGAGCATGGCCATCAGGGCGGGCAGGACGGTCATGGAGCCGAGGACGGCGATGACGACGACCTCGATGGTGGCGATGGCGAAGCCCTCGAAGACGGTCAGCCCGGACAGGAACATGCCGGCCATGGCGACGCAGACGGTGACGCCGGAGATCAGCACGGAGTGGCCGGAGGTGGCCGCGGCGATCTGCAGCGCGGTGGCGTTGTCGCGGCCCGCCTCGCGCTCCTCGCGCTGGCGGCGCAGGTAGAAGAGGCAGTAGTCGACGCCGACGGCCAGACCCATCAGGAACATCATGGAGTTGGTCATGCCGTCGACCGGCACCACGTGGCTGGTCAGGGCGAGCAGGCCGAGCGCGCCGACGCAGGCCGTCACGGCGAGCGCGATCGGCAGCAGGGCGGCGACCAGCGCGCCGAACACGGCGAGCAGGATGCCCAGCGAGACCGGCAGCGCGGTGTACTCGGCGCGCACGAAGTCCTCGCCGAGGCTGTCGTTGATGGACTTCAGGCCGGTGGCCGCGCCGTACTGACCGAGCGTCACGTCGGCGTGGGCGGCGTCCGTCTTCTCCACCGCGTCGATGACCGGCTGGACGCGGTCGGCGGCGGTGTCCGGGTCGCCCTTGACGTCGTACGTGATGAGCACGGCGTGCTTGTCGGCGGAGACCAGCTTCGTGGTGTCGGGGGTGCGGACGCGGGTGACGAGGCCGGTGGCCTCCAGGGCGTCGGCGGTGTCGGCGACCGCCTTGGTGAACCGGGGGCTGTCGGCGGTGAGTTCGTCGCTGCGGACGTAGACCAGCTCGCCGGCGGGTTCGGTCAGCCCGGCGTCCTGGAGGATGCGCTCGGCGCGGCCCGAGTCGCCGGTTCCGTAGTCGGCCTCGGTGAGGTTGACCTGGCCCGCCGAGCTGCCCAGCGTCATCACCAGAACGACCAGGACGAGCCAGCCGAACACCGCGGTCTTCCGGTGTTCGGCACTCCACCTGCCGAGTGCGGCTGCGAGGTTCCGTTTGGCTGCCATTTTCGCTTCTTCTCTCCTGCGGCATGGGGGGTGCGGGGTTCCGGGAAAAAGCTTGGCGTGCGCTCACGGGCATTCGTAGGTCTCGCGGAGGCAGCAAGCTGCGGCTGCAGAGTGCTGCCATGTCATATCGGACATAACGGTCACCTGGCCGGTATTTATCCTGCTACCTTCACGCCTCGGAAAGGGAATCCAAACACACTCGGAGAGATCCGGAAGAGGGCGGGGAGGGGCATGGAATTCGCCATTCAGGCCGAAGGGCTGAGAAAGAAATTCGGCGATCACGAGGTGCTGGCCGGTGTCGACCTGAGCGTGCCACCGGGCACCGTGCTCGGGCTGCTCGGCCCGAACGGCGCGGGCAAGACGACCACGGTGCGCACCCTGGCCACCCTTCTCGCGCCGGATGCCGGCCGCGCGACGGTGGCCGGCTACGACGTGGTGCGCCGGCCGCGTGAAGTGCGCCGCAGGATCGGCCTGGCCGGGCAGTACGCGGCCGTGGACGAACTGCTCACCGGGCGCGAGAACCTGGTCCTGATCGGCCGGCTGATGGGCCTCGGACGGCGCGGCGCGCAGACCCGGGCCGAGGAACTCCTCGACGGCTTCGGGCTCCAGCACGCGGCCGGCCGGCCCTCGAAGACGTACTCCGGGGGAATGCGGCGGCGCCTGGACCTGGCCGCCTGTCTCGTCGCCTCGCCGCAGGTGCTGTTCCTCGACGAGCCGACCACCGGGCTGGACCCGGCCAGCCGGATCACGCTGTGGCAGCAGGTCCGCGAGCAGATCGCCCGCGGTGTCACCGTGCTGCTGACCACCCAGTACCTGGAGGAGGCGGACTTCCTCGCCGACCGCATCACCGTGTTCGGCTCCGGCCGGGTGATCGCCGAGGGGACCGCCGACGAACTCAAGCGGAAGGTGGGTGACGAGCGGCTGGAGATCTCCGTGGAGCGTTCCGCGTCGCTCGACGCGGCCGCGGCGGCGCTCGGCCGCGCGGTGTCCGAGGCGCCGGTGGTCGACCGGGAGACCCGGCGGGTCGCGGTGCGGCTCGTGGACGGCATCGGGGGAGTGGCCCGCGCGGCCGCCGAACTCGAACGCTCCGGCGTGCCGGTCACCGACTTCGCCGTGCGACGGCCGTCGCTCGACGAGGTGTTCCTCCAGCTGACCGGGGCGGGCGCCCAGACGAAGGAGAGCGGCGATGAGTGAGGTCCTGGCCCTGACCGGACGGCAGATGACGCATCTGCGCCGGACACCGGAGAAGATCATCTCGGTGTCGCTCACACCGATCGCGATGGTCGTCATCCTCGGCTACCTGTTCGCCAGCGTGATCAGCGTCAAGGGCGGCGAGTACCACGACTACGTGATGGCGGGCGTGTTCGCGCAGGTCGGCCTGGCCTGTGTGGGCGCCACCGCGCTCGGGGTGGCCTCGGACCTGCGCACGGGGCTGACCGACCGGTTCCGCTCGATGCCCATCTCACGGGCCTCGGTGCTGTTCGCGTACACCGTGGCGGACCTGGTCACCGCGGCCGCCGCGATGAGCGCGGTGGCGGGGATCGGCCTGCTGGTCGGCTGGCGCATCCACGGCGGGTTCCTGGAGGCGGTCGCGGGCTTCGCGCTGCTCCTCGGGTTCACGTACGCGATGCTCTGGCTGGGCGTGCTGATCGGCCTCGCGATGCGCAACATGGAGGCCATCAACGGCGTCACCGCTCTCGCCCTCGTGCTGTTCTCGTTCCTCTCCAACTCCTTCATGCCGCTGCGGGGCCTCCCGGGGTGGCTGCGGGCGGTCGCCGAGTGGAACCCGGTCAGTTCGGTGGCCGAGGCGTGCCGGGTGCTGTGGGGCAACGCCCCCGCCTCCGCCGGCGCGAGCCTGCCGGTACGGCATCCGGAGCTGGCCTCGGTGCTCACCCTGGGGGTGCTGCTCGCGGTCGTCGTACCGCTGGCCCTGCGCGCCTTCCGCACGGCCGCGGCCCGGTGAGCGGCGGGTGTCGTGGCGCCCGGCGCCACAGCCGCGACACCCGCTCCCCGCTGGGGGCGGCCTCGGTTCCCGCGGCGGACCGCGCGGCCCACGCCGCCACGGCGGCCCGCCGCACCTTCGTCTCCGCACCGGCCCGCGACGCCCTCGCCCCGAGGGCGGCCCGCGGCGCTTTTGTGCGTACGGCGGCCCGCGGCGCTTCGGTGCGTACGGCGGTCCGCGACGCCGTCGTCCTCGCGGCGGTCCGCCGCGGACCTGCTCCTACGGTGGTCCGCGGTTCCTCTGTCCGTACGGGGGGCCGCGGTTCTCGCTTTTCCGCGGTGGTCCGCGGTGTCCGTCTTTCCGCGGCGGTCCGCGGCTTTTGCTTTCCCGTGGCGGTCCGCGGCCTCCGCTTTTCCGTGGCGGCCCGTTCTCCCGTGGCGTGCCGTCCGGCCGGTGGTGCCGGTCCCGCCCGGTCAGGCCGGGGTCTCGCCCTCCGCCGTCGCCCCGCGCAGCCAGCCCCGCTCTCCGGCGAGGACGCCGGCCTGGAAGCGGCTGCGGGCGCCGAGCTGGCTCATCAGTTCGGCCGTGATGCGGCGCGAGGTGCGGACCGAGACCCCTATCTTTCTGGCCACCACGTCGTCCGTGTACCCCTGGGCGAGCAGGCTGAGGATGGCACGGGCCTGGCTCGACAGGCCGGTGCGGGAGTCGGTGATCGGCTCCTGGCCGTAGGGCGTCGCGGCCTCCCAGACGTGCTCGAACAGCGAGCACAGGGCGGAGACCAGGCCCTTCCCGCGCAGCAGCAGGGCGCCGGAGGCGGTGTTCTCCGGATCGGAGGGCACCACGGCGATCCGCCGGTCGAAGACGATGAGCCGCAGGGGCAGGGTGGCCACCGTGCGCACCCGTCCGCCCAGGTCGCTCAGCCAGTCGAAGTGCGTGGTCATGTCGGGGTCGTTCAGCGAACCCTGGAGATAGATGCTCCGCATGTGGACGCCCCGGCCCAGCAGGCTCTCGTCCAGCGGGCGGACCGCGCGGCGGGAGTCGGCCGGTTGCCTGCTCAACGGGATGAACGCGCTGAGCTCCTCGGCGCACTCCTGGGACAGCTCCTCCAGCCGGGCGCGGATCATCTCCAGACCGGTGATGCGCTCCACCTCCAGTCCGCGCTGGTTGTGGACGGCGTTGTGGTAGCTGCCGATGATCTCGGTGACGGCCTGGCGGCTGGTGGCGATGGCCTGCTGGCGCTCGGCGAGCCGGACCTCCTCCTGGGTGAGCAGCGCGGTCAGTCGCAGCTCGGGGTTGACGACGAGGAGTTCGCCGGGGGAGTCGCCGGAGGGGCGGACGAGGGCGAGCCGGGCCAGCTCGTCGAGGGCGTGCCGGACCCGCTCGACGGCCCAGTCCAGATGCGAGGCGAGCCCCGGCACATCCAGGTGGGGTTCCTCGATCATGGCTCGATACAGACTCTCCGGATCCGATGCCAGCCCGAGTATCCGCAACACTCTTCGCCCCCTATGTACGTCTTCAGACCACGTACCAGTCTCCCGCTCTCCCGGTCCCCGCGGGCTAGGTAGATCGTCAGTGACGGCCCCCGGCTGTCCTACCGGAATGAGACACCTGTGGCGCGATTACAACCGAAGTTGACCGATTGTCGGCCAAGCCGCGTGAGCTTGCTGTGTACATGATTAATGTGCGCCTGGCGCGTGGCCGCAGACCCCTGGACGACCGGGAGTTGTGCCGGTCGGTGCGCGCGGTGGCCGGCAGTCGGGACGGTGTCCAGCACGTCTACGCGGAGGTCGGTGCCGGTGGCGCCGACCTCGTACTGTTCGTGTCCGCCTCCACGCAGGCGGCGGCCCACGCCGCCGCGCGGCGCGTCGTGACGCGGTCGCTGCGGGGGGAGCCGCTGCGCGGCTGGGAGATCCGGGAGTCCGTCGGCGACTGACCGCCGCCCGGCCGCTCCCGGCCGGAACCCGACGGGATCCCGGCCGGAACCCGACCGGCGGCCGGGCCGGCGCCCGGCCGGAACCCGACCGGGCTCCGAGCGTCACCTGACCGGATCCGTGCCGGTGGTGCCGACCTGGTTCCCGCCGGTGCCGACCTGATCCGCGCAGGTCCCGACCGGTTCCCCGTCGGTGCCCGGTCGGCGGCCCGCCGTCCGCCCGGGGTTCCCGGAATGTTGAGCTCCTATTTCGACGGGGTCCCTATGCCATGGGGGAATGGTCAGTTCCCTTTTCCCGCGGCTCCGGAAAACAATCTGGCATGACGTTGTCACGGCAGGACCCTGACAGCTGAAACCCTTAACCCAGGGGTGACGGGTTGTAAGAATCGAGCCATCGGACGAGATGCCCCGGACTTTCCCCGGGAAACTCCGAGCGGGCCTCTCCGGAATTACCCGACAAGTTGAAACGAGGAATTATCCATGCCGTCGATGCTTCGCATTGCTGCCTGCGCCGCCGTCGCCGTTTCCGCGCTCGTCGTGGGCGCCGGGTCCGCCTCCGCGAGCACGGTCACCGCGAGAACGGGAACGGCGGTCACCTCGCCGGCCGTCGGCGGCGCGGTCGCCGACCTGCTCGGCACCCTTCAGGGGCTGATCGGGCTGCACGGCGAACCCGAGTGGTCCTGACACGGGAAGACGGGGGAGGTCGGGCACGGTGCCCATCATCGGGACCCCGCAGGAGTTCCACGAGGAAGACCTCTTCGTAGACCTGCGGCAGTTGTACGGATGGCCGCTCTATCTGAAGTGCGAGGCCTTCAACTTCGCCGGCTCGGTGAAGCTCAAGGCAGCCGCCTCCATGATCGACGCGGCCGAGCGCAGCGGCACGCTGGGACCGGACTCCGTTCTGGTGGAGTCCTCGTCGGGCAATCTGGGCCTGGCGCTGAGCATGATCGCCGCGGCCAAGGGATATCGCTTCATCTGCGTCGTGGACGCCCGCACGAACCTGACGACCCGCCAGGCCATCGAGTCGCTCGGCGGTGAGGTGCACGTCATCACCGAGGCCACCGGCGCGGGCGGCTTCCTGGGGGCCCGGCTGGACCACGTACGGGCGCTGTGCTCCGAGGACGAGCGGGTGCTCTGGCTCAACCAGCACGCCAACGCCAACAACTGGATGGCGCACTACCGCACCACCGCTCCGGCCATCGAGAAGCAGTTCCCCGGACTCGATCTGCTCTTCGTCGGCGCCGGCACCACCGGCACGCTGATGGGCTGCGCCCGCTACTTCAAGGACCGCCCCGGCTCGCAGGTGACGATCGTGGGCGTCGACAGCGTCGGCTCGGTCACCTTCGGCGGGCCCGCCGGCCCCCGCATGATCCCCGGCCTCGGCGCCGGCGTGCGGCCGGCCCTCTTCGACGAGTCCTACATCGACGACATGGTGCTGGTGCCGGAGATCGACACCATCCGCACCTGCCACCAGCTGGCGCGCAGCGGATTCCTCTTCGGCGGTTCGACCGGGACGGTCGTCAACGGCGCGGTGCGCTGGCTCGCCGAGCACCGGCCCGGGGAGGACGTCACCGCCGTGGCCATCTCCCCCGACCTCGGTGATCGCTACCTGGACACGATCTACCAGAGCAACTGGGTCCAGGACATCTACGGCCTCGACGAGTTCGGCCTGGGGACCGGGCCGACCCCCGCCACTTCTGGAGTGAATCAACGATGAGCGAGTCGTCCAGCCACGAACTGCCGCTCTCGCTCGCGCAGCGGGAGATGTGGTACGCCCAGCAGCTCGACCCCGGCAACCCGGTCTTCACCATGGCCGACCACCTCGACCTGCACGGCCCCTTCGACCCGGCCCGCTTCGCCGCGGCCTGGCACGGCCTGCTCGCCGAGACCGACGCCCTGCGCGCGGTGTTCACCGAGCGGGACGGCGAAGCCGTGCAGACGATCCGGGAGTTCGGCCGGGAGGTCCGCGAGGGCGCCCTGCACCGGGCCGACCCCGCCGACCCCGCCGGCCCGCTGACCACGCCCGGCGTCGCGGTGCGCGACCTGCGCGCCGAGGCCGACCCGGACGCCGTCTCGCGCCGGCTGATGGAGGAGGACCTGGCGCTGCCGTCCTCGCTGCTGGACGGCGCCGTGCGGTGGCAGCTGCACCGGCTCGCCGACGACCACCACCGGTTCTACGTGTCGGCCAACCACATCCTGCTGGACGGCTTCAGCCGCACCCCGTTCTACCGGCGGTTCGCGGAGCTGTACGCCGGAGCGGACGGCGGTGCGCCCCTGCCGCCCCTGCGGGTCCTCGTCGACGACGAACAGGCCTATCTCGACTCCGCGAAGCACGAGCGCGACGCCCGGTTCTGGGCCGGCCGGTTCACGGAGACCCCCGAGCCGACCCGGCTCTCCGCGCGGCGCCCGCTGCGGGCACGGAACACGCTGAGGTGGAATTCCCCCGTTCCCCCGGCGACCGTGGCCCGGCTGGAGCGGGTCGCCTGGGAGAGCCGGGTCACCCTTCCCGCCGCGCTGGTCGCGGCCACCGCCTCCTACCTGGCCCGGGTCACCGGCGGCAGCCGGGTCCTGCTGACGCTGCCCGTGCCGGCCAGGACCACGCCGGTGGCCCGCACCGTCGCCGGCATGCGCGCCAACTTCCTGCCGCTGCCGCTGGAGGTCACGCCCGCGCTGACCCGCGAAGGCCTGCTGGAACGCACCGCGGCCGAACTGCGCACCACCCTGCGCCACCAGGGCTACCGCGGTGACCGGCTGCGCCGCGAGCTGGGTCTCGCCGGGGACGCGGAGCTGTCGTACGGGCCGACCGTCAACGTGCTGGAGTCGGGGGCCGACCTGGTCTTCGGCGCGTGCACCGGCCGGCTGCACAACCTGTCCACCGGGCCCGTGCCGGGACTCCAGCTCATCTACCTGGACGCGCCGGACGGTGCCTGGACGCTGCGGCTGGACGCCAACCCGGGCCTGTTCACGGACGAGGAACTCGCCGCGCACGGCGAGCGGCTCCTCGCCCACCTGGAGGGCTTCGCGCTCGCCCCGCCCGCGCTGCCGCTGGGCCGGCTCGACGTCACGCTGCCCGCCGAGCGGCAGGTCGTCCTGGAGGACTGGAACGCCACCGCCCGCACCGGCGGCTTCACCGACGTGGTGGAGCGGGTGCGCGAGCTGGCCGCCGCCGCCCCGGACGCGGTCGCCGTCGACGACGGCACCGAACGGCTCACGTACGCCGGACTGTGCGGGCGCGCCGACCGGGTGAGCCTGCGGCTGGCCGGGGCCGGGGTGTCCACCGGGTCGCTGGTGGCGCTGGTCGCCGATCCGGGCGCGCAGTTCGTGGCCGCCGTCCTCGGAGTGCTCGCCACCGGTGCGGCCTGGATCCCGCTCGACGTGCACGCACCCGTCGCGCGCGGGGCGGCCCTGCTCGCCGACAGCGGCGCGGACGCCCTGCTGTTCAGCCCCGCCCGCGAGGGGTACGCCCACCAGCTGCTGGCGGCCGGCGACCACTGGCCCAAGATCGTCGAACTCCAGGAGGGGGGAGCGGACGACACTTTGGTGCCCGCTCCCGCGGCCGCGGGCACGGACGACGACCTGGCCTACGTGATCTTCACGTCCGGTTCCACCGGCCGCCCCAAGGGCGCCATGGTGCACCGGGCCGGCATGGTCAACCACCTGCTCGCCAAGGTGGAGGACCTCGCTCTGACGGCCGGCGACGTCCTGGTGCACAACGCGCCCGTCACCTTCGACATCTCCGTGTGGCAGATGCTCGCCGCGCTCGTGGCGGGCGGCCGCACCCGGGTCGTGCCGCGCTCGCTGGCCGCCGACCCGCAGGGCCTGTTCGCGCTGGTCGACGAGGAGGGCGTCACCGTCCTGGAGGTCGTGCCCTCGCTGCTGCGGGCGGCCGTCGACGACTGGGACAGCGGTGCCGTCCGGCCCCGGCTGGCCTCCCTGCGCCACCTCGTCGTCACCGGCGAGGCGCTGCCCGCCGACCTGTGCCGCCGCTGGTTCGCGCACTTCCCCGACGTGCCGCTGGTCAACGCCTACGGCCCCACCGAGGCCTCCGACGACGTCACCCACGCCTTCATCCGCACCGAGGCCGACCTCGGTGACGTCCACACCCCGATCGGCTCCGCGATCCGCAACACCCGCCTGTACGTCCTCGGCGACGGCCTGCGCCCCGTGCCCGTGGGCGCGCCCGGCGAGCTGTACGTCGGCGGCGTCGGCGTGGGCCGCGGCTACCTGGACGATCCGCGCCGCACCTCGGCCGTGTTCGTCGCCGACCCGTTCGCCCCCGAGCCCGGCGCCCGCATGTACCGCACCGGCGACCGCGTACGGCACCGCCCGGACGGCCGCCTGGAGTTCCTGGAGCGCGTCGACCACCAGGTCAAGATCCGCGGCCACCGCATCGAACTCGGCGAGGTCGAGGCCGCGCTGCGCGGTGTCACCGGCGTCACCGACGCGGCCGTGGACGTCGCCGTGGACAGCGCCGGCACCACCCGGCTGGCCGCGTTCGTCACCGGGGACGTCGACGTCGCCGAGGTGAAGGCCGAGCTGGCCGGCACCCTGCCCGACTACATGGTCCCGGCCGCGTTCGTGGTCCTGGACCGGCTGCCGCTCACCCCCAACGGCAAGGTCGACCGCAAGGCGCTGCCCGTGCCCGACCTCACCGCCGGACAGCCGGGACGCCGTCCCCGCACCCCGCAGGAGCAGGTGCTGTGCGCGGTGTTCGCGGAGGTCCTCGGCGTCGAACAGGTCGGCATCGACGACGACTTCTTCGAGTTCGGCGGCCACTCGCTGCTGGCGACCCGCGCGATCAGCCGGATCCGGGTGCTGCTCGGCGCCGAACTCCCCGTCCGGGTCCTCTTCGAGGCGCCCACCGTGGCCGCGCTCGCCGGCCGGCTCACCGGGGCCGGGGCCGCGCGTCCCGCGGTCACCGCCCGGGAGCGGCCCGCCGAACTGCCCCTGTCCTTCGCCCAGCAGCGCCTGTGGTTCCTCGACCGGCTCGACGCGGACGCGGCCGTCGGCTACCACCTGCCGCGCGCCGTGCGCCTGACCGGGGCCCTCGACCGGGAGGCGCTCGCCGCCGCCCTCGGGGACGTCGTCGACCGCCACGAGTCGCTGCGCACGGTCTTCCCGGAGCGCGACGGCCGGGCCGTCCAGGTCGTCCTGGCCGCCGGAAACAGACCGTTCGACCTCCCCGTCACCGAGGTCGCCGCCGCCGACCTCGACGCCGTGCTCGCCGAACGGGCCGTCCGCCCCTTCGACCTCGCCGCCGACCTGCCGCTGCGGGCCGAGCTGTTCACGCTGCCGGAGCGGGAGCGGGAGCGGGACCAGCGGCAGGGCCGGCCGCAGGACCAGGAGCAGGAGCACGTGCTGCTGGTGGTGCTGCACCACATCGCCGGCGACGGCTGGTCGGTGCTGCCGCTCGCCGAGGACCTGCGCGCCGCGTACACGGCACGCCTCGCGGGACACGCCCCCGACCGGGCACCCCTCGACGTCCAGTACGCCGACTACACGCTGTGGCAGCGCGACCTGCTCGGCGACATCGCCGAACCCGGCTCGCTCGCCGCCCGCCAGCTCGACTTCTGGCGCCGTGAACTCGCCGGGATCCCCGACGAGCTGGAGCTGCCGGCCGACTTCCCACGCCCCGCCCTGCCCGGCCACCGCGGCGGCCAGGTCGCCTTCCGGCTGGAGAAGGACCTGCACGAGGCGGTCACCGCGCTCGCCCGCGCCACCGGCGCCAGCGTCTTCATGGTGCTCCAGGCCGCGCTCGCCGCCCTGCTGCGCAAGCTCGGCGCCGGCACCGACATCCCGCTCGGCACCCCCGTCGCGGGCCGCATCGACGCGGCACTGGAACGGCAGGTCGGGTTCTTCGTGAACACCCTCGTGCTGCGCACCGACGTCTCCGGCGACCCCACCTTCCGTGAGCTGATCGGCCGCGCCCGCACCACCGACCTGGCCGCCTACGCCCACCAGGACGTGCCCTTCGAGTGGCTCGTCGAGGCCCTCAACCCGGAGCGCTCGCTGGCCCGCCAGCCCCTGTTCCAGGTGCTGCTCGCCCTCCAGAACAACGCGGCGACCGACCTCGCCCTGCCCGGCACCCGCGCCACGACGACCGCCGTTCCCACCGGCACCTCCCGCTTCGACCTGGCCTTCGAACTCACCGAGGAACAGGACGGCGGCGGGCGCCCCGCCGGCATCGACGGCCTGCTGGAGTACAGCGCCGACCTGTTCACCCGGGCGAGCGCCGCCTCGGTCGCCGCCCGCCTGGTGAGCTTCCTGCGCGCCCTCACGGAGCGGCCGGACACCGCGCTCAGCGGCTTCGACGCCCTGCTGCCCGCCGAGCGCGAGCGGCTGTTCGGCGAGGGGAACGGCTCCGCTGCCGCGGCGCCCGAACCCACCACGATCCCGCGCCTGTTCGCCGCCCGCGCCGCCACCGACCCGCACCGCCCGGCGCTCGCCCTGCCCGACGGCACCACCGTCTCCTACGGCGACCTCGCCGACCGGGCGCACCGGCTCGCGCACCTGCTCGTCGAGCGGGGCGTGCGCCCCGGCCAGGTCGTGGCGCTGATGGCGGACCGCTCCGCGCACACCGTCACCGCGGTCCTCGCGGTCCTGGCCGCCGGAGCCGCCTACCTGCCCGTCGACCCGGCCTACCCGGACGAGCGGATCGCCTACGTCCTCGACGACGCCCGCCCGGCCGCGGTGCTGACCACGGCCGCCGTCGCCGACCGGGTCCCCGCCACGGCCCCCGAGCCGCTGGTGCTGGACGCCGACGCCACCCTCGCCGACCTCGCCGGCCGGCCCACCCGCGCCCCCGGGTACGGCCCCGTGCCCGGCGACCCGGCCTACGTCATCTACACCTCGGGCTCCACCGGCCGCCCCAAGGGCGTCGTCGTCGGACACGCCTCGGCCACCGCGCTGACCGCGCAGGCCGCCCGGTTCGGGGTGCGCGAGGGCAGCAGGCTGCTCCAGTTCGCCTCGCTCAGTTTCGACGCGGCGGCCTGGGAGGTGCTGACCGCCCTGGTCACCGGCGCCGTCCTGGTCCTCGCCACGGAGGAGCAGCGCGCACCCGGCGACCCCCTCGCCGCGTACCTGGCCGACGCCGGCATCGACGTCGTCTGCCTGCCGCCGGCCGTGCTGGCGGCCTGGCCCGAGGACCGGCCGGTGCCGTCCGGAATGACCGTCATCACCGCGGGGGAGGCCTGCCCGCCCGCCCTGGTGGAGAAGTGGGCCGCGCACACCACCCTGCTCAACGCCTACGGGCCCACCGAGACGACGGTCTGCGCGACCGTCAGCGAACCCCTCGTCCCCGGCGGCCGGCCGCCCATCGGCACCCCGCTGGCCGGCACGGTCGTGCACGTCCTCGACGACGACCTGCGGCCCGTCCCGGCCGGGGTGACCGGCGAGCTGTACGTCGGCGGCGCGAGCCTCGCGCACGGCTACCTGGGCCGCCCGGACCTGACCGCCCAGCGGTTCGTCACCGACCCCTGGGGTCCGCCCGGCGCCCGCATGTACCGCACCGGCGACCTGGTGCGCCGCCGCGCCGACGGCACCCTCGACTACCAGGGCCGCGCCGACGACCAGGTCAAACTGCGGGGCTTCCGCATCGAACTGGCCGAGGTGGAGGCCGCGCTGACGGCCCACCCGGAGGTGGACCGGGCCGCGGTCGTCGTCCGCGAGGACCGTCCCGGCGACAAGCGCCTGGTCGCCTACGTCGTCCCGGCGGCCGGCGCGGCCCCGCTCCCGGCGACCCTGCGCGGCCACGTGGCGGGACGGCTGCCCGACTACATGGTCCCGGCCGCCGTGGTCACCCTGGACGGCCTGCCGCTGACCACCAACGGCAAGCTCGACCGGCGCGCCCTGCCCGCCCCCGACTACACCGACGCCACCCGCGGCCGGGCCCCGGTCACCGAGGGGGAACGCGCGCTGTGCGCGGTGTTCGGCGAGGTGCTCGGGCTCGACGAGGTCGGCGCGGACGCCGGGTTCTTCGACCTGGGCGGCGACTCCATCAGCTCCATCCAGCTGGTCGGACGGGCCCGCGCGGCGGGCCTGCTGCTCACCGCGCAGGACGTCTTCCTGCACCGCACGCCCGCCGGGCTCGCCGCGGTGGCCCGCCCGGTGACGGAGCAGGTCGTGCGCGGCACGGACGACGGCGTCGGCACCTTCGCCCCCACCCCGATCATGCGCTGGCTGCACGCCCTGGACGGCCCCCTCGACGCCTTCCGTCAGGCGGTCGCCGTCCGCACCCCGGCCGGCGCCACCCGGGCGAGCCTGGCCACCGCCCTCCAGACGGTGATCGACCACCACGACGCCCTGCGGACCCGGCTGCTCGACCAGGACGGCACCTGGACGCTGCAGGTGCGCGAGCCGGGCACGGTCAACGCGCCCTGGCTGCTCGGCCGGGAGAACACGGCCCGGCTGGACGGCCCCGCCCTCGCCGAGGCCGTACGGCGGGCCGCCCTCGCCGACGCCGCACGCCTGGACCCCCGCGAGGGCACGGTGCTCCGCGCGACCTGGCTCGACGCGGGCACGGGCCGCCCCGGCCGGCTCGTCCTGACCCTGCACCACCTGGTCTGCGACGGCGTCTCCTGGCGGATCCTGCTGGACGACCTCGACCGCGCCCACCGGGCCGCCGTCGCGGGCACCCCGGCGCGGCTGGAGCCGGTCGGCACCTCCGTACGGCACTGGGCCGGACTGCTCGCCGCCGAGGCCGCCTCCGAACGGCGCGCCGACGAGGGCGAGTTGTGGCGGCGCACGCTGTCCGCCGCCGACCCGCTGCTCGCCGGACGCGCCCTCGACCCGGCGCGGGACACCCACGCCACCGCCCGCACCCTGCGCCGCACCCTCGACACCGAGGCCACCCGGGCGGTCCTCACCGAGGTGCCCGCCGCCTTCCACGCCGAGATCAACGACGTACTGGTCACCGCCTACGCGCTGGCCGTCGCCGACTGGCGGCGCCGCACCCGCGACGACGCGGCCGCGGTGCTGATCGAGATGGAAGGCCACGGCCGCGAGGAGATCGCCGACGGCGTCGACCTCGGCCGGACGGTCGGCTGGTTCACCACCACCTACCCGCTGCGCGTCGACCTCGGCGCGCCGGACTGGGCGGAGGTGTGGGCCGGCGGGCCCGCGGCGGGACGCGTGCTCAAGCAGGTCAAGGAGCAGCTGCGGGCCGTGCCCGACCACGGGATCGGCTTCGGCGTCCTGCGCCGGATCGCCGCCCTGCCGGGCCTGGAGCGCACCCCGCAGCTCGGCTTCAACTACCTGGGCCGGCTGCCCGCCCCGCGCGACGCGGACTGGGCGACCACCGAGGAGTCCGCGCTCATCGCGGCGGGCGCCGACCCCGGGCTCGCGCTGCCGCACGTGCTCGGCCTCAACGCCCTCACCGAGGACGGACCGGACGGGCCGCGCCTGACCGCCGTGTGGACCTGGCCGGGCGAACTCCTCGACGAGGCGGACGCCGCCGACGTCGCCGAGGGCTGGTTCCGGGCGCTGCGCGCGCTCGTCACCCACGCCCAGAACCCCGACGCGGGCGGCCACACGCCCAGCGACGTGGAGCTCATCGCCCTGAGCCAGGACGAACTGGACGCATTCGAGAACGAGATGGACGACTGGGGGGCCTCCCTGTGACACGAGGACGGTCTGTGACACGAGGACGATCCAATCTGAGCGACGTCCTGCCGCTCACCCCGCTCCAGGAGGGCCTGCTCTTCCACGCGGTCTCCGGGCGGCGGGAGCTGGACGTCTACACCGTGCAGCTGGTCCTGGACCTGTCCGGGCCGCTGGACGGGGCCCGCCTGAGGGCCGCCGCCGAGCGGTTCCTCGACCGCCACCCGCACCTGAGGGCCGGGTTCCGCTACCGCGACAACGGCGACCCCGTCCAGCTCGTCCCGCGCACCGCCGCCCTGCCCTGGCAGGAGGACCACGTCACCGACGCGGACGAGATCGGGCGACTGACCGAGGAGGACCGCCTGCGGCCCTTCGACATGGCCCGCCCGCCGCTGCTGCGGTTCCGCCTGATCCGCACCGGCGACACGACGTACCGCTTCGTGCTGACCGCCCACCAGATCCTCTTCGACGGCTGGTCGATGCCGGTCATCATCGGCGAACTGTTCACCCTGTACGGCGACCCGTCGGCCCCGCTGCCGCCCGTCACCCCGTACAAGACCTACCTCGCCCACCTCGCCCGGCAGGACGCCACCGGCGCCGAGACGGCCTGGCGGGAGGCGCTGGACGGGCTCACCGACGCCACCCTCGTCGCCCCCGGCGGCACGGCCGGCTCCCGGCTGCCCGACCACCACGTCCTGGCCCTCCCGGCCGGCTTCACCGCCGAGCTGACCGCCTGGGCCAAGGAGCGCGGGCTCACCCTCAACACCGTTGTGCAGGGCGCCTGGGCTGCGGTCCTGGGCACCCTCACCGGCCGCTCCGACATCGTCTTCGGCTCCACGGTCTCCGGCCGCCCGCCGGAGCTGCCCGGCATCGAGTCGATGGTCGGCCTGTTCATCAACACCGTCCCGGTGCGGGTGACGCTGGACCCGTACGCGACCTTCCCGGAGATCCTCGGCCGGCTCCAGGAGCGGCAGGCCGCGCTCCTGCCCCACCAGCACCTCGGCGCCGCCCGCATCCAGCGCGCGGTGGGCCTGGGCGAGCTGTACGACACCGTGCTGGTCTTCGAGAACTACCCGCTGGACCCGGACGCCCTGCGCGACCCGGTCCCCGGCCTCGCCGTGACCGGCCTGGAGGCCAAGGACGCCACGCACTACCCGCTGAGCCTCATGGCGGTCCCCGGCGAACGGCTGCGGCTGACGGTGTCCTACGACCCCGGCAGGTACGCCCCCGCCGACGCCGCCGACGTCGCGGCCCGGCTGGAGCGGGTGCTGCGGACCGCGGTCGCCGAACCGGGGACGCCGTCCGGCCGGATCGGCACGCTGCTGCCGGGCGAGGACGTGCTGGACCTGCCCGTGCCGTCCGGCCGGGACGCGTTCACGGACGTCGTGGCCCGGGTGCGCGAACTGAGCGCCGCCCGGCCCGACGCCGAGGCCGTCGCCGACGACCACGGCAGCCTCACCTACGGCGCCCTGGCCGGACGGGCCGGCGGCATCGCCGCCCACCTCGGCGGCGCCGGCATCGGCCCCGGCTCCCTGGTCGGCGTCCTCGCCGGCCCCGGCCGCGACTTCGTCGCCGCCGTCCTCGGCACCCTCGCCGCGGGCGCCGCCTGGGTCCCCCTCGACGTGCACGCCCCGACGGCCCGCAGCGCCGCCCTGGTCCGGGACGCGGGCGTACGGCACCTGCTGATCGACGAGGAGCACGAGGGGGCGGCCCGCGAGGTGCTGGCCGCCGCCGGGACGGACCTGCCCGTCACCCGCGTCGCCGGCCTGCCGACCGCCCCGCTCCCGAAGGCCCCCGGCGGCCCCCTCGACCTGGCCTACGTCATCTTCACCTCCGGCTCCACCGGACGGCCCAAGGGCGCCATGGTGCACCGCGACGGCATGGTCAACCACCTGCTGGCCAAGGTGGCGGACCTCGGCCTCGACGAGGACACCGTGCTCGTGCACAACGCGCCGGTGACCTTCGACATCTCCGTGTGGCAGATGCTGGCCGCCCTGGTCGCCGGGGGCCGGCTGCGGGTCGTGGCACGGTCCACGGCCGCCGACCCGCAGGCCCTGTTCGCGCTCGCGGACGCCGAGGCGGTCACCGTCCTGGAGGTCGTGCCCTCGCTGCTGCGGGCCGCGCTCGACGCCTGGGACGCGGGCGCCCGCCCGCCGGCCCTGGCCGCGCTGCGGCAGCTCGTCGTCACCGGCGAGGCGCTGCCCGCCGACCTGTGCCGCCGCTGGCTCGCCCGCCACCCCGCCGTCCCCCTGGTCAACGCCTACGGGCCCACCGAGTGCTCCGACGACGTCACCCACGCCCTCATCACCGACACCACCGGCCTCGGCGACGTACGGGCGCCCATCGGACGGGCCGTGCGCGAGACCGGACTGTACGTCCTCGACGACGCGCTGCGTCCGGTGCCCGCGGGGGTGCCGGGAGAGCTGTACGTCGGCGGGCGCGGGGTCGGGCGCGGCTACCTGGACGACGCCGGGCGCACCGGCGCCGTGTTCGTGGCCGACCCGTTCGCGGGGACGCCCGGCGCCCGCATGTACCGCACCGGCGACTGGGTGGTGCGCGGCGCGGACGGGCGACTGGAGTTCCTGGAGCGGCGCGACCACCAGGTCAAGGTGCGCGGCCACCGCGTGGAACCCGGCGAGATCGAGGCCGTCCTGCGCACCCTGCCCGGCGTCGCGGACGCCGTGGTCACCGTGTTCGGCGAGACCGGCGGCGCCCGCCTCGCCGCCCACCTCGCCGGCGACGCGGACCCCGCGCGCGTGAAGCGCGAACTGGCCGCGCTGCTGCCCGAGTACATGGTGCCGTCCGCGTTCGTCGTGCTGCCCGCGCTGCCGCTGACCCCGAACGGCAAGGTGGACCGCAAGGCCCTGCCCGCCCCGGACCTCGCCGGCTCCGCCACCCGCGAGCCACGCACCCCGCAGGAGGCGGCGCTCTGCCAGGCCTTCGCCGACGTCCTCGGCGTCGAACGGGTCGGCGCCGACGACGACTTCTTCGACCTGGGCGGCCACTCGCTGCTCGCGACCCGCCTGATCAGCCGCGTCCGCGCGCTGCTCGGCGCCGAACTGCCGATGGCGCTGGTCTTCGAGGAGCCCACCCCGGCCCGCCTCGCCGCCGGCCTCCTGCGCACGGCGGGCGCGGCCCGCCCGGCACTGGCCCCCGCCGCACGGCCCGCGCGGCCGCCGCTGTCGTACGCCCAGCGGCGGATGTGGGTGCTCAACCGGCTGGAGGGCACGGCCGGCGCCTACCACCTGCCGTGGACGCTGCGGCTGACCGGGCCGCTGGACCGTGAGGTCCTCCAGGCGGCCCTGAACGACGTCGTCGCCCGGCACGAGGCGCTGCGGACCGTCTTCCCGGAGGCCGACGGGGAGCCCTGGCAGCAGGTCCTGGAGACGGCCTCCGTGCCGCTGGCCGCCGTCGACGACCTCCCGGAGTTCGTCGCCCGCGGCTTCGACCTGGCCCGCGAACTCCCGCTGCGCGCCGGTCTGTCGACGACCGGCGACGAGGAGCACCTGCTGACCGTCGTCATCCACCACATCGCCGCCGACGGCTGGTCCAACGCCGTCCTCGCCCGCGACCTCGGCACCGCCTACCGGGCCCGGCGGGGCGGCGCGGCACCGCGGTTCGCGCCGCTGCCCGTGCAGTACCCGGACTACGCGCTGTGGCAGCACGAGCTGCTCGGCGCCGACGACGACCCGGGCAGCCTCGCCCACGAGCAACTCGCCTACTGGCGCAAGGCCCTGGACGGACTGCCGGACGAACTCCAGCTGCCCGCCGACCGGCCCCGGCCCGCGGTCGCCTCCTACCGGGGCGCCACCGTCGGCTTCACCGTCCCCGCCGCGACCCACCGCCGGGCCGCCGCCCTCGCCGCGCGCTCGGGCGCCAGCCTCTTCATGGTCCTCCAGGCCGCCCTCGCCGCCCTCTACGCCAAGCTGGGCGCCGGCCCGGACGTGCCCCTGGGCACCCCGGTCGCCGGCCGCACCGACGAGGCACTGGACGACCTGGTCGGCTTCTTCGTCAACACCCTCGTGCTGCGCACCGACGTCTCCGGCGACCCCACCTTCACCGACCTCGTCGACCGCGTCCGCACGGCCGACCTGGCCGCCTACGCCCACCAGGACGTGCCCTTCGAGAAGCTCGTCGAGGCCCTCGCCCCGACCCGCTCCCTGGCCCGCCACCCCCTCTTCCAGACCCTGCTGGCCCTGCACAACAACACCCGGCCCGACCTCGAACTCCCCGGACTGGAAGTCGAGTTCGGCGCGGCCGCCACCGGCGGGGCCCGCTTCGACCTCGCCTTCGACCTGGCCGAGGAACAGGACAGCGCGGGCGCGCCCGCCGGGCTCGCCGGACGGCTGGAGTTCAGCGCCGACCTGTTCACCGAGGACACCGCCCGGCGCCTCGCCGACCGCTTCGCCCACCTCCTCGACGCCCTGACCGACGCCCCCGACCAGCCCATCGGCAAGGTCTCCGCCCTGCTGCCCGGCGAACGCGAGACCCTCCTGGAGGACTGGAACCGGGCCCCCGCCCACCCCTGGGACGGGCCGCCGCACCACTGGTTCGCCCAGCGGGCCGCCGCCCACCCCGACCGCACCGCCCTCGCCTTCGAGGACGGCACCCTGACCTACCGCGAGCTGGACGAACGGGCCGGGCGGCTGGCCCGCGCCCTGCGCGCCCGGGGCGCCGGACCCGGCAGCCTGGTCGCCGTCGCCCTGCACCGCTCGCCCGACCTGGTGGTCGCCGTCCTCGCCGTGCACAAGGCGGGCGCCGCCTACCTGCCGATCGACCCGGCCTACCCCGCCGACCGCATCGGGTACGTCGTCGAGGACGCGGCACCGGTCCTCGCCCTCACCACCGGCGACGTGGCCGGCCGGCTGCCCGCCCTGGACGCCGTACCGCGCCTGCTCCTGGACGAACCCGTCCCCGAGGCACCGGAGTTCACCGGCGGTCCGGCGCCCGCCGACGCCGCCTACACCATCTACACCTCCGGCTCCACCGGCCGGCCCAAGGGCGTGGTGATCTCCTTCGCCGCGTTCGCCAACTTCCTCGCCGACCTGCGCGCCCGCCTGGCACTGGGGGAGGCGGACCGGTTCGTCGCGGTCACCACCTTCGGCTTCGACATCGCCAACCTGGAACTGTTCGGACCGCTGGTCTCCGGCGCCCGCCTGGTGCTCGCCGGACACGACACCGTCCGCGACCCCGACGCCCTCGCCGCCCTCGTGACCGGCTCCGGCGCCACCGTCATGCAGGCCACGCCCACCCTGTGGCACGCCCTGGTCACCGCACACCCGCACGCCCTCGCGGGCCTGCACGCCCTGACCGGCGGCGAGGCGATCAGCCCGGACCTCGCCACCCGGCTGGCCGCCGCCACCCGGAAGCTGACCAACCTGTACGGCCCGACGGAGACCACCATCTGGTCCACCGCCACCGCACTCGACGGCACCGGGACCCCGCCCATCGGCCGCCCCCTCGGCGGCAACCGCACCTACGTCCTCGGCCCCGACCTGCACCCCGTGCCGACCGGCGCCACCGGCGAGCTGTACATCGGCGGCGTCGGCCTGGCCCGCGGCTACCACGGCCGCCCCGGCCTCACCGCCGAACGCTTCGTCGCCGACCCGTACGCGTCCGAGCCGGGCGCCCGCATGTACCGCACCGGCGACCTGGTGCGGCAGCGGCCCGACGGCACGATCGACTACCTCGGCCGGGTCGACCACCAGGTCAAGGTGCGCGGATTCCGCATCGAACTCGGCGAGATCGAGGCCGCGTTGATCGACCACCCCGACGTGTCACAGGCGGCGGTGGTGGTGCGCGAGGACCGGCTCACCGGATACGTCGTCACGGCGGACGGCACCGGACCGGCCGACCTGCGCTCCCACGTGGCCCGCCGGCTGCCCGACTACATGGTCCCGGCCGCCCTGGTCGTCCTGGACGAACTCCCGCTCACCCCCAACGGCAAGGTGGACCGCGCCCGGCTGCCCGCCCCCGCCGCACCGGTCCCGACGGCCGGCCGCGCCCCGGCCGGCCCGCGGGAGGAGCTGCTGTGCCGCCTGTTCGCCGAGACCCTCGGGACCGGCGCCGCACAGGTGGGCGCCGACGACGACTTCTTCGCCCTCGGCGGCGACTCCATCCGCTCCATCCGGCTGGTGGGCCGGGCGAAGGCGGCCGGAGTCCGGATCACGCCGGCGGACGTCTTCGTGCACCGGACGGCGGCGGCGCTGGCCGCGGTCGCCGACGCGGAGGTGGAGGTGGAGGACGGCCGGGACACCCGGGGTGACGCCGCCTTCGCGCCCGTCCTGCCGATCCGCCCGCACGGCAGCCGGCCGCCCCTGTTCTGCGTCCACGGCGGTGTCGGGCTCGGCTGGCCCTTCCTCTCCCTGGCCGCGCACCTCCCGGACACGCCCGTGCACGCCTTCCAGGCCGGCGGGATCCAGGACGACGCCCCGCAGCCGGAATCCGTCACGGAAATGGCCGCGCAATACGTCGAAAGAATGGTGGAAATCCAGCCGGACGGCCCGTATCATATTCTTGGCTGGTCGTTCGGCGGACTGGTCGCCCACGAAATGGCCTGCCAACTCGTGGAATCCGGGAAGAAGGTCGCCCTGCTGGCGAACCTCGACGGTTTCCCGGCAGGGGCGGCCGAAGCGGCGGGGACGGCCGGGGCACCGGCGGACGACGTTCCCGACGACGCCCTGCTGAGCGGTGAACTGCGCGCCAGGCTCGGCGCCGCGGGCGACGCGCTGGCGGAGCTGACCGACGACCAGTACACCCGCCTGCTGCGGGTCATCCGGACGCTCGACGCACTCGCCGTCCGCCACCGCCCCCGCCTCCACCAGGGCGACCTGCACTTCTTCGCGGCGACGCGAGGAGACACGCACGCCACCGGCGAGTCCGTCTGGGCCCCCCACACCGCCGGCCGGATCGTCCGCCACGAGGTGGACGCCGACCACGACGGAATGCTGGACGCCGCCCCCGCGGCGGCCGTGGCCCGCGTGCTGACCGACCTCATGGAATGACATCCGAACGATCCAGATGCGAATTCCGGGGAAGCCCGATGATTCAGGGAACCCTGAGGAATTCCGAGCAATTCCATGAAAACGCCCGCGCGGGATGAGTGCGCCCGCGTCCGTGGAAAGAGAAGGGACACGTCACGGTAATGGGAAATCCGTTTGACGACGAGACCGGGACATTTCATGTGCTGGTCAACGAGGAAGGCCAGCACTGCCTGTGGCCGGCGTTCGCGCAGATACCCGACGGCTGGCAGGCCGTCCTCTCCGACGCCGGCCGGGCCGAGGCCCTCGACCACATCGAGCGGAACTGGACCGACCTGCGGCCCAGGAGCCTCGCCCGGGCGAGCTGACCTGACCGCGACACCACCGCCCGACCCTCACCACGCACCACCTCACCACCCAGGAAAGGAACCGACACCATGAGTGCCATCACCATCGACGCGGCCGTCGAGGCCCAGGTGAGAGAGATCGTCACCGACGCCCTCGAACTGGAGGAGGAGCTGACCTCCACCGGCCTGTTCGTCGACGACTACGGCGCCGACTCCCTCGCCGCGATCGAGCTGCTGTCCACGCTGGAGAAGACCTTCGGCGTGACGATCGAGCAGGACGAACTGCCGAAGATGGTCAACCTCGAGGCCGTCCTCGAGGTGCTGTCCCGGGCCGCGGCGCGATGACCGCCCGGCGTGTGGTGCTGACCGGGATCGGGGTCCTGTCCAGCATCGGCAACGGCGTCACCGAGTTCACCCGTGGCCTGCGCGAGGGCCGGTGCGGGGCGGGCCCCATCACCCGCTTCGACAGCACCGGGTTCCGCCGGCAACTCGCCCACGAGGTGCACGGCTTCACCCCGTCCGCATGGGTCCGCCACACGCCGGCCGAACAGCTCGGCCGCGCCACGCAGTTCTCCGTCGCCGCCGCCCGCATGGCGGTGAGCGACGCCGGGCTCGACCCGGCGGACCTGCGGGGCGGGCCGGGCCTGGTCACCGTCGGCACCACCGACGGCGAGGCCGACGCCCTCGACCGGCTCGTCGAGGCCCAGGCCAACGGCACCGACCCGGCCGGACTCGACCCGGTCGGCGTCGGCCGGCTCGCCGCCCACCGGCTCGCCCTCGCCGTCGTCAAGGAACTGCGGCTGCCCCGCGCGGTGCCCTCCGTGCTCGGCACCGCCTGCGCCGCCGGCAACTACGCCGTCGGCGACGGGTACGACGCGGTGCGCTCCGGCGAGGCCGAGTGGGCGCTCGTCGGCGGCGCGGACGCCCTCACCCGGCGGACCTTCGCCGGATTCCACCGGCTCGGCCTGGTCGCCTCCGACCGCTGCCGGCCCTTCGACGCCGACCGGGAGGGACTGCTCACCGCCGAGGGCGCGGGCATCCTCCTCCTGGAGAGCCTCGACTCCGCCCGCGCCCGCGGCGCTCGCGTCTACGCCGAACTCCTCGGCTACGGACTCAACTGCGACGCCCACCACCCCACCGCCCCCAACATGGACAGCGTCGCCCAGGTCATGCGGCTCGCGCTGGCCGACGCGGGCGTCAAACCCGAGGAGGTCGACCTCGTCTCGGCGCACGGCACCGGCACCCCCACCAACGACGTCACCGAGATCCGGGCCGTCCGCCAGGTGTTCGGGGACCGCCCGCCGCGCACCGTCGCCCTGAAGTCGATGCTCGGCCACTCCATGGGCGCCGCCAGCGCCCTCGGCGCCGCCGCCTCGGCGCTCGCGCTGACCCACGGCTTCATCCCGCCGACCGTCAACCACCGCTCCACCGACCCCGAGTGCGCCGTCGACTGCGTGCCCAACCACGCCGTCGACGCCGACCTCAGGGTCGTCGTCAACAACGGCCTGGCGTTCGGCGGCAACAACGCCGCCGTCGTCCTCGGCAGACACGAGGAGACCTGATCATGACGACCGTCGCGGTCCCCACGGACCGCCACTACATCACCGCCTGGTCGGCCGTCTCGCCCTACGGCGTGGCGAGCGCCGACTACGCGCGGGGCATCATGACGGAGGACCCCGGCGGCAGCCGGGCCGTGCCCGTCCCCGCCGGACACGCCGCCCAGGAGGCCTGCCTGGTCCCCGGGTTCGAGGTGCGCGAGGTGCTCGGCCGGGCCGGCACCCGCACCATGGACCGGGCCACCGGCCTCGCCGTCACCGCCGTACGGGAACTCCTCGACGAGGCCTCCCGCGAACAGCGGCCGGTCCCGGTCGGCACCGGCACCGCCCTCGTCCTCGGCACCACCCTCGGCAGCGCGCAGAGCCAGCACGACTTCGCCATGGCCTCCTTCACCGGGGACAAGCCGTACGACGTGCCGGCCCAGTTCATGCCGAACGTGCTGATGAACTGCCCCGCCGCCGCCAGCGCCATCCGGTTCGGCCTCAAGGGACCCAACACCACGCTCGCCGGCGGCCGCCCCACCGGGCTCATCGCCCTCGGCTACGCCCGCCGCCTCCTCGCGGCCGGCCGCGCCGAACGGGTCCTCGTCGGCGCCGTCGAGGAGTACTCGCCGTCCCGCTCCTGGATCGAGCACCACACCCGGGGCGCCGACGAGACGCCCGGCCCGCTCGGCGAGGGCTGCGCCCTCCTCCTGGTCGAGCCCGGCAACGGCATGCAGGCCGGCCGTACCGCGCTGGCCGAACTCCTCGCCGTGGACGCCCGCGTGGACGTCGACGACGAACTCGCCAGCACGGCCGAGGCGTCCGTCCGGGACGCCCTCGCCGCCGCCGGCGTCGAACCGTCCGAGGTGTGGGCGGCCGTCGGCGGCGGACTCACCGGACGGGTCGGGCACGTCGAGACCGCCCTGCTGCGGCGGCTGTTCGGCGCCGACGCCGCGACCCGCGTCGACGTCCACGACCGCATCGGCGACACCGCGGGCGCCTCCGCCGCCTTCCAGTTCGCCGCGCTCCTCGCCACCGCCCGCCGCACGCCCGAGGCCCACGGCAGACCGGCCGTGATCACCTCCGTCGACCGCGACGGCTCGGTCGCCTGCGCGGTGGTACGGCTCCTCGGGGAGGCGTCGTGAGCACGCGCAACGCCCCCACGGGAAGCCGTGGGGGGAGCCGCGCCGGGGCGGACGCCCGCAGCGCTGCCGGGACCGCCGCGGGGAGTGGCGCCGGGAACGCCGTCGGGACCGCCCTGATCAGCGGAGGGTCCCGCGGCATCGGGCGGGCCACCGCCCTGCGGCTCGCCCGGGACGGGTACGACATCAGCTTCGCCTACCGCTCCGACGAGGAGGCCGCGAGCAGCCTCCGCAAGGAACTCGACGAACTGGGCGTGCGCCACCTCGCGCAGCGGCTCGACGTCGTCGACGCGCCGGCCGTACGGGAATGGGTGGCCCGCACCGAGAGCGACCTCGGGCCCGTCGCCGTCGCCGTCGCCTCCGCCGGCATCACCCGCGACCGCCCCCTGCTGCTGATGTCCGACCAGGACTGGCAGGACGTCGTCGACACCAACCTCGACGGCACCGCCCACCTCTGCCGGGCCGCCCTCTTCCCCATGGTCAAGCGGAAGTCCGGCGTCATCATCACCCTGTCCAGCGTCTCCGCCGCCGGCAACCCCGGCCAGGGCAACTACTCGGCGTCCAAGGCCGGAATCATCGGCCTGACCTGCGCCCTCGCCAAGGAAGCCGCCCGCTTCGGCATCCGCGTCAACGCCGTCGCCCCCGGCATGATCGAAACCGACATGACCGCCGGGGCCTTCACCGAGGAACAGCGCGCCCGCACCCTCGCCGCCGTACCGCTCGGCCGCTTCGGCACCGCCGAGGAAGTCGCCGAGTCCATCGCCTTCCTCGCCTCCGACAAGGCCTCGTACATCACCGGCGCCGTGCTCCGGATCGACGGCGGGATCGTCGTGTGACCGGCCGCTCCACCGACCTCACCCCACCACACCGCACCGGGAGTAGACCTGCCATGACCGCGCCCGTCGACCTCACGCCCAAGGCCACCGCCAACCACACCCCGCTCGTCGACACCCGGCTGCTGACCGCCGACGACGACGGCGCCCGCGCCACCCACCGCGTCTACGAGCACCTCATCGGCATGTGGGCGCCCGGCGTCATCGAGGCCGCCCAGGACCTCGGCGTCTTCGCCACCCTCACCGCCGGCCCCGCCACCGCGGCCGGCCTCGCCGAGACCCTCGGCACCGACCTGCGCGCCACCCGCGTCCTGCTGGACGGGCTGCACGCCTACGACATCGTCGCGCGCGAGCGCGGCGGCGACGGCCAGGCCGTCTACACCCTGCCCGCCGCCCTGCACGGCGTGTTCGCGCCCGACGGGCTCTACAGCCTCTCCGGGAAGATCACCCACGACCGCAACGTCGCCTGGCACGCATGGCGCAACCTCGCCGAGAACGTCCGCAACGGGGCGCGCGGCGAGCACGGCGGGCAGCAGGTCAACCAGATATCCGAGGAGGACTACACCTCCCTCGCCCGCGGCATCAACTTCTGGGCCCCGCCCGTCGTCTCCGTCCTCGCCGACGCGCTGCGCGAGCGGGGCTGGGGGGACGACACCGAGGCCGTCCTCCTCGACGTCGGCTGCGGCACCGGCATCTACAGCCACCTGCTGCTCCAGGCGTTCCCGCAGCTGACCGCGCGCGGACTGGACGCGCCGCGGATCACCGCGATCGCCGCCGAGCAGGCGGCGCGGCTCGGCGTCAGCGAGCGGTTCTCGCCGCTGACGGCGGACTTCTGGAACGACGACTGGGGCAACGGCACGGACCTCGCCCTGTTCGTCAACATCTTCCACCTCCAGACGCCGGAGTCGGCCCACGAGCTGCTGCTCAAGACCGCCAAGGGGCTCACCGAGGGCGGGGTCATCGCGATCGTCGACCACATCGTCGACGAGGAGGCCGGCTCGGCGAACGTCCAGAACCGGTTCTTCCGGCTGTTCGCGGCGTCGATGCTGGCCACGGGGGGCGGGGACGCGTACACCGTGCACGACTACGACCAGTGGCTGGCGGACGCCGGGCTGCGGCGGGTCGCCCTGCTGGACACGCCGATGCACAGGGTGCTGCTGGCGGGGCGGTAGCCCGCCCCGGGGGCGGGGTGGGAGGGTGACCGTCGCGGGGCTCCGCCCCGGACCCCGGTCCTTGCCCACCCGCCCGCCCGACTCGGTGGGCTGAGACGCCCCGCCACGGGGCTCCGCCCCGGACCCCGGTCCTTGCCCACCCGCCCGCCCGGCTCGGTGGGCTGAGACGCCCCGCCACGGGGCTCCGCCCCGGACCCCGGGGGGACTGCGTCCCCTGCACCCCTCCCGCGGGGACTGCGTCCCTCGCACCCCTCGCGGGGACTGCGTCCCTCGCACCCCCCGCGGGGACTGCGTCCCGGCCCCTCCCCCTCCCCCTCCCACCGGCTCCACCCCCTCCCTCCCCCCGCCCCTGCTCCACCCATCCACCCGACTCACCCAGGAGCAACCCACCCATGACGCGTCATCTCTTCACCTCCGAATCCGTCACCGAGGGGCATCCCGACAAGATCGCCGACCGGATCAGTGACGCCGTTCTCGACGCCCATCTCGCGCAGGATCCGTCGGCGCGGGTCGCCGTGGAGACGCTCATCACCACCGGGCAGGTGCATCTCGCGGGGGAGGTCTCCTCCGCCGCCTGCTTCGACGTGGCCTCGCTCGTGCGGCGGGAGATCCTGGACATCGGGTACGACCACTCCGTCAAGGGGTTCGACGGGGCCACCTGCGGTGTCTCCGTGTCCCTGGGGCAGCAGTCGCCGGACATCGCGCGGGGGGTGGACGCCGACGACGTCGCCGGTGACCCGCTGGACGCGCAGGGGGCCGGGGACCAGGGGCTGATGTTCGGGTACGCCTGCCGGGACACCCCGGAGCTGATGCCGTTGCCGGTGTCGCTGGCGCACCGGCTCGCGCAGCGGCTGACGGCCGTGCGCAAGGACGGCACCGTCCCCTACCTGCGGCCCGACGGCAAGACGCAGGTCACCGTCGAGTACCGGGGGAGCCGGCCGGTCCGGCTGGACACGGTGGTCGTGTCGGCGCAGCACGCCGCCGACGTCGACCTGGACACCTTCCTCGCCCCGGACATCCGCACGCACGTCATCGAGCCCGAGCTGGCCGCCCTGCGCGAGCGCGGCATCGACCTGGAAACCGACGACTTCCGCGTCCTGGTCAACCCCACCGGCCGGTTCGAGATCGGCGGCCCGACCGGGGACGCCGGCCTGACCGGGCGGAAGATCATCGTCGACACCTACGGGGGCATGGCCCGGCACGGCGGCGGCGCCTTCTCCGGCAAGGACCCCTCCAAGGTGGACCGGTCGGCGGCGTACGCGATGCGCTGGGTCGCCAAGAACGTCGTCGCCTCCGGGCTCGCCGACCGCTGCGAACTCCAGGTCGCCTACGCGATCGGCAAGGCCGAGCCGGTCGGCCTGTTCGTCGAGACGTTCGGCACCGCCCGGGTCGCCGTCGACCGCATCAAGGACGCCGTCGCCGAGGTCTTCGACCTGCGCCCGGCGGCCATCATCCGCGACCTCGACCTGCTGCGCCCGATCTACGCGCAGACCGCCGCCTACGGCCACTTCGGGCGTGAGCTGCCCGACTTCACCTGGGAGCGCACCGACCGCGCCGACAAGCTCCGTGCCGCGGCGGGCCTGGGCTGAGGGGGAGGAGCCGGCCGTGCACACCGACCAGCCCGCGCTGCCGTTGCCCGCCGGGCTTCCCGCGCCCCGTTTCGAGGTCACCCACGGTGAGCCCGACATGACCGAACTCGCCGCCCTGACCCTCGTCCTGTACGCCTTCACCCAGTCCCGCCCCGAGTCGACGGAGGCCACCCGCTCGGTCGCCGAGTGGTGGCGCCGGCGTCCCGGCGCCTACCGGGCCGCCGGTTCCTGGCGGGACCGGGGATGACCGCTTCCCTCCGCCGCGTGACGTGCCGTCACGCGGTGAGCCCGCCGCCGTCCGGGAATCTTCCGGGCGGCGGCGGGCTCCTTGTGCGGGGCCCGGCCCCGTTACGGCAGGAGCCCGTACGCGGCACCCAGGCCGACCACGACCGTCGCCGCCAGGGCGTGGCAGGTGTAGGTGATCCGGCCGGTCACCGGCCACCAGCCCCGGCGCCAGGCCAGCACCGTGCAGACCAGGAGCAGGGCGGTGGCCGCCGCCGCGGCCGCGACCAGGTGGGGGATCAGGGTCAGCAGGGGCGAGTCGCCCACCAGGACGGTCCGGTTGAGGGCGTTGCCGTCGCCGGTGAGCCTGACGAAGCACACGGTGGCCGTGGCCAGGGTGGCGCCGGTGAGCCAGGCCAGCGTCCAGGCGAGCCGGCCGCCGGGCGCCTTGGCCCGGTGGCGCCGTACGAACGCCACCACCGGCAGCAGCAGGAGGGCCGCGCCGAGGACCGCGAGGCCGGCCAGCAGGGCCTGCTGGTGCAGGGCCGGCGACTGGTACCAGGCGAGCTTGTCGAAGACCTGGGTCGGGTCGGAGGCCAGGGCCAGCCGGCCGTCCCGGAAGGCGATCCGGTCCTGTCCGGCGCGCTCCTGGAAGACCCCCGGCGCGACCGGCACCCAGTGCTGCTCGCCGACCCGCGGGTCCCGGGCCAGGCCGGTGGTGGCCAGGGTGCCGTCGGCGTCCGCGGTGACGTGCACGGAGGTGGTGAGCGCCGCGACCCGGGTCAGGTCCGAGGTGCTGGTGCGGGTGGTGCGGTAGTAGCCGGAGTAGGGGGAGGCCGCGGCCTCGTCCTGCCGGGCGAGCCGCGCCGAGGCGTCGGCCGGGGGCCTGCCGTCGGCGTTGCCGCGGCCGGCGGCGGAGGGGGTGGCCGCGGCGCCCTCGCCGCCGTCACCGAGCCGGTCCGCCACCCGGTTGACCAGTTCCTGGCCGGCGTAGGAGGCGCTGCCGTCGACGCCGTCGCCGTTGTAGACGACGTACACGCCGACTCCGGACGCGGGGAGCAGGGCCAGGTTGCCGTGGAAGCCGGGCAGGTCGCCGTCCTTCACCCACAGCCGCTGTCCGGCCCGCACGCGCTCCTCCAGCAGGTAGCCGATGCCGGGCAGCCGGGGGTCGTTGGCGAACTGGCGGTGCAGCATGGCGCGGGTGGAGGTACGGGTCAGGACGGGGCCGCCGTCGTCGAGCAGGGCGCTCATCAGGCGGCCCATGTCGGCGGCGGTGGTGACGGCGCCCGCTCCGGTCGGCGTCCAGGCGCCGTACTGTCCGTCCTCGGCGCGCTGCCGGCCGCCGTCGGGCCGGTAGCCGAGGGCGAGGGAGCCGGCGGTGCGGGCGTCGGGCCGGGCGAAGGTGGTGCGGGTCATGCCGAGGGGCTTGAGGACGGCGTCGTGGACGTAGGTGGCGAACGGGGTCCCGGTGACCTGCTCGACCAGGTAACCGGCGAGCGCCACACCGTAGTTGTCGTAGCTGGCCACCTCGCCGGGCGGCCGTACCCGCCGGGGCTGGTGCTCGCCGAGGCTCTCGCCGAGGGCGCCCGCCGGTTCGGGCGCGGTGCCGCCGCGGCCCAGGATGCTGGTGTCGAACCCGGCGGTGTGCGTGAGGAGATGACGGACGGTCACCGGGTGGCCGGGGTAGCTGTCCTTGATCTTGAAGGCGGTCAGGTACCGGTTGACGTCGGCGTCCAGGCTCAGCCGGCCCTTCTCCACCTGCTGGAGCACGGCGACCGCCGTGAACAGTTTGGCGTCGGAGGCCATGAAGTAGCCGGTGCGCCGCGGGTCGCTGCGCACGCCCCGCTCGACGTCGGCCAGCCCGTAGCCCTTGGTCAGCGTCCGGCCGCCGCGGTCCACCACGACGACGGAGGCGCCCGGGATCCGGTACTCGGCCAGCTGCTTCGGCACCAGGTCGTCCAGCAGCGCGGACAGGCTCCCGCCCTGCCGTGCGGACGCCGCACCGGCGCCGGTACCGGCGGCGGTGCCGGCGCCGGGGCCCGAACGGCCGTCCGCGGCGGCCGGGGTCACCACGCACAGGACGGCGGCCACCACGGCCGCCACCACGATGAGGATTCGCTCTCGGCTCGTCATGCCTTCGATTCCACCCGCTGCGGCCGTCGCGTCCCAGGGCCCTGTGTGGTGTCCGAGGGGTACCCAGGTACACCCCCCGAGAGGGGACAATGGTCCCGTGATCGGCGGCACGTGGCGCACCAGGATGTAACACGTAGGGCGGCAACGGGCCGCCGGATCTCAGGAGTTGTGGAATGAATATCGCCAAGGACGCGCGTACCGCGGTCGCCGGGCTTCCGCTGGCCGGACTGGCCCTCGCCGAGGTCTTCTTCTTCTCCCTGCTGGTGACCGCGATCTCCCTGCTCGGGGCGGGCATCGGCCTCTTCCTCATCCCGGCGGCCGCCCTCGCCGCCCGCGGCACGGTGGGCGTCACCCGCCGGCTGGCCGGCGCCCGCCTGGAGGGCGGCATCCCCGAGCCGTACCTGCCGGAGCCGCCCCGCGAGGGCGGGCTCAAGAGCTGGTGGACCCGCACCCAGTGGATCCTCACCGACCCGGCGACCTGGCGGGACCTGGCCTGGATGCTGGTCAACCCGGTGGTCGGGATCGTCCTGGTCCTGCTGCCGCTCACCCTGGTCGCGTTCGGCGTCTTCGGCCTCCTGATGCCCATGCTGTGGGAGGACATCAGCGGCAACGGCGGCAACAACTGGTACTGGTTCGTCAAGGTGACCGACAGTCAGAGCGCCCTGTACGCACTGGGGCTGGGCATCCCGACCCTGCTGATCGGTCTGGTCTCCGCCCCCGCCCTGATGCGCGCCCACGCCCAGCTCGCCCGCACCCTCCTCGCCCCCACCGAGACCTCCCGCAAGGTCCTGCACCTCACCCGCACCCGCTCCGAGGTCGTCAGCAGCTCGGCCGCCGAACTGCGCCGCATCGAGCGCGACCTGCACGACGGCGCCCAGGCCCGGCTCGTCGCCCTCGGCATGAACCTCGGCGTCGCCGAGCAGCTCCTCGCCAAGGACCCGGAGGCGGTCCGCGAGATCCTCGCCGACACCCGCAAGGCCTCCGCCAGCGCCCTGAACGAGCTGCGCGACCTGATCCGCGGCATCCACCCGCCGGTCCTCGCCGACCGCGGCCTCGCCGACGCCGTCCGCGCCCTCGCCATGGACAGCCCGCTCGACGTCTCCGTCACCGCCGAACTGCCCGGCCGCGCCGACGCCCCCGTCGAGTCCGCCGTCTACTTCGCCGTCTCCGAGATCCTCACCAACGCGGCCAAGCACGCCGCCCCCACCCACGTCGACGTCGACCTCTGGTACGCCGACGGCCGGATCCGCGCCCAGGTCAGCGACGACGGCCACGGCGGGGCCGACGTCTCGCGCGGCACCGGCCTGCGCGGCATCGAGCGCCGCCTCGCCGCCTTCGACGGCGTGCTGGCGGTCCACAGCCCGGTGGGCGGACCCACCACCCTCACCCTGGAGATCCCTTGCGCGTTGTCCTAGCCGAAGACCTCTTCCTCCTGCGCGACGGCCTGGTGAGGCTGCTGGAGGCGTACGACTTCGAGATCGTGGCCGCCGTCGACAACGGGCCCAGCCTCTTACGGGCCCTCGTCGACGAGCGGCCCGACGTCGCGATCGTCGACGTACGCCTCCCGCCCACCTTCACCGACGAGGGTCTCCAGGCCGCGCTGGCGGCCCGCAGGAAGGTCCCGGGCCTGCCGGTGCTCGTCCTCTCCCAGTACGTCGAGCAGCTCTACGCGCGTGAGCTGCTCGCCGACGGCAGCGGCGGCATCGGCTACCTCCTCAAGGACCGCGTCTTCGACCCCGACCAGTTCGTGGAGTCCGTCCGCCGGGTCGCCGCCGGC
Source organism: Streptomyces sp. NPDC017202 (assembly GCF_044331705.1). Lineage (NCBI taxonomy): Bacteria > Bacillati > Actinomycetota > Actinomycetes > Kitasatosporales > Streptomycetaceae > Streptomyces > Streptomyces sp. NPDC017202. The sequence continues at coordinate 177,379 of NZ_JBIRNP010000004.1, read as the reverse complement.
GGCACCGCCATGGACCCCGACGTCGTCGCCAAGCTGTTCGCCAAGGACAGCAACGGCCCCACCGGCTCCCTCGCCCGCCTCACCCCGCGCGAGCGGGAGGTGCTGGCGCTGATGGCCGAGGGCCGCTCCAACGCCTCGATCGCCCAGTCCCTGGTGATCACCGAGCGGTCCGTCATCAAACACACCTCGAACATCTTCGCCAAACTCGACCTGCCGGTCTCCGACGACGCCAACCGGCGGGTCCTGGCAGTCCTGGCGTTCCTCAAGTGAGCCACGGGCGAAGTGAGGCGCCGCCCCGCTCGACGAGCCTTCGAACAGGTGAATCTTCCTCGTGCGAGTGAACGTACTCGCGAAACCTTTCTTCACTCAGCGCGTCCGCGCGCACACTTTCCGTGCGGTACCGTCGGCACGAATACGGCCCCCGCAACGGCTGCAACCGTTCGCGAGGGCCTGAACCACCAGTGGACAGGACCTCCACCGTGATTTACCGGCACCATATCGCGCCCCCGCGTGCCTTCACGCAGTTCTCGCACGACCTGATCCGGCATCCCCGGCTGTCGTCCGATGCCGTTCGACTCCTGACCTGGCAGCTCTCCCTTCCCGAGGGAGCGCGCGACACCCTCTCGCGCACCGCCGAACGCGCCAACATCGGCGCGACCGCCTTCACCCGCGCCAAGCGCCAGCTCAAGGACGAGGGCTTCGTGCACGAGCGGCGCGTCCAGGGTCCCGGTGGTCACTGGGTCACCCAACAGCTCGTCTCCAACGTGCCATTGAACCCCGCCGAAGCCGCCAAGCTCCTCGCCCGGATGCCCGTGGGCCCCGGCGGGGGAACCATGACCGAGCGGGTGTCGCCGCAGGTCGCACCGGGTCGCCGTAATCCGGCGGTCGGTGAGCCGACTGCTCCGCTCTCCGACGGTCATCCAGATACGGACACCCGTGGGGACACCTCCCACCGACCCCCCGAACCCCCCGAGCGGACGGCCCCGGCGGTGGCCGAGCCCGCCCCACCGGCCCGACCGGCGGCCGGGACGGAGCGGTTCCTCGAGGAAGCCCACGCCCTCGCCTCCGGCTACCGTGACCTCGATCCGGCCCTGCGCGGCATCCCCCGCGCCATGGACGCCGAGCTGACGGACCTCACCGCCCGCTGGCTCGCCGCCGGACATCCGCCCACCGCCGTCCGCACCCACATCCTCCGCGGCCTCCCCGACGACGACACCGCCGTCCGCCGCCCCGGCGGCCTGTTGCGCCACCTGCTCCGCGAGGTCCCGCCCGCGCCCGTCCCCGCGCCCTCGGCGAGCACTGTGGACACCCTCCCGTCCGCGCCACCCGCACCACCCGTACATCCGGCCGGCCCCCGCCTCTCCGCCCGCCTGACCGGCACCCGGGAGTGCGAGGGCGATCACGTCCAGCCCATGCTCTTCCGTCCCGTCGCCGACGAGACTCGGTGTCCCGGCTGCATCACGAGGTTTTCATGTACACCTGTTACATTCGCTACATGACTGATCCGGTGGTGGAATCCATGGCCGAGGTCCGCAACCACCTCGCCGACGTCATCGACCGTGCCCGTCGGGAGGAGATTCCGACGATCATCACGCGACGCGGCAAGCAGGAAGCCGTGGTCATCGACATCCAGGAGTACCAGCGCCTGCGCCGGATCGCCGAGGACGCCGAGGAGGCATGGCTCAACGGGCTGGCCGACGAAGCCGAGTCCGAGGGCATGGAGGGATCCGTCTCGCTGGAGGAGATGGCCGCCCGGCTCCGCGGACCTCAGGACTGACCCGCATGGGATACGTCACCCGCTTCACCCCGCATGCCCAGCGGGACATGCTCAAGATCCCGCGTCCGGACGCCGTACGCGTTCTGCACCGTCTCGCCGAGCTCCAGAAGGCGATGGACTCGGGGGACACGACGTCGTTCGACGTCAAAGCCCTCCAGGGGCACAACGCCCGCTGGCGACTCAGGGTCGGAGACTACCGCGCCGTCTACACGGTCGAGAACGGACAGCTGATCGTGTGGGTCCTCGCCGTCGGCAACCGCCGTGAGGTCTACCGCCGGGCGCCGTGAGCCCCGCTCGCCGACGGTGGGCGCGGCCCGGCCCTCGCGGCGGCGCCGGCCGAGGAGCGGGGTGCCGCACCCCGGCCCGGTGCCCCCGGCGGACGACACCCACCGCAGGGTGCTGGCGGTTCTGGCCTACCTCAGGAGCTGAGCGGCTTGGCGTAGCAGCGGCTGGCCTCGTGGAAGCGGTAGTAGCCGAACTTGGCGCACGGCTCGTAGCCGCTGGAGGTGTACAGCGCGATGGCCTCCGGCTGCTGGGTGCCGGTCTCCAGCACCATGCGCAGCCGCCCGGCCGCGCGGGCGTCCTCCTCCAGCTCGGCGAGCATCCGGCGGGCCAGCCCGCGCCCCCGCGCCTGCTTCACCACGAACATCCGCTTCAGCTCGGCGTCCCCGTCCCGGTTCCCCTCGCCGTTCTCGTCCTGGCTGCGCCAGCCGCCCGTGGCGACCGGCCGCTCCAGCTCGTCGTAGGCGATGAGGTACACGCCGCGCGGCGGGTCGAAGTCGGCGGGCGCCAGCACCGTGGCGTCACCGCCGTCGCCGTAGCGCTCGTGGTACTCGGCCTGGACCTCGTCGTTGAGCTTGACGGCGTCCGGGTGGTCGAAAGCGACACGGCGTATAATCATGCTGCTCAAGGTACATCCATGCATCGATAGGGGGCGGGAAGGAAACGGACCCCGTCCAGTGTGCCGGTATCGTGCCGGGGTGCTGACCGTGACCTCCGTGAACGTGAATGGGCTGCGGGCCGCCGCGAAGAAGGGCTTCGTGGAGTGGCTCGCCGACACCGCCGCCGACGTGCTGTGCCTCCAGGAGGTGCGCGCCGAACCGCAGCAGCTGCCGGAGGAGGTGCGCGCCCCCGAGGGCTGGCACGTCACCCACGCGCCCGCCGCCGCCAAGGGCCGCGCGGGCGTCTCCCTCTACACCCGCCGCGCACCGGACGCCGTCCGCGTCGGCTTCGGCTCCGCCGAGTTCGACGTGTCGGGCCGCTACGTCGAGGCCGACCTGCCGGGTGTGACGGTCGCCTCCCTCTACCTCCCGTCCGGCGAGGTCGGCACCGACCGCCAGGACGAGAAGTTCCGCTTCCTGGGCGAGTTCCTGCCCTACCTCAAGGACCTGCGCGAACGCGCCGCCGCCGACGGCCGCGAGGTCCTGGTCTGCGGCGACTGGAACATCGCCCACCAGCAGGCCGACCTGAAGAACTGGCGTTCCAACACCAAGAAGTCCGGCTTCCTCCCGGAGGAACGGGACTGGCTGACCCGGGTGCTCACGCCGGCCGACGGCGGCTATGCCGACGTGGTCCGCGCCCTGCACCCGGACGTGGCCGGCCCGTACACGTGGTGGTCGTACCGGGGGCGGGCCTTCGACAGCGACGCGGGATGGAGGATCGACCTTCAGGTGGCGACCCCCGGCCTCGCGGCCAAGGCCGTGAAGGGCGTGGTGGAACGGGCGGCCACGCACGGCGAGCGCTGGTCGGACCACGCGCCGGTGACGGTGGTCTACGACCTCTGACGGCCGTCCCGGCGACGCGGACCTACGGCTGCCGCAGCCGCCGGTCCAGCGCCAGCGAGAGCTCCGCCTCGACCACGCTGCGCGCCAGCGGGCGCAGGCGGGGCAGGGCCTGTTCGTCCGCGTGGCGGAGGATCAGGTCGGCGAAGAGTTCCGCGAGGGCGTCGGCGTGGTCGCGGACGCGGGCGCCGGCGGCGAGGACCTCCGCGAGGGGGATGCCCTCGCGGACCAGGGCGGCGGAGACGTCCAGCAGGCGGCGGCTGATGTGGACGATCTCGTCGCCGTCGGTGCCCAGGTAGCCGAGGTCGAGGGCGGCGGCGAGGTTCTCCGGGGTGACCTGGCCCTCGAACCGGGCGGCGAGTTCCTCGGGGGTGAGGTGGACCGGTTCCTCCTCGGTGGGGCCGCCGACGCCGAGCAGGTCGGCGACGTCGCGGCCGTGGTCGAGGGCGTCGGCGAGTTCGGCGATGCCGGTCAGGGTGTGGCCGCGTTCCAGCAGGGCCGCGATGGTGCGCAGGCGGGCCAGGTGGTGGTCGTCGTACCAGGCGATGCGGCCCTCGCGCCGGGGTGGCGCGAGCAGTTTGCGCTCGCGGTAGAAGCGCAGGGTGCGCACCGTGATGCCGGCCTCCCCGGCCAGCTCCTCCGCCCTGTACTCCCGCTTGTCCGTCACCCGGGAAGCCTATGTCGTACCGCCGGTAACTTGCCTCCTCCGCCCCCTACCCATCGGTACGGAGCTGCTCTACGCTCCGATTGCGCCAGTGTTCACTGGCGGAGTCACGGAAGCGCGGACTCACGGAGTGGTGGATGCGCACAGTTGTCGCAGTGTCGCGAGGCAGGGAGGCGTCGGGATGACCGAGCACGAGCATGTGCGGGTGGCGGTGATCGGGTCCGGGTTCGGCGGACTGGGGGCCGCGGTGCGGCTGCGCCGGGAGGGGATCACCGACTTCGTCGTCCTGGAACGGGCGAGCGGCGTCGGCGGCACCTGGCGGGACAACAGCTACCCCGGGTGCGCCTGTGACGTGCCCTCCCACCTGTACTCCTTCTCCTTCGCGCCCAACCCCGACTGGCCGCGCACCTTCTCCGGGCAGGAACACATCCGCGCCTACCTGGAGCACGTCGCGGACGTCTTCCGGCTGCGCCCCCACATCCGCTTCGACGCCGAGGTCGAGCGGATGGCGTGGGACCCGGAGCGGCTGCGGTGGGACATCGAGACGGCGAGCGGGTCGCTCTCGGCCGACGTCGTCGTCTCCGCGACCGGGCCGCTGTCCGATCCGAGGATCCCCGAGATCCCCGGCCTGGACTCCTTCCCCGGCAAGGTCTTCCACTCCGCCCGCTGGGACCACGACTACGACCTCACCGGCAAGCGCGTCGCCATGGTCGGCACGGGTGCCTCGGCCATCCAGATCGTGCCCGCCATCCAGCCGCGGGTCGGCCGCCTCACCCTCTTCCAGCGCACCCCGCCGTGGGTGATGCCCCGCATGGACCGGGCGATCAGCGGCGCCGAGCGCTGGCTGCACAAGCAGCTGCCGTTCACCACGCAGGCCCGCCGCGGGCTCCTGTGGGGCATCCGCGAACTCCAGGTGCAGGCCTTCACCAAGCGCCCGGACGAACTCGGCTTCGTCGAGCGGCTGGCCAAGCGGAACATGGCCCGCGCGGTCAAGGACCCGGCCCTGCGCGCCAAGCTCACCCCGGACTACCGCATCGGCTGCAAGCGGATCCTGCTGTCCAGCGAGTACTACCCGGCGCTCACCCGCCCCAACGTGGACGTGGTGGCGAGCGGGCTGCGCGAGATCCGCGGGAACACCCTCGTCGCCGCCGACGGCAGCGAGGCCGAGGCCGACGCGATCGTCTTCGGCACCGGTTTCCGCGTCACGGACATGCCGATCGCCGAGCGGGTCGTCGGCGCCGACGGGCGGACCCTCGCGGAGAGCTGGAAGGGCGGCATGGAGGCCCTGCGCGGCGCCTCGGCGGCCGGTTTCCCCAACTGGATGACGATCATCGGCCCCAACACCGGCCTCGGGAACTCCTCCATGATCCTCATGATCGAGTCCCAGCTGAACTACCTGGCGGACTACCTCCGCCGGCTCGACGTCCTGGGAGGCCGGGCCGCCCTCGACGCCCGCCCCGGTGCCGTGCGTGCGTGGAACCGGCGGGTGCAGGACCGCATGACGCGCACGGTGTGGAACACCGGCGGCTGCACCAGCTGGTACCTGGACGCGAACGGCCGCAACACCACCATCTGGCCGGGCACCACGGGCGAGTTCCGCCGCGCGACCCGGCGGGTGGACCTCGCCGAGTACGAGATCCTGCGCGCCCCGGGGACCACGGCCGCCCCGGCCGCCCCGCAGGCGGCGGACCGCGGCGAGCGGCCGGAGGTGACCGCGTGACGGCGCCCGCAGCCTCCACAGCCCTCGGCCCGTACGCCCCGCCCGCCCCGGCCCGGGTCCTGACCGCGCGGTCCGCCGACGGCACCGAACTGCACGTCGAGGTGCACGGCCCGGACTCCGCCCCGGCCGTCGTCCTCGCGCACGGCTGGACCTGCTCGACCGCGTTCTGGGCGGCGCAGATCCGCGCCCTGTCCGCCGACCACCGGGTGATCGCCTACGACCAGCGCGGTCACGGCCGTTCCCCGGCGAGCCCGGTGTGCAGCGTGGACATGCTCGCCGACGACCTGGAGGCCGTGCTCGGCGCGACCCTCGCGCCGGGCGAGAAGGCCGTGGTCGCCGGGCACTCCATGGGCGGCATGACCGTCATGGCCGCCTCCGCCCGGCCCGCGTTCCGCGAGCACGCGGCGGCCGTCCTGCTGTGCAGCACGGGCAGTTCGCGGCTGGTCGCGGAGTCCACCGTCGTACCGATGCGGCCGGGCCGGCTGCGGACCTGGCTGACCGGGCACGTCCTCGGTTCGCGGGCACCCCTCGGCCCGGTCACGCCCGTCGCCCGCCGGATCCTCAGGTACGCCACGATGGGCGCCGGTTCGGCCCCGCACATGGTGGAGGCCTGCGCGCGGATCGTGCACGCCTGCCCGCGCCGGGTCCGGCACGCCTGGTCGAACGTCCTCGACCTGCTCGATCTCGACCACGCCGTACGGGAGTTGCGGGTGCCGACGGCGGTGATCGTGGGGTCGGCGGACCGGATGACCCCGCCCGTGCACGCCCGCCGGCTCGCCGAGGCCCTGCCGGTCTGCGCCGGCCTGACGGTGCTGCCCGGACTCGGCCACATGACGCCGGTGGAGGCACCGGAGCTGGTCACCGGCGCGATCCGGGACCTCGTCACCACCCACACAGCCACGAAGGAGGGCGCATGAGCAAGGTGAGCCTGGAAGGACAGGTCGCGGTCGTCACCGGCGCGGCACGGGGCGTCGGCGAGCTGCTCGCGCGCAAGCTCTCGGCGCGCGGGGCGAGCGTCGCACTGGTCGGCCTGGAGCCCGACGCGCTCAAGGCGGTCGCGGAGCGGCTGCACGGCGACGCCGACCACTGGTACGCCGACGTCACCGACCACGTGGCGATGGCCCGGGTCGCCCAGGAGGTGAAGGCGCGCTTCGGCAAGGTGGACATCGTGGTCGCCAACGCGGGCGTGGCCACCGGCGGTCCGTTCGCCGACTCCGACCCCGACGCCTGGCGCCGGGTCATCGAGGTCAACCTCGTCGGCTCGGCGGTCACCGCCCGCGCCTTCCTGCCGGTGCTGACGGAGAGCCGCGGCTACCTCCTGCAGATCGCCTCCCTCGCGGCGATCACCCCGGCCCCGATGATGACGGCGTACTGCGCCTCCAAGTCGGGTGTGGAGGCGTACGCGCACTGCCTGCGCGCCGAGGTCGGCCACAAGGGCGTGCGGGTGGGCGTCGGTTACCTGTCCTGGACCGACACCGACATGGTGCGCGGCGCCGATCAGGAGGACGTGATGCGGGAGTTGCGGCAGCGGCTGCCCTGGCCGTCGAACAAGACGTACCCGCTCGGACCGGCCGTGGACCGGATCGTCGCCGGCATCGAGCGCCGCTCCCCGCACGTGTACGGGCAGTGGTGGCTGCGCGGGATGCAGGGGATCCGCGGATACCTGCCCGGGGTCATCGGGACGGTCGGGCAGCGGGAGATGCGGCGGTTCGAGCCCCGGCTGCGGGGCATGCGGACGGGCCTGGTCGGAGCGGGGGGCGCGGCCGACGAACAAGCCCGCGCTACGCAGCGTAGTTGATCGAAATGCGCGGAATGTCCTGCCGTGTGAATCTGGTCGAGGCCCGACCAAGGGCCGATCCCCCTCACCCTCATACGGGAGTGAACCCACATGGGTATGAAGGACAAGTTCCAGGACCAGGCCGAGCAGTGGCAGGACAAGGCCAAGCAGAAGATGGACGAGACGAAGGAACGGGCCACGGAGCGCGGCCGTCAGCGTGGTGAGCGCGAGCACGAGCGCGGGCACGAGCGCGGTCAGGACCCGCAGCGCACGGTCCGTGACGAAGAGGACCGCTACGACGCGGACTTCGACCCCGAGGCGATGCGGTAACGCTGCCGCTGGGCTTGAGCGCACAGGGGTGCCCTCCGTGAAGGGGGGCGCCCCGCGTTTGCCGTCCACCGGGGGTGCGTCGTCGGGTGCGGGCCGGTGGAGGTCGGTCGCGCAGTTCCCCGCGCCCCTCAAGCGAGCTGCACTGCAGCCCGCTTGAGGGGCGCGGGGTTGTACCGGCATGCGGCTCCGGCACCCGGCCGCGCCCGACGACGCAGCCTCCACTGTTCACAAGTCCCGCGGGGGCAGCCGCGGACGGGACCGGTCGGGGGCGTCGGCGAGGCTCGGCGGGGACGCCGGCGGCTCCGTCTCCAGCAGGGCCAGCGCCAGCGACACCGCGTCGTCGAGCTGTGCGTACCGCCCCTCCGCCCAGTCCAGCGGGGTCCGCAGCGCCTCCAGGTCGGGGGCGACGCCGTGGTTCTCCACCGACCACCCGTAGGCGTCGAACCACGCCGCGTTCATCGGCACGGTGATGACCGACCCGTCGCCGAGCCGGTGCCGTCCGGTCATGCCGACCACCCCGCCCCACGTCCGCTGCCCCACCACCGGCCCGAGTCTCAGCAGCTTGAACGCGGCCGTGATCATGTCGCCGTCGGAGGAGGTCGCCTCGTCGGCGAGGGCGACCACGGGGCCGCGGGGTGCGTCGGTGGCGTACGACACGGGCTGGGCGTCGCGGGTGAGGTCCCAGCCGAGGATGGTGCGGGTCAGCTTCTCCACCACGAGTTCGCTGATGTGCCCGCCCGCGTTGCCGCGGACGTCCACGATCAGTGCGGGCCGGGACACCTCCATCCGCAGGTCGCGGTTGAACTGCGCCCAGCCGGAGCCGCCCATGTCGGGGATGTGTAGATAGCCGCACCGCCCGCCGCTCAACTCCCTTACGACCTCGCGCCGTTTGGCGACCCAGTCCTGGTAGCGCAGCGGCCGTTCGTCGACGAGGGGGACGACGGCGACCCGCCGGGTCCGCCCCCTCTCGCCCTCGGCGGGGGTGAACGTCAGCTCCACCGTCGTACCGCCCGCTCCCGCCAGCAGCGGGAAGGGGCCGGTGACCGGATCCACCGGCCGTCCGTCGACATGGGTGAGCACCGCGCCCTCGCGGATGCCGGTCCCGGCCAGCGGTGACCGCGCCCTGGAGTCGGAGGAGTCGCCCGGCAGGATCCGCTTGACCGTCCAACGGCCCTCCCGGCAGACGAGGTCGGCGCCGAGGAGCCCCTGCCGGCGCTGGTAGTGCGCGGGGCCCTCGTTGCGGCGGGCGGCGGTGACGTAGGCGTGGGAGGTGCCGAGTTCGCCGAGGACCTCCCGGAGCAGGTCGGCGAACTCGTCGGGGGAGGCGACCCGTTCGACCAGGGGCCGGTACTGGTCGAGGATCGCGTCCCAGTCGATGCCGCACATCCCCGGGTCCCAGAAGTAGGCGCGGATGAGCCGGCCCGCCTCCGCGTAGGCCTGCCGCCACTCGGCGCCCGGGTCGACCTCGTGGAGGATGCGGCGCAGGTCGATCCAGACCGTGGAGTCGAGGTCGCCGGACTCGGTGGCGGGCACCGCGCGCAGTTCGCCCTCGTCGACGACGACCAGCCGGCTGCCGTCGCCGCTGACCGCGAACCAGTCGAGGTGCCCGACGAGTTCGGACCTCTTCGCCTTGCCGAGGTGGAAGTGCTCCAGGGTGGGCCGGCCGCTGGTGTCGTCGGGGTTGGCGAAGGTCTCGCCGAGCGCCCCGGAGATCGGCCAGCGCAGCCAGACCAGACCGCCGCCCGCGACCGGGAACAGCGCCGAGTACTTGGAGGCGGGCACCGGGAACGGGGTCACCCGGCTCGCCAGCCCCTCGACCTCGACGCTCACCGTGCCGTCGCCGCCCTCGTCCTCGGCCGGGTCGAGCCCGCCGGCGGCCGGCCGTCCCTCGGGGGTGAGGGCGAAGGGGGACGGGGTCGCGGAGTTCAGCGGCACCAGGTAGGGGCGGCAGCCGAGCGGGAAGGACAGGTCGCCGGTGTGGACGTCGTACACCGGGTCGAAGCCGCGCCAGGAGAGGAAGGCGAGATAGCGGCCGTCGCGCGTGAAGACCGGGTTCTCGTCCTCGAAGCGCCCGTTCGTCACGTCGACGACCAGTGCGTCGCCCCTGTCCGGTCCGCAGATCCGGCCCATCTTGATCTGCCGCAGCGACCGCCCGATCCCCGGATGCGACCAGGTCAGCCAGCCCCCGTCGGGAGAGAACGCGAGATCGCGCACCGGCCCGTTGACCGACCGGATCAACTCCACGACCTCGCCGCCGGAGCCGCCTGAGCTGTCTGCCTCCTCTGCCTCCTCTGCCGCCCCGGCCTCGCCCGCCTCGCCGCCGCCCGGAGGCTCCCCCGTCCCGCCCGCGTCCGCCGCCTCGTCGGGCACCGTCACCAGCAGCAGGCGGCCGTCGTGCGAGGCGATCGCCAGTCGTCCGCCCGCCGGGTCGGAGACCATCTCCAGCACCCGGCCGAGGCCGCCGGAGGCCAGTCGCCGCGGCGCGCGGTCGCCGCTCGCGCGCGGCAGGTAGGCGATCTCGACGGCGTCCTCGCCCTCCGCGTCCGTCACGTAGGCGACCTGCCCGCCCGGGCCGAGCATCTCGGGGAGCCGGATCCGTGCCCCGGGCGGGTCGGTGATGGTCCGCGCGGGTCCGTCGCGGTGGGTGAGCCAGTACAGGCTGCCGCGCACGACGACCGCGCTCGCCCGCCCGGTCTCGTCGACCGAGATCCCGTCCACGTGCTGCGCGGCCGGGATCGGGTAGCGCCGCTGTCCGGTCCGCGGCCCGCCGAGCCGTACGTCGATCCGGCGCGGCGCTGAGTCCGGGGACAGGTCGTCGACGATCCAGAGGTCCCCGGCGCACTGGTAGACCACGCGGGTGCCGTCGCTGGCGGCGTTGCGGGCGTAGAAGGCGTCGTGGTCGGTGTGCCGTCGCAGGTCGGAGCCGTCGTGGGCGCAGGAGTAGAGGTTGCCGACGCCCTCGTGGTCGGAGAGGAAGGCGACCCGGCTGCCGACGAGCATGGGGGCGGCGAGGTGGCCCCCCAGGTCGGCGAGCAGCCGCTGTCCGTGCAGCCAGAGCCGGCCCGTGGCGCCGCCCCGGTACCGCTTCCAGGAGGCCGGCTCGTGCGGCGGGGTGCCGGTGAGGAGGAGGGTGCGGCGTTCGCCGTCGAGGTCGGCGCTCTGGAGGTCGGTGACCGGACCCCAGGGGAGTTTGCGGCCGGGGGAGCCGTCGGGGGAGACCTTGTAGGCCCAGGTGAAGTAGGAGAAGGGTTCGCCGTGGGAGCCGACGGCGAGGATCTCGCCGTCCGGCGTCCAGCCGCAGACGCGGGTGTCGGGGCTGCCCCAGTACGTCAGCCGCCGTCCGGGACCGCCGTCCACGGGGACCAGGTGGATCTCGGGCACGAGGCTGCGCCAGCTCGTGTAGGCGACCTGGCCGCCGTCGGGCGAGAAGCGGGGGTGGCCGGCCTTGGTGCGGTCGGCGGTGAGCCGCCAGGCGCGGCCGGGTCCGTCGAGCGGGGCCAGCCAGAGGTCGTCCTCGGCCACGAAGCACAGCTGGTCACCGCTGAGGTGCGGCAGGCGCAAGTAGGTCACGCTCCCATGCTTTTCCGGCACCGGGGGCCGGGCAACTCATGGGTTCTTGACGGACGTGAGCCAGGGCACGTACGAAACCGTTTCGTTTCGAAGAGGCGCAGGGTATCTTCTTGGTGTACGGGATGTACGGGACGAGTCCGTACCGGAGCCGGAAGGTGAGTGGCATGACTGAGGTCGCGACGGCGCGTCGCAGTCGCATCACGCCCGAGCGCGAGGCCGAGCTGTACGCGGCCGTGCTCGACCTGCTCCGAGAGGTCGGCTACGACGCCCTGACCATGGACGCCGTCGCCGCCCGCACCCGGTCCAGCAAGGCCACGCTCTACCGACAGTGGGGCGGCAAGGCCGATCTGGTCATGAAGGCCATCAAGCACAACAAGCCGGATCACGGCGAGGGGATCGACACCGGCTCGCTCCGGGGCGATCTGCACGCGCTGATCCTGCTCGAGGACGACTGCACCATCGAGCAGAACTCGGCGCTCATGCGGGGCATCGCCATGGCGATGCACAACAGCGCCGACCTGCGCAGGGCGTTCCGGGCTCAGCTCGTCGAGCCCGAGATGGCGGGCTTCCACCAGGTGATCCAGCGGGCCGTCGACCGGGGCGAGGTCCGTGCGGACCGCCCCGCGCTGGAGTTCCTCCTCCACATGATGATCGGCGGCTTCGCCACCCGGGCCCTGCTCGACGACCAGCCGCCCACGCAGGCCTTCCTCATCTCGTACATCGACGCCGTGGTCCTTCCCGCCCTCGGTATCCCCGCTACCCCCTGACCGTCCCCGCGGTCGCCGTTCCCTGACCGTCCCCGCGGTCGCCGTTCCCCGACCGCCCCCGCGGCCACCACCTCCTGACGCCACCGCTCCGCCGCGGGCACGGTCGTCGTCGCCGTCCTCATCGCCCTCACCATGATCCCGGCGCTGCTCGGCTTCTCGGGCCGCAGGATCCGCCCGGCGGGCGAGAAGCGCGAGCGGCGCGGCACCGGACGGACCGCACGGGCCGGCCGGGCGGAGAAGGCGGCGGCGTCCCGGCCGGCGGCCCCTGCCGGGCCCGGCCTCGGCACCCGCTGGGCGAGCTTCGTCGTCCGCCGCCCGGCCGCCGTCCTGCTGCTCGGTGTGGTCGGCCTCGGGGCGGTCGCCGTCCCGGCCACCCAGCTCGAACTGGGCCTTCCCGACGACGGCTCGCAGCCCACGCCCACCACGCAGCGCCGGGCCTGCGACCTGCTGTCGGAGGGCTTCCCCTGCTCGGGGAGAAGGCCTGGTGGCTGCCGAGGTGGCTGGACCGGGCCCTGCCCGACGTGGACGTCGAGGGCGAGGGACTCAAGGCCCTCGACTCCCGCGACGCGGACCCGGACCCCGACAAGGACCGGGAGCTGGTCCGCGCATGACGCCGCGTTGAGCGGGCGCGGTGGGGAGAAGGCCGGTGCGGGCTCCGTGGGGACGGGGCGCCCGCACCGGCCTTTTGTTCGCCCTGCCCGTTGTGACCCACTTTCGGGTGACGCCCGATCACCGGGAGGGCCCGCAGGGCAGATCTGGCAACGGCCCCGCGCCTTCAAGGCATAGATGGACATAGAACGTTACTGTCACCGGAATATGGACGATTCGTAACGTGAGGCGTCAATCGGCTGCTTGCGGGATGTGTGGTGGTCAAGTGTGGGTTCTGCGGCCGATGTGGTCGCAACTCGCACAAAACTAGGAGACCTTGTGTCTGCTTCCGTTGTTTCCGCCCGTCGTCTCGCCGCCGCCGGCCTCGTGGCCGCCGCCGTGGTCGGTGCCGTGGCACTGCCGGCGTCCGCCGCCGACCACTCGCGCGACGAGCGGCCGAAGGTGGAGATCAGCGACGTCCAGTACGACGCGCCCGGCGGCCGTGACGACCGCTCCAACCGTTCCCTGAACAGGGAGTGGATCGAGCTCACCAACACCACCCGCCACGCGATCAACCTGGACGGGTGGAGGCTGTCGAACCGGGACGGCCGCGTCTACACCTTCGACGACTACCGCCTGGCCCCCCGCGCCACCGTCAGGATCCACACCGGCCAGGGCCGCGACACCCGCACCGACCTGTTCCAGGACCGCCGCCGCGAGGTGTGGGACAACCGCGCCGACACGGCCACCCTGCGCAACGACCGCAACCGCTTCGTCGACGCCGAGTCGTGGGGCGGCCGCCACCACGGCGACGACCGCTACGACCGCGGTGACCGCTACGACCGCGGTGACCGCTACGACCGTCACCACGGTGGCGACCGCCACGACCGCGGTGACCGCCACGACCGCGGCGACCGTCACTGACACACCCTCACCGGCGGCGCGCCCGACCCCCTCTTCCAGGGGCGGGCGCGCCGTCCTGACGTGCGCGAGCGCACCGCGTGACGCCACTGGTCACCTCGGCGGTCCTGCTCGCCGCGGTCACCCACGCGAGCTGGAACGCGATCGCCCACCGGATCACCGACAAGCTCACCGGCTTCACCCTCATCTCGGGCGGCGGGTTGCTCATCGGCCTCGCGACGGCGCCGTTCGCGGCGTTCCCCGCGGCGGCGGCGTGGCCGTACCTGCTGGTCTCGGCCGTGATCCACATCGCCTACTACGCACTGCTGATGCGCTCGTTCCGGCTCGGCGACTTCGGGCAGGCGTATCCGATCGCGCGCGGCTCGGCGCCTCTCGTCGTGACGGTCCTGGCCGCCGTGTTCGCGCACGAGGTGCCCGACGGCTGGGCCGCCGCCGGGATCGCCGTGTCCTGCGCGGGCCTCACCGGCGTCGCCCTGTGGGGCCTGCGCGGGCGGCGCCCCGACTGGGCGGCGATCGGCGCGGCGCTGGCGACCGGCCTGACCATCGCCGCGTACACGGTCGTCGACGGCCTCGGCGTCCGCGCGTCCGGGTCCTCCCTCGGCTACATCGCCTGGCTGATGGCCGTCCAGGGCACGGTCCTGCCCCTGTACGTCCTCCTCCGCCGACGCGGCGCAACCCTCGCCCTCCTCCGCCCCCACGCGGCCCTCGGCCTCCTCGGCGCGGCCCTCTCGGTCACCGCGTACGCCCTCGTCCTGTGGGCCCAGACGCGCGCCGCACTGGCCCCGATCTCCGCCCTGCGCGAGTCGTCGATCATCGTCGGGGCGGCGATCGGCGCGGTCTTCTTCAAGGAACGCTTCGGCGCCCCGCGCATCGCCGCCGCCGTCCTCCTCGTGGTGGGCATCGGCCTGATGCTGCACACGGGGTGAGGGCGACGGCGAGCGGAGCCGTTCCGTCCGCTACGGCCGTGCGTACGGCCGCGTCATGATCTCCAGGTTGTGGCCGTCCGGGTCGGCGAAGTACGCGCCCCGGCCGCCGAACAGGCCGTTGGTACGGCCGGGTTCGGTGTGCCGGGGGTCGGCGTAGTACGTGACGCCGACGGCGTCCAGGCGGGCGATCATCGCGTCGAACTGCTCCTCCGCCACGAGGAACGCGTAGTGCTGGGACTGGATCGGCTCGTCGCGCTTCTCGTAGAAGTCGAGGGTGACGCCGTTGCCGAGGTCGACCGGCAGGAACGGGCCGAAGGGCGCGCCGACCGGAAGGCCCAGGATCGCGGCGAGGAACTCGGCCGAGAGCTGCCGGTCACGGGCGTGCACGGCGAGGTGGTCGAGCTGAGGAAGCGGTGACTGAACGGGCATGGTGAGGGAAGGTCTCCGGTCTCGGTGTCCACGGTGGTGCCCTCGCGGGGAGGGCGGGGAGGAAGGACGCGGAGACGGGACGGCGGGCCCCTGGCCCGCCTGGTGCTCACGCCGGGGCCGGGCGCCTCACTCGTGCGTGGCCCATGGCCGACCCGGCAGTCACCCGGGCGACGCCAGCGGCCGCCCCCGGCCGGCCGCAACGATGTTTCCGGCCGGGCCGGATCACCGGCCTCCCCGCGATCCGCGACCCGCGACCCGGGGTCAAAGGCGGTGTCCCCGTGACCCGGGACCAAAGGACCAGGTCCGCTCCCGCCCCGGTCCGAGGCGGGCCGGGGCGGCGGTGACTACGGTGAAGTCATGCCCGACAGAGCTCAGTTCACCCCCGACGACCTCGACGCCTACTTCCGCCGCGTCGGCTGGAGCGGCGCCCGGCGTGCCGACGTGGCCACGCTGAAGGGCGTACACCTGGCGCACGCCCGCGCCATCCCCTTCGAGAACCTGGACCCGGTCCGCGGCTCGGCCCCTTCCCTCGCCCCCGCCGACCTGATCGCCAAGCTCGTCAGCAGCCGGCGCGGCGGCTACTGCTACGAGCACAACACCCTGTTCGCGGGCGTCCTGGAGGCGCTCGGCTTCGGGGTGACACGGCTCGCCGCCCGCGTGGTCGTCGGCGCCGAACGGTTCGAGGACCGCCCGCGCACCCACCTGGCGTTGCTCGTCGAGGTCCCCGGCGGGACGGGGCCGTACCTCGCCGACGTCGGTTTCGGCGCCCCCGGCGCGCTCCTGGAGCCCGTCCCGCTGACGCCGGACACCGAGTTCCGCGCCGTGGGCCGCCGCCACCGCCTGGTGCACGCCCCGCACCGCGGGCCCCTGGAGCTGTGGGTGCTGGAGACGCGCGTCGCGGAGGAGGACCGGACCCCCTGGCGGGCCCAGTACGCCTTCACCGTGGAGCCGTTCGAGCACCCCGACTTCGAGGTCGTCAACTGGCACATCGCGACCAACCCCCGCTCGCCCTTCAGCCGCCGCCCCTACGCCCAGCGCGTCACCCCGGACCGCCACCTCCTCCTCGACGGCGCCGTCCTCACCGAGACCCGCGCCGACGGCACGGTCACCGAGCGCGAACTGACCCGGGACGCGGAGGTGCGCAAGGTGCTCGCCGAGGACTTCGGCATCGACGTACCGGACGACTGCCCGAGCCTGCTGCCGTGACCCGAGTGGGTGCGCGCGGGCGCGTCGAGGAGCACCCTGGAAGCAGGTGTTCCGGAGGTGATCGTCATGATGCACACCACAGTCGGATGGCACGTCGAGCTGGAGTTCGAGGAGGACGACCAGCACACGCGCGCGGTCGCGCTGGTCAGGTTGCCCGACGGGTCCGAGGTGCGGGCCCACGGGCAGGCCAGCCGCCACCGGGTCGACCCCAACCAGCCGCGGGTGGGCGAGGAGATCGCCGGCGCCCGTGCGCTGAACGAGATCGCCATGCAACTGCTCACGAAGGCCCACGGGGAGATCGACGGCGCGTCGGGGAGGACCTCGCACCCCATCCACGTGTGAGCGCGTACGGGAGAAGGTCCGGTCAGGCGGTCTTGGTGGCCGCCCGCACGGCCCGTACGAGTGCCTGCGCCCGCGGGTCCGCCGTCACGCTCGACCGGAAGCCGTTGGTGACGTAACCGAAGGCGATGCCCGACTCCGGGTCGGCGAAGCCGAGGGGGCCGCCGCGGCCGGGGTGGCCGAAGGAGGTGGGGGACAGCAGCGGCGACGCGGCGCCGTGCAGCATGTAGCCGAGGCCGAAGCGGGTGTTCACGACGAGCACCCGGTCCGGCCCGGCCGACCGCTCACCGCGGGCCGCGTCCGTCGTCTGCGGGGCGAGGAGGCGGCGGCCGCCGTCGGCCGCGCCGATCAGCGACGCGTAGAAGCGGGCCAGGCCGTCCGCCGTGGCGATGCCGTTGGAGGCGGGCAGGACCGCCGCCCGGTAGGCGGGGTCGTTCTCGTCGGGCAGCGGGGTGATCGCGGCGAAGGCGCGGCGGGTGAGCGAGCCGGGGTCGGCGTAGGCGTCGGCGACCGCGCGCTTGGGGCGCGTGCGCAGCGCACCCGTCGGCGAGGGCGCCTCGGTCTGCCCCACGCGTCCCACGCGCGCCCGCTCGCGCTCCGGCAGACCGAGCCACAGCTCGGCCCCGGCCGGTGCGGCGATCTCCTCGGCGATCCAGGCGCCGATCGTCCGCCCGGTGACCCGTCGCACCAGCTCGCCGGTCAGCCAGCTGTAGGTCTGCGCGTGGTAGCCGTGGTCCGTCCCCGGCTCCCACGCCGGTGCCTGCGCGGCGACCGCCGCGGCGCCGAGATCGGGGTCGGCGGCCTCGGCCGGCGTCAGCGGCCGGTCCAGCACGGGCACCCCGGCGCGGTGCGCGAGCACGTCCCGCACGAGGGTCCGGTCCTTGCCGGCCGCCTTGTACTCCGGCCAGTACGCCCCCACCGGCGCGTCCAGGTCCAGCTCCCCGCGCTGCCACAGCATCAGCAGGACGGCGGCGGCGACACCCTTCGTCGCGGAGCGCACGATCTGCGCGGTGCCCCGCTCCCAGGGCGCCCCGCCGTCGACGTCGCGGCTGCCGCCCCACAGGTCGACGACCTTGTGCCCGTCCCGGTAGACGGCGACGGCCGCGCCCCGCTCCCCGAGCGTGTCGAAGTTGCGGGCGAAGGCCTCCCCGACCGGCTCGAAGCCGGCGGTCACCGTGCCGTGCACATCCACGTCCGTACGTCCTCTCGGTTCACCTGCGACCGAGGGGACAACGCCCTCGCCGGGCCCGCGATTCCGGTGTCCGGTCAGCCCAGCAGAATCGTTACGTCGATGTTGCCGCGGGTCGCGTTCGAGTACGGGCACACCTGGTGCGCCGCGTCGACCAGCTCGGCGGCGAGGCCCGCGTCGAGCACGGGCAGCGAGACGCTGAGGGCGACCGCGAGGCCGTAGCCGTGGGTCCGGTTGGGGCCGATGCCGACCTTCGCGGCGACGGTGGAGCCGGTGAGGTCGTATCCCGCCCGGTTGCCGACCAGGATCAGCGCGTTGTGGAAGCAGGAGCTGTAGCCGGCCGCGAAGAGCTGTTCGGGATTGGTGCCGTTGCCGTCGCCGCCCAGCTCCGGCGGCATGGCCACCTTCAGGTCGATCCGGCCGTCCTGACTGGTCACATAGCCGTCCCGGCCGCCGTGGGCGGTCGCCTCGGCGACGTACATGATCTTCGTCGGACGGGTGTCGATCGCGTCGACGCCATGGACGGCGTCGACGGCGGCGCCTTCGGTCACTGCGGGACCTCCCGGAGTTGTGCCCAATTACATCGTGCACAAGGTACCTGCCGGTGGCGAGGCGCTCGGCCGAGGGGGCGGTAACCGCAGGTAAGAGGCCTCGTCCCGGGAGCCTGGCGGCCTCACGCCGGAGCCTCGGCGGTCTCGGCGAACGGGCTCGGCGGTCTCGGGCGCGGCTCGGCGGGCTCGGCGGTTTCAGTGCACGGCTCGGCGGTCTCGCCGTGCGGGCTCAGCGGCCCCGCTCCGCCGCTCCCCGAGCCTTCTCCACGAGCCCCCACAGCTCCTCGCGCAACCGCGCGACCTCCGCCGCGCCGAGGCCGGTCGACGCGAGCAGTGCGCCGGGCACCCGCTCCGCGCGCTCCTTCAGCGCCTCCCCGCGCCCGGTGCAGGCGACGAGCACCGAGCGTTCGTCGCGCGCCGAGCGTTCCCGGTGCACGAGCCCGGCCGCCTCCAGCCGCTTCAGCAGCGGCGACACCGTGCCGTAGTCGAGCCGCAGGGCCGCCGCCAGCTCCTTGACCGTGGTCTCGCCGCGCTCCCACAGCACCAGCAGCACCAGGTACTGCGGGTAGGTGAGACCGAGGTCGTCCAGGATCGGCCGGTAGGCGGCCGTCACCGCCCGCTGGGCCGCGTAGAGCGCGAAGCACAGCTGCTCGTCCAGCGACAGCGAGCCCTCGACGTCACGGTCCTGACGGGTCACGCGCGCGTTCGTCACGCCCCCATTGTCACGGACCGCGGGTCGAATCCGAACGGCAGCTCCAGACGGTGCGCCCGCATCAGCGCGTCGTCGGCGAGCAGTTCGCCCGTGCGACCGTCCGCCGCGATCACGCCCTCGCTGAGGATCAGGGAGCGCGGGCACAGCTCCAGGGCGTACGGCAGGTCGTGCGTGACCATCAGGACGGTGACGTCCAGGGAGCGCAGGATGTCGGCGAGTTCGCGGCGGGAGGCGGGGTCGAGGTTGGAGGACGGCTCGTCCAGGACGAGGATCTCCGGCTCCATCGCCAGCACGGTCGCGACGGCGACCCGGCGGCGCTGCCCGAAGGACAGGTGGTGCGGCGGACGCTCCTTGAAGTCGGCCATGCCGACCCGCGCGAGCGCCCGGTCCACGCGCTCCTCCAGCTCCGCGCCCTTCAGTCCGGCCGCCGCGGGCCCGAACGCCACGTCCTCCCGCACGGTCGGCATGAACAGCTGGTCGTCGGGGTCCTGGAAGACGATGCCGACCTTGCGCCGGATCTGCGCCATGTGCCGCTTGCCGACGGGCAGTCCGGCGACCGTCACCGTGCCGGCGCCGCCGGTCAGGATGCCGTTGAGGTGCAGCACGAGGGTGGTCTTGCCGGCGCCGTTCGGCCCGAGCAGCGCCACCCGCTCCCCGCGCGCGATCGAGAAGTCCACGCCGAACAGGGCCTGGTGGCCGTCGGGGTAGGCGAAGGCGAGGCCCGAGACCTCGAGGGAAGCAGTCACAGGGTCCATCCCAGCACGCAGACGACGAGGGCGGCCAGCGGCAGGGTCAGCGCGTACGACCACTGCGCGCGCGAGGCGGTCACCTCGTCGATCACCGGCATGGCGCCGGCGTACCCCCGGCTGACCATGGCCAGGTGCACGCGCTCCCCGCGTTCGTAGGAGCGGATGAACAGGGCGCCCGCGGACTTCGCGAGGACGCCCCAGTGCCGGAGGCCGCTCGCCTCGAAGCCGCGTGACTCCCGCGCGATCCGCATGCGCCGCATCTCGTCCGTGATGACGTCGCCGTAGCGGATCATGAAGGAGGCGATCTGCACGAGCAGCGGCGGCAGCTTCAGGCGCTGGAGGCCGAGGAGGAGTTCGCGCAGTTCGGTGGTGGAGGCCAGCAGGACCGAGGCGGCCACGCCGAGGGTGCCCTTGGCGAGCACGTTCCAGGCGCCCCACAGCCCGTCGACGCTGAGGGACAGCCCCAGGACGTCCACCCGCTCGCCCTCGGCCACGAACGGCATCAGCACGGCGAACGCGACGAACGGCACCTCGATCAGCAGCCGTTTCAGCAGGAAGCCGGCCGGGACGCGCGCCCGGAACGCGACGACGCCGAGCAGCACGGCGTACAGGCCGAACGCCCACAGCGCCTCGCGCGGTGTCGACACCACCACCACGACGAACGCGAACGTGGCGGCGAGCTTGGTGTGCGGCGGCAGGGAGTGCACCGGCGAGTGTCCGTGCCGGTAGAGCCGGTGGGCGTGCCCGGCGCCCATGTCAGACGTTCTCGACGGCGGTCGGGGACGCGTCGGAGCCGCGCCGGCGGCGTACCGCCCAGAACACGGTGCTGCCCGCCACGACGGTCGCGCCGACGCCGATGACGCCCGCGAGCCCGCCGGACAGCCGGGCGTCGTCGACGTCCTCGACGCCGTAGTCGGCGAGCGGGGAGTCCGCGGCGGCGTGCTCCTCGGCCCTGTCGTCGATGCCCTTGTCGGCGGCGACCTTCTCCAGGCCGTCCGGATCCGAGGAGGCGTAGAAGCTGACGAAGCCGGCGAGGACGAGGGAGGTGACCAGGCCGGTCACCCACAGCGTGCGGCGGGAGGCGCGCGCCGCGACGGGCGCCGCGCGCGCCCCCTCGGCGGCGGGCACGTCCACGAGCTCGCCGTGCACCCGCAACTGGAGCCGCTGCCGCAGCCCGCGCGCCCCGTACACGAGATCCGGCCGTACGGCGATGACGGCGCCGACCGTCAGCGCGGTGATCGCGGCCTCGCCGACGCCGATCAGCACGTGCACGCCGACCATCGCGGTGGCCACCTTGCCGATCGCCACGTCGGTGGTGCCGCCGACCGCGTACATCAGCGTGAAGGAGAGGGCCGCCGCCGGTACGGACAGCAGCGCGGCGGCGAAGGAGGCGACGGTGACGGAGCGGCGGCCGCGCGGCAGGATCTTCAGCAGTGCGCGGAAGACGGCGTAGGCCACCACCGTCGTCACGACCGCCATGTCGGTGATGTTCACGCCGAGCGCGGTCAGGCCGCCGTCGGCGAAGAGGATGCCCTGCATCAGCAGGACGACGGACACGCACAGGACCCCGGTGAAGGGGCCCACGAGTATCGCCGCGAGGGCACCGCCGAGCAGATGGCCGCTTGTTCCGGCCGCGACGGGGAAGTTGAGCATCTGTACGGCGAAGATGAAGGCGGCCACCAGGCCGGCCAGCGGTGCCGTGCGTTCGTCGAGTTCGCGGCGCGCCCCTCGCAGGCTCACGGCGATGGCGCCCGCGGCGACGACTCCGGTCACGGCGGAGGTCGGGGCGTTGATGAATCCGTCGGGTACGTGCACCGTTCGATGATAGTGGCTTAATGCGAATAGGTTGCAAGAGCGAGGGAGTCCTGTTGTGGGACGCGCGACGACGTTCGTGTATCGCACAGGTGAGATGCGCCCGCCCCGGCGGGCGGGGCCCGGAAAATGTGCGACATTGGAGAAGGGGTGGACGCACAGATTCCGCACAGGTCACGCAGAGTGAGAGGGCGGCAGATGTCTGTAGTCGAGCAGTACGCGCGAGCCCACATCGTCACGGACGCGGACCTGGCGGAGGAGGAACGGAGCGCCGTTCCCGTCGCCCTTCACTACGACCCCGACGAGGACCCGCGCACCGTGCGGGTCGGACTCCCCGGCGGCCGTGAGTGGAGCATCGCCCGCACCCTGCTGGAACAGGGGCTGCGCGCCCCGGCCGGCACCGGGGAGGTCCGCGTCTGGCCCTGCGGACGCGTCCAGGCCATCGTCGAGTTCCACTCCGCGCAGGGCGTCTCGGTCGTGCAGTTCGAGTCCAAGGCGCTGCTGCGCTTCCTGCGCCGCACCTACACGGCGACGAGCCCGGCGGGCCGGCAACTGACCCGCTAGCCGCCCGCGCCGGTTCGCCCGGCGTGCGCGTCCCGGCTCGCACGGCCCGGCGCGTCCGGCTTCTGCGGCCCGTCCGGTCCGTCCGTCCTAGGCTCCCGCCCTCAGCAGCGCCGCCACGATCGGTCCCGCCGACTCGCTGCCGTGACCGCCCTGCTGCACCACGCCCGCCGCCGCGAGGTCGCCCCGGTAGGCCGTGAACCAGCCGTTGGGCTGCTTCTGCCCGTCGACCTCGGCGGAACCCGTCTTGGCGCCGTAGTCCGGACCGAGCCCCGCCATCGGTTCGGCCGCCGTGCCGTGCGCGGCCGTGTAGTTCATCAGCTCCCGCAACTGCGACAGCGTGTCCGCGGACATCGTCCGCGGGGCCTTGGCCAGGCTGCGGCCGTCGACCGACGGGGCGACCAGGTACGGCTGGTGGAAGGTGCCCGACTTCACCGTGGCCGCCACCGACGCCATGTTCAGCGGGTTCATCCGCACCCCGCCCTGGCCGATCAGCTCCGCCGCCTTCTGGGCCGCCGACTGGACCGGCACCGCGCCGTCGAAGGTCGGCACGCCGATCGCCCAGTTGTTCGACGACAGGCCGAAGACCTGCTGGGCCTGCTTGGTCAGGCTGTCGTCGTCGAGCTTGCCCGCCTGGCTGATGAAGGCCGTGTTGCAGGAGCGCGCGAAGCTCGCCTTGAAGGTGCCGCCCTTGATCTCGAACTTGTCGTCGTTCTGGAACTTCCAGCCGCCGTAGCTGAAGTACTTCGGGCACGGATGCGCCTTGTTCGCCGACGCCAGGTCCTTCTCGATGAGCAGCGAGGAGGTGATGACCTTCATGGTGGAGCCGGGCGCCAGCGAGCCCTGGAACGCGGTGTTGAAGTTCGGGTTGCTGTTGGCCACGGCCAGGATCTCGCCGGTGGAGGCGCGGGTCACCACGACCGACGCCCGCGCGGCGCTCGCGACCTGCTTCTCCGCGGCGGCCTGGAGGGACGGGCTCAGTGTCGTCCGCACGGTGCCGGGGGTGCCCTCGCTCAGCTCCAGCAGCGTCTTGTCGGAGGCCTTCTTCGCCTTCGACGCCTTGCCGCGGACCACCCGCAGCTCGACCCCCGCGGTGCCGCCGGCCTTCTTGCCGTACTTCTCGCGCAGCCCGTCCAGGACGGTGCCCAGGGACGGGTACTTCTTCGCGGTCAGCTCACCGCCGTCGCGGTCGAGCGCCTTGACCGGCGGATCGCCGGCCTCACCGGTCACCAGGGTGTCCCCGTCGGCCAGGTCGGGGTGGACCACGGACGCGTGCCAGCCGACGAGCGGCTTGCCGTCCTTCGCCCGCCGCACCACGGTCAGCGCGCTGTCGTACGCCACCGGCTTGCTCGCCTTGCCGAAGGTGACGGTGCCCTTCACGGCGAAGGGGACCTTGGCGCCCGCGCGCGGTGCGGCCGTGAGGGTGGCGCCGGTGACGCGGGCGTCCTTGGTCCAGCCGGTGAGCAGGGCGCCGGCGGCCGCCGGATCGTCGGTGGCCGCGGCGGCCTCGGCGACCTTGCCCTGCTGCCAGGCCGTCAGGAACGCCCGGGCGGCGGTGGTGACCTCGGTCGCCGACAGCGGACCGGTCCGGACCGCCGGTTTCCGCGCCGCCGCCGAACCGTCCTGGGCCGCCGCTCCACCGCCGCCGTACAGCGCGTAGCCGCCGAGGCCCGCGCCCGCGACGACGACGGCGATCACGCCGCCGACCACGGCCGGCCGCTTGTTCCCTCGTTCGGCGACGCGCCTTCTCTTGCCCACAGCCCGCGATCCTCCGTGCTCTACGGGGGGCCGCCTCGCCCCACTGTCCCCACCGGACCCTCCCCGCCGGGCGAGTCGTCCCACCGGCGGTGCGAGTCCCCCCACCGCACCGACGACGGCGCCCAGCCTAGGGCCTCTCGTGGGGATCATGCCGGGCTCGCGGGCCCCGGCACCGTCCCCCGTCGCGTTGTCGTCGGTTGCCAGGGCTCCGCCATGGAGCCCTCCTCCGCCTTGCGGTGAACGCCACCGGACCCCGCTCCCTGATCCGGCCTGATCCCCACGAAAGACCCTGGAGTCCCCGCCCGCAGGGTGACGTCACCCACGCCGTACGGGTGTCCTCAGGCGCCCGACCGCAGTACGGCCGCCACGATCGGGCCGGCCGCGTCGGTGCCGTGACCGCCGTCCTGGACCATCGCCGCGGCGGCGACGTCGTTCCGGTAGCCGGTGAACCAGCTGTCGGAGCTCGCCCTGCCGTCGACCTCCGCCGAACCCGTCTTCGCGCCGATCCGGCGGCCCAGGCCGGACATCACGTCGGCCGCCGTGCCACTGGTCGCGGTGCGGTTCATCATGGCGCGCAGTTGCTCCACGGTGCCGGCCGGCAGCCCGCGCGCCTGGGCGAGTTCGCGGCCGTCGAGGCTCCGCGGCACGATCACCGGCTGCCGGAAGGCGCCCGTCATCGCGGTCGCCGTCACCGACGCCATGGTCAGCGGGTTCATCTGGACCTGGCCCTGGCCGATCATGTCGGCCGCGGTGTCCGGGCCGCCGGAGGCCGGGACGGAGCCGTCGAAGGAGGGGATGCCGGTCCTCCAGTCGAGGCCGATCCCGAAACGGTTCCTGGCCTCGTCGGCCAGGGAGTCCACCTTCACCTCGTCCGCGTACTTCACGAAGGCGGTGTTGCAGGAGCGCGCGAAGCTCTCGGAGAGGGTCGCGTCCTCGTCCGGGGGCATGTTCTTGATGTTGTGGAAGGTCTGGCTCTGCCAGGTCGCCTCGGACGGGCAGGGCGCCGGGCCGGTCGCGGTGGTGATGCCGTTGTCGATGAGGGTGGCCGCGCTGACGATCTTCATGGTGGAACCGGGCGCCACCTGCCCCAGGAAGGCCGCGTTCCAGCCGTCGTCGCGGTTGTTGGCGACCGCCAGCACCTCACCGCTGCTCGGCTGGACGGCCACCACCGACGACTCGGGGTACTTCAGGACCGCCTGCTCGGCGGCCGCCTGCGCGCTCGCCCTGAGTGTGGTGGGCAGCCGGCCCGCCCTGCCCTCGGCCAGGGTCAGCAGCGGCGTGTCCGCGGAGTCCGGGGCGGCGTGGTGGATCGCCAGTTCGACACCGGCCGTGCCGCCCGCCTTGTCGCCGTACTTGGCGCGCAGTTCGTTCAGCATCGGCCCGAGCGAGGGGTACTTCTCCTTCGTCAGCACCTTGCCGTCGCGGTCCACGGCCTCGATCGGCGGCGCCGCCGACTCGCCCGTGACCAGCGTGTCGTCCATGTCCCTGAGCTGGGGGTGCACGACCGACGGCTGCCAGTCCACCAGCGCCCTGCCGGTGGTCACCCCGCGCACGACGGTCAGCCGGCTGCCGTAGGCGAGCGGCTTGGACTTCCCCCCGTACGACACCGTGGCCTTCACCGTGAACGGCACGCTGCGCCCGGCCGGCACGCCCGGCGTGATCCTCACCCCGGTGATGCGCGCGCTCTGGCCGTAGGAGGCGAGCAGCGGCCGCGCCTTCTCGGCGTTGTCGGTGAGCGCCGCCGCGCTCGCCGCCTCCCCCTTCTCCCAGGCCGCGAAGAACGCGGCGCTGGTCTCCTTCACCTCGGCGGTGCTCGGCGGCCCGGTCCGCGCGGGCGCCGGCCCGCTCGCCCCCGGTGCGCCGCCGTCCCCGTCCAGCGCGTTCACGATGTTGAAGGCGCCGTACCCGGCCCCGCCCACCATGACGGCGAACACCGATCCGACGATCGCCGCCTTGGCCCCCTTGTGCATGGTCGTCCTCCCCGTTGACCCGTCAGACCCTTCTGAACGCGTTCAGAAAGCTCCCCCAGGGCTCACAGTAAGCGGAAGAGGGTTCTACGGCACGGGAGTTGTCGCAATCGTTAGACCCAGGTGTCCAACCACATACGTGAACGCCAGTCGCTGATCGGGATGGCGGTGCCGGTGTACAGGGGCCAGAAGTAGATGAAGTTCCACGCGATCAGCAGTACCAGAACGCCCGCGCCCGTCGCGCCCACCACCCGCCGGGTGTCGCTCGATCCCGGCCGGCCGACGAGGGCCCCGGTCATCATCGCCACCGCCAGGCACAGGAACGGCAGGAAGACGACGGCGTAGAAGAGGAAGATCGTGCGTTCCTGGTACAGGAACCACGGGAGGTACCCGGCGGCGATGCCGCACGCGATCGCGCCCGCCCGCCAGTCGCGGCGGAAGAACCAGCGCCACAGCACGAACAGCACCGCGAAACAGGCCGCCCACCACAGCATCGGCGTGCCGATCGCCAGCACCTCGCGCGCGCACTTCCCGCCCGCGTCCACCGGACAGCCGTCCGTGCCGGGCGCCGGGGACTCGTAGAAGTACGACACCGGACGGCCCAGGACCAGCCAGCTCCACGGGTTCGACTGGTAGGTGTGCGGCGAGGTGAGGTGGGTGTGGAACTCGTACACCTCGTGCTCGTAGTGCCACAGGCTGCGCAGCCAGTCCGGGAACAGCCAGGTCCAGCTGCCGCCCTTGCCGTCCGTCGCCGCCCAGTTGCGGTAGTAGCCGCCCGAGCCGCTGTCCGAGGAGAGGATCCAGCCCGTCCACGACACCAGGTAGGTGACCAGCGCCACCGGCACGGTCGCCAGGAACGCCAGGCCCGTGTCCCGCCTCAGCACCACCCGGTACGGGTGCCGGGCACCGGCCACCCGGCGCGCGGCGACGTCCCACAACACCGTCATCAGGCAGAACGCGACCATGATGTACAGGCCGTTCCACTTCGTGCCGATCGCCAGCCCCAGCATCACGCCCGCCGCCCAGCGCCACGGGCGCAGGCCCAGGCGGGTGGTCTCGGCGACGTGCGCGTCGGGGCGGCGGCGGCCGTCCGCGTCCGGCGGCAACGCGGCGGCCAGCCGCGCGCGCGTCCGGTCCCGGTCGGCCACCAGGCAGCCGAACGTGGCCAGCACGAAGAACATCAGCACCCCGTCGAGCAGCGCGTTGCGGCTCATCACGAAGTGCAGTCCGTCCACCGCCATCAGCGCGCCCGCCAGACAGCCCAGGAACGTGGAGCGGAAGAGGCGGCGCCCGATCCGGCACAGCAGGAGGACCGACAGGGTCCCCAGCAGTGCCGTCATGAACCGCCAGCCGAACGGATCGAACCCGAAGACCAGTTCGCCCAGCCCGATGACGTACTTGCCGACCGGGGGATGCACGACGTACGCCGCGTCCGTCGGGATCGTGACGTGGCCGCCGCTGTTGAGGATGACGTCGTTGGCGTTCTTGTCCCAGTTGACCTCGAAGCCGCGGTGGACGAGCGCCCACGCGTCCTTGGCGTAGTACGTCTCGTCGAATATCACCTTCCTCGGGGTGCCCAGGTTCCAGAACCGCAGCACGCCCGCCACCAGCGTGACCAGCAGCGGGCCCAGCCAGCCCGACCAGCGGGTGATCCGGTCGGCGAGCCCGGCCGGCACCCCGAGCGCCTGCCACAGCCGCGGGCTCGGTTCGGCGAACGGCGGCACCAGCCGCTCCCGGACGTCGCCGTCCGGCGCCGCCGCGTAGCCGAACCGGCGCAGCCGCGACTGCCATCCCGGCCGCCGGTCCTGCGGTGCCTGGTCCTGCCGGTAGTCCGTGGAGTCCGTGGAGGACGCGGTACTGGTCACCGCGCCATCGTAGGGAACGGGACTGTGGGAGTCCCGTGCACGGGCCCTGTTCGTCCGGCCACGCCGGGCTCCCGGCGCTCCGGCCCGGCCGGTCGAACAGGGACCTTCTCCCCCTGCGAGGATGGAAACGTGACAGTCGCACCCGGAACCCTGGTCCTTGCCGGCACGCCCATCGGGGACATCGCGGACGCCCCGCCCCGGCTCGCGGAGGAGTTGGCCGGCGCCGACGTCATCGCCGCCGAGGACACCCGCCGGCTGCGCCGGCTCACGCAGGCGCTGGGCGTGACGCCCAAGGGGCGCGTCGTCTCCTACTTCGAGGGCAACGAGTCCGCCCGCACCCCCGAGCTGGTCGACCACCTCCTCGGCGGCGCCCGCGTCCTCCTCGTCACCGACGCCGGCATGCCGTCCGTCTCCGACCCCGGCTACCGGCTGGTCGCCGCGGCCGTCGAGAAGGACGTCCGGGTCACCGCCGTACCCGGCCCGTCCGCCGTCCTCACCGCGCTCGCGCTGTCCGGCCTGCCCGTCGACCGCTTCTGCTTCGAGGGCTTCCTGCCGCGCAAGGCGGGGGAGCGGCTGTCCCGGCTGCGCGAGGTCGCCGAGGAGCGCCGCACCCTCGTGTACTTCGAGGCCCCGCACCGGCTCGACGACACCCTCGCCGCGATGGCCGAGGTGTTCGGCACCGACCGGCGCGCCGCCGTCTGCCGCGAACTGACCAAGACGTACGAGGAGGTCCGGCGCGGCCCGCTCGGCGAGCTGGCGGAGTGGGCGGCGGAGGGGGTGCGCGGCGAGATCACCGTCGTCGTGACCGGGGCGCCCGAGCGCGGCCCCGGCGAACTCGACGCGGCGGAACTGGTCCGGCGGGTGCGGGTGCGCGAGGAGGCCGGCGAGCGGCGCAAGGAGGCGATCGCGGCGGTGGCCGCGGAGGCCGGGGTGCCCAAGCGGGAGGTCTTCGACGCGGTCGTCGCGGCCAAGAACGCCGCGGGCTGAGGCCGAGGACGCCGCGGGCTGAAAAGCTCCCGTCACCGCCCGGTGAGAGGTATGCCCACCGGGCGGTAAAGAAGTGTCGCCGACGGCAAAGCCCACGAGTCGCTCCCCGTCCCGCTTCGGCAAGGAACGCCCAAATCGGGCCCAACACTCGACAGGTCGGCTGCGCCCGCCCCGGCGGAGCGGTCCACTGGACGGCAGGGACGCATCCGTCCCGGCGTCCAGCGGACCAGAGGAGCCTGCATGAGCGAGACCAGCGGGACCGGCGGGATCACCGGGCAGGGCGGGATCACCGGGCAGGGCGGCGGCCCGCGCGCGGCGGTCCCCGTCGTGCACGAGGCGTACTCCTTCGCCTGCATGCGCTGCGGGCACGGCTGGGAACAGTCGTACGAGATCGAGCACCACACGGACGCGGAGGGCCACGCGTTCGTCCGGTACGTGGCGGACGGACGCCTCGTGCCGTCCCCGCTGAGCCGCCCCGCCTGCCGCAACTGCGACGGGCACCTGCTGCGCATCATGCGGGCCGGCCAGGTCTCCTCCGTGCTCGGCGCCGCCCGTCCCCGGCCGGTGCCGGCGGCCGGCCCGGTGGAGGTTCCGGCGGCCGCGGGAGCCGGGGAAACCGGCCGGCACCACCACTGGCACCTGTCCGACCTCCTGCACCCCTTCCAGCGCCGGGCGAGCTGAGCCGGTCGGCGGCCGACGGCCGGGTGCGCCCCTTCCGTAGGATCGGGGCATGCCTTCGAACGCCGACAAGAACGCGGCGCCGCCGCTCCCGGCCCCCCTGCGGGTACCGGTCGCCGACTCCCACACCCACCTCGACATGCAGTCCGGCACGGTCGAGGAGGGCCTCGCGAAAGCCGCGTCGGTCGGCGTGACGACGGTCGTCCAGGTCGGCTGCGACGTCGCCGGCTCCCGCTGGGCGGCCGAGACGGCGGCGGCGTACGACAGCGTCCACGCGGCGGTGGCCCTGCACCCCAACGAGGCGCCCCGCATCGTCCACGGGGACCCTGGGGGCACCTCCCAGCCCCCTGGGGCTGGGGGAGGGTGGTCGCGGCAGGGGGCGCGCGCGGCCGGCGGCGCCGGGGCGCTCGACGAGGCGCTCGCCGAGATCGACCGCCTCGCCGCGCTCCCCGAGGTCAAGGGCGTCGGCGAGACCGGACTGGACTACTTCCGCACCGGTCCCGAGGGCAAGGACGCGCAGGAGCGTTCCTTCCGCGCCCACATCGAGATCGCCAAACGGCACGGCAAGGCCCTCGTCATCCACGACCGCGACGCCCACGCGGACGTGCTGCGCGTGCTGAAGGAGGAGGGCGCCCCCGAGCGCACCGTCTTCCACTGCTACTCCGGCGACGCCGCGATGGCGGAGATCTGCGCCCGCGCAGGCTACTTCATGTCCTTCGCGGGCAACGTCACCTTCAAGAACGCCCAGCACCTGCGCGACGCCCTCGCCGTCGCCCCGCTGGAGCTGGTCCTCGTCGAGACCGACGCGCCCTTCCTCACCCCGGCGCCCTACCGCGGGCGGCCCAACGCCCCCTACCTGGTGCCGGTCACGGTCCGCGCCATGGCGGCCGTCCGCGGCATCGACGAGGACGCCCTGGCGGGCGCCCTGGCCGCCAACACGGCCCGCGCCTTCGGCTACCGACCCGCGGGCACCACCGGGCACCGCACCGAACGCCACCCTGGGTAGTCGCGTCGCTTTGGAGAGTGACGGCCGCTCCGCTAGGTTCTGGGGGCCCGATCCGGACCCCTCCGGACCCCAGGACCCCTGGAGCGTGTCGGCGTGAGCAACGTGCACCACCCACGCAACGCGTACGGCGCCGACGGCACGTACGTCGACGTCCACAACGCCGAGACCCTCGCCCACGGGGTGTACACGGCCCCCCGGGAGCAGGGCACCCCCCGCGCCCCCCGCATCCCCGACAGCCCCCGCATCCCCGGGGTGCCAGGGGCCCGCGAGGACACGTACCGGCCCGCCTACGAGTCGACCGTGCCCGCGGTGCCTGCGATGTCCGCGGTGTCGCCGCAGTCACCCGGGCCGGTGCTGCCGCGCCCGGCGGACGGAGCGCCGTACGCCGGCGGTGCCGGCGGTGCCGGCGGTGCCGGCACGGGGCGCGCCGCACGCCGGCGCAGGACGCGCGACGCCGAGCGCGCGGACTCCCCGATGCGCCGGCTGCTGCCCCTGCTCCCGCTGGTGCCGCAGGCGCTGGTCGTCGCCTTCCTCGCGGGCGGCACCACCGCCTTCGTCGCCGAGGACAAGGCGATCGAGCTGACCGTCGACGGCGAGCCGCGCACCCTGCACACCTTCGCCGACGACGTGGGCGAGCTGCTGGCGGAGGAGGGCGTGCGGGTCGGGGCGCACGACATGGTGGCGCCCTCCCCCGGCACGGCCCTCGACAGCGGCGACGAGATCGCCGTGCGCCACGGCCGCCCCGTCCGGCTGACGCTCGACGGCCGGCGGCACCAGGTGTGGACGACGGCGCACACCGTGGAGGAGGCGCTCGGACAGCTCGGCGTGCGGGCGGAGGGCGCCCACCTCTCCGTCTCCCGCTCCCGGCGCATCGGACGCGAGGGGCTGGCACTGGACGTCCGTACCGAACGCGCCGTGACGGTCATGGCCGACGGCCGCGCCCGCACCGTCCGCACCAACGCGGCGACCGTGGGCGAGGCCGTCGAGGAGGCCGGCATCACCCTGCGCGGCCAGGACACCACGTCCGTCCCGCCCGGCAGCTTCCCGCGCGACGGCCAGACGATCACCGTCCTGCGGATCACCGGGGCGAGGGAGGTCCGGGAGGAAACGATCCCCTTCCCGGTACGGCGCACCGAGGACCCCGCGCTGTTCCGGGGCACCGAGGTCGTGGAGCGGGCCGGCCGGCCGGGGCTGCTGCGGGTCACCTACGCCCTGCGCACCGTCAACGGCGTCCGGCAGAGGCCGAGACGCGTCCGGTCCGAGATCGTGCGCGAGCCGCGCGCGCAGGTGGTCAAGGTCGGCACGAAGCCGCGGCCGGCCTCCGTGCGGGGCGCCGACCACCTCGACTGGCAGGCGCTCGCGGCCTGCGAGTCGGGCGGCCGCGCCGACGCCGTGGACCCGTCCGGCACCTACGGGGGCCTCTACCAGTTCGACGCCCACACCTGGCACAGCCTCGGTGGCACCGGCCGCCCCCAGGACGCCTCCGCCGCCGAACAGACCTTCCGGGCCAAGAAGCTCTACATCCGCCGGGGCACCGCCCCCTGGCCCCACTGCGGCACCCGCCTGGAGAACTGACCCCGGGCGGGCGGCGCCCCGCGCCCCTCACCCACCGCCGCCGGGCACGCGCCGTCCGGCGGCCGCCCGCCGCCCGCGGGCACGGCGCACGCGCGGCCCGCCGCAGCCCCGGCCGGGGACCTGCGGTCCCGCCCCCCGCGCCCCCGTACCCTTGTCCCGTGACCAGCCCCACCTCCGACGCCCTCCTGGGCCCCGCCGACATCCGCGAGCTCGCGACAGTCCTCGGCGTGCGGCCCACCAAGCAGCGCGGCCAGAACTTCGTGATCGACGCGAACACGGTCCGCCGTATCGTCCGCACCGCGCAGGTGCACCCCGAGGACGTGGTCGTCGAGGTGGGTCCGGGCCTCGGCTCCCTCACCCTCGCGCTGCTGGAGGTCGCCGACCGCGTCACGGCCGTGGAGATCGACGACGTCCTGGCGAGCGCCCTGCCCGCGACGATCGCCGCCCGCATGCCGCGGCGCGCGGACCGCTTCGCGCTGGTGCACTCCGACGCCATGCACGTGACCGAACTGCCGGGCCCCGCCCCCACCGCCCTGGTGGCGAACCTGCCGTACAACGTCGCGGTGCCCGTCCTCCTGCACATGCTCGAGACCTTCCCGAGCATCGAGCGGACCCTCGTCATGGTCCAGTCGGAGGTCGCCGACCGCCTCGCCGCCGGCCCCGGCTCGAAGGTGTACGGCGTCCCGTCCGTGAAGGCGAACTGGTACGCCGACGTCAAGCGGGCCGGCGCCATCGGGCGCAACGTCTTCTGGCCGGCGCCGAACGTGGACAGCGGGCTGGTCTCGCTGGTGCGACGGGCGGAGCCGATCGCGACCACGGCCTCCCGGCAGGACGTCTTCGCCGTCGTCGACGCGGCCTTCGCCCAGCGCCGCAAGACCCTGCGGGCCGCGCTCGCCGGATGGGCCGGGTCGGCGGCCGCCGCCGAGGCGGCCCTGGTCGCCGCCGGGGTGTCCCCGCAGGCGCGCGGCGAGTCCCTCACGGTCGAGGAGTTCGCCCGGATCGCCGAGAACAAGCAGGAGGACGCGGCGTGAGCGTCACCGTCCGCGTGCCCGCCAAGGTCAACGTCCAGCTCGCGGTCGGCGCCGCGCGCGCGGACGGCTTCCACGACCTGGCGAACGTCTTCCTGGCGGTCGGCCTGTACGACGAGGTCACCGTCACCCCGGCCGACGAGCTGCGCGTCACCTGCGAGGGCCCGGACGCCGCCCAGGTCCCGCTGGACCGCACCAACCTCGCCGCGCGCGCGGCGATCGCCCTCGCCGAGCGCCACGGCCGTACCCCGGACGTGCACCTGCACATCGCCAAGGACATCCCCGTCGCCGGCGGCATGGCGGGCGGCAGCGCGGACGGCGCGGGCGCCCTCCTGGCCTGCGACGCGCTCTGGGGCACCGGCGCCTCCCGCGGCGAACTGCTGGAGATCTGCGCCGAGCTGGGCAGCGACGTGCCGTTCAGCCTGGTGGGCGGGGCCGCCCTCGGCACCGGCCGCGGCGAGAGGCTGGCCCCGCTGGAGACCGGCGGCGCGTTCCACTGGGTGTTCGCGATGGCGGAACGGGGACTGTCGACCCCGGCCGTCTTCCGCGAGTTCGACCGCCTCGCCGAGGGCCGCGACATCCCCGAGCCGGTCGCCTCGCGGGACCTCCTCGACGCCCTCGCGAAGGGGGACGCGGACGCGCTCGCGGCCACCGTCTCCAACGACCTCCAGCCCGCCGCCCTCTCCCTCTTCCCCGAACTCGCGGACACGCTCGCCGCGGGGGAGGCGGCCGGCGCGCTCACCAGCCTCGTCTCGGGCTCGGGCCCCACCACCGCGTTCCTGGCACGGGACGCGGAAGCGGCGGAGGGGATCGCGCAGGCGCTGCGGACGTCCGGCACGTGCCGGAGCGTGCGCACGGCGTCGGGCCCGGCACCGGGGGCGACGGTGCTCTGAGGGATCAGGACCGGGCGTCGGCCCTGACCAACTCGATGGCGATGGCGGCAGGTTTGTCGACCTTGATCTGGTCGCGCTGTACGCCCATGTGCACGTAGCGCTGTGTCATCGGGTCGAGCTCGTACACGTGGACGAGAGGACGGCCGGTGGTTCCGTCCTGCTCGACACGCCAGTAATGGGGAATTCCGGCGGTGGCGTACTTGAGCGGTTTGGTCGTGCGGTCGCGAGATTCCGAGTCCGGTGAGACGACCTCCACGGCGAGCAGCACGTCCTTGGCCTCAAAACTGGTCTGGTCCAGCCCGGTGACCGCGTCGGCTCGCACCACGCTGACATCGGGTTCGGGGCCGTTGCGCTTGTCCAGGACGACGGTCATCTCCCGCTCGACACTGAAGCCGGGGCCAAGAGAACTGCGCAGCCCGTCGACCAGGAGGTCGATCACAAGGAAGTGGAAGCGACGCTGCGGACTCACGAAAACCAGGCTCCCGTCGATCAGTTCGGTGTGCGGCGGGAGATCGGGCAGCGTGAACAGGTCGTCCACGGTGTAGCCGTCCTGCGGCGGCACCGGCCACTGGACGCGGTGCTGTACGGACTCGGCGGTCATGGTTCCTCCCATGGACGGGATCCTGCTGCCCGTCCTCCACGGTAGCGGCCCTCTCCCGATCACGTCATCACAAAGAGTGACCGCCTCCTCGCGCCCCGTCCCCGGCCCGGCAGGCCCTAGGCTAGAAGGCTGACCGACCCCCATGCGCAGGAGAAAAATGGCCGTCAACCTGGTCAATGTCGAGAACGTCAGCAAGGTGTACGGCACCCGTGCGCTGCTCGACGGTGTCTCGCTCGGTGTCTCCGAAGGGGACCGGATCGGGGTCGTGGGCCGCAACGGCGACGGCAAGACCACCCTGATCCGCATGCTCGCCAAGCTGGAGGAGGCCGACACCGGGCGCGTCACCCACTCCGGCGGGCTGCGCCTGGGCGTCCTCACCCAGCACGACTCCCTCGACCCGGCCGCGACCGTGCGGCACGAGGTCATCCGGGACATGGCCGACCACGAGTGGGCCGGCAACGCCAAGATCCGCGACGTCCTGACGGGCCTGTTCGGCGGGCTCGACCTGCCCGGCTTCCCGCAGGGCCTGGACACCGTCATCGGGCCGCTCTCCGGCGGCGAGCGGCGCCGCATCGCGCTCGCCAAGCTGCTGATCGACGAGCAGGACCTGATCGTCCTCGACGAGCCGACCAACCACCTCGACGTCGAGGGCATCGCCTGGCTCGCCCGGCACCTGCGCGAGCGCCGCTCCGCGCTCGTCTGCGTCACCCACGACCGCTGGTTCCTCGACCAGGTCTGCACCCGCATGTGGGACGTGCAGCGCGGCGCCGTCCACGAGTACGAGGGCGGCTACTCCGACTACGTCTTCGCGCGCGCCGAGCGCGAGCGGATCGCCGCGACCGAGGAGGTCAAGCGGCAGAACCTGGTCCGCAAGGAGCTGGCCTGGCTGCGGCGCGGCGCGCCCGCGCGGACGTCCAAGCCGCGCTTCCGGGTCGAGGCCGCCAACGAGCTGATCGCCGACGTGCCGCCGCCACGGGACAGCAGCGAGCTGATGAAGTTCGCGTCGTCGCGGCTCGGCAGGACCGTCTTCGAGCTGGAGGACGTGACCGTCCAGGCGGGCCCCAAGGTGCTGCTCCAGCACGTCACCTGGCAGCTCGGCCCCGGCGACCGCATCGGCCTGGTCGGCGTCAACGGCGCCGGGAAGACGTCCCTGCTGCGCGCCCTGGCCGACGCCGCCCGCACCGGGGGCGAGGCCCAGCCGGCCGGCGGAAAGGTCGTCGTCGGCCGCACCGTCAAGCTCGCCTACCTCTCCCAGGAGGTCGGCGAACTCGACCCGAACCTGCGGGTCCTGGAGGCCGTCCAGCAGGTGCGCGAGCGCGTCGACCTCGGCAAGGGCCGCGAGATGACCGCCGGGCAGCTGTGCGAGACGTTCGGCTTCGGCAAGGAGAAGCAGTGGACGCCGGTCGGGGACCTGTCCGGCGGTGAGCGCCGCCGCCTGCAGATCCTGCGGCTGCTGATGGACGAGCCCAACGTCCTCTTCCTCGACGAGCCCACCAACGACCTCGACATCGAGACCCTCACCCAGCTGGAGGACCTCCTCGACGGCTGGCCCGGCTCGATGATCGTCATCTCCCACGACCGCTTCTTCGTCGAGCGCACCACGGACCGCGTCTTCGCCCTCCTCGGCGACTCCGCGCTGCGCATGCTCCCGCGCGGCATCGACGAGTACCTGGAGCGCCGCCTGCGGATGGAGGAGGCCGCGGCCGCCGCCGTGCCCGCCGCGCAGCAGAAGGCGGCGCCCGAGAGGAGCGCCGCCGACCAGCGCGCCGCCAAGAAGGAACTCCAGAAGATCGAGCGCCAGTTGGACAAGGTCTCCGAGAAGGAGGCCAAGCTGCACGCGCGGATCGCCGACAACGCCACCGACTTCGCGAAGGTCGCCGAACTGGACGCCGAGCTGCGCTCCTTGGCCGGCGAGCGGGAGGAACTCGAGATGCGCTGGCTGGAGTTGGCCGAGGACGCGTGAGAGGACGCATGAGGGAACGCGTGAACCGACCGGCATGACCGAAACACGCCCCCGCGGAGTCGGGGGGCTCCGCGGGCGGGCGGCGGGCACGCGCGGGGCGGGCGCGGGCACGCGACCCGGCGCGCGGTAGCGGCGCACGCGCCGCGTGAAGGGGGCGTGAAGGCGCATAACGGCGGCATCACGGCCCGGTCCGCCCTTGGGAACAGCGGCGGACGCGGGCCCCTTCACCGTCGGTGCCGGGTGATAGAAAGAGCCGTCCGGGACTTTCCGAGCACGAGTCCGGGCCCGTCACGAGCCTCAGGGCGTGGCTAAAAATCAGTGAGCGAGGGGGAGACGCTGATGACTCAGCCGCCCAACCAGCAGCCGCCGCAGGGCGGTTCCGGAGCACCGCAGGACCAGCCGCCCCAGCCGCCGCAGGGCGGCTTCGGCGCGCCGCAGATGCCGGTCCCGCCGGGCCCGCCCGCCCAGCCGCCGCAGGCCCCGCAGCCCGGCTACGGCTATCCGCAGC
The DNA here is from genome assembly GCF_044331705.1 of Streptomyces sp. NPDC017202. Classification (NCBI taxonomy): domain Bacteria; kingdom Bacillati; phylum Actinomycetota; class Actinomycetes; order Kitasatosporales; family Streptomycetaceae; genus Streptomyces; species Streptomyces sp. NPDC017202. Next base: position 140,181 of record NZ_JBIRNP010000004.1, on the reverse strand, counting down.
AGCCCCCGCAGCCGGGGCCGTACGGTCAGCCGGCCGGCCCCTACGGCGCACCGGCCGCACCGGGGCCGTACGGGCAGCAGCCGCCGCAGCCCGGACCGTACGGGCAGCCGCCGCAGCCCGGACCGTACGGGCAGCCGCCGCAGCCGGGGCCGTACGGTCAGCCGGCCGGCCCCTACGGGCAGCAGCCCGGCCACGGTTTCCCGCCGCCTCAGTTCCCCGGCGCCCCCGGCACCCCGCAGCCCGGTTCCCGCAACCCCTTCAAGGGCAAGCCCGCCCTGGCCGTCGGCGCCGCGGTGGCGGCGCTGCTGGTGATCGGCGGGACGGTGTTCGCGGTCACGGGCGGTGACGACGGCGGCGGCGAGAAGAAGCCGGTCGCCGGACCGAGCGACGACGGCAAGCCGTCGGCGAGCGACAGCCCCGTCAACCCGGGTGACGGCAGCGGCGACGGCGGCGAGGACCCCGAGGACTTCAACGCCGACCGCAAGAGCGGCGAGGCCAAGGTGCTCTGGTACAAGGAGGCGCCCGACGCGCCCGCCTCCGGCGCCGACGCCCCCGGCATGTGGATCACCTCCAAGACCGCGGTGAAGGCCGCCTACAAGGAGGTCGTCGGGTACGGCGTCGGCGACGGCAAGCCCGCCTGGGACACCATCGCCCTGCCGCAGAAGATCTGCGCGGTCACCCCGCGGAAGACGGCGACCGACAAGATCGTCGTGGCGTACATGAACGGCACCAGCGACCGCGCCAAGTGCAACCAGCTCCAGCAGATCGACCTCGACACCGGCGCCAAGGGCTGGACGGGGACGGTTCCCGACGGCGCGCTGTTCGACAGCGCCATCACCATCGAGCTGTCCGTCGCGGGCAACACGCTGATGGTGGGCCGCTCGCAGTCGGGCACCGCGTACGACGTGAACACCGGCAAGAAGCTCTGGGAGAAGAAGAAGTACGGCGACGCCTGCTTCCCGACCGCGTTCGCGGGCGGCGCCAAGCTGATCTCCGTGGCCTCCTGCGACGCGACCGGCGCCGACGAGCACGACGAGCTGCAGGAACTGGACCCGGCGACCGGCAAGGTCAAGTGGACCCAGAAGTTCGACAAGGGCTGGACGGTCGCCCGCGCCTACTCCCTGGACCCGCTCGTCGTCTACAGCACCAACAAGGACAAGAACGCCTGGAACATCTCGACGCTCAAGCCGGACGGCACGTTCCGTTCGCAGGTCGGCGTCGACGAGGACTTCGCCCCCGAGTGCGGCTGGGCGATCCTCCAGCGCAACCTGACCGGCTGCAAGGGCACGGCCGCCGACGCGAACACCCTCTACCTGCCGACCAAGGCGACCACCGGGGCCAACGAGATCGTCGCGATCGACCTCGCCACCGGCAAGGAGAAGTGGCGCGTGAAGTCCCCGGCGGACGAGTCGATGCTGCCGGTGACCGTCGAGGGCGGCAACCTCGTCGCCTACGTCGAGCCGTCGTACGACGCCGCCGGGCGGGTCGTGTCGATCCCGACCGCCGGTGCCGCGCACACGCCGTCGACGCTGCTCCAGATGCCGGAGAGCACGATCGAGCTGGAGGACAGCTTCTTCTCCCGCGACCTCGCCTGGGCGGCCGGCCGCTTCTACCTCTCCTCCACCCGGCTGGCGGGCAGCGACGACTCGAAGGAGAAGCTGATGCTCGCCTACGGCAAGTGAGGCGGGCGAACCCGGCCGGGGCGGTCCGCCACGGCCGGCCGGCCGGGCCGCCACCCCGGGCCGTCCGGCCCGGAGCGCACGGCCCTCTGGCCGTCGCCCGTCCACCCCGCGTCCGCGAGGTCCCGTACTCCCGTCCCCGTCTCTGCCCGCGTCATCCCGAGGTACCCACACCATGACCCAGCCGCCGCCTCCGCCCCCGAACCAGCCGCCCCAGGGCACCCCCGAGGACCAGCCCCCGCAGCAGCAGGGCACCTCCGGCGCACCCCAGGACACCCCGCCGCAGGACACCCCGCCGCAGGACACCCCGCCCCAGGACGCGGCTCCCCCGCAGGGCACCCCCGAGGCCCCCGGGGCACCGCAGCCGCAGGACCCCCCGCCCCCGCCGCAGGACGCTTCCGGCACGCCCGCCCCGCAGACCCCGGCTCCGGAGTCACCCCAGCACCCGGCCCCCGAAACCCCTGCCTCCGCGGCACCCCAGACCCCGCCGCCCGCGGCACCGGCGGCTCCGCCCGCGGGCCCGCAGCTCAGCAAGACCCCGCAGGCCGAGGCCGGTTACGGCTATCCCGCCGGGCCCCCGCAGGCACCCGCGGGACCGCCCCAGCCCCCGGCCGGCCCCGGTTACGGCTATCCGCAGGCGGCCCCGCCCGTCCAGCCGCCCCCGCCCCCGGCGGGCCCCGGCTACGGCTACCCCGGCCAGCCGGCTCAGCCGGGCCAGCCGAACCCGTACGCCCAGCAGCCCCCCGCCCCCTACGCCCCGCAGGCCCCCTACGGCCAGCAGGCGCCGTACGGTCAGCAGGCGCCGTACGGTCAGCAGCCGGGCTACGGCTACCCGGGGCAGCCCGGTCAGCCGGCCACGCAGGGCTACCCGGCTCCGCACGCCTACCCGACCCAGCCGGCCTACCCGGGTCACCCCGGTCAGCCCACCGTGCCGATGCAGGCGCCGCCCGCCCCCGCCGGCGGTGGCCGCAAGGTCAAGGCCCAGGTCGCGATCATCGTCTCGGCCGTCGTCGCGATCGCGCTGATCATCGGCGGTGGCGTCTGGTTCGCGAACTCCGGCGGCAAGAAGGACGACACCGCGAGCACCGCCGGTACGACCGGCGGTGGTGGCGGTGGTGACGACAAGGGCGGCAGCGGCGGCACGACGTCGGCCGGCGGCACGGAGAAGGTGCCCGGCGACCCGGCCTCCGAGGTCCTCTTCCAGATCCCGTCGCCCGCGGTCGCCAAGGACGACAGCGTCGTCGTGAGCGGCTCCTGGCTGACCGAGAAGGCGTACGTGAAGTCGGGCGTCGCCGAGATCGTCGGCTACGACCCCGACAAGGGCACGAAGCTCTGGACGATCAAGCTGCCCGGCCCGGTGTGCACGGCCAGCCGCAAGACCACGGCGGACGGGAAGACCGCGGTGGTCTTCCAGCCGAAGATGCCCGCCAAGGACTCCTCCGCCGGATGCAGCGAGGTCGCCGCGATCGACCTCAACGCGGGCAAGCAGCTGTGGCACAAGAACGTGACGGTCGGCGACTACCCGGTCACCTTCGACAACGTCACCGTCAGCGCGAACACCGTCGCGCTGGGCGCCACCGAGGGCGGAAGCGCCTTCGACATCACCACCGGCAAGGTGCTGTGGTCCCCCAAGGCGGCCGACACCTGCTACGACGCCGGTTACGGCGGCGGCGCGAAGCTGGTCGCGGTGCGCAAGTGCGGCAAGTACGACGCGCGCGAGCTGCACATCCAGACCATCGACCCGGCCTCCGGGAAGGTGCTCTCGGAGTACAAGATGGCGGCCGGCATCGAGTACGCGGCCGTCGTGTCGACCGACCCGCTGGTCGTGGCCGCCGACGTCGGCGACAGCGCCCAGGACGGCAGCGGCATCTCCGACTTCTTCTCCATCGACAACAAGACCGGCAAGCTGCTGACCAGGATCTCCGCGCCGGGCGACCAGTTCGCGGCCCGCTGCGACGGCATCACCGAGATGGAGAAGTGCTCCGGCATCGCGGTCGGCCCGAACCGGCTCTACCTGCCGACGGAGGAGCACGACGGCACCGGCGAGTACAGCCGGACCAACGAGGTCGTCGCCTTCGACCTGACCACCGGCAAGCAGACCGGCCAGCGCGCCGACGCCGGCGACGGCCACGTGCTGACCCCGCTGCGCACGGACGGCGAGAACGTCATCGCCTACAAGCGTCCGCCGTACGACGAGGGCGGCCAGATCGTCAGCATCGACGGCGGCACGTTCAAGCAGACGACGCTGCTCCAGAACCCGTCGACGGAGGCGGTGCGCGACGCGGAGAGCAGCATGCTGCCCGAGCACTCCGAGATCATCTACGCGCAGGGCCACCTGTACATGGCCGCGGTCTACGCGGACGACTACAGCTCCGGTGACAAGGAGTACCTGGCGCTCGCGTTCGGCGCGGCCGGCTGATCGTCCCGCCACCGCCGTGACGGCCCCGCCCCTGCTCAGGGGGGCGGGGCCGTCCGCGTACCGCCCCCCGCCCCCGCGGGCGGGGAACTTCGGCGATCCGGGGCCCTTCTCGCCGGTAGGGGGAGCGCGGCGTCGAACAAGCGTGTAGCTTCCGGGGGCATGACGACGGGGTGCCGGGGGGCACCTTTCGGCTGTCCGCGCGTGCCCGTCCGCACGTGTGCCGGTACGGGCTTTGCCCGGGTGCCCGTGCGGGCATCCATGGGGGGACTGGGGGGTGGGGTTGCTCGATGGGAGTGCGGCTGATGGTGGTCGACGACCACCGACTGCTCGCCGAGGCGCTGGCCTCGGCGCTGAAACTGCGGGGGCACCGGGTGCTCGCCGCGACGGCGCCCGCCGCGGGCGCGGCGGAACTGGTGATCACCCGGGCGCCCGAGGTGTGCCTGCTGGGCACGGCGACCCCGGACGGGCCGGGCTTCTTCGACCCGGTCGTCCGCATCAAGCGGGAGCGGCCCCAGGTGGCCGTCCTGGTGCTGGGCCCGGTGCCGAACCCGCGCGGCATCGCGGCGGCCTTCGCCGCGGGCGCCTCCGGCTACGTACGCCATGACGAGCGCATCGAGGGAGTGGAACGGGCGATCATGAAGGCGCGGTCGGGGGAGGCGGCGGTGGCCCCCCAGCTCCTGCAGGCCGCCTTCGGCGAACTGCTCAACCCCGCGGCCCAGCCCGACGACGAGGGCCGGCGCCTCCTCCAGCTCCTGACCCCCCGCGAGGTGGAGGTCCTGGTCCGCGTGGCCGACGGCGAGGACACCCGCCTGATCGCCGCCGGCATGGGCATCGCCCCCTCGACGGCCCGCACCCACGTCCAGCGCGTCCTGATGAAACTGGACGTCGGATCGAGACTGGAGGCGGCGGCACTGGCGGCGCGGACGGGCCTGCTGGACCGCGCGGGCCCGCTGAAGCGGGGGCTCCGGGACACGGAGGCGGGGCCGGAGCTCCCGTAGGAACTCCGGCCCCGCGCGGGGCACCGTAGAACGTGGCCGCCCAGGACAAGCGCGACGCGAGCAACTCCTTCGAGGGGACGTCCGCGCATGCTTCCCGACGGGTTCGACGGCAGGGCTATGGTCATAGGTACGGTGCGACGATGGAGCACGAAGGAGGATCCCCGGTCATGACCGCCCATGCCGCAGAACCCGTACCGGCCGTCCCGCCCATGCCCGAGCGGACTCCGAAGGCGTTGCGCGAGGCCATCGCCCAGCACGCCCCGCAGCTGCTCGCCGACTTCGACGAGCACTGGAAGTGGGCCGTCGCGGACGCGTACGACATCAGCACCGTGCCCGCGTTCATGGCCCGGTGGTGGGGTGAGTACGCGATCGCCCGCGACGTGAGGCTCGATGCCCTGGTGACGGATCTCGAACACCGTGCGGCCGATTCCACCGACCTCGCCGAAGCCAAGCAGCTCCTCGAAGAGGTCTCCCACCTCCGCTACGAGGCGCAGCGGCTGGAGCCCGGCCAGTGACCGGTGAGGGGTTCATGGGCCCGCCCTGGCAGATGGACTGGACGCTCAAGGCCCAGACGGCCCGCGATGTGCTGCCGGAGCGCGTGCGGAAGATGATCGACGCGGTGCGCGCGGAGATGGTCACCGCGACCGATCCCTACTTCCGTGGTATCGACGCCGACACGCACCTCCCCGACGACATGAAGGTCCGGCCGGTTCGCTCCAGCGATCCGAAAGGTTCTCGCATCTTCTTCTTCGACCATGGGCACGGCTGGCTCAGGTACACGTTCGTGCGGCGCGTCGAGGACCCGCAGATCATCGTCGAAGAGATCTTCTGGCAGTGACCCGGCACGGACACGGGGCCGGAACGGCGCCTGAGAGCGGATTCTCCGCCGAACTCGAGCCGAGGAGCGCGGCCACCTCCTTGGCCGTTCAACCCGCTCAGTCTCGACGGTGACCACCCGACCACCCGGGATCGTCTGGACGCTGTTGTCGCCGCAGAGCGCGGGACGCTCATCCGCCGAGGACGGGCGGGCTCATGCGAACGGTCAGTCAACGAGGGCGGTGGCTTCGATCTCGACCAGGACGCCGGGCTCGAAGAGGCAGTCGACGCCGATGAGCGACGAGGGGGGAAGGGGCAGCGACAGCCCGATCTCGTCCGCGACGCTTTCGAGACCGGCCATGAAAGCGTCCATCTTCCCCGGCTCCCACTGGGTGACGTAGACCGTCAGCCGCACCACGTCGTCGAACGTCGCGCCGGCACCGGCGAGACCGCGTGCGGTGTTCCGCAACGCCTGCGCGACCTGCCCGGAGAGATCTCCGACGGCGACGGGCGTCCCGTCCGCGAGAACAGAGATCTGCCCACTGACGTGGACGTGCTTGCTGCCCGTGCCGACGGCGACGTGGTGGTAGGGCGTGGGCTGCAACATGCCTTCGGGGGTGAAACGCTGGACGGGCATGAGATCTCCTTGTGAGGTGACGGACCTGGTACCTCTTTGATATCTAGGAGATGCAGGACACTTCAACGAGACCAGGTTTCATGAGCGATACCGCTGCTTTTCACGACGACGAGCTGAGCATCTCCGCGCCGCACCGCGAACTGCTCGACCAGGTGCTGGACAAATGGTCGTTGAGCGTGCTCGGCGAACTGTGCGAGAGACCTTGCCGGTTCAACGACCTGCGCCGCGCGATCCCCGCGGTCACCCAGAAGTCGCTGACCGCCACCCTGCGCAGACTGGAGCGCAACGGCATCGTCGAACGCCAGGTCGTGAACACCCGTCCGGTCGCGGTGGAGTACCGGATCACTCCGCTGGGGAAGACGATGCGCCCTCCCGTCGACGTCCTCCTGGAGTGGGCCCGGGTGTACATGCCCCAGATCGAGAAGGCACGAGAGGCCTACGACGCCATGTGAGCGGCGGGCGAGTCAGGGCACCGCACCCGGGGTTGTGCGCGCGAGACCGCTTTCACAGGGCGCCGTTGCGTATGTCTTCGAGGAGGTGGGCGAGGGCGACGGTGTCGGTGGTGAGTGCGGTGGCAGGGGTGTCACTCTCGCGAAGGTGGATCGCTCCTCGGGAGGCGGCGAGTTCGACGCAGTCGTTTCCCTCGCCGCCGCCGGAGAACGTGGACTTTTGCCAGTGCGGGGTGTGGTCCATTGGGTGCCTCACAGCCCTTCGCCAAACGGTGGATGACGGGAAGAACTTGCCCCTGGCCAAGCCGTGTCTCCTTGGGGAAGTCGGCCCCCTCGCAACAGAGTCATCCTGCCGTGCGAAGTTGCATGCCACTGTGGCACAAGTGGTGACCGGTACCCCTGTGGGAGGCGCGGGCTGACTCAGTGCACGTGCCATTCGTCCGCTGGAACGCAGTCGTGCATGGTGCAGGCCCAGTCGTTGGGCCTGCCGAAAACCAGCCGGGTGAGCAGAACGTCGCCGGCCCGCTGTGCGCGCGGATTCATCCCCAGTTGCTGCGAGCCGATGTCTCCTTCGGTGGTGATCTCGATGTCCCTGCCGGTCCTTTCCAGGTACGCGGTGAGCTCGGCCGAGAGTTCTGAAGGGGGCCTGCCTACCAGCCGGATCCCGTCGAAAGTGACCTGAGGACCGGACAGGGCGTCGACAGCGATGCAGGTCAGTCCCATCGGACCGACGTAGTAGGCCGTGACGGCATTGCGGTGGAACGGGGTGTCGGCTGCACGAGATCTCGTGCGCAGGTGCCGGAAGGGGCCGAACGTGCCGATGTCCGAGGCGGTGTCCGAGGTGAACCCGTATGCCTCCATCGCGGCGGTCGCCTCGTGCACGCTCATGCCGAAACGCAGCGGGCCGACGCGCTCGAGCGGCGAGTAGTCCCACTGCACCCGGTCGCATTCGTCGACCACCGCCCACGGGTCGGGCCACATGTTCGGCGACTCCTTCGGACTCCGGTTACTGGACGAGCGTCGCCGACCTTATCGGGTGCGGTAAGTAACCGGCATGATCCGCCCGCCGGGAGAGACCCTAGTGGCCTGCGTTAGCTCGTATGCCTTCGAGGAGGTGGGCGAGGGCGGCGGGGCTGGTGGTGAGGGCGGTGGCGGGGGTGTCGCTCTCGCGGAGGTGGACGTGGGTGGGGGAGGCGGCGAGTTCGACGCAGGCGTTGCCTTCGGCGCCGCCGGAGTACGTCGACTTCTGCCAGTGCAGTGCCTCAACCATGGGACGCCTCACAGTTCCTTCGACAGGCGGTGGACGAAGTCGCGGGACGCGCAGGGGTCGAGCGTCGCCCTCTCCACCTTACGGAAAAGCGTTCGAAGCATTTTCAGTTGAGGTTCCGCGTCGATGAACGCCGTGCCGGTCGCTCCCTCCCGTAGCCCGGTGTCGAGTTGGGGGACCGGCCCGTCCATGTACATCATCGAGGCGCCGGCGCCACCGAAGCCGTCCTGGTCGATGGGGATGACGCGCACGGTGACGTGCTCCTGCTCGGTCTGCTCCAGGATCCGCAGGAATTGGGCACGGGACACCTGGCGGTCGGCGACGCGGATGCGCAGGGCGAACTCATGGACGATCACCTCGTACGGAGTGGGCGCGTCGCCCTCGATGACACCGCGCCGCTTCATGCGGTGCTCCACGCGCGGCGTCAACTCGCTGTCGGGCAGTTCAGGGCGCATGTATCCGAAGACGGCTCGGGCGTACTCCGGGGTCTGGAGCAGCCCGGGAACGTAGGTGATGACGACTTCACGCAGCAGCGTCGCATGGTGCTCCGCCTCGGCCAGGTCCAGGTTCACCGGCGGCAGGACGCCCCGGTACTCCTCCCACCAACCGCGCGTGCGGTCGGTCGCCATGGCCACCAGAGCCTCGATCAATTCCTCGTCCGTACAGGCATAGTGGGCCGCCAGGCGGCGAACACGCTCTGCACTCACGCCCGCCACGCCGGACTCGATCTGGCTCATCTGGACTGCGTCAGCACCCAGTAGCGCGGCGGCTTCTCGTGCCTTCATGCCCGCGGCCTCGCGGAGTTTGCGCAGCTCGGCACCCAATCGCACCCTGCGGGCCGTGAGGTGTCTCTTCGGTGGCAACCGGCGTCTCCTCGTTGCAACTGCCCTGCTGACGTACCTCGTTCGAGGGTCAGGATAGGGCAACGGCTTGCGCCTTCCTAATGTTAGGAAATACCTTCGGTGACGCGTTGAACACTCTGCGGAAGCGCACCGCGTCGTCCTGTCCGGGCGGCTGCGGCACTGCCACCGCACCCTCACCCACCCGCTTCTCCCCTGGAGCTGACGCATGCCCGAAAGCACCCCCGACACCTGGGAGTACTCCCTCTACGTCCCCCACGACGTCAGAGCCGTCCCGGTCTGCCGCCGCACCCTCCGTCTGATCCTGACCGTGCACGGGCTGATCAACCTGGTGGACACCGCGGAGCTGATCGCCTCGGAGCTGGTCTCCAACGCCGTGCTCCACACGAAGGGCCCGGCGGCGCTGCGCATCCGCTGGGCGGACGGTGTCCTGCGGGTCGGTGTGTGGGACGCCGACCCGGAGCCGCCCGACCCGCCGCGCGAGGTGGCGGACCTGGCGGACGCCGAGAACGGGCGCGGCACCGCACTCGTCCGGGCCTGCGCGCAGGTGTGGGGCTGGCACCCGCTGTCCCGCTTCGGGCACCGGGGCAAGTTCGTGTGGTGTGACGTGCCGGTGGCATAGCTCGTTGAGCTGATCGCACAGAGAGGAGAGCCGATGGTCGGCTCGTCGCACGAGGCCATGCACCGGATCTTCCAGAAGGATCCCGCGCTGCTCACGCGTGCCCTGCAACAGGTGTTGGGTGTTCCCTTTCCCGAGCCGTACGACTTCGCCGGGATGAACGTCGATCTCACCGAGATCGAGCCCGTCGAGCGGCGGGTGGACACGCTGTTGCGGGCGGAGACGGATGAGGGGGCGTACCTGCTGGTGGTGGAGTCGCAGGGGAAGCGGGACGAGAGGAAGCGGGGCAGTTGGCCGTACTACCTGAGCTATCTGTACGAGAAGTACCGGTGCGAGCCGGTGTTGATCGTGGTCACGCAGAACAGTGCCACGGCCCGGTGGGCGGCCGAGCCGATCCACCTCGGGGTGCGGGGGTGCCCGTCGCTGACGGTGCGGCCGTTCGTGCTCGGCCCGGACAACGTGCCGGTGATCGCGCAGGCGTCACAGGCCGAGCGGGACCCGGCGCTCGCGGTGCTGTCGGCGATGACGCACGGCCGGGGGCCGCACGTCGCGAGCATACTGGAATCGCTGGTGGCCGCCCTGAAGACGCTCGACGCGGACACCGCCGCGGTCTTCGTGCAGTTCGTCGACTCCTGCCTGGCGGAACCCCGGGCACAGCAGATGTGGAGGGACCTGATGACGACGATGCAGTACTTCTGGCGACACCCGCTCGCCGAGGAGGTACGCGGCCAAGGACGCGAAGAGGGCGTGGAACTGGGGCGAATTCAGGATCGCGCCGAAATGACGCTGAACATCCTGCGCTGGCGCGGCATCGACGTGCCCGACGACGTCCGCGCGCGGGTGCAGGCCTGCACCGACCTCGACCAGCTGACCACCTGGTCCCAGCGTGCCGTTCACGCCACCACCGCCGCCGACCTCTTCACCGGCGAGTAGGCCCGTCACCGTCTCTCACCACCAGCCGCACGCACGGCCGCACGTGTACGGGACCGGACCCCGCCCCCTCACGCGGAATCCGGCCCCGTACGCACGCCCGGAAGGACCCCTCAGTCCTTCGGCTCCAGCGCCTCCGTCGGCAGCTGGGCCGGCGGGACCGACGGGCGGAGCTTCAGCCAGACCAGGAAGAAGATCCCCAGGGCCAGCATGCCCAGGCCCGTCCACAGGTTGATGTTGATGCCCTGGGCCTTGTCGATCTCCGCGTCGCCGTCGGTGATGCCGACGATCGTGACGATGACGCCGTAGAGGACGAACAGGCCGCCGATGATGCGGCGCAGGTCGAAGATGCGGGCGGCGGTCGCCGACTTCTGCTCCAGCTCGGAGACCTCGCGCTGGACTTCGGCCTCGGAGTAGCCGGCCTTGCGCAGCCGCTCCTCCGCTTCCGCCCGCTCGGACGGTTCGAATTGCTCTGACATGGTTCTTCCATCCTCCCGCGAACAGCGTCAGCAGGCTCGGGCGGGCTCAGAACGAGAACGGGATGTAACAGGCGGCGGCGAGGACGATCGCGCTCCAGCCCAGCAGCGCCGGTCGCCGGTACCAGGCGTCGTCGCCCTCGGCGGCCGGTTCGGCCATGCCGGGCGAGACGGTGCCGTAGACCAGGCCCTGGAGTTCCTCGGCCGGCTTGGGGGCGGTGAACAGGGACACCGCCACCATCACCACCGCGCCCGCGACGAAGCCGGCGATGGCGGAGACGAAGTTGGCGCCCTGGTCGGTGGGGATGCCGATGACGTCCTGCTTGTAGAGGACGAAGTAGTTGACCATCGCGGCCGTGGTGCCCGCGAGCAGGCCCCAGAAGCCGGACTTCTTCGAGGCGCGCTTCCAGAACATGCCGACGATGAAGACGACGAACATCGGCACGTTGAAGAAGGAGAACAGCGTCTGGAGGTAGCTCATGATGTTCGAGAACGACGAGGCCAGGAACGCCGTGCCGATCGACGCCACCACGCCGATCGCCGTGATCAGGCGGCCGAAGCGGACGTAGTAGGCGTCCTCGCGGCCCCGCACCACGTACTTCGCCCAGATGTCGCTGGTGAACACCGTGTTGAAGGACGACACGTTCGCCGCCATGCCCGCCATGAACGCGGCCAGCAGACCGGTCACCGCGATGCCCAGCACGCCGTTGGGCAGCAGCTGTTCCATCAGGTAGGGAATCGCGTCGTTGTACTGGAGGTCGGAGTCCGCCGTGCCGATCTTCGGGACCAGGACCGCCGCCACCAGGCCCGGGATCATCACCAGGAAGACGATGAAGATCTTCGGGAAGGCGGCGATCAGCGGGGTGCGCTGGGCCGCGGAGAGGTTCCTCGCGGACAGGGCGCGCTGCACCTCGGCGAAGTTCGTCGTCCAGTAGCCGAAGGAGAGCACGAAGCCGAGGCCGAGGACGATCGTCAGCCAGTTCGCGCCCAGCGGGTTGTCGCTGCCGATGCCGGTGCCGCCCCAGGCGCTGACGAAGTTGTCGCCCTTGGCCGCCGTCAGCGAGTCGGTCAGGCCGTCCCAGCCGCCGGTCTTCTTCAGGCCCAGCACCGTCAGCGGGATCAGGGCCGCCAGGATCACGAAGAACTGGAGCACCTCGTTGTAGATCGCCGACGACAGGCCGCCCAGCGTGATGTACGCCAGCACGAAGAAGCCCGCGACCACGATCGCCACCCACTGCGGCCAGCCCAGCAGCGCCTCGACGACGATCGCGAGGGCGTACAGGTTCACGCCCGAGATCAGGATGGCGGCGAAGGCGAACAGGGCCGAGCTGAACAGGTGCGCGCCCTTGTCGAAGCGCAGCAGCAGGAACTCGGGGACCGAGCGGACCTTGGAGCCGTAGTAGAAGGGCATCATCACCAGGCCGAGGAAGACCATGGCGGGGATGGCGCCGATCCAGTACCAGTGGACGGTGTACGCGCCGTACTGCGCGCTGTTGGCGGCCATGCCGAGGATCTCCGTGGCCGCCAGGTTCGCCGAGACGAAGGCGAGGCCGGTGATCCAGGCGGGCAGCGAGCGGCCCGAGAGGAAGAAGTCGAGACTGGTCTTCACCGAGCGGCGCGCGGCGAAGCCGATGCCGAGGACGACCACGAAGTAGATCGCCATGATCGTGTAGTCGAGCCAGTTGGTCGGAAGCCGTAGCTCAGCCGCGAGATACGTGGGGGTTCGCATGCACTGCTCACTTCGCTTGGTGGTCTTTGTTTGGTTGTGGTGGTGACTCTCGTGGGGGATTGTGGTTTGATGTGTTTAGTTCTGTTGGAAGCTTGTTCTGCTCGCTCTGTTCGACAGGAAGCGAGCCCCGCTCGACGTGAAGCCTGACGCGCTTCGCTCGGTGTACGGATGGAGAGCCGCGGTGAAGAAGACCTCGACCCGCCTGGCCGACGGTCGTGAGCTCATCTACTACGACCTGCGGGACGACGCGGTGCGCGACGCGGTGGACCGGCGTCCGCTGGATCCCACGGTCACCACTTCGGAGGTACGCCGGGACCCGCTCCTCGGCGACTCGGTCGCGATCGCCTCGCACCGCCAGGGGCGCACCTACCACCCGCCGGCCGACGAGTGCCCCCTGTGCCCCTCGCAGGGCGACCGGCTGAGCGAGATCCCGGACTCGTCGTACGACGCCGTCGTCTTCGAGAACCGTTTCCCCTCGCTGGCCGGCGATTCCGGGCGCTGCGAGGTGGTCTGCTTCACCTCCGACCACAACGCCTCCTTCGCCGACCTCACCGAGGAGCAGGCGCGACTGGTCCTGGACGCGTGGACGGACCGGACGTCCGAGCTGTCGCATCTGCCCTCCGTGGAACAGGTGTTCTGCTTCGAGAACCGCGGTGCCGAGATCGGTGTGACGCTGGGTCACCCGCACGGGCAGATCTACGCCTACCCGTTCACCACGCCCCGCACCGCCCTGATGCTGCGCCAGGTGGCCGCCCACAAGGAGGCCACCGGCGGCGAGAACCTCTTCGACGCCGTCCTGGAGCGCGAGCTCGCCGGCGAGCGGGTCGTCCTGGAGGGTGAACACTGGGTCGCCTTCGTGCCGTACGCCGCGCACTGGCCGTACGAGGTGCACCTGTACCCCAAGCGGCGGGTGCCCGACCTGCTCGGCCTCGACGAGGCCGCGCGCACAGAGTTCCCCCAGGTCTACCTGGAACTCTTGAGGCGCTTCGACCGGATCTTCGGGGAGGACCAGCCCCTCACGCCTTACATCTCGGCCTGGCACCAGGCCCCGTTCGGCGCGCTGGAGGAGTTCGAGGGCGTCAACCGCGACGACTTCGCGCTGCACCTCGAGCTTTTCACCATCCGCCGTACGTCCGGCAAGCTGAAGTTCCTCGCGGGTTCCGAGTCCGGCATGAACGTGTTCATCAACGACGTGCCGCCGGAGCACGCGGCGAAGCGACTGCGAGAGGTAGCGAGTTGATGAGCGGCAAGTACTTGGTCACGGGCGGCGCGGGATACGTCGGCAGCGTGGTCGCCCAGCACCTGCTGGAAGCCGGACACGAGGTCGTCGTCCTCGACAACCTGTCCACCGGCTTCCGCGAGGGCGTCCCCGCGGGCGCCGCCTTCATCGAGGGCGACATCCGCGACGCCGGGAAGTGGCTCGACGCCTCCTTCGACGCCGTCCTCCACTTCGCCGCGTTCTCGCAGGTCGGCGAGTCCGTCGTGAAGCCCGAGAAGTACTGGGAGAACAACGTCGGCGGCACCATGGCCCTGCTCGGCGCCATGCGCGAGGCCGGCGTGCGCAAGCTCGTCTTCTCCTCCACCGCCGCGACCTACGGCGAGCCCGTCAGCACCCCCATCACCGAGACCGACCCGACCGCGCCGACCTCCCCGTACGGCGCGTCCAAGCTCGCCGTCGACCACATGATCACCGGCGAGGCCGCCGCCCACGGGCTGGGCGCGGTGTCACTGCGCTACTTCAACGTGGCCGGCGCCTACGGCGCGCAGGGCGAGCGGCACGACCCCGAGTCGCACCTCATCCCGCTCGTCCTCCAGGTCGCGCAGGGCCGCCGCGAGGCGATCTCCGTCTTCGGCGACGACTACCCGACCCCCGACGGCACCTGCATCCGCGACTACATCCACGTCGCCGACCTGGCCGAGGCCCACCTCCTCGCCGTCGAGGCCGCCACCCCCGGCGAGCACCTCATCTGCAACCTCGGCAACGGCAACGGCTTCTCCGTCCGCGAGGTCGTCGAGACCGTCCGCCAGGTCACCGGCCACCCGATCCCCGAGGTCATGGCCCCGCGCCGGGGCGGCGACCCCGCCGTCCTGGTCGCCTCCGCCGCCACCGCCCGCGAGCGGCTCGGCTGGAACCCGTCCCGCGCGGACCTCGCGGGTATCGTCGCCGACGCGTGGGAGTTCACGCAGAAGATCGCAAAGGAGCGGTAAGTGGGGGCAGAGCAGCAGGTCAGCACCGGCTTCGCCGAGCTGTACGGGACCACGCCCGAGGGCGTGTGGGCGGCCCCCGGCCGCGTCAACCTGATCGGTGAGCACACCGACTACAACGACGGCTTCGTGATGCCCTTCGCGCTGCCGCACACCGCGGTCGCCGCGGTCTCCCGCCGCACGGACGGCCGTCTGCGCCTGCACTCGGCGGACGTCGAGGGCGGCGTCGCCGAACTGCGCCTCGACGACCTCGCACCCGAGTCGGACCGCTCCTGGACGGCGTACCCGGCCGGCGTGGTGTGGGCGCTGCGCGAGGCCGGGCACCCGGTCACCGGCGCCGACATCCACCTCACCTCCACGGTCCCCTCGGGCGCGGGCCTGTCCTCCTCGGCGGCCCTGGAGGTCGTCGTCGCCCTGGCCCTGAACGACCTGTTCGAGCTGGGCCTGCCGGGCTGGCAGCTCGCCCGCCTGTGCCAGCGCGCCGAGAACGTCTACGTCGGCGCCCCCACCGGCATCATGGACCAGACCGCGTCCGCCTGCTGCGAGACCGGCCACGCCCTGTTCCTCGACACCCGCGACCTGTCGCAGAAGCAGATCCCCTTCGACCTCGCCGCCGAGGGCATGCGCCTGCTCGTCGTCGACACCCAGGTCAAGCACGCCCACAGCGACGGCGAGTACGGCAAGCGCCGGGCCGGCTGCGAGAAGGGCGCCGCCCTGCTGGGCGTCGACGCCCTGCGCGACATCCCCTACGCCGAGCTGGACGCGGCGCTGGAGCGGCTCGGGGACGAGGAGGAGGTCCGCCGGCTGGTCCGGCACGTCGTGACCGAGGACCAGCGGGTGGAACGCGTGGTGTCGCTGCTGGAGTCCGGCGAGACCCGCGCGATCGGCCCGCTCCTGGTCGAGGGCCACGCCTCGCTGCGCGACGACTTCCGCATCTCCTGCCCCGAACTGGACCTCGTCGTCGACACCGCCCTGGCGAACGGCGCCCTGGGCGCCCGCATGACCGGCGGCGGCTTCGGCGGCTCCGCGATCGTCCTCGCGGAGGCGGCCGACGTCGACACCATCGGCAAGGCGGTCGAGGAGGCCTTCGCGGCGGCGGGCTTCACGGCCCCGAGGATCTTCGAGGCGGTCCCCTCGGCCGGCGCCCGCCGCCTGGTCTGACCCCCGGCAGCCCCGAGCGACCCGCGCCCACCGAGGGCGCGGGTCGCTCACTCTTCGTGATGACGCACGACGATCGCGCCGGTTACGGTGGACGGGCAGGCCGAGATGTCCGCGGAGCACCGGGTCCCGGCCGACGCGCTCGACGCGCTCTGAACGCTCACCCCAGCCGTTTCGTCAGCGTGTACTCCGTGACGCCCGGTGGGTAGTCCTCGATCACGCAGACCACCTCGTAGCCCCGGCGGCGGTAGAAGCGGGGGGCCTGGAAGTCCCAGGTCTCCACGCGGGAGCGCAGGCAGCCGCGGTCGTCGCGGGCCAGCCGTTCCGCCTCCGCGAGCAGGCGGGTGCCCAGGCCGGCACCGCGGTGGCGCCCGTCGACCCAGAGGTGGGTGACGTGCAGCCAGGTCGTCCAGGTGTGGCCGACCAGGCCGCCGGCCAGCGCGCCGGTGTCGTCCGACGCCCACACGTGCAGCGGCGCCTCACGTTCGGCGGGGGTGCCGCGCAGCGCGCGCAGGACGGGAGAGGCCGCCGTGTCGGCGTCGCGCAGCCGGGAGCGCAGCAGATCGCGTCGGGATCTGTCGACTTCTGCCTCAAGACGGAACATGCGGCACACCATAAACGCGCAGGACGGCCAGTTCCGCGATTCCCCTTCCGCTCTCCCCGCACGGCCCTACTCTGTTCGACAGCACCGGTGGGGGCCGGTGCTGATCAGGGGGCGAGACAGCCGGGTACGACGCCCGCGGTGGGGGTAGCAGTCTCTGCACGGCGGCGGCCGTGCGGTCGCACACCCCTCCCGGGCGTCGGACCCGCGCCGGTCGTCGTTCTCCGGGCCTGGGGTATCCCCTGCTCCGTGGAGGAGCCTGGGGGAGGGGGGTTTCGTGGTTCGCATCCGAGTTCTGGTCGTCGACGACCACCGCATCTTCGCCGAGTCGCTCGCCGCCGCCCTGGCGGCCGAGCCCGACGTCGACGTCTTCGCCGCCGGCAGCGGCCCGGCCGCCCTGCGCAGCCTGGAGCGCGCCGCCGCCGAGGGGCGCCGCTACGACGTCCTGCTCGTCGACGCCGACCTGGGCGGGCGCCCGCCCGGCGTACGGCCGGCCGTGCCCGTGCGGGAGGTGGGGGAGGACGGGCTGGTCGACGGGCTCTCCCTCGTCGCCGGCGTCCGCGCCGCCCAGCCGCACGTCAGGATCGTCGTCCTCGCCGAGAAGGACGACCCGCGCCGCGCGGCCCTCGCCCTCCAGGCCGGCGCGTCCGGCTGGGTGGCGAAGGACTGCTCGCTGTCGCGGCTGCTCACCGTCGTGCGCGGGGTGCTGCGGGAGGAGACGCACCTGCCGCCCGCCCTGCTCACGGGCGTGCTCAAGGAGCTGACCGCCGCGCGCAAGCACCGTACCGAGAGCGAGCGGCTCGTGGAGTCCCTCACGCCGAGGGAGCGCGAGGTGCTGCGCTGCATGGTCGCCGGGCTGGGACGCAAGGCGGTCGCCGAGCGGCTGTTCCTGTCCCCGCACACCGTGCGCACCCACATGCAGAACGTCCTCGGCAAACTGGGCGTGCACTCCACGCTCGCCGCGGTCGCGCTCGCCCGGCGGGCGGGGGTCGGACCGGCGGAGCCGGGACAGGCCCTAACCGGGGATGTTGTCGAACGGGGCGGTCAGCTGGCGTAGCAGCGCGGCCAGTTCGGCGCGCTGGGCGTGGGACAGCTCGGCGAGGATCGCCCGCTCCTGTTCGAGCAGGCCGGCCAGCGCCTGGTCGGCGCGGTCCTTGCCGCCGTCCGTGAGCCGCACCAGCACACCGCGCCGGTCGCTGGGATCGGGCAGCCGCTCGACCAGGCCCTTCTTCGCCAGCCGGTCGATACGGTTCGTCATCGTGCCCGAGGTGACCAGGGTCTGGGTCAGCAACTGCCCCGGCGACAGCTGGTACGGCGGCCCGGCGCGCCTGAGCGCGGTCAGCACGTCGAACTCCCAGGGCTCCAGCTGGTGCTCGGAGAACGCCAGACGGCGTGCGCGGTCCAGGTGCCGGGCCAGTCTGCTCACCCGGCTGAGTACTTCCAGCGGCTCCACGTCGAGGTCCGGGCGCTCCCGGCGCCACGCTGCGACCAGCCGATCGACCTCGTCCTCCATGACGATCAGTGTAGTGGTTGTGTCGACGTGAAGTCTCTTGATGTCAAGTCTCTTGACGTCGAGCTAAATCGGCGGGACGGTGAACCCACCGCGAACGACGAAGCCCCCACCCCGAGGAGTCGCCCATGCCCTCCCCCGCCTGGGACCCCGCCCAGTACCTGCGTCACGCCGGCCACCGCGCCCGCCCCTTCGCCGACCTCCTCGCCCGCGTCCCCGACCTGCCCGGCACCCCGCCCCGCATCGCCGACCTCGGCTGCGGCCCCGGCAACGCCACCCTCCTCCTCACCGACCGCTGGCCCACCGCCCGCGTCACCGGCTACGACAACTCCGCGCGGATGCTCGCCGAAGCCCGGGCGCACGCCGGCGCCCACCTCGACTTCGTCCACGCCGACCTCACGACCTGGACGCCCACCGAGACCTACGACCTGATCGTGTCCAACGCCGCCCTGCACTGGGTCCCCGGCCACCTCGACGCCTTCCCCGCCTGGCTGGCCGGCCTCGCCCCCGGCGGCACCCTCGCCTTCCAGGTCCCCCACAACACCGACGCGCCCCTGCACGCCCTCCTGCGCGACCTCGCCGGCACCCCCCGCTGGAAGAGCCGCCTCGGCGCGGTGCTCCGCCCCCGGGACTCCGTCCACGCCCCCGGCGTCTACCTCGACCACCTCGCCCGCCTCGGCTGCGGGACCGACGTCTGGACGACGACGTACCACCACGTCCTGACGGGCGAGGACCCCGTCCTCGACTGGGCCCGGGGCACCGGCCTGCGCCCCGTCCTCACCGCCCTCGCCGACGACCCCGAGGCCCGCGACGCCTTCGTCACCGACTACCGCGACCTGCTCCGCCAGGCCTATCCGCCCCGCCCGTACGGCACGGTCCTGCCGTTCCGCCGCCTGTTCGCGGTGGCACGGAAGGGGGCCTGAGCCACGGGGTCCGGCCCAGGTGGGTGACCAGAACGCGGATCACGGCGTCGTCGATGACGTACAGGACCCGGTAGTCGCCGATGCGGAGGCGGCGGAGGTCGGGGAACCCGTAGGGGATCGATCCCGCCGGGCGGGGATCGTGGGCCAGTTCGTCGATGCCGTCGAGGAGCAGGGCAAGGCCGCTCGGGTCCTCATGGAGGAACCGGGCGGCCATGTCCAGGGCGTGCGGCTCGAACCCGATCTCGTAGGTCACTTCTGCTCGAGCCCCAGCCGCTTGCGTACCTCCGCCATGGGGATGCCGGGGGGCAGCGTGCCCTCGGCCTTGCGTCGCTGGTAGTCGGACACCGCCAAGGCGTCCTCGAGATCCTCTATCACCTGCGGCGAGACGAGCAGCGCCGCCACGTGCCCGTGGTCGGTGAGGGCGATGGTCTCGCGGCCATGGGCTGCACGCCGGACCAGGTCGCCGAGCTGGGCACGGGCCGCGCTGATCGCAATCTCAGTCATGTGCACATGATGACAGAACATTACTCTTCATGCATATGGTTTGGGATGCCCGAAGTAGGTCACCCGTAGAGGCACGAGAGGCCAACCTGACTGGGAGTGAGACACCGTGGCAGGCGAGCAGAAGTCCAAGGCGAAGACGGAACAGGTCAAGGGCAAGGTCAAGGAAGCGGCCGGACGGGCCGTGGGCAACGAGCGGCTCGAGGCCGAAGGCCGCGCCGAGCAGGCCAAGGGCGACGCCCGCCAGACCAAGGAGAAGGCGAAGGACGTCTTCAAGCACTGACCCGGACACATACGCAGGGGCCCCGTCCGCCGGACGGGGCCCCTGCGTGTGCCGCGTGTACGTCAGTCAGCTCTTGCGGCGGCCTATCAGGTGCGGCTTGGCCTCCAGGCCGTCCAGCCCGTGCCACGCCAGGTTCACCAGGTGCGCCGCCACCTCCGCCTTCTTCGGCCGCCGCACGTCCAGCCACCACTGGCCGGTCAGCGCGACCATCCCCACCAGCGCCTGCGCGTACAGCGGCGCCAGCTTCGGATCGAAACCCCGGCTCTTGAACTCCCGGCCCAGGATGTCCTCCACCTGAGTGGCGATGTCCGAGATGAGCGAGGCGAAGGAGCCCGTGGACTGGGGGATCGGCGAATCCCGCACGAGGATGCGGAACCCGTCCGTGTACTCCTCGATGTAGTCCAGGAGCGCGAACGCCGCCTGCTCGCACAGCTCCCGCGGATGACCGGCCGTGAGCGAACTCGTCACCATGTCCAGCAGCCGCCGCATCTCGCGGTCGACCACCACCGCGTACAGCCCCTCCTTGCCGCCGAAGTGCTCGTACACCACCGGCTTGGACACCCCGGCCTTCGCCGCGATCTCCTCCACCGACGTGCCCTCGAACCCCTTCGCCGCGAAGAGGGTGCGACCGATCTCCAGCAACTGCTGGCGACGCTCCGCACCGGTCATCCGGGTGCGACGCACTCGCCGCGGCTTCTCATTGCTCGGGGTACTGCTGGAGTCGGTCGGCACACCGTCCATCATGCCGCTTCCGCGGTCGCCTTCCGGCGCCGGGAGCCGTCCCCGCCCGTGTTCCGGCGCGAATCGATACGCGAGCGTGACGGCCAGCGCACGTCGTACGCCCAGCCGAGCATCTCGAACCAGCGGATGAACCGCGCCGAGGAGTCCAGCTGGCCCCGCATCACACCGTGCCGCGCCGAAGTGGGGTCGGCGTGGTGCAGGTTGTGCCACGACTCCCCGCAGGACAGCACCGCCAGCCACCACACGTTGCCGGACCGGTCACGCGACTTGAACGGCCGCCTGCCCACCGCGTGACAGATCGAGTTGATCGACCAGGTGACGTGGTGCAGCAGCGCCACCCGCACCAGCGAACCCCAGAAGAACCCGGTGAACGCGCCCCACCAGGACATCGTCACCAGCCCGCCGATCACCGCCGGCAGCGCCAGCGAGAGCACCGTCCACAGCACGAACTGCCGCGAGATCGCCCGCAGCGCCGGGTCCTTGATCAGATCCGGCGCGTACTTGTCCTGCGGCGTCTGCTCCTCGTCGAACATCCAGGCGATGTGCGCCCACCACAGGCCCTTCATCAGCGCCGGCAGCGTCTCCCCGAAACGCCACGGCGAATGCGGGTCGCCCTCCGCGTCCGAGAACTTGTGGTGCCTGCGGTGGTCCGCCACCCAGCGCACCAGCGGCCCCTCGACCGCCATCGACCCCATGACCGCCAGCGCGATCCTCAGGGGCCGTTTCGCCTTGAAGGAACCATGCGTGAAGTACCGGTGGAAACCGATGGTGATGCCGTGGCACCCGAGGTAGTAGAAGAAGACCAGCAGGCCCAGGTCCAGCCAGCTCACCCCCCAGCCCCAGGCCAGCGGCACCGCCGCCAGCAGGGCCAGGAACGGCACGACGATGAAGACGAGCAGCGCGACCTGCTCGATCGAACGCTTCTGCTCACCGCCCAGCGTGGCGGTCGCCGTGGGGGAGGCGTGGGAGGAGGGGGTGCCGGAGCCGTCGGGCGCCGGCGAAGGGTCTTCGATCACGTCGGAGCTTGAGGTCATACGCGTCCCCTGTGGGGTCGTGGATGGAGAGAGGCGCCGGGTCCGCAGGACCGCACCACACTTCCTACGGTTCCGTAACCTACGGTGACGTAAGTATGGCAGTGCGGCACCCGGCGACACGAGCCCGCCAGACCGCGCGTCCCCACGGACACCTATCCTTGGATCGGTCGGACAGCGCGGTCCGCTCTGTTTTCTCCCCGGACGACAGACCCGCAAGCGGCCCCGCCGCCGGGCCTGACGGCCGAGTTCCCTCCCGGACGAGCTTCAACACTGCAAGGAGCCGCACCTGTGAGCAGTGCCGACGACCAGACGACAACCAGCCCCGAGCTGCGCGCCGACATCCGCCGACTGGGTGACCTCCTCGGTGAGACCCTCGTCCGGCAGGAGGGCCCCGAGCTCCTCGACCTGGTCGAAAAGGTCCGCCGCCTCACGCGCGAGGACGGCGACACAGCCGCCGAGCTGCTGCGCGGCACCGAACTGGAGACCGCGGCCAAGCTGGTCCGCGCCTTCTCCACCTACTTCCACCTCGCCAACGTCACCGAGCAGGTCCACCGCGGCCGCGAACTGCGCGCCAAGCGCGCCGCCGAGGGCGGCCTCCTCGCCCGCACCGCCGACCGCCTCAAGGACGCCGACCCCGAGCACATCCGCGAGACGGTCCGGAACCTCAACGTCCGCCCCGTCTTCACCGCGCACCCCACCGAAGCCGCACGCCGGTCGGTCCTCAACAAGCTCCGGCGCATCGCCGCGCTCCTGGAGACCCCCGTCATCGAGGCCGACCGCCGCCGCCACGACACCCGCCTCGCCGAGAACATCGACCTCGTCTGGCAGACCGACGAACTCCGCGTCGTCCGCCCCGAACCCGCCGACGAGGCCCGCAACGCCATCTACTACCTCGACGAACTCCACGCCGGAGCCGTCGGCGACGTCCTCGAGGACCTCACCGCCGAACTCGAACGCGTCGGCGTCACCGTCCCCCCCGCGACCCGCCCCCTCACCTTCGGCACCTGGATCGGCGGCGACCGCGACGGCAACCCCAACGTCACCCCCCAGGTCACCTGGGACGTCCTCATCCTCCAGCACGAACACGGCATCAACGACGCCCTGGAGACGATCGACGAACTGAGGGGCTTCCTCTCCAACTCCATCCGCTACACCGGAGCCACCGAGGAACTCCTCACCTCCCTCCAGACCGACCTCGAACGCCTGCCCGAGATCAGCCCCCGCTACAAGCGCCTCAACGCCGAGGAGCCCTACCGGCTCAAGGCCACCTGCATCCGGCAGAAGCTGGAGAACACCAAGCAGCGCCTCGCCAAGGGCACCCCGCACGAACCCGGCCGCGACTACCTCGGTACCAGCGAACTGATCAGCGACCTCACCCTCATCCAGACCTCCCTGCGCGAACACCGCGGCGGCCTCATCGCCGACGGCCGCATGAACCGCACCATCCGCACCCTGGCCGCCTTCGGCCTCCAGCTCGCCACCATGGACGTCCGCGAACACGCCGACGCCCACCACCACGCCCTCGGCCAGCTCTTCGACCGCCTCGGCGAGGAATCCTGGCGCTACTCCGACATGCCCCGCGACTACCGCGCCAAGCTCCTCGCCAAGGAACTCCGCTCCCGACGGCCCCTCGCACCCACCCCGGCCCCCGTCGACGCCGCCGGCGAGAAGACCCTCGGCGTCTTCCTCACCGTCAAGCGCGCCCTGGAGGTCTTCGGACCCGAGGTCATCGAGTCCTACATCATCTCCATGTGCCAGGGCGCCGACGACGTCTTCGCCGCCGCCGTCCTCGCCCGCGAAGCCGGCCTCGTCGACCTGCACGCCGGCTGGGCCAAGATCGGCATCGTGCCGCTCCTGGAGACCACCGACGAACTCAAGGCCGCCGACACCATCCTGGAGGACATGCTCTCCGACCCGTCGTACCGCCGCCTGGTGGCACTGCGCGGAGACGTCCAGGAAGTCATGCTCGGCTACTCCGACTCCTCCAAGTTCGGCGGCATCACCACCAGCCAGTGGGAGATCCACCGCGCCCAGCGACGCCTGCGCGACGTCGCCCACCGCTACGGCGTCCGCCTGCGCCTCTTCCACGGCCGCGGCGGCACCGTCGGCCGCGGCGGCGGCCCCTCCCACGACGCCATCCTCGCCCAGCCCTGGGGCACCCTCGAAGGCGAGATCAAGGTCACCGAACAGGGCGAGGTCATCTCCGACAAGTACCTCATCCCCTCACTGGCCCGCGAGAACCTGGAACTGACGGTCGCCGCCACCCTCCAGGCCTCCGCCCTGCACACCGCGCCCCGCCAGTCCGACGAGGCACTCGCCCGCTGGGACGCAGCCATGGACGTCGTCAGCGACGCCGCCCACGCCGCCTACCGCGCCCTCGTCGAGGACCCCGACCTGCCGACGTACTTCCTCGCGTCGACGCCGGTCGACCAGCTCGCCGACCTGCACCTGGGCTCCCGGCCCTCCCGCCGCCCCGGTTCCGGCGTCTCGCTCGACGGCCTGCGCGCCATCCCCTGGGTCTTCGGCTGGACCCAGTCCCGCCAGATCGTCCCCGGCTGGTACGGCGTCGGCTCCGGCCTCAAGGCCCTGCGCGAAGCCGGCCTCGACACCGTCCTCGACGAGATGCACGGCCAGTGGCACTTCTTCCGCAACTTCATCTCCAACGTCGAGATGACCCTCGCCAAGACCGACCTGCGCATCGCCCAGCACTACGTCGACACCCTCGTCTCCGACGACCTCAAGCACGTCTTCGACCGCATCAAGGCCGAACACGCGCTCACCGTCACCGAAGTCCTCAAGGTCACCGGCGAGAAGGAACTGCTCGACGCCACCCCCGCCCTCAAGCAGACCTTCAGCATCCGCGACGCCTACCTCGACCCCATCTCCTACCTCCAGGTCACCCTCCTCAAGCGCCAGCGCGACGCGGCGGCCGCCGGCCAGGAACCCGACCCCCTCCTCGCCCGCGCCCTCCTCCTCACCGTCAACGGCGTCGCCGCCGGCCTGCGCAACACCGGCTGACCCGCACCCGCACCACAGCGAAGGGCGCCCCCGATCGTCGGGGGCGCCCTTTGCCCGTCGTACCGCGACCGGCGCCCCGCACCGCTAAACCGCCACGAACGCCGCCGTCAGCAACGCCACCCCCGACCCCGCCAGCACCCACCCGAGCCGCGCCCGCCCCAGACCACCCGCGACCACCACCGACGCCAGCAGCAACGCACCACCCATCGGCACCCACGCGTACAGCACCCCCGCAGGACCCGACCGCACGACGTCGTCACCACCACCCGGCTTGATCACCACCGTGTACGTCCGCCCCCTGCGCACCGCCACCGTCTTCTCGATCACCACCCGCGCCCGCGCCAACGACCCCGGCGACAACGGCGTGTACGGCCCCGAACACCTGTCCGCACCACAGCGCGCCACCGCGATCGTGCCCTGCTCCCGGCCCTTCGTCAGCATCACGTGCTGCGCCGTCCCCCAGGAACCCCACACCCCCGCCACCAGGATCAGCGACGCCACCCCCCACATCGCCGCCAGCCGCCCGAACCGCACCACCGCCACCGAGGCACGACGCGAGGAACCCCGGCGCGCGGGACGCCGACGAGAGGGACGCCGATGGGACGTGGCGACGGTGGCAGGCATGGCCGGGATCATTGGCCATGCCTCAACGGCCCGTCAACCTCCCCGGGCGACACGGCGCGACTTGTCCCCACCTGTCCACGCCCCGCACCCCCGGCTCAGGAGTTGTACGTCCCCTGCGCCCGCTCCAACCCCTCGATCACCAGACACTCCACCGCGTCCGCCGCCCGGTCCACGAAATAGTCCAGCTCCTTGCGCTCCGCCCCCGAGAAGTCCTTCAACACGAAATCCGCCACCTGCATCCGCCCCGGCGGCCGGCCGATCCCGAACCGCACCCGGTGGTAGTCCGCCCCGAACGCCTTCGTCATCGACTTCAGACCGTTGTGCCCGTTGTCCCCCCCACCCAGCTTCAACCGCAACATCCCGTAATCGACGTCCAACTCGTCATGAACCGCCACCACCTGCGCCACCGGCACCTTGTAGAACTCCCGCAAGGCGTTCACCGGCCCACCCGACAGATTCATGTACGACATCGGCTTCGCCAGCACCACCCGCCGGTTCGCCGGCCCCGGCGGACCGATCCGCCCCTCCACCACCTGCGCCTGCGCCCGCCCGGCCCGCTTGAACCTCCCCCCGATCCGCCCGGCCAGCAGATCGGCCACCATGAACCCCACGTTGTGCCGGTTCATCGCGTACTCCGGACCCGGATTGCCCAGCCCCACGATCAGCCAGGGGGCATTGGCGTCGGTCGTCACGTCCATGTCTCCTCGATACGCGCCAGCCGCTGCCCCCCGAGGGAACAGCGGCTGACGAACAAACGACGACGGTGAGGATCAGGCCTCCGCGGAAGCCTCCTCGCCCCCAGCCTCACCCTCGGTGGGCTCCTCCGCCTGCGCGGCCAGCACCTGCAGCACGACGGTCTCGCCGTCGACACCCAGCTTGGTGCCCGACGGCAGCGGGATGTCCTTGGCCAGAACCGAGTCACCGGCCGTCAGACCCTCGACGGAGACCGTGACCGACTCGGGGATGTGCGTGGCCTCGGCCTCGACCGGCAGCGCGTTCAGGACGTGCTCCAGCAGGTTGCCGCCCGGAGCCAGCTCACCCTCGGTCTGCACGAAGATCTCGACGTTGACCTTCTCACCACGCTGGACCAGCTGAAGGTCCACGTGCTCCAGGAAACCCTTGATCGGGTCACGCTGCACGGACTTCGGGATCGCCAGCTCGTTCGTCTTGCCGTCGATGTCCAGCGAGATCAGGACGTTCGGCGTACGCAGCGCGAGCAGCAGCTCGTGACCCGGCAGCGTCAGGTGGATCGGGTCCGAACCGTGGCCGTACAGCACACCGGGAACCTTGCTGTCACGACGGATACGGCGGGCCGCACCCTTGCCGAACTCGGTGCGGGACTCAGCGGTGATCTTTACCTCGGACATGGCACTCACTCCTCGTAGGAACAGCGACGACACAAAGGTCACCCGGCCACGAACGGCCTGCTACGAAGAGCGCGTCGATAACGGACCGCCGTACACACGCGTCACACGCGTACGGCCTCCCTCGCCGAGCAACTCGCGCAGTCTACTCGGCGGGGAAGGCCGCAGAAAAATCGATCAACCCGGCAGAAGCGGGCGCACCGCCTACTGCTCGTCGAACAGGCTCGTCACCGAACCGTCCTCGAACACCTCACGCACCGCGTTCGCGATCGTCGGCGCGATCGACAACACCGTGATCTTGTCCACTTCCAGCTCACCCGGCGTCGGCAACGTGTTCGTGAAGACGAACTCACTCACCTTCGAGTTCTTCAACCGGTCCGCCGCCGGCCCCGACAGCACCCCGTGCGTCGCCGTCACGATGACGTCCTCCGCACCGTGCGCGAACAACGCGTCCGCCGCCGCGCAGATCGTGCCACCCGTGTCGATCATGTCGTCGACCAGGACACACACCCGGCCCTTGACCTCACCGACCACCTCGTGGACCGTCACCTGGTTCGCCACGTCCTTGTCACGCCGCTTGTGCACGATCGCCAGCGGCGCACCCAGACGGTCGCACCAACGATCCGCCACCCGGACCCGACCCGCGTCCGGCGACACCACCGTCAGCTTCGAACGGTCCACCTTGCTGCCCACGTAGTCCGCCAGCAACGGCAACGCGAACAGATGATCCACTGGACCGTCGAAGAAACCCTGGATCTGATCCGTGTGCAGATCCACCGTCAGGATCCGGTCCGCACCCGCCGTCTTCATCAGATCAGCGATCAGCCGCGCCGAGATCGGCTCACGACCACGGTGCTTCTTGTCCTGCCGCGCATAACCGTAGAACGGCACGATCACCGTGATCGAACGCGCCGACGCACGCTTCAATGCGTCGATCATGATCAACTGCTCCATGATCCACTTGTTGATCGGAGCCGTGTGGCTCTGGATCAGGAAGCAGTCCGCACCACGCGCCGACTCCTCGTAACGAACATAGATCTCACCATTGGCGAAGTCGAAGGCCTTCGTCGGGACGACCCCGACACCCAGCTGGTGGGCGACCTCCTCGGCAAGCTCGGGGTGGGCGCGGCCGGAGAAGAACATCATCTTCTTCTCGCCGGTCGTCTTGATCCCGGTCACAGCACTGTCTCCTCAGAGGTGTCTCAGCCGGCTGACCCAAGACCTCGCCACTGGGCGCGACGGGGCCGTCTCAGCTGGTGGGGGTGCGGATGTGCACTTATCACGGTACGCCGTCCACGACGCACTCGTTTCCGGTCAGTCCTCGCCGGCGCCCTCCCGGGAAGCCGCCTCGGCAGCCTTCGCCGCCGCACTCCCCGGACGCTTACGAGCCACCCAACCCTCGATATTCCGCTGCTGACCACGGGCCACGGCCAGCGAACCGGGCGGCACATCCTTCGTGATCACGGACCCGGCAGCGGTGTACGCACCGTCCCCGACCGTGACAGGAGCCACAAACATGTTGTCCGAACCCGTCTTGCAGTGCGACCCGACCACGGTGTGATGCTTGTCCTGCCCGTCATAGTTCACGAACACACTCGCCGCACCGATGTTCGTGTACTCACCGATCGTCGCGTCCCCCACGTACGACAGATGCGGCACCTTCGTCCCCTCACCGATCACCGCGTTCTTCGTCTCCACGTACGTACCGATCTTCGACCTCACCCCCAGCCGCGTACCCGGCCGCAGATACGCGTACGGCCCCACCGTCGCCTCCGGACCCACCTCGGCCCCGTCCGCCACCGTGTTGTCCACCCGCGCCCCCGCACCCACCACCGTGTCCTTCAACCGGCTGTTCGGACCCACCTCCGCACCCTCACCCACACGCGTCACACCCAGCAACTGCGTCCCCGGCAACACCACCGCGTCCTGCCCGAACGACACCGTCACATCCACCCACGTCGACGCCGGATCCACCACCGTCACCCCCGCCAGCATCGCCGCCGTCAGCAACCGGTCGTTCAGAATCCGACGCGCCTCCGCCAACTGCACCCGGTTGTTGATCCCCGCGATCTCACGATGATCACCAGCCACGGACGCACCCACCCGATGACCCGCCGCACGCAGAATCCCCAGCACATCCGTCAGGTACTCCTCACCCTGACTGTTGTCCGTACGCACCTGCTTCAACGCCTGAGCCAACAACTGCCCGTCGAACGCGAACACACCCGAATTGATCTCCCGGACCGCCCGCTGCGCCTCCGACGCGTCCTTGTGCTCCACGATCCCCGTGACCGCACCCGACACCTCGTCCCGCACGATCCGCCCGTACCCGGTCGCATCCGGCACCTCGGCCGTCAGCACCGTCACCGCGTTCCCGTCCGCGTGATGCGTCGCGGCCAGCCGCGCGAGCGTCGCACCCGTCAGCAGCGGAGTGTCACCGCAGACCACCACCACGGTCCCGTCCACCGCACCGCCGAGCTGCTCCAGACCCATCCGCACGGCGTGCCCGGTGCCGTTCTGCTCCTCCTGCACCGCGGTCCGCACGGCCGGGTCGATGCCGGCGAGATGAGCGGTGACCTTCTCGCGCGCGTGACCGACGACGACGACCAGGTTCTCGGGGTCCAGCTCACGGGAGGCGGCCAGGACGTGCCCCACGAGACTGCGGCCGCAGATCTCGTGCAGGACCTTCGGTAGGGCCGACTTCATACGGGTGCCCTCACCCGCTGCGAGAACGACGACGGCTGCCGGGCGGATGGCGCTCACGGAGTTGCCCTTCGGCTGTGGAGAGGTGGGACATCCGAAGGATACCGGGGCGTTCCCCGGCGGACATGAGAGTGGGCCCCGACCCTTACTAGGTCAGGACCCGAACCGAGCATGGCTCCCCCGCCAGGACTCGAACCTGAAATACATTATCCAAAGTAATGTGTGTTGCCGATTACACCACGGGGGATCACGAGGTGCAGCCTACGCGGTTCGCTGCTTGGCCTCCACCACCATGCCAGACCACCACCCCTCGATGCGACGGTACAAATCGGCTCCTGCGCGAACATCGATGCGGAGGCACCCGCGGTAGCTCTCGTTGGTGTTCTGACGGTTCGTACGAGGGTTGTGCTTCTTGAGCGTCGTCTTGAGGAGCTCGGCCCGCTGCACGCCGACATGGTCCGCCCAGAACTGCTCGGCACTCGCCACATCGGCAGTCTCATGGATCTGCACAGCGAACCTGCGGCGCCCTGACTCCACGCCGAGCAGGTCGAGCCAGGCCAGGTAGAGCGTGATCATGTCCGGGTCGCTGTTCACGAAGGTCACCCGCTCTTGCCGTCTGTAGGGCTTGTTCTTCGCGCCCTCAGCCCAATAGAGGCCTACGCCAACCAGAAAAAGCTCGCGGTCTGTCAGTTGCCTGATCTCGCGTGCCGCAGCCTGCTTGGTTCGCTGCCTCTCCTCATCTCGCAGGCGCAGCGTGGCTTCCCAGCCGCGCTTGGCGATTGCAGATGCTTCTTCGCGTGTCCGCTTGCGCCGCTCCGGCCTCGGCAGATCCCGCACCCACAGCGAGATCGAGCTTTTCGAGCACCCCAGTTCCACCTGGATCTGGTCGTACGTCCAGCCCTGGAGCCGCAGCTCTCGCGCCTTCGCCCGCAGGTCGTCCTTCGCCCTCGGTTGCTTCGTCCACTCCGGGGGAGGCTCGCCCTCCAGGAGGCGGTTGAGGAGGTCGTTGTTGTCCACGTGCAGCCGGTCGCGGATCTGCCGTCGGCTGAGTCCCGCCCGTCGCAGTGCGAGCGCTCGCTCCCGCAGGCCCTCGAAGTCCGCGTACTTGCCGAGTGAATGTGTCATAGGCATACCGTCCGGCCGGAATGCGGGGTTCCGGGCTCGAACAGGGCTCATTCAGCAGTTCGAGGGATACCGGGGGGTTTCGATGCTGTTCGGTTGTGGGGTGTGGTGGGGAGGAGTCGGTGAAAGTCGCCGGAAAAGGCGGGGTGGGCGCCCGTAGGGTGGAGGTATGACCACGACGGGGGAAGAGCACGCCTCGGCTCGGGGAGGGCCTTGGTGGTGGAGCAGGCGCCGCAGCGCGGTGTTCGACTGGAGTCTCGCGGTGGTGTCCGCCGCGGAGTGCGCGGTGGAGGGGTATCCGTTCGCGCGGGACGCGGGTGTGCCGGCGGCGGCGGGGGTGGTGTTCGGGCTGCTCGCGGGGTCGGTGCTGCTGGTGCGGCGGAAGTGGCCGATCGCGGTGGTGCTGGTGGCGATCGCCATCACGCCGGCGCAGATGGGCTTCCTGATGGGGATCGTCGGGCTGTACACGCTGGCCGCGTCCGAGCTGCCGCGGCGGATCATCGCCTCGTTGGCGGGGATGCAGTTGGTGGGGACGTTGATCGTGACGTTCGTGCGGGTGGGGCAGAGCATGGACCAGGGGCGTCTGACGATCGGTGACTGGTTCATTCCGTTCGCGGCGATCACGACGTCGTTGGGGCTGACCGCTCCGCCGTTGCTGCTGGGGCTGTACGTGGGGGCGCGGCGGCGGTTGATGGAGAGTCTGCGGGAGCGGGCGGACAGTCTGGAGCGGGAGTTGCAGTTGCTGGCCGAGCGGGCCGAGGAGCGGGCGGAGTGGGCGCGGGGTGAGGAGCGGACGCGGATCGCGCGGGAGATGCACGACGTGGTGGCGCATCGGGTGAGTCTGATGGTGGTGCACGCGGCGGCGTTGCAGGCGGTGGCGCGGAAGGATCCGGAGAAGGCGGTGCGGAACGCGGCGCTGGTGGGGGACATGGGGCGGCAGGCGTTGACCGAGTTGCGGGAGATGCTCGGGGTGTTGCGCAGTGGGGACGGGCGGGGGCGGCGTGAGGGGCCGTCGGTGTCGGTGGCGGCTGTGGCGGTGGTTTCGCGGGCGCCGGAGGAGGGGGAGGGGCCGTGTCTGTCGGAGTTGGACGAGTTGGTGGGGCAGTCGGCGGCTGCGGGGATGGCGGTGGATCTGTCGGTGGAGGGTGAGGTGCGGGGGTATGCGCGGGAGGTGGAGCAGACGGCGTACCGGGTGGTGCAGGAGGCGTTGACGAACGTGCACAAGCATGCGGCGGGTGCGAAGACGTATGTGCGGTTGGCGCATCGGGTGGCGGAGATCGCGATGCAGGTGGAGAACGAGCCGCCGCCGGAGGTGGGGTCGGCGTCGTCGGCGCGGTTGCCGTCGGGTGGTAACGGGTTGGTGGGGATGCGGGAGCGGGTGGTGGCGTTGGGTGGGGTGTTCGTGTCGGGGCCGACGGAGGCGGGGGGGTTTCGGGTGTCGGCGGTGATTCCGGCGGTGTAGGGGGTGTGGGGGTGGGGCGGGGGTGGGGTGCCTGCGGTGTCAGCCGGCGGTGAGGCGGACGGGTGCGATGCCGGAGACGAGGGCGCCGAGGGCGTGGTCGATGTCGGGGCCGAGGTACCAGTCGCCGGTGTGGTCGAGGGCGTAGACGCGGCCTTCGGCGTCGATGGCGAGGAGGGAGTGGTTGTCGGTCTCGGTGCCGAGGGGGCTGACGTCGGTGTCGAGGGCGCGGCCGAGGTCGACGAGGGTGCGGGCGAGGTGGAGGCCGTGGAGGGGGTCGAGGTGGACGGCGGTGGGGGCGATCTGGCGGCCGGGTCCGGTGGGGGTGATGTGGAGGCCGCCGAATTCGGCCCAGGCTTCGACGGCGGCGGGGGAGACGGCGTGGCGGTGGCCGGCGGGTGAGGTGTGTTCGCGCAGGGTGTCGGCCCAGATCTCGGCTTGTCTGATGTCCCAGCGTCCGGGTTGCCAGCCGGCGGTGCGCAGGGCGGCGTCGACGGGTACGGGGAAGCGCGATGGGGGTCCCGCCGGTCGAGCGGAGTCGAGGCTGGGGGAGGTGCGGTCGGGGTGCATCTGCCCTTCGTTCGTCGGGGTCGTGGGTGGGCGCGGGGCCGTTGTGCGGGGGTGGTGTGGGGTGGTTCGTGGGGGCGTGTGTGGGGGGTGGGGGTCAGTTGCCGTCGGTGGTGGGGTCGACGATGCGGACGCCGAAGTGGGCGCTGAGGGCGGTGCAGGCGCGGCAGGGGGTGGCGAAGCTGCCGTGGAGCGGGTCGCCGTCCTCGCGGATGCGCCGGGCGGTGAGTTTGGCCTGTTTGAGGGCTTTGCGGGCTTCGCCGTTGGTCATGGGTCTGCGGGCGGCGCGTTTGCTGCGGGAGGCGTCGGCGGTGGTGATGTGGCGGGAGATGAGGAGTGCTTCGGCGCAGCGGCCGGTGTAGCGGTCGCGGCGGTCGCTGGGGAGGGTGTCGAGGAATTCCTGGACGAGGGGGTGCAGGGTGGGGGGCTGGTCGCCGCGGGCGGCGGTGCTGGTGAGGGTGGCGCCGCGGACGGAGAGGGCGGCGGCGATGGTGGGGAGTATGCCGTCGCGGCGGTGGCGGAGGACGGGTGCGTGGGGGGTTTCGTCGCTGCTCCAGCCGATGCGGGGGTCGCCGGAGCGGCTGGTGTGCGGTCCCGTTTGCGTGACGTTCATGATCGTTTTTCCCCTCCGTGCATCCCCCCGGAAGTCATCAGAGTGCCAAACGGCGTGGCCGGTGGGGAAGCTGGGGCGGTGCGACACGCCCGGTTCGGGCTGGCTGTCACGAGGGGGTGACGGCTGGTCACGGAAGCGGAGGGCCGGTGACCGGTGTCGTCGTACCGCATAGGCTGTCGGCACCGCCTGGCGCGCGGTTGACGCGCGTGGGAGACCGTTGGAGACAGTCGGATACGGGGCGTGGTGGTCGGTCCGGAGGCGGATTCGGCCGCCGGGGTCCGTCCAGAGCGCCGCAGGGGGCAACCGCCATGACGACAGGTCGGCTCGGGGAGCGAGCCGCGCCGCCGAACGCGGCCTACGCCGGGCAGGTCGTGCATTTCCCGGATCCGGTCCGGGCCGCACGTCACCCGAGAGGGGTACGGGTGGACGAGCGCGGTCACCCGGATTTCTCGTCCTATGCGCGGGCGGCCGCGGAGATCGCGGAGCCGCCGGAGGGTTTCGGTGTGGACGAGCTGCGGCTGACGGACTACGTGTCGGCGAACGCGGCGTTGTCGGCGTCGGGGCACGAGTTGTGGGACACGGTGGACAGTGTGGCGACGCCGCACGGCTGGACGTGGCACCACGTGGCGGGTTCGCGGCGGCTGGAGCTGGTTCCGGTCGAGGTGAAGGCGTTGTTGCGGCATCACGGTGGGATCGCGACGGCGGTGGTGGACCAGGGGAAGCGGGGGACGCGGCCGTTGCAGGAGACGCGTCCGGCGCATTTCGGGCTGCCGAAGTCGGGTGTGGCGGTGACGGAGCAGCAGGTGCAGGGGGTCGAGGAGGACCTCGGGTACCGGTTGCCGGGCGCGTACCGGACGTTTTTGAAGGCGGCGGGCGGTTGTGCTCCGGTGGGTGCGGCGCTGGACGCGGAGTTGGGGCTGTTGGTGGATCAGCCGTTCTTCACGGTGCGGGACGAGGCGGCGGTCAACGATCTGGTGTATGTGAACAAGTGTCTGCGTGATCATCTGACGAAGGACTATCTGGGTGTCGGGTTCGTGCAGGGTGGTCTGCTGGCCGTGAAGGTGAAGGGTGACCGGATCGGTTCGGTGTGGTTCTGCGCGTACGACGACGTGCGGGACGTGGATCCGGCGTGGTCGCCGGCGGAGCGGGTGGAGCGGTTGCTGCTGCCGTGCGGTGAGGACTTCGACGTCTTCCTGTCGCGGTTGGCGGGGCGGCCGCCGGAGTTGGAGACGGTGGCGAATCTGATGGTGGACGGTGGTTTCGCGCGGGTTGTTCCCGTGGCTTCCGGTTCTTCCGTTCCGTCCGTCGGCGTGGGGGAGTGATCGGGTGATGGTGACGTTCGCGCAGGCGCAGGAGCGCGGTGAAGAGTGGGTCAACGGGGACGTTCCGGCGTATCAGCACCGTGAGGTGCGGGTGCGGGAGTTCGGGCTCGGGTTCGTGGTGTGGGCCGAGGACCGTGCGGAGGGGCCGCGTTCGGACGGTGGTGGGCAGCGGTTGGTGCTGGCCCGTGACAGCGGTGAGGTCACGTTGTGGCCGGCGTTGCCGGTGGGTGAGGTGATCCGCCGGTACGAGGAGGAGTACGGCCGTCCGGAGGGTGAGCCGGCGCCGGTGCCGCCGGCCGCGGCGCGGGTGGATCTGAACCAGACGTCGTTCCTGCTGTCGCCGCCGGAGTGGTTGCAGGAGGCGGCGGACCGGTTGGGGATCGGGGAGGCGGCGGATTCTCCGTCGTCAGCGTCGTCAGCGTCGTCAGCGTCGTCAGCGTCGTCAGCGTCGTCAGCGTCGTCCGTGTCTTCTCCGTCCGGGGCCGCTTCCGCTTCCTCCGCTTCCGCTTCCCCGGCTGCTTCCTCCTCGCCCGCACCCGCCGCTTCGGTGGGTGCGGCCGGTGACTTCGGTGATCCGTCGCTGCCCCGGACGCAGGCGGGGATCCCGACGCCGGCTCCCACGCCTGCCGGGGCCACGCCCTGGACGGGTACGGACACCAACGGCGATTCCGGTGACGACCGTTCCGTGCCGCTGCCGGTGACGGTGTTCGCGCCGCCGCTGAGCGGTGCCGACGACGAGGTTCCGCCGCCCTCCGTCGCGTCGGACGCCAAGACGGCGCTGATCTCGGGCGGCAGCCGGATTCCGCCCACGGCGGTCTCGCCGGCGCTCCCGGACGTGGACGGGCAGGGCGCGTCGGGCGGTGCTCCCGCACCGTCGTCCGCCCCTCTGCCGCCTCCGCCTCCGCCTGCGGTGTCGGGTGGGCCGGGGACGCCGCCGCCGCCACCGCCGTCGGCCGGGCCGCAGGGGACGCCTCCGCCGGGACCGTCGTCCTACGGCGGTCCGCAGGCGCCCGGTGCGCCGCGGCCGCCGGCCGGTCCGGGGGCCACGGGGAGTCCGGCCCGGCCGCTCGCGCCGAACGCCGGGGACATCGCCGATGCGGCGACCAGCAAGGCGGCTCCGCCGCCGCGTCGGCGTACCGGTGGGGCGCCGCCGCCCCCGCCGAGCGCGCCGGGGATGCCCGGCGCGCGGCCGGGTGCCACACCTTTGCCGTCCGCCGGTCCGGGTGGGCCGGGTGCGTCGGCGGGCGGTTACGTGCCCACGCAGCTGGTGTCGGCGCTGGGTCCCGAGGGACCGGCGGGACAGCAGGCGCCGGGCGGTCCCGGTGCACCCGGTGCGCCTGGTGCCCCCGGTGGGCCGAACCCGCCCGCGCCGCCGAACTCGCCCGGCGGTACGCCCGCGGGTGGGGTGCACCACGCCGCGACGATGTTCGCCGACCCGAGCCGGATGGGGCCGGGCGTGCCGCAGCCGCCGGGTGCTCCCCAGCCGCCGGGTGCTCCGGGGATGCCCCCTGCCCCGGCCGGGCCCGGCGCCCACGGCTCCGCCGGTGGGGCTCAGGGTGCCGCGCACCGGGCCGCCACGATGCTGTCCGGGCCCCCGTCGGGCGGTCCCGGTGCGCCGCCGCCTCCGCCGCCGCCCGCTCCCGGTGCGCCGGGTGCTCCGGGAATGGCTCCGGGCGCCCCGCGGCCGCCGATGCCGCCGCCCGGTGCGATGCCGCCGGGTGCGATGCCGCCCCCCGGTGCCGTGCCGCCGCCGGGTGTGCCCGGCCCCGGGCAGCCGCAGGCGTACGGGTATCCCCCGCAGGGTCAGCCGACCGTCGGGCCGGGTTACCAGGCCGTGCTGCGCTACCGGGCGCACGACGGGTCGGAGCAGCAGGTGATCCGGCGTTCGGCGCCGGGCACGCCGCACCCGGAGTGGCAGATCTTCCACGAGCTGCGGGCGATGAACGTGCCGCCGGACCAGGTGCTGGAGCTGCACACCGAGCTGGAGTCGTGTGAGCTGCCGGGGGCGTACTGCGCGCGGATGATCCGTGAGCAGTGGCCGCAGGCGCGGATCACGAGTATCGCGCCGTACGGCACGGATCATGCGAGCCGGCAGCAGGGGATGCGGCAGCTCCTGGCTCATCAGGGTGAGTTGCATCAGGTCGCCGACGGTCCGGCGCGTCCCGCCCCGGTGCGGGCCCCGTTGCCGCCGGTGCACCCGGTGCCGCCGGTCCCGCCGGAGGCGATCGCGCAGGAGATGGCCGCGGCGTTCGGGCCGGGGGTGTTCCGGTTCGAGCAGGCGGCGGTGTCCCGGCAGGGTGTGCCGCCGATCGTGGCGCACACGCTGGTGGTGGCGGGTCTGCCGGTGGACCTGGGGCCGTTCTTCTGGGCGCAGGCCCAGCCGGGGCGGCCGGTGCCGACGCTGGCGGAGCTGGCGGCGGAGCGGGGGGTGCAGCCGGCGGCGGACGCGGGCTCGTACCTGGTCATGGGCAGCGACTTCGGCAAGGCGGTCTGCGTGCAGTACGGCACGGCGCACATCGTCGCCGTGCCCGTGGAGGCGGGGCCGGGCGGGGCGCCCGTACCGCCGCAGTTCGTGAACAGCGGGCTGCCGGAGTTCGCGCGCTGCCTGGCGCTGCTGGGGCGGATGTGGCGGCTGCGGTTCGGTCTGAACCAGGAGCAGGCGGGCCGCTGGACCGTCGACTTCCAGGCGCAGTTGGCCGCGCTGGACCCGGCGGCGCTCGGTTCGCCGGAGAGCTGGTGGTCGGTGCTGCTGGAGGAGATGTGGGACGGGCTGCTGTGAGGCGTGCGCCCCGCTGACGCGCATGGGTGCGGGAGGGCCGGACCCGGTCGTGTGACCGGGCCCGGCCCTTTCGTGTGGGTGGCCGACCGTCACCCGCACACGGAGTGTCGCGTTATGAACCCTTACGTCTCATACCTCAGGATATGCGGGAAATCATCTTTTCTGCGGCCGTCCGGTGGAGAGGGGTTCCAGGTGATCAGGGCTTCGATGGCACCACCCGGGTTCATGACCGTGCGCGGGCGCGGTTACCGGCCCGAACAGGTCGACGTGTACGTCGCCGCGCTCTCGGCCGACCGGGACGCCGCCTGGGAGCGGGCCGCCCGGCTGACCGTGCTGGCCAAGGACATGGAGGCGGAGGCCGTACGGCTGCGGGACGCCGTGAGCGGGCTGGCGCCGCAGACGTACGACGCTCTCGGGGAGCGTGCGCGGCGCATCTTCCAGCTCGGACGGGAGGAGGCGGCGGCCGTGCGGGAACGCGCCCGGAGCGCGGCGCGGGAGCAGGTCGCGCGCGCCGAGGCGGACGCCCGGGCGGTGCGCGCGGCGGCGCGGGAACGGGCCGCCGAGGTGCGCGCGGAGGCGGAGGAGCGCGCCCGGCAGCACCTGCGCGCGGCGGGCGCCGAGGCCCACGGGATCCGTGTCGGCGCCCGTCGCGAGGTGAGGGAGCACCGGGGCGAGGCCCTCGCGGCCCTGCGCGAGATGCGCCGGCGCACCGCCGCCCTGCTCGCCGACCGGGAGGGGGCCGAGGCCGAAGGGTGGGCCGCGGTCGAGCGGGCGGAGGCCGACCGGGCCGCCGCGCTCGACGCGGACCACGCGCGGCGGGTGGCGCGGGCCGAGTCGGCGCTGTCCGCGGCGCGGCAGGCCTTCGCCGACGCGGGGGAAGCCGCCCGCCGGCACCAGGAGGAGGCACACGTGCGTGCCGCCGAAGTCCTCGCCGAGGCACGCGCGCGTGCGGAACGGATCGCCCGCGAGACGGAACGGGTGCTGCGCGAACACGGCGAGCGGTGGGACGACGTGCAGGCGCAGATCGACTCCGTGCGCAGCAGCCTGAGCACCCTGACGGGGCACGCCGTGCAATGAGCGCCCGCCGGACCCCGCCCGTCCGCCGGTCACCCCGCCCGCGGGCCGGTCCCCCCGGCCGTCCGTCGGTTTCCCCGCCGGACTGCGCCCGCCGGACTGCGCCCGCCGGACTGCGCCCGCCGGACTGCGCCCGCCGGGACGCAGCCCTCCGCGGCCTCGTACCGGTGCCGCTGTTCCACCGCCCCGCGGCGGCCCGAGGCGGCCCGCGGCGAGGGTGCCGAGCCGGCCGAGGGCGGAGCCGTTGCGCAGGGGAGGGGGGAGGGGCGGCCGGTCTGGAACTCGCCCCGTGGCGCAGGGGCGGTGAGCCGGGGCGTCACCCGCGTCGACAGGCGGTGCGGGATCAGTCGCCCGGCTCGGCCAGTACCGGGAAGCGGCGCGGGGCCAGGCACAGCAGCACCAGGAAGGCGAGCGCGGCGGCGCCCGCCGCGCCCAGGTACACCGCGTGCACGGCCTCCGCGACCGCGTGCCGGGTCGCCCCGGCGGCGGTGCCCGCGTCCAGGTCGCGCACGACGGAGTCCAGGTCGCCCGTGCCGCCCAGCCGGGCCGCCAGCACGCCGTTGGCGACCGCCCCGAAGACGGCCGCGCCGACCGTCTGCCCGCTCTGGCGGCAGAAGAGGACGGACGCGGTGGCGGTGCCGCGCTCCGACCAGCCGACCGTCGACTGCACGCCGACGATCAGCGGCAGCTGGAACAGGCCCAGGGCCGCGCCGAGCAGCAGCATCAGCAGCGCCGGCTGCCAGGCCGCACCCGGATAGGGCAGCAGGGGGAACGCGAGCAGGACCAGCGTCGCCGCGCCGATGCCGAGGAGGGCGGTGTCGCGGAAGCCGATGCGCCGGTACACGTGCTGGCTGAGGGCGGCCGACAGCGGCCAGCTCAGCGTCCACACCGACAGCACGAACCCGGCCGTCACCGGATCCAGGCCCAGCACCGCCTGGGCGTACGTCGGCAGGAACACCGCGGGCGCCACCATCAGCAGGCCCAGCGCGCCCAGCGCGAGGTTGACCGCGGCGATCGTACGGCGGCGCCACACCCAGCCGGGGATGATCGGCTCGGCGGCCCGGCGCTCGACGGCCACGACGAGGCCGGCCAGGGCCAGTCCCGCGGCGAACAGCGCGAACGACGGCGCCGACAGCCACGGCCAGGCCACCCCGCCCTGCACCAGCGCGGTCAGCAGCACCCCGCCGGTCGCGAAGACCGCCAGCGCGCCCGCCCAGTCGACCCGCGCGCGTGTCCCGGACGTCCGCTCCGGCTCGTGCAGGTGACGCACGATCAGCCACAACGCCACCGCCCCGACCGGCAGGTTGACCAGGAAGATCCACCGCCAGTCGGCGTACGCCGCCAGCAGCCCGCCCAGACCCGGTCCCGTGATCGCGGACACCGCCCACACCGTGGACAGCCTGGCCTGGATCCTGGGGCGTTCCTTCAGCGGGTAGAGGTCGGCGGCGAGGGTCTGCACGGTGCCCTGCAGCGCGCCGCCGCCCAGCCCCTGCACGACGCGGAACGCGATCAGCGCGCCCATGTTCCAGGCGAGCGCGCACAGCAGCGAGCCGAGCAGGAAGAGGACCGCGCCGGCCACCAGTACGGGCTTGCGGCCGAAGGTGTCGGAGAGCTTGCCGTAGACGGGCAGGGTGACGGTGACGGCGAGGAGATAGCCGGAGAACAGCCAGGAGAAGACGGAGAACCCGCCGAGGTCGCCGACGATCTGCGGCACGGCGGTGGAGACGACGGTGGCGTCGAGCGCGGCCAGCGCCATGGCGAGCATCAGCGCGGCGACCACCGCTCCCCGCTTCCCGGTGGCCGTGCCCCGCCCCGCGGCCTCCCGCGTCGCGGGTCTGACGTCGCCCATCCCGTACCTCTCCCCTGCCGGTCCCGTGCCCCTTGCACCCATCAGCCCCGGACAGCCTCCCACTTGACCCCGACCCGAGGGGAGGGTGGAGCCTGACCGGGCCTGAGGGTGGACACGACCCCGAGGAACACTCCACCTCTCGGTGGACAGCCCCTAGGGGTATCTCCGTACTACGGCTCGGGGAGGGGTCGTACCGCCGGAGGACGAGAAGGGCCGGGACGGCTCCTTAACCTGGCTTTACGCCGCTGGGGCGGACAACCCCGCCGGCCGGAGGTGGGGTTAACCCCCCGTGAAGACGGGCCCGAGCCCCAGCGCGCCGCACCCGGTCGCGCCGACAGACTCTTCGACGTAGCACCGATGACGCACCACCGGGACGCGCCGCCGCACCACGCGCCGCCGCACCACGCAGCACCGCACCACGCGCCGCCGCACCACACACCGACGCGGCACCACGCGCGTCCCTCGCTTCCTCACTTTCGACCTTTGGAGATTCACGTGACTTCGGCTGTGACCATTCCCAGGCACGGGGGCACTGGAGGGCGTACGGCCGTTGCCGCTCGGGCGCGGCAGGTCGTCAAGGCGTACGGGTCCGGGGAGACCCGCGTCGTCGCCCTCGACCACGTCGACGTGGACATCGCCCGTGGCCGCTTCACCGCGATCATGGGCCCCTCGGGGTCCGGCAAATCCACCCTGATGCACTGCCTCGCCGGCCTGGACACCGTCACGTCCGGGCAGATCCACCTGGACGAGACCGAGATCACCGGGCTCAAGGACAAGAAACTCACGCAACTGCGCCGGGACCGGATCGGGTTCATCTTCCAGGCGTTCAACCTGCTGCCCACGCTCAACGCGATCGAGAACATCACGCTGCCCATGGACATCGCCGGCCGCAAGCCCGACAAGGCCTGGCTGCAGCAGGTCGTCGAGACGGTCGGGCTGTCCGACCGGCTCAGGCACCGGCCCACCCAGCTCTCCGGCGGCCAGCAGCAGCGCGTCGCCGTGGCCCGCGCCCTCGCCGCCCGCCCCGAGATCATCTTCGGCGACGAGCCGACCGGGAACCTCGACTCGCGGGCCGGCGCCGAGGTCCTGGGCTTCCTGCGCCGCTCCGTGGACGAACTCGGCCAGACCATCGTGATGGTCACCCACGACCCGGTCGCCGCCTCCTACGCCGACCGCGTCCTGTACCTCGCCGACGGCCGCATCGTCGACGAGATGCACCAGCCGACCGCCGAGCAGGTCCTGGACCGCATGAAGGACTTCGACGCCCGGGGGCGCACGTCATGACCGTGATGAGAACCTCGATGCGCAACTTCTTCGCGCACAAGGGGCGCATGGCCCTGTCGGCCGTGGCCGTCCTGCTGTCGGTGGCCTTCGTCTGCGGGACCCTGGTGTTCACCGACACCATGAACACCACCTTCGACAAACTGTTCGCGGCCACCTCCTCCGACGTGACGGTGAGCGCGAAGGGCGCCTCCGACACCGGTGAGACGACCTCCAAGAACGGCAAGCCGCCGGTCATGCCGGCCGACGTGGTCGGCACGGTCCGCGGGGCGGCCGGCGTGAAGTCGGCGGAGGGAACCGTCTTCTCCAGCGCCGTGACCGTCGTCGACGCCGACAAGGACAGCCTTTCGCCCACCAGCGGCGGCCCCACCATCGTCGGCAGCTGGAACGCCAACGAGGCCCGCACCATGAAGATCACCGAAGGTGCGGCGCCCCGGAAATCCGGCCAGGTCATGGTCGACGCCGACACCGCCGACAAGCACCACCTGAGGCTCGGCGACGAGATCGCCGTCATCACCGCGGTCGGCACCCACACCGCGAAGGTCTCGGCCATCGCGTCCTTCACCGTCACCAACCCCGGCGCGGCGATCTTCTACCTGGACACCAGGACCGCGCAGCAGACCCTCGTCGGCGAGCCCGACGTCTTCACCGCCGTCAACGTCACGGCCGCGGCCGGGGTGAGCGACGCGCAGCTGAAGAAGAACGTGGCGGCCGCGCTCGGCGGCGACTACAAGGTGCAGACCGCCAAGGAGATCGCGGACGCCAACCAGAAGGACATCGGGGAGTTCCTGAACGTGATGAAGTACGCGATGCTCGGCTTCGCCGGGATCGCGTTCCTCGTCGGCATCTTCCTGATCATCAACACCTTCTCCATGCTGGTCGCCCAGCGCACCCGTGAGATCGGCCTGATGCGGGCCATCGGCTCCAGCCGCAAGCAGGTCAACCGCTCGGTCCTGGCCGAGGCGCTGCTGCTCGGCGTCGTCGGCTCCGTCCTCGGCGTCGGCGCGGGCGTCGGCATCGCCGTCGGCCTGATGAAGCTCATGAGCATGACCGGCATGAACCTGTCCACCGACGACCTCACGGTGGCCTGGACGACCCCCGTCGTCGGCCTGGTCCTCGGCGTCGTCGTCACCGTCCTCGCCGCCTACCTGCCCGCCCGCCGGGCCGGCAAGGTCTCCCCGATGGCCGCGCTGCGCGACGCCGGCGCCCCCGCCGACGCCAGGGCCGGTGTCGTACGGGCCGTCCTCGGACTGCTCCTCACCGGCGGCGGCGCGGCCGGCCTCTACCTCGCCTCCGCCGCCGACAAGGCGAGCGAGGGCTCCCTGTGGCTCGGCCTGGGCGTCGTGCTCAGCCTGGTCGGGTTCGTGGTGATCGGCCCGCTCCTCGCGGGCGGCCTGGTCCGGGTGCTCGGCGCGGTCGTGCTGCGGGCCTTCGGCCCCGTCGGCCGGATGGCCGAGCGCAACGCCCTGCGCAACCCGCGCCGCACCGGCGCCACCGGCGCCGCCCTCATGATCGGGCTCGCCCTGGTCGCCTGCCTGTCGGTGGTCGGCTCCTCCATGGTGGCCTCCGCCTCCGAGCAGCTCGACAACAGCGTCGGCACCGACTTCATCATCCAGAACGACCGGGGCCAGCCGATCATCCCGCAGGCCGTGCGGGCCGTGAAGTCGACGCCGGGCCTGGAGCGGGTCACCGAGTACAAGCTCCTCGACGCCGACCTGACGACCCCGGACGGCAGGACGTCCAAGGGCGAGACCGTCAACGCCGCCGACCCGACGTACGCGACGGACGTCTCCACCGAGACCGTCGCCGGCAAGCTCGCCGACGCCTACCGGCCCGACTCG
Source organism: Streptomyces sp. NPDC017202 (assembly GCF_044331705.1). Lineage (NCBI taxonomy): Bacteria > Bacillati > Actinomycetota > Actinomycetes > Kitasatosporales > Streptomycetaceae > Streptomyces > Streptomyces sp. NPDC017202. Next base: position 96,730 of record NZ_JBIRNP010000004.1, on the reverse strand, counting down.
ATGTCCGTCTTCGAGGGCTTCGCCGAGGAGCACGGTCTGACGATCGGCTCCGAGGTCGGGGTCGCCTTCAAGGACGGCACCGCCGCCACGCTCACCGTCCGCGCGATCACCAGCGACGAGGTCGTCATCGACAAGGGCGCCATGTACGCCTCCCTCTCGACCGTCGCCAGGTACGTGCCGGCCGAGAAGATGCCGCTCGACCAGCTCGTCTTCGCCACGGCGAAGGAGGGCCAGCAGGACGCCGCCTACACCTCGCTCAAGGCCGCGCTGCACGACTACCCGCAGTACACCGTCCGCGACCAGACCGACTACAAGGAGGAACTGAAGGACCAGATCGGCCAGATGCTGAACCTGATCTACGGCCTCCTGGCACTCGCGATCATCGTGGCGGTGCTCGGCGTGGTGAACACGCTCGCCCTGTCCGTGGTCGAGCGCACCCGGGAGATCGGCCTCATGCGGGCGATCGGCCTCTCCCGCCGGCAGCTGCGCCGCATGATCCGCCTGGAGTCGGTCGTCATCGCCCTCTTCGGCGCGCTGCTCGGCCTCGGCCTCGGCATGGGCTGGGGCGCCACCGCCCAGCAGCTCCTCGCCCTGGAGGGCCTGACCGTCCTCGACATCCCCTGGCCGACGATCATCGGCGTCTTCGTCGCCTCGGCCTTCGTGGGCCTGTTCGCCGCGCTGGTCCCGGCGTTCCGGGCGGGCCGGATGAACGTCCTGAACGCGATCGCCACGGACTGACCTCCGGTCGGGCGGGCCGGCGCCGAGGAGCCACGGGGGGCTCTTCGGCGCCGGCTCCGTCGTGCCCCCGGTCCGGGGCTTCCGCCTCCGGGTCCTGTCAGGGGCTTCCGCCCCCGGGTCCCGTCAGGGGCTTCCGCTCCCGGATGCTGTCAGGGGCTTCCGCCCCGGGTCCCGTCAGGGGTCCCCGCTCCGGGCCCCGGCCCGTGCCCGCCCATCCGGCTCGGTGGGAGACAGAGCGACGGTGGGGCGTGCCGGCCCGTCCGGCGTCCGGCGGGGGCGGAACGACCCGGCCCGCCGCCACCCCGCGTTGTCCACAGCCCCGGACGCCCCGCCCCGCCCCGTCGTACCCTGGACACCCCCGGCTCGTGACACGCGTCGGGCCCTTCGCGTTGCCCACCCAGCAAAGATCACCCACCTCGGACCCCCGGACGGAAAACCCCCTCCATGAGCCTGCACGGTCTGCTCGACGCCGTAGTGAAGGACCCCGCCCTCGCGGAAGCGGTCTCCGCCGCCGCCGACGGCAACCGCATGCACGTCGACCTCGTCGGCCCCCCGGCAGCCCGCCCCTTCACGATCGCCGCCCTCGCCAGGGAGACCTCCCGCACGGTCCTCGCGGTCACGGCGACCGGCCGGGAGGCGGAGGACCTCGCCGCCGCCCTGCGCTCGCTCCTGCCCCCGGACGGCGTCGTGGAGTACCCCTCCTGGGAGACCCTCCCGCACGAGCGGCTCAGCCCGCGCAGCGACACCGTCGGCCGCCGCCTCGCCGTCCTGCGCCGCCTGGCCCACCCCCGCCCCGACGACCCCGAGACCGGCCCGGTCTCCGTCGTCGTGGCGCCCGTGCGCTCGGTGCTCCAGCCGCAGGTCAAGGGGCTCGGCGACCTGGAGCCGGTGGCCCTGAGGAGCGGCCGGACCGCCGACCTGAACGAGGTCGTGGAAGCCCTCGCCGCCGCCGCGTACGCGCGCGTGGAGCTGGTCGAGAAGCGCGGCGAGTTCGCCGTGCGCGGCGGCATCCTGGACGTGTTCCCGCCCACCGAGGAACACCCCCTGCGCGTCGAGTTCTGGGGCGACGACGTCGAGGAGATCCGTTACTTCAAGGTCGCCGACCAACGCTCCCTCGAAGTCGCCGCGCACGGGCTGTGGGCGCCCCCCTGCCGCGAACTCCTCCTCACCGACGACGTCCGCACGCGCGCGCGTGCCCTCGCCGAACAGCACCCCGAACTGGGTGAGCTGCTCGGCAGGATCGCCGAGGGCATCGCCGTCGAGGGCATGGAGTCCCTCGCGCCCGTCCTCGTCGACGACATGGAGCTGCTGCTCGACGTGCTGCCCAAGGGTTCGATGGCCGTCGTCTGCGACCCCGAGCGGGTCCGCACGCGCGCGGCGGACCTGGTGGCGACGAGCCAGGAGTTCCTCCAGGCGTCCTGGGCGGCCACCGCGGGCGGCGGCGAGGCCCCCATCGACGTCGGCGCGGCCTCCCTGTGGTCCATCGCCGACGTGCGGGACCGCGCGCGCGAGCTGGACATGATGTGGTGGTCGGTGTCCCCCTTCGCCGCCGACCTGGAGCTGGAGGCGGACACCCTCAAGCTCGGCATGCACGCCCCCGAGGCCTACCGCGGCGACACCGCGAAGGCCCTCGCCGACACCAAGGGCTGGCTGGCCGACGGCTGGCGCACGGTCTTCGTGACCGAGGCGCACGGCCCGGCGGCCCGCACGGTCGAGGTGCTGGGCGGCGAGGGCGTCGCGGCCCGCCTCGACGCGGACCTCGGCGAGATCTCCCCCTCGCTCGTGCACGTGGCGTGCGGCTGCATCGACCACGGCTTCGTCGACCCGGCGCTCGGACTCGCCGTACTGACCGAGACCGACCTGACCGGACAGAAGGCGGCCGGCAAGGACGGCGCCCGGATGCCCGCGCGCCGCCGCAAGACGATCGACCCGCTCACCCTGGAGGCGGGCGACCACATCGTCCACGAGCAGCACGGCGTGGGCCGATACATCGAGATGGTGCAGCGCACGGTCCAGGGCGCCACGCGCGAGTACCTGGTCGTGGAGTACGCCCCCGCCAAGCGCGGCCAGCCCGGCGACCGCCTCTACATCCCCACCGACCAGCTGGAGCAGATCACCAAGTACGTCGGCGGCGAGGCCCCCACCCTGCACCGCCTCGGCGGCGCCGACTGGACGAAGACGAAGGCGCGCGCGAAGAAGGCCGTCAAGGAGATCGCCGCCGACCTGATCAAGCTGTACAGCGCCCGCATGGCCGCACCCGGACACGCCTTCGGCGCGGACACCCCCTGGCAGCGCGAACTGGAGGACGCCTTCCCCTACGCGGAGACGCCCGACCAGCTCACCACCATCGCCGAGGTCAAGGACGACATGGAGAAGTCGGTCCCCATGGACCGCCTGATCTGCGGCGACGTCGGCTACGGCAAGACGGAGATCGCCGTCCGCGCCGCCTTCAAGGCCGTTCAGGACGGCAAGCAGGTCGCCGTCCTCGTGCCCACCACGCTGCTGGTGCAGCAGCACTTCGGCACCTTCAGCGAGCGGTACGCGCAGTTCCCGGTGAAGGTGCGGGCGCTGTCGCGCTTCCAGTCCGACACGGAGGCCAAGGCGGTCCTGGAGGGCCTGCGCGAGGGCTCCGTCGACGTCGTCATCGGCACCCACCGCCTGTTCTCCTCGGAGACGAAGTTCAAGGACCTGGGCCTGGTCATCGTCGACGAGGAGCAGCGCTTCGGCGTCGAGCACAAGGAACAGCTGAAGAAGCTGCGGGCCAACGTCGACGTCCTGACGATGTCGGCCACCCCCATCCCGCGCACCCTGGAGATGGCGGTGACCGGCATCCGCGAGATGTCGACGATCACCACGCCCCCCGAGGAGCGCCACCCGGTCCTCACCTTCGTCGGCCCCTACGAGGAGAAGCAGATCGGCGCCGCGATCCGCCGCGAACTGCTGCGCGAGGGCCAGGTCTTCTACATCCACAACCGGGTCGAGTCCATCGACCGGGCCGCGGCGAGGCTGCGCGAGATCGTGCCCGAGGCGCGGATCGCCACCGCCCACGGCCAGATGTCGGAGGCCGCGCTGGAGAAGGTCGTCGTCGACTTCTGGGAGAAGCGCTTCGACGTGCTCGTCTCCACCACCATCGTCGAGTCCGGCATCGACATCTCCAACGCCAACACCCTCATCGTCGAACGCGGCGACAACTTCGGCCTGTCCCAGCTGCACCAGCTGCGCGGCCGGGTGGGCCGCGGCCGCGAACGCGGCTACGCCTACTTCCTGTACCCGCCGGAGAAGCCGCTCACGGAGACGGCCCACGAGCGCCTGGCGACCATCGCCCAGCACACGGAGATGGGCGCGGGCATGTACGTGGCGATGAAGGACCTGGAGATCCGCGGCGCCGGCAACCTCCTCGGCGGCGAGCAGTCCGGACACATCGCCGGCGTCGGCTTCGACCTGTACGTGCGGATGGTCGGCGAGGCGGTCGCGGACTACCGGCGGCAGCTGGAGACCGGCGAAATCGAGGAGGAGGTCCCTCTCGAGGTCAAGATCGAGCTGCCCGTCGACGCCCACGTCCCGCACGACTACGCCCCCGGCGAGCGGCTGCGCCTGCAGGCCTACCGGGCCATCGCCTCGGCCAACTCCGAGGACGACGTCAAGGCCGTGCGCGAGGAACTCGTCGACCGCTACGGCAAGCTGCCCGAGCCGGTGGAGAACCTGCTGCTGGTGGCCGGGCTGCGGATGCTCGCGCGCTCGTGCGGCGTCGGGGAGATCATGCTCCAGGGCACCAACATCCGGTTCGCGCCGGTGGAGCTGCGCGAGTCCCAGGAACTGCGGCTGAAGCGGGTCTACCCGGGGACGGTCGTCAAGCCGGCCGCGCACCAGCTCCTCGTACCCCGTCCCAAGACCGCGAAGGTCGGCGGCAAGCCGCTGGTCGGGCGCGAACTGCTGGGCTGGGTGGGCGAGTTCCTGGTCACGGTGCTGGGGTAGTCACCGTGCGCGGGCGGCGGGCGGGCACCGCTGCGCGAGGTCCGGTGCCCGGGGTCCGGGCGCCGGGGCCCGTGCCCCGCGGCCCCACGGACGAAGGGCGGCGCGGGGCCGTCCGCGGGAGGCTCGCTCCGCGGACGGCCCGCCCGGCCCGCCCCCGTGCGCCCCTGGCCTACGGTGTACACGGGTCCGGCGGGGGAAAACGCCCTGTGCGGGTGTCGGTGGTCCAGCGAGGGAGGGACGCGTGCGGCGTCTGAGCGGCGGAGCGGCGACGGCCGCGGTACTGGTGTGCGTCATGTCCGGCTGCACCGACCAGGTCACCGGCACCGGCTCCACCGGGTCCGGACGCACGGGGGGCGGGGGAGCCGCCCTGGCGGCCGCCGAGTCGCTCACCGTGAAGGGGCGGGCGCCGCGCACCGGTTACGACCGGGACAAGTTCGGCCGCGCCTGGGCCGACACCGACTCCAACGACTGCGGAACCCGCGACGACATCCTCAAACGGGATCTGGAGGACGTCCGGTTCACCGGCGGCACCTGCAAGGTGTCCTACGGCGTGCTGGAGTCGGACCCGTACTCCGGCAAGCACGTCACCTACCGGCGCGGCAGCAGCAAGGTCGACATCGACCACGTCGTCGCCCTGTCCGACGCCTGGCAGAAGGGCGCCAAGTACTGGGACGCGAGCAAACGCATCGCCCTCGCCAACGACCCCCTCAACCTGCTGGCCGTGGACGCGAGCACCAACCGTTCCAAGGGGGACGGCGACACGGCGACCTGGCTGCCGCCCAACAAGGCCTACCGGTGCCCGTACGTGGCGGCGCAGGTCGCGGTGAAGAAGAAGTACCAGCTGTGGGTCACCGCCGCCGAGCAGGCCGCCATGAAGAAGGTCCTCTCCGGCTGCCCGGACCAGAAACTCCCCACGGGCGGCAACCCGACCAGGGCGCCGGAACGTTTCCACGCCGGCTGAGCGCGCAGCCCGACGCCGCCGAGACAGCCGGTGCCGAGACAGCCGGTGCCGAGACAGCCGGTGCCGCCGGGCCCCGTACCGGGACTACCGCCCGTACGGGTACCCCTGCTGGTAGGGGTGTCCCTGCGGCCCCGGCGTGCCGTACGCCATCGCCGGCATCGTCGGGACCCGCCGGTCGAACATGGCGAACAGCAGCATGCAGGCCGCCGTCACCAGCGTCACGATGATGGCGAGGCCCATGAACCCGTCCCCGTCGGAGCTGTCGTCCGTCGCCATCCACGGCACGGTCACGCACTCGTACAGCGCGTACGCGCCGAAGGCCACCCAGTCCGAGGACCGCCCGCGGCGGATCGCCACGTACAGGAACGGCACCCACGCCAGCAGGCCGAAGGACAGCCACGCCAGCGCCACCCAGGCGATCCGCTGGAGCCAGCCCGCCTCGAGCCGCTTGTCCGCATCCGTCATCACTGTCGTCATGTCGCCCCCCTAGTAGCCAGGGAGCAAGATTAGGCCACGGCGGGGCCCGTCCGGACCTCCCTGTCTTTACCGTGACATGAGCGAATCTTGTCGCTGTGAGGGCCCGGTGTTTCCCGATCGCGGGGGAGCCGCCGGGTACCGTGCGTCCGGTTCAGGGGGCACACACCTGCGCACACGCGTACGCCACGACCGGGCCGTGCGCGCGCGGACGAAACGATGGGGTGGGGATGGCCGAGCACCGGCAGTCCAGAAGACGCAGGTACATCACGTGGGGGGTGGCCGGCGCCGCCGTCCTCGCCGGGGCCGGGATCGCCGCGCAGACGTCGATGGCGGCCACCACCTGGCCCGCCCAGAAGACCTACACCGGCCGCGCCTTCGACACCTGCACCGCGCCCTCCCTGGCCGCGATGAAGGCGTGGAAGAGCGACGGCTTCTACGGCGCCGCCGCCGTCTACGTCGGCGGCAAGAACCGCGGCTGCACCCAGGCCAACCTCACCGCGTCCTGGGTGAAGTCGGTCGACGCGGCCGGCTGGAAGCTCATCCCGCTCTACGTCGGCGCCCAGCCGCCCTGCCAGACCGGCACCAGCCCCGAGAAGATCAGCGCCGCCACCGCCGCCTCCCTCGGCGCCACCGACGCCGCGGACGCGGTCGCCAAGGCCGGCGCGCTCGGCATGAAGGCCGGCAGCCCCATCTACCTCGACATGGAGCCGTACGACATCACGAACAAGGCGTGCAACGACGCCGTGCTCACCTACGTGCGCTCCTTCACCAAGACCCTGCGCGCCAAGACCTACCGGGCCGGCTACTACGGCTTCAGCAGCTCCAGCGCCAAGGCGATCGCCACCGCGACGAACAAGACCGACCTGCCGGGCAACCTCTGGTACGCCCTGTGGGACAAGCAGAACACCACCACCACCGACTGGCCGTGGGCCGCGACCCAGTACACCGACCACAGCCGCGGCCACCAGTACATGGTCAACAGCAAGGAGACCCGCGGCGGTTACACGATCACCGTGGACCGAAACGCCTGGGACGCCCCCGTCGCCCTCGTGGGCTGACCTCCCCGCACGGGTGCGGGCGCGGCGGTGCCCGAAGTCCCGGTGAATCGTTGGTCCAATGGGTTGGCCCCAGCCGCACCACTGCCTACCATCGATCACCGCAAGACTTTGTGCACCGCCGCACAATCTCCTCGGGAGGCTTCCTTGCACCGCCGTCGTCGCACCGCGCTCCTGCTGTCCGCCGCGATCGTCGTGGCGGGCCCCCTCCTCACGGCCTGCGGGAACGAGGCCCATCCCGGAGCGGCGGCCGTCGTCGGCGGCCAGCGGATCACCGTCTCGCAGCTGGAGAGCCGGGTGAACGAGGTGCGCGAGGCGCAGCGCGCCGCCGTCCCCGACGAGACCCAGTACGCCCAGGCCATCGCCCGCACCGGCACCCTCACCCGCGACACCCTGCACGGCATGGTCCTCGACCGGGTGCTGCACCGTGCCGCCGAGGACGCGGGCGTCACCGTCAGCCGCAAGGAGGTCCAGGCGATGCGGGCCGGCCTGGAACAGCAGGCGGGCGGCGCCAAGGGCCTGGAGAGCACCTGGCTCCAGCAGTACGGCATCCCGCCGCAGCGCCTCGACGAGAACCTCCGCCTCCAGCTGGAGGCCCAGAAACTCGCCACGGAGCTCGGCACCGACACCAGCCGGCCCGAGTTCTGGAACGCCCTGTCGAAGGCGTCGAAGGAACTCGACGTCGACCTCAACCCGCGCTACGGCGCCTGGGACGTGCAGAAGGTCAGCCGCGTCGACGCGAGGACACCGTGGGTCCGCGACGTGACGACGGCCTCCCAGCCCCCGCAGACGGCCTGACCGTCCGGCACGGCCGGGGGCCGTCGGCGGGTTGGGTTACGTTCGGGGAGTGAACGCAACGAGTCCCGAAGGCGCCCCGGCCCCCGGCCGCGTCGTCCTGCTCACCACCAGCCACCGGGTCGCCCCCGGCCTGCTGTCCTGGCCCGCCTGGCAGGCGCTGCGCGAGGCCGACCAGGTGATGTGCGCGGACGGCACCCATCCCCAGCTGCCGTACCTGCGCGAGGCCGGCATAGCGGTGGCGGAGACCGCCCCCACCGCCGAGGACCTCCTCGCGGCCTGCGCCGGCGGCCGCACGGTCGTCGTGGTGGCGACCGGCGAGGGGGAGCCCGCCCTGACCGACGGCCTGGCCCGCCTGGCCGGCTCCGGCCGCGTGACCATGCCCGACCTGGAGCTGCTCCCCGCCTCCTACGACCTCCCCGGCGCCCGCCTCCTCGACCTCGTGCAGGTCATGGACCGCATCCGCGCCGAGTGCCCCTGGTCCTCCCGGCAGACCCACCAGGGCCTCGCGAAGTACGGCATCGAGGAGGCGTACGAACTCGTCGAGGCCATCGAGGACGGCGACCGCGACGAACTGCGCGAGGAACTGGGCGACGTCCTCCTGCAGGTCGTCTTCCACGCCCGCATCGCCGAGGAGCACGAGGAGGCCCCGTTCTCCGTCGACGACGTCGCGGGCACGATCGTCACCAAGCTCATCCACCGCCACCCGCACGTCTTCGGCGACGCCACCGCGACCACCCCCGAGGAGGTCAAGGAGCACTGGCTGCGCACGAAGGCGGTCGAGAAGCGCCGCGAGTCGGTCACCGACGGCATCCCCCTCCACCAGCCGGGCCTGGCCCTGGCGGCGAAGCTCGCGTCGAGGGTCCGCTCGGCGCACCTGGAGGTGCCGCTCCCGGCGGCGGAGGGCATCGGCTACGAACTGCTCGCCCTGGCGGCCCGCGCGGAGGAGGAGGGCGTGGACCCGGAGGCGGCCCTGCGAGCGGCGGCCCGCACCTACCGGGACGCGATCCGCTCGGCCGAGGGAGTCGGGGAGTAAGGAGGACGGCGCTCGCGCGGGCGGCGCGGGACCCGGACCGCACAGGGCGCACACCGCGCGGCACCCGCTGCCCGCTGCCGCCGGGTGCCGAGCACCACCCGCCGCCCGCTGAGCATCATCTGCCGCCTGCCGCCTGCCGCCTGCCGCCTGCCGCCTGCCGCCTGCTGTCGCCGGGCACCGCCGGGCGCGGTGCCGGGCGCGGTGCCGGGCACATCGGGGCGGCGCCCGCGAGGCGTGCGAGGGCATCGAGCGGAGCCGGGCCGGGGGAGCCGGACGGCCACGACGTGGTCCCGCGCCGGGCGCCGTGAGGCCGGGACGGAACCCCGCCTCCGCGCTCCGGGTTCCGTCCCGCCGAGGCCCCGCGACCGGCGGCCGTGGGCCGTGGCCGCCTCGGGCCGCGCGCGGTCGCCGGCCCGGCCCGGTTACCGTCGGGGAGTGACCCAGCAGCCCGCACCCGAGCCGTCCCCGCCAGCCCTGTTCACCTGGGAGTTCGCCACCGACCCCTACCCCGCCTACGCCTGGCTCCGCGAGCACGCGCCCGTGCACCGCACGCGGCTGCCCAGCGGGGTGGAGGCCTGGCTGGTCACCCGGTACGCCGATGCCAAGCAGGCCCTCGCCGACCAGCGGCTCAGCAAGAACCCGGCGCACCACGACGAGCCCGCGCACGCCAGGGGCAGGACCGGGATCCCCGGTGAGCGCAAGGCCGAGCTGATGACGCACCTGCTGAACATCGACCCGCCGGACCACACCCGACTGCGACGCCTCGTCAGCAAGGCGTTCACGCCCCGCCGGGTCGCCGAGTTCGCGCCCCGCGTGCAGGAGTTGGCGGACGGGCTCATCGACCGGTTCGCGGAGCGGGGCACCGCCGACCTCATCCACGACTTCGCCTTCCCGCTCCCCATCCACGCCATCTGCGACCTGCTCGGCGTCCCCCGCGAGGACCAGGACGACTTCCGGGACTGGGCGGGCATGATGATCCGGCACGGCGGGGGCCCGCGCGGCGGCGTCGCCCGGTCGGTGAAGAAGATGCGCGGCTACCTCCTGGACCTCATCCACCGCAAGCGCCTGGAGCTTCCCGCGGATCCGGCCCCCGGCGAGGACCTCATCTCGGGTCTGATCCGCGCCTCCGACCACGGCGAGCACCTCACCGAGAACGAGGCCGCCGCCATGGCCTTCATCCTGTTGTTCGCCGGGTTCGAGACGACGGTCAACCTGATCGGCAACGGCACCTACGCCCTGCTGACCCACCCCGGTCAGCGCGCCCGCCTCCAGGACTCCCTGGCCGCGGGCGAGAGCGACCTCCTGGCGACCGGCGTGGAGGAACTCCTGCGCTACGACGGCCCGGTGGAACTCGCCACCTGGCGGTTCGCCACCGAGCCCCTGACCGTCGGCGGGCAGGACATCGCCCCCGGCGACGCCGTCCTCGTCGTCCTGGCGGCCGCCGACCGGGACCCGGAGCGGTTCGCCGACCCGGACGTCCTCGACCTGTCCCGCCGCGACAACCAGCACCTGGGCTACGGCCACGGCATCCACTACTGCCTGGGCGCCCCCCTCGCCCGCCTGGAGGGGCAGACCGCGCTGGCCACCCTCCTGACCCGGCTGCCCGATCTGCGACTGGACGCCGACCCGGCCGACCTGAGGTGGCGCGGCGGTCTCATCATGCGCGGACTGCGCACCCTGCCCGTGCGGTTCGGCCCGGCCGTTTCCGGTGAACCCCCCGCAGCCGTCCGCTGACCATCCGTTATGTGCCCGGACGGCGAAGCAGAAGTGACCATTCCTCACTTCTGTGATCTTCACGTGATCTGCGCGGCATTAACTTGTGACAAGTGATCGTCTGCCGATACGTTCACCTGTCAGCGCGGCGCCCCCGTTTCGCGGCCCGTGCAAGCACTGCTGTCTCGAGAAAGGCCCTTGCATGCTCTCCGGGAACGGTCGACACCGGCGCCCCCGCCAGGCTCCGGCCCTCCTCGTCGCGGCCGGCGTGACCGGCTCCGCGATCGCCATCCCGCTGCTCGGCGCCACCGGCGCGAGCGCGGCCGACGGCACGGTGTGGGACACGGTGGCGGAGTGCGAGTCCGGCGGCTCCTGGAGTGCCGACCAGGGCAACGGCGAGTACGGCGGCCTGTCGCTGAGTCAGAAGGACTGGGAGGCGTACGGCGGACTCGACTTCGCCGAGCGCCCCGACCTGGCCAGCCGCAACCAGCAGATATCCGTCGCGCAGAAGGTCCTCGCCGACCAGGGCGTCGGCGCCTGGGGCACCTGCGGGCTGACGTCCGGGCTCAGCAAGGAGAACGGCGCGGGCAGCCTGGACACCGGGGTGGCGGACGAATCGTCCGGCTCCTCCGTTTCGTCCGGCTTGTCCGACCTGTCCAAGGGGTCGTCCGGCTCCTCGAACTCCTCGGGCTCCTCGGGCTCCTCGAACTCCTCGGACTCCTCGGACGGCAAGGGGGCGTCGGCCTCCCCGTCGGCCGAATCCTCCCCGGATGCCACGGACGAGACCTCTCCGTCCGCTTCGTCCTCTTCCTCCGGCAAGCCGGACGGCTCCTCGAAGTCCGATGCGCCGGCGGACGCCGACGCGGGCACCTCGGGGGCGGACGGCGGCTCGCCCACGGCCACCCCCGAAGTGGACGACTCGGACAAGTCGGTCCAGGAGGCGGGTTCTTGGAGCCTCGTCGACACCGGCTCCCTCGCCTCCGGCCGCCACCGCGGCACCTCCGCCGACGAGGTCGTGCCGGACGGCACCACCACCGCCTCCTCCGGCCGGCACGCCGCGGGCGCCTCCGGCGGCGCGGTGGGCACCTACGTCGTGCGCGACGGCGACTCCCTCGTCTCCATCGCCGACTCCCTTGACCTCGACGGCGGATGGCGCGCCCTCTACGCCGAGAACAAGGACGCCATCGGCGCCGACCCGAACAACATCACCCCCGGTCAGACGCTCGACACAGGGGTGGAATAGGGCGGAAAAACGGGAAAAGCAGCGGGAGTTCACGTCACACTTCGCGCTGAATGTCCGTTTTGATCAAAGTGTGGGATGAGTCTCAGAAGGCGTGATCGTCTTTGAAATTCCGCCGAGCGCGTGTCTACGGTCGTGACCGCTCGGCAACCCGAGCCCCGGCTGTCGCAACGCCGAATCCTGCCAGTGGCAGCCCGGGAACAGTCGTCGCGTCAAGCGCCGTAGGCAGGAGCGGGGGACCCAAGGTAAGTGCCGCACCGGTCGGTCGACCGGAACGGCTCGGGGTGAAGCCACACCTCCCGGGAGCAGTGCTCCCGGACGGGAGTGGCCGGGCAACTCACACGGCCCGAACCCGACAGCTCACCTCGCAGGCGTCGGTGAGGGGATCCACCATGCTGTTTTCCGCCAAGGGCAAGCACCGTCGTCCGTCCAGGGCCACCCGCGCCGCCGCGCTCGCCGGTGTCACCGGTGTCGCCATCGCCGCCCCGCTGATGGCGGCCGGCAACGCCTCCGCCGCCACCACCTCCGAGTGGGACGCCGTCGCCCAGTGCGAGTCCGGCGGCAACTGGTCCATCAACACCGGCAACGGCTACTACGGCGGCCTGCAGTTCTCCGCCTCCACCTGGGCCGCGTACGGCGGCACGCAGTACGCCGGCACCGCCGACAAGGCCTCGAAGTCCCAGCAGATCCAGATCGCCGAGAAGGTCCTCGCGGGCCAGGGCAAGGGCGCCTGGCCGGTCTGCGGCGTGGGCCTGTCCGGCGCCGCGTACAACGGCGGCTCGGGCTCCACCGGCGGCTCGTCCGCCGGCGGCTCCTCGGCCGGCGGTTCCTCCTCCTCGGAGACCACCACCCGCTCCACCGAGAAGCAGAGCGCCTCCCGCTCCGCCGAGCGCCCGGCGGCCAAGTCCCAGAAGACCGTCACCACCCCGACCGGCAAGAAGGTCAAGAAGGGTGACGGCGAGTACAAGGTCGCCACGGGCGACACCCTCAGCTCCATCGCCCAGGCGCAGGGCGTCAAGGGCGGCTGGGCCGAGCTGTTCGAGCTGAACAAGGACATCGTCCAGGACGCCGACCTCATCTACCCGGGTCAGCAGCTGCACCTGAAGTGACCTCCGGCTCCCGGCCGGACCGCGGCCCCCTCACGGCCGAGGCGGTCACGCCGAGAGCCTCGTGAGGGAGCCCCCGTCCCCACGGTCCCCCCGCCCCGGTGCGTGTTCCCCCGTACGCACCCGGGCGGGGTTTTCTTTTCCCGTTCGCCGCCTTCTGTTGGCCACCCCCTTTGTTCCGGGCTGAAACAATGGGTACCGTCTCCCTGTCCACGGGACGGTCGGTCGGCCGACCGACGCCCCGAGGCGGTTAGGCTCTAGTCGCAAGGCTCGGCAAGGCCTCCACACGGCCCGCCCGCGCCCCGCACAACCAGCGTCACATCCCAAGAAGGAGATGCTCGTGCCGTCCATCGACGTCGTCGTAGCCCGGGAAATCCTGGACTCCCGAGGCAACCCCACGGTCGAGGTCGAGGTCGGCCTCGACGACGGCAGCACGGGTCGTGCCGCCGTCCCCTCCGGCGCCTCCACCGGCGCCTTCGAGGCCATCGAGCTCCGCGACGGTGACCCGAACCGCTACCAGGGCAAGGGCGTCGAGAAGGCCGTCCTGGCCGTCATCGAGCAGATCGGCCCCGAGCTGGTCGGCTACGACGCCACCGAGCAGCGCCTGATCGACCAGGCCATGTTCGACCTGGACGCCACCGACAACAAGGGCTCCCTCGGCGCCAACGCCATCCTCGGCGTCTCCCTCGCCGTCGCCCACGCCGCCTCCGAGGCCAGCGACCTCCCGCTCTTCCGCTACCTGGGCGGCCCGAACGCGCACCTGCTGCCCGTTCCGATGATGAACATCCTGAACGGCGGCTCGCACGCCGACTCCAACGTGGACATCCAGGAGTTCATGATCGCCCCGATCGGCGCGGAGTCCTTCTCCGAGGCCCTGCGCTGGGGCGCCGAGGTCTACCACACCCTCAAGAAGGTGCTGAAGACCAAGGGCCTGTCCACCGGCCTGGGCGACGAGGGCGGCTTCGCCCCGAACCTGGAGTCCAACCGCGCCGCGCTCGACCTCATCATCGAGGCCATCAAGCAGGCGGGTTACGTCCCCGGCGAGCAGATCGCGCTCGCGCTCGACGTCGCCGCGTCCGAGTTCTACAAGGACGGCGTCTACGAGTTCGAGGGCAAGTCCCGCTCGGCCGCCGAGATGACCGAGTACTACGAGGAGCTGGTCTCCGCGTATCCGCTGGTCTCCATCGAGGACCCGCTGTACGAGGACGACTGGGCCGGCTGGAAGGTCATCACCGACAAGCTGGGCGACAAGGTCCAGATCGTCGGCGACGACCTCTTCGTCACCAACCCGGAGCGCCTGGCCCGCGGCATCGAGGAGGGCTCCGCGAACGCCCTCCTGGTCAAGGTCAACCAGATCGGCTCGCTGACCGAGACGCTGGACGCCGTCGAGATGGCCCAGCGCAACGGCTTCAAGTGCATGATGTCCCACCGCTCCGGCGAGACCGAGGACGTCACCATCGCCGACCTCGCCGTCGCGGTGAACTGCGGCCAGATCAAGACCGGCGCCCCGGCCCGCTCGGACCGCGTCGCCAAGTACAACCAGCTGCTGCGCATCGAGGAGATCCTCGACGACGCCGCCGTGTACGCCGGCCGCAGCGCCTTCCCGCGCTTCAAGGGCTGAGCCGCACGGCAACAGGTTGAACCGGCCCGGCTGAGCCGTTGAGGGCTCATCCCGAGCCAGTCGTACGTACGTCCCCGTACCGGTCCCGTACCGTGTCCGGGGACGTACGCACGTGTGAGACGGGAGGCGGGGACGACATGGCCGTGAAGAACCGGGACCGTTTCTCCACCACGACCAGGATCAAACTGCTCGGCGAGCAGACCGCGGCCCGGGTCTACCGGTCCCAGACCAAGCGCCAGGCCCGCCGCTCGCGCCTGACCGGCCGCGCGGCCCTCCTCGCCCTGGTCCTGTGCACGCTGATCGTGGCCCTGGCCTACCC
Source organism: Streptomyces sp. NPDC017202 (assembly GCF_044331705.1). Taxonomy (NCBI): domain Bacteria; kingdom Bacillati; phylum Actinomycetota; class Actinomycetes; order Kitasatosporales; family Streptomycetaceae; genus Streptomyces; species Streptomyces sp. NPDC017202. The sequence continues at coordinate 81,694 of NZ_JBIRNP010000004.1, read as the reverse complement.
GATGCGGCAGTACGTCTCCCAGCGCGCCGAGATCGCCGATCTCCACCGCGAGAGGGAGCAGGCCCGCGAGCGGGTGGAACAGCTGCGCGACCTCAAGGCACGCTGGCAGGACGACGCCTACGCCGAACAGCAGATCCGGCTGCGGCTGCACTACGTGCTGCCGGGGGAGACGGGGTACATCGTCGTCGACCCCGACGCCGCCGAGCAGTCCCGCGCCGACCAGGGGGCCGCCGACCGCCCCTGGTACTCGAACGTCTGGGACGCCGTCGACAAGTCCGACGCCGCCGCCGGCCGATGAACCGACTAGAGAGACTTCCGTACAGGCATGGAAACCCCCCCGCCCACCACCCCCCGCACCGAGCCCACCGACGCCGACGTCGAGGCCTTCCGGCAGCAGCTCGGACGACCGCCGCGCGGACTGCGCGCCATCGCCCACCGCTGCCCGTGCGGTCAGCCGGACGTGGTGGAGACGGCCCCCCGCCTCCCCGACGGCACCCCCTTCCCCACGCTGTACTACCTGACGTGTCCCAAGGCGAACTCCGCCATCGGCACGCTCGAGGCGAACGGCGTGATGAAGGAGATGACGGAACGGCTCCAGGCCGATCCCGAGCTGGCGGCGGCCTACCGGGCGGCGCACGAGGACTACGTGCGGCGCCGGGACGAGATCGAGGAGCTGAAGAACTTCCCCAGCGCGGGCGGCATGCCGGACCGGGTGAAGTGCCTGCACGTGCTGGTCGCGCACTCGCTGGCCGCGGGGCCGGGAGTGAACCCGCTCGGTGACGAGGCGCTGGGCATGCTGCCGCAGTGGTGGGCCAAGGGGGCCTGCGTGACGCCGTCCCGGCCGCCGGCCGGGGAGGGCCGGCAGGTGGACACGTCCGAGGACGGCACGGGCCGCTTCGCCTTCGAGCCGGTCGAGGGAGACGCCCGATGACACGCGTCGCCGCCGTCGACTGCGGTACCAACTCCATCCGGCTGCTCGTCGCCGACGCCCACCCCGACACCGGTGAACTGGTCGAACTGGACCGCCGTATGACCATCGTGCGGCTCGGGCAGGGGGTCGACCGGACCGGGCGGCTCGCGCCCGAGGCGCTGGAGCGGGCCTTCGCCGCGTGCCGGGAGTACGCCGCGGTCGTCAAGGAGCACGGCGCCGAGCGGCTGCGTTTCGTGGCCACCTCCGCCTCGCGCGACGCGGAGAACCGGGACGAGTTCGTGCGCGGGGTGCTGGACATCCTGGGCGTCGAGCCCGAGGTGATCTCCGGCGACCAGGAGGCGGAGTTCTCCTTCACCGGCGCCACCAGGGAACTGACCGGCCGTGACGACCTGACGAAGCCCTACCTCGTCGTGGACATCGGCGGCGGCTCGACCGAGTTCGTCGTCGGGGACGACCGGGTGCGCGCCGCACGCTCCGTGGACGTCGGCTGCGTGCGGATGACCGAACGGCACCTGGTCGTGGACGGGGCGGTCACCGACCCGCCCACCGAGGCGCAGATCACGGCGATGCGCGCCGACATCGAGGCGGCCCTGGACCTCGCGGAGCGCACGGTCCCGCTGCGCGAGGCGCACACCCTGGTGGGTCTGGCCGGCTCCGTCACGACGGTCTCGGCGATCGCGCAGGAACTGCCGGAGTACGACTCGCGGGCCATCCACCACTCCCGGGTCTCCCGGGAACGGGTCCGTGAGATCACCGAGTGGCTGCTGCGCTCGACCCACGCCGAGCGGGCCGCGGTCCCGTCGATGCATCCGGGCCGGGTCGACGTCATCGCCGCGGGCGCCCTGGTGCTGCTGTCGATCATGGAGCGGATCGGCGCCGAGGAGGTCGTCGTGAGCGAGCACGACATCCTCGACGGGATCGGATGGTCTGTGGCCTGAGCACCTACAGGTTGCGGTGGACGTCCCGCCGGTCGCCCACCTTGACGACGAGGACGACGAGTTCACCATCGTTGATCTGGTAGGCGACCCGGTAGCTTCCGACCCGGAGCCGGTAGAGCCCGGACGGGCCGGTGAGCTTCCTGACGTCGGCGTCCTCGCGGTACGGGTCGTCGCCGAGCGCGGTCAGTGCGGTCAGGATGCGCATGGCGTCGGGCCGGCTGACGGCCCGGAGCTGCCGCTGCGCTGCCGTAGTGAACCGGAAGGCGTACTTCACGCCGTTTCCCCATCGTGCTCGGTGAACAGATCCGCCAGCAGTTCCGCCATCGTCACGGTGGGACCGCCCTCGGCCAGGACCGCTTCGGCTTCGCGCGCCAGCATGACGTCGGCCGCCTCCTCCAGCGCTTCGAAGTCCGCGATCGGGACCACGGCCGCCACCGGAGCGCCGTTGCGCGTGATGACGGTCGGAACGCCTTCCTCGGCCCGGTTGATGTGGTCGGCGAGGTGCGCGCGGGCTTCCCTTACGGTCACGGTGTTCTCAGTCATGAAAATAGTGTACGCATTTTCGTGTACACGCAGGGTCCGGTTCGGCGAGTCCCGTGCGTGAGCGGTCCTCGACGGCATCGCCCGGCCGGTGGCACGACCTCCTCTGCTGAGCAGGTGGGAGAACGTTTGAGCGCGTTCGGGGGGCTGGGAGCGGCCGGGAAACGCCCCTCGGCGACCCCCCTTCGGAAAACTTCGTGAAGTTCTTCACAAGGAAAACGGCCCTCTCGGAGGACCAAGTGGGGCCGCTTGGCCCTTACGGGGGCCCGACAGTCGGGTGAACATGTTCAAAAGCGGAGGGCGCGGACGTTTCGCGAGGGTCGCGCGAGACGTGTTTCGGGGCCCTCACCCGGCACCCCGGAGCCCGGAGAGGCAGCTCACGCGGCATTGACAACGGCACCGCATGCACACCGGTTCCCGTCGCGCATCATGACATGGATCACGTGGGCGGCGGAGGATAGCACATACCCAGAGGAAGCTTGTGAAGGGGCGCACGAGCGACCCCCCTGGGGCGGGTGGATACTCGATGGCATGAGCACCACGGAGCGTCCCAGGATCCTCGTAGTAGGCGGTGGGTACGTAGGCCTGTACGCAGCTCGGCGTATCCAGAAGAAGATGCGCTACGGCGAGGCGACCGTCACGGTCGTCGACCCCCGGTCGTACATGACCTACCAGCCCTTCCTCCCCGAAACCGCCGCCGGCAACATCTCCCCGCGCCACGTCGTCGTCCCGCTGCGACGCGTGCTGCCCAAGGCGGAGGTCCTCACCGGCCGGGTCACCACCATCGATCAGGACCGCAAGGTCGCCACGATCGCCCCGCTGGTCGGCGAGGCGTACGAGCTGCCCTTCGACTACCTGGTCATCGCCCTCGGCGCGGTCTCCCGCACCTTCCCGATCCCCGGCCTCGCCGAGCAGGGCATCGGCATGAAGGGCATCGAGGAGGCCATCGGCCTGCGCAACCACGTCCTCGAGCAGCTCGACAAGGCCGACTCCACCACCGACGAGGAGATCCGCCGCAAGGCGCTCACCTTCGTCTTCATCGGCGGCGGCTTCGCCGGCGCGGAGACCATCGGTGAGGTCGAGGACATGGCCCGCGACGCGGCCAAGTACTACAAGAACGTGTCCCGCGAGGACATGCGCTTCATCCTCGTCGACGCCGCCGACAAGATCCTTCCCGAGGTCGGCCCCAAGCTGGGCGCCTACGGCAAGGAGCACCTGGAGAGCCGCGGCGTGGAGATCTACCTCTCCACCTCGATGGACTCCTGCGTCGACGGCCACGTGGTGCTGAAGAACGGGCTCGAGGTCGACTCCAACACGATCGTCTGGACGGCCGGCGTCAAGCCGAACCCCGTCCTCGCCCGCTACGGCCTCCCGCTGGGCCCCCGCGGTCACGTCGACACGGCCGCCACGCTCCAGGTGCAGGGCACCGACTACATCTGGGCCGCCGGCGACAACGCCCAGGTCCCCGACGTCGCCGCCCGCAAGGCCGGCGTCGAGAACGCCTGGTGCCCGCCGAACGCGCAGCACGCGCTCCGTCAGGCCAAGGTCCTCGGCGACAACGTGATCTCCGGCATGCGGGGCTTCCCGCAGAAGGAGTACGCGCACTCCAACAAGGGTGCGGTGGCGGGCCTCGGCCTCCACAAGGGCGTCGCGATGATCGTCATGGGCAAGATGAAGATCAAGCTCAAGGGCCGGCTGGCGTGGTACATGCACCGCGGCTACCACGGCCTGGCGATGCCGACGTGGAACCGCAAGATCCGCGTCTTCGCCGACTGGACGCTCGGCATGTTCCTCAAGCGTGAGGTCGTCTCGCTCGGCGCGCTGGAGTCCCCGCGCGAGGAGTTCTACGAGGCCGCGAAGCCGGCCCCGGTGGCGGCGAAGCAGACCGAGAAGACCGGCGAGAAGGCCAAGGCCTCCTGACACGGCTTCACCGAACCGCCCCCCGAAGGGGCCGCCCGCCATCCGTGGTGCGGGCGGCCCCTTCGGCATGAGCGGGGCGGCCGGGCAGGCCCGGACTCCGGCACCGCCGGCCTGCCGCTGCGCGCCCGCACCTGGAACCGACCTGCCGCGGACAGCGGAAGGGGCCCCGTCGCCGTACCCGACGGGGCCCCCGAACCAACCCTGCGTCACTCCGACTTGATGGCCGTCAGCACGTTCAGCCGGGCCGCCCGGCGCGCCGGCCAGAGCGCGGCGAGCACTCCGACCGCGCCGGCCAGCGTCAGGAACACGGCCATCCGGCCCCACGGCAGGACGAGTTCGTAGGTCGGCATCGACGTGCCGATCAGCTCACCGGCCGCCCAGCCGAAGAACACGCCGAGCCCGATGCCCAGGACCCCGCCGAACAGCGAGATCACGAGGGACTCCAGCCGCACCATCCGCTTCACGGCCCGCCGGTCCAGCCCGATGGCCCGCAGCATGCCGATCTCCTGCGAGCGCTCGAACACCGACATCGCCAGCGTGTTGACGACCCCGAGCACCGCGACGATCACGGCCATCGCGAGCAGGCCGTAGAGCATGTTCAGCATCAGCGTGAACATCTGCGCGATCTCGTCGGAGAGGTCCTGCCTGCTCTGCACCTTGATGGCCGGATTGGCGCCGAGTGCCTTCTCCAGCCCGTCCTTCGTGGCGTCCGAGGCGCCGCCGGCCGTCTTGACCATGACCTGCATGTCGGTCGGGTCGTCCTGGTGCGGGGCGAGGGCGGTGTTGTCCAGGATGACGCCCCGGATCATCTCGTTGCCCTGGTAGACGCCGGCGACCGTCAGCCGCTGCTTCGCGCCGTCCTCGTACGCCACCGTGAGGTCCGAACCGGCCCTCCAGCCGTGGGACTCGGCCGTGTCCTCGTCCACGACGACCCGGCTGCCGCCGACCCGGAAGGCGCCGTCGTCGACCGTGAGGTCGGTGAGCCGCGCGATGGCGGAGCCGGTGACGCCGGTGACGTACTCGGTCTGCCCGTCGATGCGGACGGGGGCGTTGCGCAGCGGGCTGGTGACGGTCACCCCGTCGGTCGCCCTCAGCTTCCTCTCGACGTCGGGGGAGAGGCCGCGGCCGTTCGCCATCGACACGACGTAGTCGGCCCGCACCGCGTCCGACGCCATCTTGTCGATCGACTTCTGGAGGCTGCCCGCCATCACCGTCATGCCGGTGATCAGGGTGAGGCCCACCATCAGCGCGGAGGCCGTGGCGGCCGTACGGCGCGGGTTGCGCACCGAGTTCTGCCGGGCCAGCTTGCCGGACACGCCGAAGATCCGCAGGACCGGCGCGGCGGCCGCGATCAGCGGCCGGGACAGCAGGGGCGTCAGCACGAACACGCCGATCACCAGCAGGGCCGCGCCGAACCCCATGGGGGCCTGGCCGTCGGAGCCGTTCATCGTGGTGGCCGCGAGGACGACCGCGACACCCGCCGCCGAGAACAGGGCGCCGAGGGTGTTGCGCAGCACCAGCGACCTGGTGGTCGCGGTGGCGTGGACGCTGCTCATCGCGGCGACCGGCGGGATCTTCGCGGCCCGTCGGCCGGGCAGCCAGGCCGCCAGCACGGTGATGACGACGCCGACGGCCAGGGCGGTCGCGACCGTGCCGGGCGACACGACCAGCGGGCCGTCGGGAACGGTCGCCCCCAGCGTGCCCATCAGCGAGCGCAGTCCGGCGCCGATGCCGACGCCCGCGACCAGTCCGGTCAGCCCGGCGACCGTGCCGACCACGAACGCCTCGACCAGCACCGACCGGGTCACCTGCCGGCGGGAGGCGCCGACCGCGCGCAGCAGCGCCAGCTCCTTGGTGCGCTGGGCGACCAGCATGGTGAAGGTGTTGGCGATGATGAAGGTGCCGACGAAGAGGGCGATGCCGGCGAAGACCAGCAGGCCCTGCTTCAGGCCGCTCATCTGCGAGGAGATCAGTTCTGCCTGCTCGTCGGCGAGTTGCCCGCCGGTGGTGGTCTCGACGAGGTCCTTCGGCAGCGCCTTGTCGAGGGCGGCCTTCAGCGCGGCCTGCGAGGTGCCGGCGGCGGCCTTGACGTCGATCTCGTGGTACGTGCCGGGCTTGCCCAGCAGCCGCTGCGCGGTGGCCGTGTCGAAGAGGGTGAGGCTGCCGCCCGCGGCGACGTTGCCGTCGTCGGTGGTGAAGACGCCGGTGATCCTCGGGGTGAGGACGGGCCCGTCCACCGAGAGTCGCACGGTGTCGCCGACCTCGTAGCCGGCCCGCCGGGCGGTCTCGGAGTCGAGGGCGATCTCGCCGGGGCCCCGCGGGGCGGTGCCCTCCTGGAGCGGGTACCGGGGGTCCTTGTCGCCCCAGTAGTTACCGCCCTGTGACTGGAAGCCCTCGCCGACGAGCTTGCCGTCCTTGTCGGCGATCGCGGTGAAGCCGCGCACGACACCGATGGCGGACGCGGCGCCGGGCACCTTCGCGCTCGTGTCGAGAAGGGACGGGGTCAGATCGGGGGTTCTGCCGATGCGGTCGCCCTCGTCCTCCTGGAACTCGGCCGTGACGGCGACGTCGACCTGGTCGAATCCCTTGGCGGAACTCTTCTGGTAGGCGTCGGAGATGGTGTTGGTGAAGACCAGCGTCCCCGACACGAAGGCCACGCCGAGCATCACGGCGAGCACGGTCATCAGAAGCCGGGCCTTGTGCGCGAGGACGTTGCGCAGGGCGGTACGGAACATGGGTTCTTTTCTTCTCGGTCCTGTCGGTCCTTCGGCCCTGTCGGACCTGACCGGGATTCAGCTGGTGCGGCCCTTGGCGTCGAAGCGCTTCATGCGGTCGAGCACGGACTCGGCGGTGGGGCCGTGCACCTCGTCGACGATCCGGCCGTCCGCGAGGAACACCACCCGGTCCGCGTACGCCGCGGCCACCGGGTCGTGGGTCACCATGACGACCGTCTGGCCCAGCTCGCGCACCGAGTTGCGGAGGAAGCCGAGCACTTCGGCGCCCGAACGGGAGTCGAGGTTCCCGGTCGGTTCGTCGCCGAAGACGATGTCCGGCCGGGAGGCGAGGGCGCGGGCGACGGCGACGCGCTGCTGCTGGCCGCCGGAGAGCTGCGAGGGGCGGTGGCGCAGCCGGTCGGCGAGCCCGACCATGCGGATGACCTTGTCCAGCCACTCCTTGTCCGGCCTGCGGCCGGCGATGTCCATCGGGAGGGTGATGTTCTCCAGGGCGTTCAGGGTGGGCAGCAGGTTGAACGCCTGGAAGATGAACCCGATCTTGTCCCGGCGCAACCTGGTGAGCTGCTTGTCCTTCAGGGAGCCCAGCTCGGTGTCGCCGATGCGCACGGAGCCGGAGGAGAAGGTGTCCAGCCCGGCCACGCAGTGCATCAGGGTGGACTTGCCGGAGCCGGAGGGGCCCATGATCGCGGTGAACTCTGCCTGCCGGAAGTCGACGGAGACCCGGTCCAGGGCGACCACCCGGGTCTCGCCCTGCCCGTAGGTCTTGGACAGGTCGGTGGCGCGCGCGGCCACGACGGTGGACCGGTCGGCGAGGGGCGTGGTGGTCACGGCGGGGCTCCTGTGGGGACGACGGCGTGGTGCGTTTCGGGATCCGCACCATCGTCTCGGCCGCCCGGCGCCCTGTAGTCAGCCGCTGCTCCGGTATCGGGGGCAGACCTGCGAGGGACCGCGGGCCGCCGTGTCATACCAGGGGATGACACGCGCCCCTGAGGTGCCGTTCGTCAAGAACAGGTGGAGCACCCTCGTTCGGGCGGTGAAATTCCGTCATTCCGTCCCCACCCGACGACGGCGCGCATGAGGCTACTGGCACGTGCGGATGGCGAGTTCACGGTCTGATGCACACTCAGAAGTCAATAAAATAAGACAACATCGGGTCGCCCGGCCCCTGTTGGTCCGAGACCTCCCGATAGGCTCCAGTCGCGACGCGGAGCCCATGGCCTGCCCGGATGGTGGAATGCAGACACGGCGAGCTTAAACCTCGCTGCCCCTCGCGGGCGTACCGGTTCAAGTCCGGTTCCGGGCACCACCTTCTTGCGGCGGCCGGCCGTTCACCGCCCCCGGCTCCGATCCTCATCGCTTCCCGCCCCACCCGTTGACACCTGGCGAACGCACGCGCACACTCACGTCCGGCAAGAGTGAAGAAAAGTTCACTACACGAACATCGTGCCCCGGTGTCGCGAGCACCAGGCACCGGACACCGTGGCAATGACGCCCGTCTGAAGGGAACGCCCGATGCGCACCACTGTCGGCATCATCGGCGCCGGCCCCGCCGGCCTCCTCCTCGCCCGGCTGCTGCACAACGCCGGGATCGACTCCGTCGTCCTGGAGGGCCGCGACCGGGCCTACGTCGAGCAGCGCCAGCGCGCCGGGATCCTGGAGCAGGGCACGGTGGACGTCCTGCGCGCGGCCGGGGCCGGGGAGCGCCTGGACCGCGAGGGGCTGCGCCACGACGGGATCGAGCTGCGGTACGACCGCAAGCGCCATCGCGTCGACTTCCCCGCCCTCACCGGCGGCCGGTCCGTCACGGTCTACGCCCAGACCGAGGTGTGCAAGGACCTCATCGCCCTCCAACTGCAGGAGGGCGGCCCGCTGCTGTTCGAGGCGGAGGCGCTCGCCGTCGAGGGGGCCGGCACCGACCACCCGCGCGTGCGGTTCCGGCGCGACGGGCGCGAGGACGTCCTGGAGTGCGACTACGTCGTCGGGTGCGACGGCTTCTGGGGGGTCTCCCGTGCGGCCGTACCCGCCGAACTGACCCGCGTCTTCGAGCGCACGTACCCCTTCGGCTGGCTCGGCGTCCTCGCCGACGTGCCGCCCTCGCACGACGAGCTGGTCTACGCCCGCCACGACCGCGGCTTCGCCCTGCTGTCCATGCGTTCCCCGTCCGTGTCCCGTCTCTACCTCCAGGTGCCCGAGGGCACGGACGCCGGGTCCTGGAGCGACGAGGAGATCTGGGCCGAGCTGGAGCGCCGCTTCGAGACGGACGACGACTGGACGCTGGAGCGCGGCCCGATCACCCAGAAGTCGGTCACCCCCATGCGGTCCTACGTCCACGAGCCCATGCGGCACGGCCGCCTCTTCCTCGCCGGTGACGCGGCCCACATCGTGCCGCCCACCGGCGCCAAGGGCCTGAACCTGGCCGTCGGCGACGTCGTCACCTTCGCCCGCGCCCTCGTCCACGAGCGGGAGACGGGATCGGCGCGGCTGCTGGAGGCCTACTCGCAGACCTGCCTGCGCCGCGTCTGGCAGGCCGAACGGTTCTCGTACGACATGACGACCCTCCTGCACCGCGCCCCCGGCGCCACCCCCTTCGAGGAGCGCCTCCAGCTCGCCCGCCTGGACCGCATCGCCTCCTCCCGGGCCGCCGAGACCGACCTGGCGGAGGCCTACACCGGGTTCCCGTTCGAGTGACGCGAGCGACGCGAGTGATGTGAGTGGCGTAGGGGCAGCGTCGGCGCGCTGTCGCCGCCCGGTCCCGGTCCGGTACCGAGTCGGTACCGGACCGGTCAGGAATGAGGTACTCCACCCCGGGGAATCAGAGATCGACATAGCGTGTTGCCCAAGACGGCAAGGGAAAGATCCTCCCCAAGCAGTAGGGTCATTCCTTTGCCTACCTATTACTCTTGAGCCAAGGCCGCGCTGTGTGGCCATGGAGGAGTGAAATGAGGAGCAGAAACCCGGTCTTCTCGCGACGGGGGTTCAGCCGCGACAACGGCTACGCGGGCTTCGACGCCGCGCCGCAGGCCGGGGGTCCCGCTGTCGGCACGCAGCAGGGCAACCCGTACGCGCAGGGCGGCCCCGCCGCCCAGCCGGCCGGCAACCCCTACGCGCAGAACCCCTACGCCCAGCAGGACGTCCAGTACGGCGCACCGCAGGCCCCGGTCACCACCGGCGGCGTCATGACCATGGACGACGTCGTCGCACGCACCGCGACCACGCTCGGCGCCGTGGTCGTCACCGCGGTCCTGTCCTGGCTGCTGCTGCCCGTCGACGAGGCCAACCTCGGCAAGTCCTACGCCATCGGCGTCGGGGCCGGTCTGGTCGCGATGGTGCTGGCGCTCGTCCAGTCCTTCAAGCGCCGCCCGTCGCCCGCGCTGATCCTGTCGTACGCCGCCCTCGAGGGCGTCTTCCTCGGCGTGATCTCCAGCGCGGTGTCCACGTACATCGCGGACGGCGTCGTCGCCCAGGCCGTGCTCGGCACGATGGCGGTCTTCGCCGGCGTGCTCGTGGCGTACAAGGCGGGCTGGATCCGCGTCAACCGCCGCTTCTACGGCTTCGTGATGGCGGCGGCCCTCGGCTTCGTCCTGCTGATGGCGGTGAACCTGCTGTTCAGCGTCTTCGGCGGCGGTGACGGCCTCGGCTTCCGCAGCGGCACCCTCGGCATCGTCTTCGGTGTCATCGGCATCATCCTCGGTGCCTGCTTCCTCGCCCTGGACTTCAAGCAGGTCGAGGACGGCATCGCCTACGGCGCCCCGCGCGAGGAGGCCTGGTTCGCCGCCTTCGGCCTCACGCTGACCCTGGTGTGGATCTACATGGAGTTCCTGCGACTCCTGTCGATCCTCAACAGCAGCGACTGACGCGAGCGCCTCGGCGGCGACGCGCCGACGTCACGAAGGGCCCCGGGTCACCCCGGGGCCCTTCGTCGTGGGTGACGTGCGGGATGCGGTGCGGGCGCGCTACCGGAGCTTGCGCGCGGCCCTCCTCAGGTCGTACTCGTGGACGATCGCCTTCGCGTGGCCGTACGCGAGGTCGTACTCGTGGCGGAGCCAGCTCACCTTCTCCTCGAAACGGAAGAGGGAGGGGCCGTCCTCCACGGTGCGGAGCCAGTCGGCGACTTCACGACCGGTGCAGTGGGGGATGCGGGCGAGCATGTTGCGGTGGGTCTCCTCGGAGAGGACATGGGACATCGGCGCCTCCGGACGCAAAGGGGATGTAGGCCGGTCCTTCAGGTCACCGTGCCTGAGCGTTCGCCCGTTGGCAACAGTCCCGGTACGGCGCGTACGCTCACGACGTGGTGGATACGAAGCGTCTGACGCAGGCCGTGGATCACTTCGCCGACCGGTTGCGGGCGGCACCGCAGAGTCGGCTCCAACGGAGCGGCGCGGCCGAAGCGCTGGGGCTGGCCAGGGAGTTCGCCCGGCGGGCCCAGCTCGCCGAGGCGCCGGGAGCCGAACCCCGGGAGATGCCCGACGCCGGGATGTTCGCCGCGGCCGACCAGATCACCGTCGCCGTGCACGACCTGGCCCTCGTCCTCACGGACGAGGGCCAGGTCGACGAGGCCGTGCGGTTGGTGGAGGAGGCGCAGAAGCGGGCGGGGGTCTGACGGGGGACGGGACCCGGCCGCCGGGGACGCCTCAGAGACCGGCTATGACCCGGTCCGCCAGGATGTAGACGCTCTCCTCGCCGCAGGCGAAGGTCAGGGCGTACGCGCCCGAGATGCCCGAGCCGCCCAGCAGGTACGGCGTCTCACCGGCCGTCAGGGCCCGCGCGAGGCGGTCCGCGGTCTCCCGGTGACCCGGAGTCATGCACAGGGTGGTGCCGTCGGCGAAGACGTAGACGTCCAGGGTGCCGAGCGGACCCGGCCGCACATCGGTCAGTTCGACACGGGCGGCGGCGAGTTCCTCCAGCGCGGTCACCGTGCGCTCGTGGTCGTTGGCGACGGGTGACTGGACCGGCACGAAGTCCGGGTGGGAGGGGTGACGGCGGCGGGCCGCCGCCAGTTCGGGGGAGTCACCGGCGAACTCGTCGGCGTCCGCGGGCGGCTCGGTCACCGGCTCCAGCGGCTCCATGCCCACGAAATCGGCCTGCCGGGGCAGGAACAGCTCGCTGTCGGGCAGACCCAGCAGGGAGGGCGCGTCGGAAGCGTCACGGGCCTCCTGGGCGGCCCAGAAGGCGCGCGCCTCGGCCAGCTCCCGCTCCCGCTCCTCGGCGAGGGCCTCGGCCACCGCCGCGCGTATCTCCTCCGTGTCGGCCGTGGTGCGGGCGGCCGGAACGAAGCCGCGCGTCCCGGCGGCGCCCTCGGCGGTCTCCGCGAGCTGCGTGTGCAGAGCCGCGACCTGACGGCGCAGCTGCAGCAGGGTGCGCAGGACGGCGACGCCCACGGCGCCCGTGGCGGCCGTGGTGACCAGCAAGGCGATCGGCATGGCGCTCACTGACGTACTCCCGGTTCAAAGTCGACCCCCGACTTCCTACATCAGCTTGAAGGGCGGACTATCCAGCTGTCAGTGCGTAACGTCACGAAACGGGCAGGAAATTGGACCCGGCCCCAGGTGGTGAAACGACTCTGAGCTGCGTAAATCCCTCCGGGGAGGGAGATAGGTCACATCCTGGGGGAGATTGGATCACAAAACGGCCCGGAATCCAGGGGCTTCCCAGACTCCGGGCCATCGGCTCACGGCGGGTGCCCCGACGGCTACCGAGAGGTGACGGTCGGGGCCTGCGCGCGACTCAGCTGAGGCGCTCGACGACCATCGCCATGCCCTGGCCGCCGCCGACGCACATCGTCTCCAGGCCGAACTGCTTGTCGTGGAACTGGAGGGAGTTGATGAGCGTGCCGGTGATGCGGGCGCCGGTCATGCCGAAGGGGTGGCCCACGGCGATCGCGCCGCCGTTGACGTTCAGCTTCTCCAGCGGGATGCCGAGGTCGCGGTAGGAGGGGATCACCTGGGCGGCGAACGCCTCGTTGATCTCGACCAGGTCGATGTCGTCGATGGTCAGGCCGGCCCGACGCAGGGCCTGCTTGCTCGCCTCCACCGGGCCGAGGCCCATGATCTCGGGAGAGAGGCCGGAGACGCCGGTGGACACGATCCGGGCGAGCGGGGTCAGGCCCAGCTCACGGGCCTTGGTGTCGCTCATGATGACGAGCGCGGCGGCGCCGTCGTTCAGGGGGCAGCAGTTGGCGGCGGTGACCATGCCGTCGGGGCGGAAGACCGGCTTCAGGCCCGCCACGCCCTCCATCGTGACGCCGGCGCGCGGACCGTCGTCCTTGCTGACCACCGTGCCGTCGGGGGTGGTGACCGGGGTGATCTCCCGCTCCCAGAAGCCGTTCTTGAGGGCTTCCTCGGCGAGGTTCTGCGAGCGGACGCCGAACTCGTCCATGTCCTGGCGGGTGACGCCCTTGAGGCGGGCCAGGTTCTCGGCGGTCTGGCCCATCGCGATGTAGGCGTCCGGGACCAGGCCGTCCTCGCGCGGGTCGTGCCAGGTGGTGCCCTCCTGCTCGGCGACGGCCGCGGTGCGGGCCTCCGCCTCCGCGAAGAACGGGTTGTGCGTGTCGGGCAGGCTGTCGGAGTTGCCCTTCACGAACCGGGAGACCGTCTCGACGCCGGCCGAGATGAAGACGTCGCCCTCGCCGGCCTTGATGGCGTGCAGGGCCATGCGGCTCGTCTGGAGGGACGAGGAGCAGTAGCGGGTGACCGTGCAGCCGGGCAGGTGGTCCATGCCCATCTGCACGGCGACGACGCGGCCGAGGTTGTTGCCCTGCTCGCCGCCGGGGAGGCCGCAGCCGAGCATCAGGTCGTCGATGTCCCTCGGGTCCAGCTCGGGGACCTTGGCGAGGGCGGCCTGGATGATGGTGGCGGTGAGGTCGTCCGGGCGCAGGTCCTTCAAAGAGCCCTTGAAAGCGCGGCCGATGGGGGAGCGGGCGGTCGAGACGATGACGGCTTCGGGCATCACGGCTCCAGAGAGGAAGGGGGCGGCGCGCGGCGCCTCGTCGAGGGGCGGCGGGCGGGCGTACGGGTGGTTCTCCCGGACGGGACGTGACTGGAAGTTACCCGTACGTATGGGCCAGGTCACGGGTGTGGCGGTGTGACCCTGGCCGCAGTTTTCTAAGCGCTTGCTTTTTCGGCGCCCCTCCCTCCGCCGGTCCTTCCGGCCCTTGCGGTCCCGCCGCGCCCTCCGGTCCCGCCGCGCCCTCCGGTCACGGCGACACCCGGGACGGCTCCGGCTCCGGCACGCGGCGCCGCCGCCGCTTGAGCAGGGCCCACGGACCCCTCGGGCCCGTCGGCATGGCCGCCGCGACCTCGGTGCCCGCCTCCTCCACCGCCTCGGCCGCCGCCCGGGCCACCGGGAGGAAGCCTTCGCGTCGGGAGGCGTCGGGACGCTCCTCCTCCGCCGGCCACAGCCCCAGCGCCGCGCAGACCGTCGGCAGGACCGCCATCGCCGCCGTGGCGTAGCCCTCCGCCGAGGGGTGGTAGTGGTCGGGGCCGAACAGCTCGCCCGGATTCGCCTCGAACTCGGGACCCAGCAGGTCGCCCAGCGACACCGTGCGGCCGCCCTGCTCGACCACGCCGATCGTCTGGGCGGCCGCCAGCTGGCGGGAGGCCCGTCTGGCGAGCCACCGCAGGGGCTGCCCGACCGGCTCGATCGTGCCCAGGTCGGGGCAGGTGCCGACGACCACCTCCGCGCCGGCCGTGCGCAGCCGTCGTACCGCCGCCGAGAGGTGGCGCACCGAGCGGGTCGGGGGCATGCGCGCGGTGACGTCGTTCGCGCCGATCATGATGACGCAGACGTCGGGCACCGGGCCGTGGTCGCCCAGGACGAGCGCCACCTGACGGTCGAGGTCGTCGGAGCGGGCGCCGGGCAGCGCCACGTTCCGCAGTTCCACCGGCCGCTCGGCGACCGCCGCGAGCCCCGAGGCCAGCAGCGCCCCCGGCGTCTGCCCGGCCCGGTGCACGCCCTGCCCCGCCGCCGTGGAGTCGCCCAGCAGCGTCAGGTACAGCGGCTCCACGCCGGGGCCGGGGGAGTCGTAGGCGCGGCCGTAGCGGCCGTCCGCCGGGGGGACGTGCGGGTGTGTGCCGTTGCCGACCTGGCGCCGGGCCAGCCGCACCTCGGCCAGCACCAGGCCGACGGCCGCCGCGCCGGCCAGCCCGATCCCGCCGCCGCCGTAGGCCGCTCCGGCCGCGATGCGCCGGGCCACTCTTGCCCTGGACATGCTCGTCATGCCTCGCCGCCACCTCCTCGTGTCCGTACACCCACTCCTTGCCCCGCACGGACCGTGGGTCAATCTCGACAGGGAGTGAACGTCGCGGGCGGGGCCGTAGGCTGGCGTGACCACTACGACCACTGTTTTGCAAGCAACCGGAGACAACGGTGCAATTCCACGACTCGATGATCAGCCTCGTCGGCAACACCCCGCTGGTGAAGCTCAACAGCGTGACCAAGGGCATCCGGGCGACCGTCCTGGCCAAGGTGGAGTACTTCAACCCGGGCGGTTCCGTGAAGGACCGCATCGCCCTGCGCATGATCGAGGCGGCGGAGGAGAGCGGCGCGCTCAAGCCCGGCGGCACGATCGTCGAGCCGACCAGCGGAAACACCGGTGTGGGCCTGGCCATCGTGGCGCAGCAGAAGGGGTACAAGTGCATCTTCGTGTGCCCCGACAAGGTGAGCACCGACAAGATCAACGTGCTGCGGGCGTACGGCGCCGAGGTCGTCGTCTGCCCGACCGCCGTGGACCCCGAGCACCCGGACTCCTACTACAACGTCTCCGACCGGCTGGTCCGTGAGACGCCCGGCGCGTGGAAGCCCGACCAGTACTCCAACCCCAACAACCCGCTCTCCCACTACCACTCGACCGGCCCCGAGCTGTGGGAGCAGACGGAGGGGCGGATCACCCACTTCGTCGCGGGTGTGGGCACGGGCGGCACCATCTCCGGGACCGGCCGCTACCTCAAGGACGCCAGCGACGGCCGCGTCCAGGTCGTCGGCGCCGACCCCGAGGGGTCCGTGTACTCGGGCGGCTCCGGACGGCCGTACCTCGTCGAGGGTGTCGGCGAGGACTTCTGGCCGACCGCCTACGACCGGACCGTCGCCGACGAGATCGTCGCCGTGTCCGACAAGGACTCCTTCCAGATGACCCGGCGGCTGGCGAAGGAGGAGGGGCTGCTCGTCGGCGGCTCCTGCGGCATGGCCGTCGTGGCCGCCCTGCGGGTCGCCGAGCGGCTCGGCCCCGACGACGTCGTCGTCGTACTGCTGCCCGACAGCGGCCGCGGCTACCTCAGCAAGATCTTCAACGACGAATGGATGGCCGACTACGGCTTCCTGGAGGACGAGGGCCCCAGCGCCCGCGTCGCCGACGTCCTGGAGGACAAGCAGCACGGCGCCATGCCCTCCCTCGTCCACATGCACCCGGAGGAGACCGTCGGCCAGGCCATCGAGGTGCTGCGCGAGTACGGCGTCTCGCAGATGCCGGTCGTCAAGCCGGGCGCCGGCCACCCCGACGTGATGGCCGCCGAGGTGGTCGGCTCCGTCGTCGAGCGCGAGCTGCTGGACGCCCTGTTCAGCAAGCGGGCCTCGCTGGAGGACCCGCTGGAGAAGCACATGTCCGCCCCGCTGCCGCAGGTCGGCTCCGGTGAGCCGGTCGGCGACCTGATGTCCGTCCTGGGCACCGCGGACGCGGCGATCGTGCTCGTCGAGGGCAAGCCGACCGGTGTCGTCAGCCGGCAGGACCTGCTGACCTTCCTCGCCCGGGGCGGGAAGTAGTTTCCGGCGCGCGGGGGCGGAACACCGGGGAAACCTGCGGTGAACCGCCCCCGGCGGCGTCGGACTTCCGTTTCCCCACCGAAAAGGTGGAATTCGGAGCGGACTTCGCGGAAGTGGTACGCGGGCGTCACGTCCGCGCAGCACACGCTTAACACGCGTCCGGCATATTCGTGGGTGTCGGCAGGAGCGGTGGGGGTACCTCCCAGGCGTTGAGCACTGGGGGAGGCTCCCCGCCCCACCGGCGACAGAACGGCGTCACGGACCTCCGGAGCGGCTCCCGGACCTCCACCGACGCCACGGACGCGTAGGTCTGGCCTGACCCGGCCCGCGTCCCTCGCGGGGACCGCCGTCGTCCCGCCCCCCGTAAGGGGGTGCGGCGGTCCCCGCGCACACCTTTTCCCCCGCGCACACCTCTTCCCCCGCGCACACCTCTTCCCCCGCGCACACCTCTTCCCTCGCGCGCACCTCTTCCCGGCGCCCCGGACCGCTCCTCGTCGACCTCGGGTCCGCGCGGACCCCGCTGCCCCCGGACGCCGCCGGGCGTGCCCGGCCGGCCTCCGGGGGCCGGATCCGCGTCCGTGCCGCCGGCCGTCAGCCCTCCCAGTCGCCGTTCTGCGAGGATCCGCGCCGCCGGCCGAACAGGCCCGGGTTGGTCCGGGCCGCCTGGACGACGTTGACGCCGACGATGCCGACCCAGGACACGATCAGGCCCGGCAGGCCGGCCGCGCCCGCGCCGATCCCGGACAGCGGGATCGCCAGCACCAGCGAGACGATCCCGAAGCCGAAGCGCTCGCCCCAGGAGTCGGTCGCCCCGGACGGGCGGCCGCCCCGGGCCGACACCATCTGCTGCTCCGCGAACTGCCGGCGCACCCGGCGCTCGACCGCGCCGTCGATGCGCTGGTCGACCTTCTCCAGGAACGAGTCCACCAGCGCGGACTCGTACTCCTCGCCCAGCTCCCTGCGGGCCTGCAGGGTGGCGTCGAGTTCCTTCTTCAGCTCGGTGTCCCGCGCGTCCATGGTGGTCTCCCGTCCGGTCATGGGATCCACGGTAGGCAGCGGTCGCGGCGCGGGCACTGGGGTTAGCCCCCGTGTCGGTAGGGGGGCCCGCCGACGGTCCGGCATCCGGGCGGACCGTCCGGACCGTCGGCGGGCCGGCGTCCGGGCACCCGCCCGCCGGCCGACGGCGACCGGTGCCGCCCCGCTCGCCTTGCCCGGCTGTATGACGTCATGCAGAGTTACTGACCGGTGAATAGCTCGGCGGGCGGACGCCCGGAGGGGGAACGAGGCATGAGCGCGGACAGGGACACGGGAGCGGACGGGGACACGCCCGGTGCGGGTGCGGGTGCGGGTGCGGGTGCGGCGGACGGCGCCGGCTCCAGGGCCGCCGACAGTCCGGCCAACCGGCTCCAGGCCCTCTTCGAGGGGCACCGGCTGACGCCCACCCAGCGGCGCATCGCGCACAGCATGGTGCGCCGTGCCGCCGACGTGCCCTTCCTGTCCAGCGTCGAGCTGGCCGAACTCGCCGGGGTCAGCCAGCCCTCCGTCACCCGCTTCGCGGTCGCCCTCGGCTTCGACGGCTACCCGGCGCTGCGCCGGCACCTGCGGGAGGTCGCGCCCGCCGAGCAACAGAGCGCGGACTCGGCGTCGTACAACGAGTACCAGCAGGCCGTCGAGGCCGAGATCGAGAACCTGCGGCATCTCGCCGAGGCGCTCGCCGACCCGCGGCCGGTGCGGAAGGCGGGACGGCTGCTCGCGGCCTCCCGGCCGCTGCCGGTGCTCGGACTGCGGGCCGCCGCCTCCCAGGCGTACGGCTTCGCCTACTTCGCCGCCAAGGTCCACCCCGACGTCCGGCTGCTGCACGAGGGCGGCACGATGATCCACGACCGGGTCGACGCGGCCGTCCGCGCGGGCGCCTCCGCGCTGCTGTGCTTCGCGCTGCCCCGCCATCCGCGCGAGGTCGTCGACACCCTCGCCTACGCCAGGGAGGCCGGGCTGACCGTGGTGACGGTCGCCGACTCCGCGTTCGCGCCCGTCGCCAAGGTCTCCGACCTGCTGCTGCCGGCCGCCGTCGGCACCGGCCTCGCCTTCGACACCGCGTGCGCCCCGATGCTGCTCGGGCGCGTGCTGCTGGAAGCCATGTGCGACGACCTGCCGGACGCCCAGGCCCGGTTGGAGGAGTTCGACGCCAGGGCGGCGGCACGGGGCCTGTTCGTGGAGTGAGCCCGCCGTCCCGCCCGTCGCGGGACCCTGCCGCCCCTTCTCGCGCGCTTCTCATGGACATCTCACGTTCGCTCGCTAATCTGCCCGATCGGAACGGGATGTGATGCGTCATCGGAACGGGATGTGACGCGTCCTGATGCGTCCGGGCTACGAGGAGGCGGAACATGGCACGTGGAGGTCAGGGACTGGCTCGGGTGGCCGTCGTCGTACGGGCCGGGGCCGCGCCCCTGTGGTGGGGCGGAGTGCTCGCGGCCGGTGTCGGCGTACTGCCGCCCGGGATCACGGGGCGGCGGATCGGGGTGATGGCGGGGGCCGTGCTGTTCATCGTGGCGGCGGCCGTGGTCCCGCTGGTGCGGCGCAAGCGGTACACCGCGCTCGCCCGCGCCGCCGTCCGGGCGGGCAAGCACGATGTGCTCCAGGACCGCGGGGTGACCGTGCGCAACTGGCGCCGCGGTCACCGCTGGTGGCTGCTGTCGGCCTTCGTCGCCGCGCTGGGCGGCGCGTTCGCCGTGCCGGCCGCGGGCGGTCTGCTGCTCGCCGGGTGCGGCGCGGGGCTGCGGCTCAAGGCCGCCTGGCTCGGGAGGCTGGAGCGGGCCGAGGACGCACTGTTGTGGGTGCGCGTCGACTGGCTCGCCGCGGACGGCGGCCGGCCGGTCGGCAAGGCGGTCGGGTCCTACCGCAGCACGGGCATCGCGGCGGGCGACGCGGCCCCCGGTGGAGCGCGCCGCCGCACCGCGGCACTCGTGTAGCCCGGGTGGTACGGGTGGTCCGGGCGGCTCGTGCGGCGCGGCTTCCGCGGCCGGTGGAGGCCCGGCGGGTCAGACCTCCAGGTCCTCCTCGATCCGCTTCAACTGGTGGCGGGCCATCGCCAGGTTGGCCCGCTTGCCGTCCAGGACCAGGTAGAGGAAGAGGCCGTTGCCGCCGCGCCCGCTGATCAGACGGATCAGGTGGTACTGGTCGGACAGCGTGATCAGGATGTCCTCGATCTGGGCCTTCAGCCCCAGGTGTTCCATGGTGCGCATCTTGGCGCGCACCACGTCGGTGTTGCCCGCGGCGGCGACGTTCAGGTCGAAGCTCTTGCTGCCGCCCAGCGTGCCCAGGGCCATGCCGCTGGTGTAGTCGACGAGCGCGACGCCGGTGGCGCCCTCGATGACGGCGAGACATTCCTTGAGCGTGGTTTCGGTGTTGGCCATGACGGTTCCTCGGTTCCTCTCAACTTTCGGTGGTGGTACGGGGCTCGGTGGTCGTGGGACGGGAGGCGCGGGCGCTCCTGGTCCGGGTGACGGCCGGCGCGGCCGGGGCGGGGGCGCGCGCCCGCTCGGCGGCGTCGACGAGTTCGCCGACGCGGGCGCCGGAGCGGCGGCTCTCCAGATGCAGCCGGCCGACGTTGACGCGGTCCTGCGCGAGCACCGTCAGCACGGCGTTCTCCCCGGCCGCGTACGTCGCCACGTAGCCGTACACGCCGCGCACGAGCAGCTCGCGGAAGTCGCCCTGGCCGGTGGTGTCCGCCAGCCGCACGGCGACGGCCAGGGCGGTCGCGGTGAGCGCGGCCACCCCCTCCGCCTCCACGCCGGGCGTGTCGTGGGCGAGGACGAGGCCGTCCACACCGGCCACGAGCGCCCCGGTCAGCTGGGGCACCCGCGTCCGCAGCCGCCGCAGCTCGGCGAGCATCTCGGGTCCCGCCGCCATCAGCTCGCTCCTCTCGGCACGCGGTCGCTGCCGTTCAAAGGGCCTCCAGCGCATCCCTGAGCCTCTTCAGCAAGGTGATGTCGGGGTCGTCGACGTGGGGCAGGAAGAGGGCCGGCGGCGGTTGCGGGACGGGGGGCGGGAACCGGGCGGTCACCAGCCCCGCCGCCGCCAGCCGCCGGACGTCCACGAGGGTGGGGAACGCCCGCCGGCCCAGCTCCCCGGCGATCTCCGACGCCGTGCGCACACCGTCCACCAGCGCCAGCACCGCGCGCTGCCGGGCGGACGGCGGCGGGGCGGCGGCCGGGTCGGCCCGCAGCAGCGGCGCGCTGTCCGGCAGCGGATCGGGCCACAGGCGGTGCAGCAGCTCGCGGCGGCGCAGCGTCTCCCGCTCCACCGCGTCGACCGGGACCGGCCGCAGCGCGCCGAACCAGTGACCGGCTCCGTACCGGAAACGGCCCGGGGAACTGCTCGGCGCGAGCGCGAAGTACGCGGCGTCGTACAGGGCCCCCAGGTGGCACAGCTCCAGCGCGCTCCGCCCGATCCGGCCGGCGTCGAGCAGCAGCCGGGCGGCGCCGCGCGTCTCGTCGGCCCGCTCCACCGCCTCCCACCAGACGCGGGGCTCCAGCGTGCCGTGGGTCAGGAGGAGCACGTCGAGGCCCGGGGCGAAGGGGCTCTCGGCGTGCACCACCCGGCCCTCGGCCAGGTAGATCGCCCCGCGCTCGCGCTCCAGGACGCCGGTGGCCCGTTCGGCGGCCAGCCGGGTCAGCATCGGCGAGACCGCGCCGCTCGCGTACTGCCGGCCGGCCACTCTGTCCCGCAGGGGCAGCCGGGGCGGCGGGGTGGTTTCCACGACGGTCATCCCAGCACCAGCCGTCCGGCCATCTCGCCCAGCCGGATCCGGGCCAGCGCGAGATTGCCGTCCGACCGGGCCAGCCACACGTGCAGGAACACGCTGCTGTCGAAGGACGTGGGAACGAACCGCAGGACGTGGTAGCTGTCCCGGTTGCTGATGATCAGGTCCTCGACCGGAGGGTCGGCTTGCTCCCCGGCGTCGTCGGGCGTGAACGCCCGCTGTTCCGCCGTGAGCCGCGCGACCTCCGCGGCCTCGGCGGCCGCGGCCTCGTGGTCACCGCCCGGGAACTCCCCGACCGTGCCGAGGGCCAGCCCGCTGGTCCAGTCGACCAGTGCGGCTCCCCGGGCTCCGGGCAGCCGCATGGCCTCCAGTAGACACTCGTCGATTCCGGGCACCGTTGGCTCCCCTCCTGCCTGCGGTTCGGCTGAGTGAGGAAGAAGCTACGCAACGTGTGCGACATGAGTGAGTCTTCTGGCATTTTCCAGCGGAACATGCTCGGCGGTGACTAGGGTGGGTCGACTGACCTCCTTTTCCGCACAGTTCAACACCGTGTCGCCGGGCGCGTGTCAAGGGCGCGCGGGCGGAGGGGCGGGTGGTGCGGGGACGGTCGGTCGCCCCGCCCCCCGGTCGCGCCGGGGTCCCGGCCGTCGGCCGCCGGTCCCCGCCGCCGGCCGCCTCCCGGTCCCCGCCGGTCCTCGGCCTCCGGCCGCTGCTTCGCCGACGTGCCGGCGCCCACGGGTGACGCGCCCGAGATCTCCACCGGAGCCGTTTCTCCGCTCCGGGGCCCCGCGTTCCTTCGGCGCCCGCTTCCGGCCCCCCGCCCCCGCCCCGCGCCTGTCCCGCCTCGTTCGCCGCCCGCCCCGCGCTCCCGGCGTATTGACTAGGCCTATTCATCAAGTCAGGATGTGAATAGTCACTGCAACAATGCGTCGGGATCCCCCACCCTCCAGGAGGCAGACCATGTCAGGACCCCGCCCGCCCGCCTCCCACCACCACCCTCAGACGAGGCCCTACGGGCCGCCCCCCGGTGGTGTCCGAGCGCCGCGCGGTACGGAACTGAGCGCCCTGGGATGGCAGCAGGAGGCCGCGCTGCGGATGCTCCAGAACAACCTCGACCCCGAGGTCGCCGAGCACCCCGACAAACTCGTCGTCTACGGCGGCACCGGCAAGGCGGCCCGTGACTGGCGCTCCTTCGACGCGATGGTGCGCACCCTGCGCACGCTGAAGCAGGACGAGACCATGCTCGTCCAGTCCGGCCGCCCGGTCGGCGTCATGCAGACCCACGAATGGGCCCCGCGCGTCCTGATCGCCAACTCCAACCTGGTCGGCGACTGGGCCAACTGGGAGGAGTTCCGCCGGCTCGAGCAGCTGGGGCTGACCATGTACGGCCAGATGACGGCTGGCTCCTGGATCTACATCGGCACCCAGGGCATCCTCCAGGGCACCTACGAGACCTTCGCCGCCGTCGCCGCCAAGCAGTTCGGAGGCACCCTCGCGGGCACCATCACCCTGACCGCCGGCCTCGGCGGCATGGGCGGCGCCCAGCCGCTCGCCGTCACCATGAACGACGGCGTGGCGATCTGCGTCGACTGCGACCCCCGTGCCATCGACCGCCGCATCGAGCACCGCTACCTGGACGTCCGGGCCGACAGCCTGGAGCACGCCCTCCAGCTGGCCGTCGAGGCCCGCGACCAGCGCAAGCCCCTCTCCATCGGTGTCCTCGGCAACGCCGCCGACCTGGTCCCGCGGCTCCTCGCGATGGGCGCCCCCATCGACATCGTCACCGACCAGACCTCGGCCCACGACCCGCTGGCCTACCTGCCCACCGGCATCGCCTTCGAGGACATGGCCGACGCCGCCGCGAAGGACCCGGCCGGCTTCACCACCCGGGCCCGCGAGTCGATGGCCCGGCACGTCGAGGCGATGGTCGGCTTCCTGGACGCCGGCGCCGAGGTCTTCGACTACGGCAACTCCATCCGCGGCGAGGCCCGACTGGCTGGATACGACCGGGCGTTCGCCTTCCCCGGCTTCGTCCCCGCCTACATCCGCC
Source organism: Streptomyces sp. NPDC017202 (assembly GCF_044331705.1). Taxonomy (NCBI): domain Bacteria; kingdom Bacillati; phylum Actinomycetota; class Actinomycetes; order Kitasatosporales; family Streptomycetaceae; genus Streptomyces; species Streptomyces sp. NPDC017202. The sequence goes on along the minus strand of NZ_JBIRNP010000004.1, from coordinate 58,065 downwards.
CGCTGTTCTGCGAGGGCAAGGGCCCCTTCCGCTGGGCAGCCCTGTCCGGCGACCCCGCCGACATCGCCAGGACCGACAGGGCGATGCTGGACCTCTTCCCCGAGAACGAGTCCCTCGCCCGCTGGATCAAGCTGGCCGGCGAACGCGTCCACTTCCAGGGCCTGCCCGCCCGCATCTGCTGGCTCGGCTACGGCGAGCGCGACAAGGCCGGCGAGCGGTTCAACGACATGGTCGCCGCCGGTGAGCTGGCCGCGCCGCTGGCCATCGGGCGGGACCACCTCGACTGCGGTTCCGTCGCCTCGCCCTACCGCGAGACGGAGGCCATGCTCGACGGCTCCGACGCGATCGCCGACTGGCCGCTGCTGAACGCGATGGTCAACGTGGCCTCGGGCGCCTCCTGGGTGTCGATCCACCACGGCGGCGGCGTCGGCATGGGCCGCTCCCTGCACGCCGGCCAGGTGACGGTGGCCGACGGCACCAAACTGGGCGGCGAGAAGATCCGGCGCGTGCTGACCAACGACCCCGGCATGGGCGTCATCCGGCACGTCGACGCCGGATACGACATCGCCGAGTCGGTCGCCGACGAACGGGGCGTACGGGTGCCCATGCGCGAGGGTGACGACGCGTGACCCGCACAGGAGACGCACCGGGCGGCGACCGCGCGGCCGGGGCCGAAGACCCGTTTCCGGGCACGGGTCCGGGTCCGGTGCCGGGGCCGGACCCGAGGCCGGCAGGCGAGTCCTTCCACCGGATGTGGAGTGACCTGCGCCCGATCGGACGGCACCCGGAGTCCGGCGGCTACCGCCGCTACGCCTGGACGGCCGCCGACGCCGACTGCCGGGCCTGGTTCGAGGAGCAGGCCGAGGCACGGGGGCTGGCCCACGAGGTCGACCGCAACGGCAACCAGTGGGCCTGGCTCGGCGACCCCGCCGCCGGGGACGCCGTCGTCACCGGGTCCCACCTCGACTCGGTGCCCGACGGCGGCGCCTTCGACGGCCCCCTCGGCGTCGTCTCGGCCTTCGCCGCCCTCGACGAACTGCGCCGCCGGGGAGCGCGCTTCGCCAAGCCCCTCGCCCTCGTCAACTTCGGCGACGAGGAGGGCGCCCGCTTCGGACTCGCCTGTGTCGGCTCCCGGCTCACCGCCGGACACCTCACGGCCGAGCAGGCCCACCGGCTGACCGACGGCGACGGCATCACCCTCCCGCGCGCCATGGAGGCCGCCGGGTACGACCCCGACGCCATCGGACCGGATCCCGAGCGGCTCGCCCGGATCGGCGCCTTCGTCGAACTCCACGTCGAGCAGGGCCGCGCCCTCGACCTCAGCGGCGACCGGGTCGGCATCGCCAGCGCCATCTGGCCGCACGGCCGCTGGCGGTTCGACTTCCGGGGCGAGGCCAACCACGCCGGCACCACCCGGCTGACGGACCGCCGCGACCCGATGCTGCCGTACGCCGAGACCGTGCTCGCGGCCCGCCGCGAGGCCCGGCTCGCGGGTGCCGTCGCCACCTTCGGCAAGATCTCCGTCGAGCCGAACGGCGTCAACGCCGTCCCCTCCCTGGTGCGCGGCTGGCTCGACTCCCGCGCCGCCGACCAGGAGAGCCTCGACCAGGTGGTCGGCGGCGTCGAGGAGGCGGCCCGCGCGTACGCGCGGGCGCACGGCGTCGACCTGGACGTCGTCCGCGAGTCCTTCACGCCCGTCGTCGAGTTCGACCACGCGCTGCGCGACGAACTGGTCCGCCTCCTCGGCAAGGACGCCGACCTGAAGGTCCCCGTCCTCGGCACGGGCGCCGGACACGACGCCGGAATCCTCTCCGGGAGCATCCCGACCGCCATGCTGTTCGTGCGCAACCCCACGGGCGTCTCGCACTCCCCGGCCGAGTCCGCGGCCGAGGACGACTGCGTGGCCGGGGTGACCGCGCTCGCCGACGTACTGGAAGGGCTGGCCTGCCGGTGACACCGAAGACCTACTGGCTGGAGCACGCCTGGCTCGGCGACCGCGTCGCCCCGGGCGTCGCCCTCGACGTCGGCGACGGCCGCGTCGCCGCCGTCCGCACGGATGTCCCCGCCCCGCCGCCCGGCGCCGAGATCCTGCGCGGCCTCACCCTCCCCGGCCTCGCGAACGCCCACAGCCACGCCTTCCACCGCGCCCTGCGCGGCACCGTCCAGGTCGGTTCCGGGACCTTCTGGACCTGGCGCGAGGTCATGTACTCCGTCGCCGACCGGCTGACCCCGGAGACCTACCACCGGCTGGCCCGCGCGGTGTACGCCGAGATGGCGCTGGCCGGCATCACGGCCGTCGGCGAGTTCCACTACGTGCACCACGCGCCCGGCGGCACCCCCTACGCCGACCCCAACGCGATGGGCGAGGCCCTGATCGAGGCCGCCGCCGACGCCGGCATCCGCATCACCCTCCTCGACACCGCCTACCTCTCCGCCGGCTTCGGACAGCCCCCCACCGCCCACCAGCTCCGCTTCTCCGACGGCGACGCGGACGCGTGGGCCGAACGCTGTTCACTTCTCAAGGAACGGGATCACGCACGGATCGGGGCCGCGATCCACTCCGTACGGGCCGTGCCCGCCGACCAGTTGGCGACCGTGGCCCGGTGGGCCGAGGAGCGGCGGGCCCCGCTGCACGTGCACCTGTCCGAGCAGACCGCCGAGAACGACGCCTGTGCGGAGGTCCACGGCTGCACCCCGACGCAGCTCCTCGCCCTGCACGGCGTCCTCGGACCACGCACCACCGGCGTCCACAACACCCACCTCACCGCCGGGGACATCTCCCTCATCGGCGGCAGCGGCACCGGAACCTGCATGTGCCCGACGACCGAGCGGGACCTCGCGGACGGCATCGGACCCGCCGCCGCCCTTCAGAACGAGGGCTCCCCGCTCTCCCTCGGCTCCGACAGCCACGCCGTGATCGACCTGCTCGAAGAGGCGCGCGCCATGGAGCTGAACGAGCGCCTGCGCACCCGTACCCGAGGCCACTGGACGGCGGCGGCCCTCCTGCGGGCGGCCTCGGGCGACGGCCACGCGGCCCTCGGCCGGGACGACGCGGGCGCCCTGGAGCCCGGCGCGCCCGCCGACTTCACGACGATCGCGCTCGACTCGGTCAGGACGGCAGGGCCGCTTCCGCGGCTCGGGGCCGAGACGGCCGTATTCGCCGCGTCGGCAGCGGACGTGTCGCACACGGTCGTGGCCGGTCGGCACGTCGTGCGGGACGGGGTCCACCGCCTCGTACCGGACGTGCCGAAAGCCCTCGCGGACGCCGTCGCAGCCCTGCGCGGATGACCGCCGCCCGCCCGCCCGGGCGGCCGGCCCCCGCCCCCGACCCCACCGCCGACCAGGCCAGCAAGGACGCCATGAGCAACGCGACGACCGTCAGCCCCGCCCACTCCGCGAGCACCGCCAGCACGCTCATCACCAACATCGCGGCCCTGGTCACCAACGACCCCTCCCTGGGTGACTTCTCCCCCCTCGGACTGATCCAGGACGCGGCCGTCGCCATCGAGGGCGACCGCGTCGTGTGGACCGGTGAACGAAGCAAAGCACCCGCCACTGACAACCGGGTCGACGCCGGCGGCCGGGCGGTCGTCCCCGGCTTCGTCGACTCCCACTCGCACCTCCTCTTCGCAGGCGACCGGACCGAGGAGTTCAACGCCCGGATGTCGGGGCGGCCGTACAGCGCGGGCGGCATCCGCACGACCGTCGCGGCCACGCGGGCGGCGAGCGACGCCGACCTCGAACGCAACCTCACCCGCTACCTCGCCGAGGCCCTGCGCCAGGGCACGACGACCTTCGAGACGAAGTCCGGCTACGGCCTGACCGTCGCCGACGAGGCCCGCGCCCTGCGCGTCGCCGCCGCCCACACCGACGAGGTCACCTACCTGGGCGCCCACATCGTCCCCCCGGACCTCGCCGACGACCCCGCCGCCTACGTCGCCCTCGTCACCGGCGAGATGCTCGACGCCTGCGCCCCGCACGCCCGCTGGATCGACGTCTTCTGCGAGCAGGGCGCCTTCGACGGCGACCAGGCCCGCGCGATCCTCACCGCCGGCCGGGCCAGGGGCCTGCACCCCCGCGTCCACGCCAACCAGCTCTCCCACGGCCCCGGCGTGCAGCTGGCGGTCGAACTGGACGCGGCCAGCGCGGACCACTGCACCCACCTCACCGACGCCGACGTGGACGCCCTCGCGAACAGCGCGACGGTCGCCACGCTGCTGCCCGGCGCCGAGTTCTCCACCCGGGCCGCGTGGCCGGACGCCCGCCGCCTGCTGGACGCCGGCGTCACCGTGGCCCTCTCCACGGACTGCAACCCGGGCTCGTCCTTCACGTCCTCGGTCCCGTTCTGCGTCGCGCTCGCCGTGCGCGACATGCGGATGACCCCCGACGAGGCCCTCTGGTCGGCCACGGCAGGCGGCGCCGCGGCCCTGCGCCGCACGGACGTGGGCCGCCTGACCCCCGGCGCCCGCGCCGACCTGGTCCTCCTGGACGCCCCCAGCCACGTCCACCTGGCCTACCGCCCCGGTGTGCCCCTCGTCTCGCAGGTGTGGCGACGGGGCGTGCGGGTGGCCTGAGAGGGCTCGCCCGCGGCCCCGCGCCCCTCCTCTGCGGCTCCGCGCTCCTCGCCCGCGGCCCCGCGCCCCTCGCTCACGGTTTCGCTCCCCTCGCCCGCGACCGTGCGTCCCCGGTCCGCCACCGACCGCCCCCACGCCGTACCGGCGAGGACCAGCACCGCGCCCGCGAACCCCGGCCACCCCGGCCGGTCCCCGGCGAGCGCGATGCCCACGGCCGCCGCCCACACCGGCTCGGTCCCCAGCAGCAGGCTGACCCGGGACGGCGACGTACGGCGGACGGCCCACATCTGCACGAAGAACGCGAACAGCGTGCAGAACACGGAGAGGTAGACCAGGCCGGCCCAGTCCCCGGCGTCGAAGCCGGCAGCGGCGGCCCACGGCGAGGCGCCCGTCCCCGGCATCGCCACCAGCACCGCGAACACGGCGACCGCCCCGCCCAGTTGGACCGTGGTCAGGGACAGCGCGTCCGCCCCCCGCACGGACTCCATCCGCGCCATCGCCAGCACGTGCACGGTACGGGCGACCGCCGCCCCCAGCATCAGCAGATCGCCCCCGGACGGAGCGGTGAACCCGGCGCCCTGCGTCAGCAGCGCCACCCCCAGCACCGACACGCCCGCCGCCGCCAGGAACGCCCCCGGCAGCCGCACCCCGCGCACCCGGCTCTCCGCGAGCGGCGTGAACACCATGGTCAGGCTGATGATCAGCCCCGCGTTCGTGGCCGAGGTGTGCACCACCCCGTACGTCTCCAGCAGGAAGATTCCCGCGAGGACCAGCCCGAGCAGCCCGGCCCCCCGCCACTGCGCGCCGCTCAGCGCGCGCAGTGGCCGCCGGCCGACGGCCACCAGCACCGGGAGCACCACGGCGAACCGCAGCACGAGCACGGCCGGCACGGTGTCGGCGGTGGTGACGCCCTTCGCGGCGAGGTAACTGGACCCCCACACCACGGCGACCAGCAGCACGGGAACGTCAACGAGGCGGCCGAGGCGGGCCGGGACGGCGGGGGAGTCGGGCATGGGGTTCCTCACGAGCGGACGACGTGGCCGACCCAGCAGCGCCGCTGGTCATGGGGCGGGGCCAGCGTAGTCGTCGCGGGGAGTCCGGCCAGTGGGTTTCCACCCAGTGGGTTTCCACGACGAGGACACCCGCCGCGACGCCCCCGCGCGCGTACGGCCCCGCACGGCAAGGCCGCGCCCGGGTGGCGGCATCCGACCGCTCACCCGGGCGCGGACCGCACTGGTCTCCGGCCGGCCCCGGTCCCACCGGGGAGGCGCGCTCACTCCTCCAGCGTCAGGCCCTTGCGCAGCCGCACCAGCGTGCGCGACAGCAGCCGCGAGACGTGCATCTGCGAGATGCCGAGTTCCTCGCCGATCTCCGACTGGGTCATCCCGGCGACGAAGCGCAGCGAGAGGATCTTCCGGTCGCGGGGCGCGAGTCCGGCGATCAGCGGCTTCAGCGACTCGACGTACTCGATGCCCTCGAGTCCGTGGTCCTCGTAGCCGATGCGGTCGGCGAGGGCGCTCTCCGCGTCGTCCTCCTCCGGCTGGGCGTCCAGCGAGGCGGCGGTGTACGCGTTCGAGGCGGCCATGCCCTCGACGACCTCCTCGCCGGGGATGCCGAGGCGCTCCGCCAGCTCTGCCACGGTGGGGGCGCGGTCGAGCTGCTGGGCGAGTTCGTCGCCGGCCTTGGCCAGGTCGATCCGCAGCTCCTGGAGCCGGCGCGGGACGCGCACGGACCAGGACGTGTCACGGAAGAACCGCTTGATCTCGCCCACGATGGTTGGCATCGCGAAGGTGGGGAACTCCACACCACGGCTCAGCTCGAAGCGGTCGATCGCCTTGATCAGGCCGATCGTGCCGACCTGGATGATGTCCTCCATGGGCTCGCTGCGGGAGCGGAAGCGGGAGGCCGCGAACTTGACCAGGGCGAGGTTCAGTTCGACGAGGGTGTTGCGCACGTACGAGTATTCGTACGTGCCTTCCTCCAGCGACTCCAGTCGCTCGAAGAGGGTCTTGGACAGGGCCCGCGCGTCGACCGGTCCGACCTGGTCGTACGGCGGGATCTCCGGGAGTCCTGCGAGGGCGTCTCGGGGATCGCCGCTCCGCTCGATGGGATTCAGGTGTTCCGGAGGGGGTGTCGACGTCGCCCTGTGGGTATGCGGAGCGTCGAGCCGGGATGACATGATGTCCTCCATCGTTCTCGGCATATGGCTGCCGAAGCCAGTGCGTGCACTACGGTGTGCGGCGCCTCCAAAGCCGGCCGTGTCGGGTGTGTTCCTCTAGCCCTACCCGCTTTACTCAGCCGATCGCAAGTGCGGTTTGTTGGGTTGTGTCCGTTTGTGGGTGATTGTTCGGCTGTTGGAGTGCGGATCGAAGGCGTAGTGTTCGAGGGCGTCAGCAGCAGTCACGACCTCGGGAGAGACACGGCATGGACCGCGGGACGGTCGGCAGCGCACAGTCTGGCCGGCTCATGGTGGAAGTGCGGGAAGAGGGCACCAGTGCCGTCGTGACCCCCGCCGGTGAGCTGGATCACCACACGGCCGATCTGTTGCGCGAGCCACTCGACGAGTGCCTCGCCAAGGGGCTGAGCCGGCTGGTCGTGGACTGCTCCCGGCTGGAGTTCTGCGACTCCACGGGGCTCAACGTCCTGCTCGGCGCCCGCCTGAAGGCCGAGGCCGCGGGCGGCGCGGTGCACCTGACGGGCATGCTGCCCGTGGTGGCCCGGGTGTTCGAGATCACCGGCGCGGACGCCGTCTTCACCGTGCACGACACGGTCGAGGCGGCCCTCGCGGACGGCGACCGCTGACTCCGGGGCCCGCCCGTCGGCCCGTACGGCGGCCGGGCGCGACCGGGACTCCCGCGCGCCACGGACGACCGGGGGCGGACGGGCCGGTCACCTGTGGGCGAACGAGGGGTGTTCTGCCGGTCGTGTCGGGCAGGAGACACCTGAACATGTCGGTGGCACAGCACGAGGAGAGGGCGGGATGCGCAGACCGACCGTGCAGTGGCCGCTGAACGTGTACGGGGATTCCGGCACCGCCGGGGTGTCGTGCCCCCTGGGGATCCCCCGTCGTGCGAACGACGAACCGCGGCACGAACTGAACGCTGAAGTGAACCCTGAACTGGTGAATCGGTGAGGTGAAGCGCTGATGAGCACCACCCGGCCTTACTCGCCGGGCGACCGCGGCCCGGAGCCCAGCGGCGCTTCCGGAGCGTCGTCGGGTCGTCAGGTCCGCACGCTGAGCTTCGACGGCGAGAGCGGTGTCGTCCCGCTCGCCCGCGACTTCGCCCGTCAGGCGTTGTACGCGTGGGGCTGGCTGCCCGCCGGAGGCGCCGACCAGCGGGCCGCCGCCGAGGACGTGCTCCTCGTCGTCTCCGAGCTGGTGACCAACGCCTGCCTGCACGCCGAGGGGCCCGACCGGCTCCAGATCGGCTGCGACAACAAGGTGATCCGCGTCGAGGTCTCCGACCGCGGCAGCGGCCAGCCCGCCCCCCGCAACCCCCACCGCGCCGGCCGCCCCGGTGGCCACGGCATGTTCATCGTGCAGCGCCTCTGCCTGGACTGGGGGGTCGTACGGACCCCGGGCGCCGCGGGCAAGACGGTCTGGGCGGAACTGGGCGCCCCGGCCTGAGCCACGGCGCCGGGAGTCCTCGCCCCCGAGACCCCCGGTACGACCCCCACCCGCACTCCGACAGGCCGGCGGACCCGCCGAACGCGCGCGGGGCCGCCGCGACCGGAGTCGTGGCGGCCCCGCGGGAACCGTGAGGGCGTGGGGGAGGGGACGTCAGCGGACGTCGCCCATGAGTTCCTTGACGCGCTTGCGGTACATCCACACCGCGACACCGGCGACCACCGCGAGCGCGGCCTCCATCGCGACGATGCCCGTCCTGTTCAGGTCGACGCCGGCGATGGAGAGCAGACCGGTGGTGGCGTCACCGGCGGTGACGGCCAGGAACCAGACGCCCATCATCTGCGAGGCGTACTTCGCCGGCGCCATCTTCGTGGTGACCGACAGGCCGACCGGGGAGAGCAGCAGCTCACCGACGGTCTGCACGAAGTAGATCGCCACCAGCCACATCGCGGCCGCCTTGTGACCGCCCTCGGCGATCGACAGCGGGGCGAGGAAGAGGAAGAAGGACGCGCCGACCAGGACCAGGCCCGAGGCGAACTTCACGATCGTGCTCGGCTCCTTGCCGCGCTTGTTCAGCGCGAGCCAGAACCAGGCGAAGACCGGGGCCAGGGCCATGATCAGGACCGGGTTGACCGACTGGTACCAGGAGACCGGGAACTCCCAGCCGAGGACGGTGTTGTCGGCGGAGGAGTCGGCGAAGATCGACAGGGTCGAGCCGCCCTGGTCGTAGATCATCCAGAACACGGCCGCGGCCACGAAGAACCAGATGTACGCGGACATCTTCGACTGCTCGGGGCGGTCGAGCTCCCTGTCCCGCTTGATGTTGACCAGCACCATCACCGGGATGATCACACCGAGCAGGGTCAGCGGGACCAGGATCCAGTTCAGCGTGTAGTGGCCGGAGAAGCCGACGACCGCGTACGCCACGACGGCGATGCCGGCCCAGATCGCGGCCTTGCGCAGCGTGCGGGCCTTCTCCTCGGCGGACAGCGGCTTCGGCACGAGGCTGGAGCGGTCGGCCAGGTGGCGGCTGCCGAGCAGGAACTGCGCCAGGCCCAGCGCCATGCCGAGCGCGGCGAGCGCGAAGCCGAAGTGCCAGTTCACGTTCTCGCCGATGGTGCCGATGATCAGCGGGGCGGCGAAGGCACCGAGGTTGATGCCCATGTAGAAGACGGTGAAGCCGCCGTCACGGCGCGGGTCGTCCGGACCGTCGTAGAGGTGGCCGACCATCGTGGAGATGTTGGCCTTCAGCAGACCGGAGCCGATCGCGACCAGGCCCAGACCGGCGTAGAAGGTCCCGGAGGACGGCAGGGCCAGGGTGAGGTGGCCGAGCATGATGACCGCACCGGCGACGGCGACGGTCCTGCGCGGCCCCCAGACGCGGTCGCCGAACCAGCCGCCGGGCATGGCGAGCAGGTACACCAGCGACACGTACACGGAGTAGATCGCGGTCGCGGTGCCCGCGTTCAGGTGCAGGCCGCCCGGCGCGACCAGGTACAGCGGGAGGAGAGCCCTCATGCCGTAGTAGGAGAACCTCTCCCACATCTCGGTCATGAAGAGAGTGGCCAGTCCGCGGGGGTGGCCGAAGAAGGTCTTCCCGGTTCCGGGGGTTCCCGGGCGGACCGAGTCCTTCGTCAGGCTGGACGCCATGGTCGTTCCTTGCTGGTCGGGACGCGCGGTGGAGCGTGCGCGCCCGGTTGGGGCGGCCGGCACCGGCTCGATCGGCCCGTCCACCCACGCCCACGGGGGAGCCGCTCCGGGTCACGGAACGGCGGACGGCGACCACCGGGATCCACGCCCCGCGAGTGGGGGCCCGGCCACAGGTCATTCCTTTCGAGGGCCGGCGGAGAGCCGGCCCGCACACAAAAGAGACCCTCAGCGTCAAGTCGAGCGCCAAAGGTCCCCGTGGTGCTACAGGCGTCCTTTCACCATACGGCAGGACAGAACCGGATATGGAAGGACTTGAGGCGCATATCACAGGCCAGGCAGGAACCGGGGCGAGGTTTCCAAGGTCCATACCAGGATGGCATCCCGCGACCTCAGGTCCGTACCAGGGGCGGCGGGCTACTGCGGGCGGGTTGTCCGGCATGTCCCCGAGTAAGAGCCGGGGCCGGGCATCACACCCTTGGCCCAGTCCCACGCGGACTACCATCGCCTCATGACCCGTGTACTGCTCGCCGAGGACGACGCGTCCATTTCGGAGCCGCTGGCCCGCGCCCTGCGCCGGGAAGGGTACGAGGTCGAGGTGCGTGAGGACGGCCCCTCCGCGCTCGACGCCGGAATGCAGGGCGGCGTCGACCTGGTCGTGCTGGACCTCGGGCTCCCCGGCATGGACGGCCTGGAGGTGGCCCGCCGGCTGCGCGCCGACGGCCACGCCATCCCCATCCTGATCCTCACCGCGCGCGCCGACGAGGTCGACACCGTCGTCGGACTGGACGCGGGCGCCGACGACTACGTCACCAAGCCGTTCCGGCTCGCCGAACTCCTCGCCCGCGTCCGGGCCCTGCTCCGGCGCGGCTCCGTCGAACCCCAGCAGCCGCCCGCCACGCACGGGGTCCGCATCGACGTCGAGTCGCACCGCGCCTGGATGGGCGAGGAGGAACTCCAGCTCACGGCGAAGGAGTTCGACCTCCTGCGGGTCCTCGTGCGCGACGCCGGCCGGGTGGTCACCCGCGACCAGCTGATGCGGGAGGTCTGGGACACCACCTGGTGGTCCTCGACCAAGACCCTCGACATGCACATCTCGTGGCTGCGGAAGAAGCTGGGGGACGACGCGGCGAACCCCCGCTACATCGCCACGGTGCGGGGCGTGGGCTTCCGCTTCGAGAAGAGCTAGCCGCTTCGAGGAGAGCAGACCGGCGGCCGGCCGGCCGGTGAAGGGCATGACCCGGCGTCGGCCCGGCCGGTCAGGGGCCCGGTCGAGGAGGGCCGCGGTCGCCGAGGGCCGGCCGGCGGCAGCCGCGGGTCACCGCCGTCGGGGCCGGCCGCGCCCCGTGGCGCAGCCGGGTGCGGACGCGGCCCCGTCCCGGGCGAGCCGCCCCCACCCGTCCCGTGAAGCCACCGTCCGGAGGGCCCTGTGCGTCGCCGTCTGATCCAGTCCACGCTGGCCGTCGTGCTCGTCGTGATCGCCGTGTTCGGGGTCTCCCTCGTCATCGTCGAGACGCGCACGATCAGCAACAGCGCACAGGAACGCGTCGAGCTGGAGGCGGCCCGCCTGGCCAGCATCGTGGACAGCCGGCTCGCCGGCGCCGGGACCGTCGACGCCGAGGTGCTGCGCAGCCAGCTCACCCACGAGCGGTACGCGGTGATCCGGATGCCCGGGAAACCGGTCATCGCGGTCGGCAGCCGCCCCGAGGGCGACGTCATCCGGGGCGAGGCCCGGGGCGAGGAGGGGGAGACCGTCGTCGTCGAGGAGCCCCGCTCCTCCGTGACCCGCGAGGTCGGCCGCACCCTGCTCATCATCGGCCTGGTGGCACTGCTCGCGGTGGTCGCCGCGGTCCTCCTGGCCATCCGCCAGGCCAACCGGCTCGCCTCCCCGCTCACCGACCTCGCCGAGACCGCCGAACGCCTCGGCTCCGGCGACCCCCGCCCCCGCCACAAGCGGTACGGCGTCCCCGAGCTGGACCGGGTCGCCGATGTGCTCGACTCCTCCGCCGAACGCATCGCCCGCATGCTGACGGCGGAACGCCGGCTCGCCGCCGACGCCTCCCACCAGCTGCGCACCCCGCTCACCGCCCTGTCCATGCGCCTGGAGGAGATCACCCTCACCGACGACCCGGACACGGTGAAGGAGGAGGCCACGATCGCGCTGACCCAGGTGGAACGCCTCACCGACGTCGTACAGCGCCTGCTGACGAACTCCCGCGACCCCCGCACCGGCTCCGCCGTCACCTTCGACCTCGACGAGGTCATCCAGCAGCAGCTCGCCGAGTGGCGCCCGGCCTACCGCGGGGTGGGCCGGGCGATCGTCAGCTCCGGCAAGCGGCACCTCCAGGCGGTGGGCACCCCGGGCGCGGTGGCCCAGGTGCTGGCGGCCCTCATTGAGAACTCGCTCATGCACGGCGGCGGCACGGTCGCCCTGCGCACGCGTGTCACCGGCAACCAGGCGGTCATCGAGGTCACCGACGAGGGCCCCGGCGTCCCCGCGGACCTCGGCGCCCGCATCTTCGAGCGCACGATCAGCGGCCGGAACTCCACGGGAATCGGCCTCGCGGTGGCCCGGGACCTCGCCGAGGCCGACGGCGGCCGCCTGGAGATGCTCCAGACCAAGCCCCCGGTCTTCGGCCTGTTCCTGTCACGAACGGCCCCGGAGAAGAAGCCGCCCCAGGACACGGAACCCACGGTGAGATGACCGGCCGGCCGGCCCGTCCGGGGCCGCGGCCCCGGGCCCCTCAGCCCACCCGCTGCTTCGCCGCGGCCTCGGCCGCCGTCACCCGCGACTCCCCGACCACGGTCCCCTGCCGGGGCAGCGCCTTGAACACCCACGTCCGGTAGGACCAGAACCGGAACAGCGTGGCGATCCCGATCCCCAGGAACTTGAACACGTTGCTCTGCAACGGGCTGTCCCAGCCGAACCCGTACGTCGCCAGGAACAGCAAGCCGTTCTCGATGACCAGTCCCACCGCGCTGAACAGCAGGAACAGGGACATCTCCTTCGTGCGCCCGCTCTTGTCCCGGTCCCGGTAGGTGAAGTACCGGAACCCGACGTAGTTGAAGGCGATGGCGACCACCGTGGCGATGACGCTCGCGCGCACCACCGGGAGGTCGGTGACGTGCCGCACGAAGTTGAACACACCGAGGTTGACCAGCAGGCCCGCCCCACCGACCGCGCCGAACTTGGCGAGCTCGCGGAAGACCCTCCGCAGCCGTCCTTCCCCCGAGGAACCATGTGCCATGGTCGTGCAGGCCCCCGTCCGGGTGTCGGTTTCGTCAACCCAGCCATGCTAACCACCCCCCTCGTGGGTTTCCTGTGCTGCCGCCCCACCGGTGCGCGACGGCCCGGCGGGAAGCCGGGAAACCGCCGGTACCGGGCCGGAACGGGCCCGGCAGGAGGCGCGGAACCGGCCGGTGCGACGTGGCCGATACCCTAGGGGCGTGACGTTCCCGGTAGTCGGCATGGTCGGCGGTGGCCAGCTCGCTCGTATGACACACGAGGCGGGCATCCCGTTGGGCATCAGGTTCAAGCTCCTCAGTGACACTCCTCAGGATTCCGCGGCCCAGGTGGTGAGCGATGTCGTCGTCGGCGACTATCGCGACCTGGACACGCTGCGCGAGTTCGCGCGGGGCTGTGACGTGATCACCTTCGATCACGAGCACGTCCCCACCGAGCACCTCCGGGCCCTGGAGGCGGACGGCATCCCCGTCCGCCCGGGCCCCGAGGCGCTCGTGCACGCCCAGGACAAGGGCGTGATGCGCGCGAAGCTCGACGCGATCGGCATCCCCTGCCCACGGCACCGCATCGTGGCCGACCCGGCGGACGTGGTCGCGTTCGCGGCGGAGGGTGGGGGAGGTTTTCCCGTCGTCCTCAAGACGGTCCGCGGCGGCTACGACGGCAAGGGCGTGTGGGTCGTGAACTCCGCCGAGGAGGCCGAGGACCCCTTCCGCGCGGGCGTCCCCGTCCTCGCCGAGGAGAAGGTCGACTACGTCCGCGAGCTGGCCGCGAACGTCGTGCGCTCCCCCCACGGCCAGGCGGTCGCCTACCCGGTCGTCGAGTCCCGGCAGGTCGACGGCGTCTGCGACACGGTGATCGCCCCCGCCCCCGGCCTCGACGAGACCCTGGCGCTCAAGGCCGAGGAGATGGCCCTGACCATCGCCAAGGAACTCGGCGTCGTCGGCCACCTCGCCGTCGAGCTGTTCCAGACCCGCGACGGCCGCATCCTCGTCAACGAGCTGGCGATGCGCCCGCACAACTCGGGCCACTGGACCATGGACGGCGCGATCACCTCGCAGTTCGCCAACCACGTCCGCGCGGTCCTCGACCTCCCGCTCGGCGACCCGCGCCCGCGCGCCGAGTGGACGGTCATGGTCAACGTCCTCGGCGGCGACTACCCGGACATGTACTCCGCGTACCTGCACTGCATGGCCCGCGACCCCCAGCTGAAGATCCACATGTACGGCAAGGACGTGAAGCCCGGCCGCAAGGTGGGTCACGTCAACACCTACGGCGACGACCTCGACGACGTGCTGGAGCGCGCCCGTCACGCTGCCGGCTACCTGAGAGGCACGATCACCGAATGAGCCCAGTCGTAGGCATCGTCATGGGGTCGGACTCCGACTGGCCCGTCATGGAGGCCGCCGCCCAGGCCCTCGACGAGTTCGAGATCGCGTACGAGGTCGACGTCGTCTCCGCGCACCGCATGCCGCGCGAGATGGTCGCCTACGGGGAGCAGGCCGCCGACCGCGGACTCAAGGTGATCATCGCCGGCGCCGGCGGCGCCGCCCACCTGCCCGGCATGCTCGCCTCCGTCACCCCGCTGCCGGTCATCGGCGTGCCCGTGCCGCTGAAGTACCTCGACGGCATGGACAGCCTGCTGTCGATCGTGCAGATGCCGGCCGGCGTCCCCGTCGCGACCGTCTCGGTCGGCGGCGCCCGCAACGCCGGTCTGCTCGCCGCCCGCATCCTCGCCGCGCACGACGAGGACCTCCTCACGCGGATGCGCGAGTTCCAGCAGGACCTCAACGACCAGGCCACCGAGAAGGGCAAGCGGCTGCGCGCCAAGGTCGAGGGCGGCGCAAACGGCGGCGGCTTCGGCTTCGGGAAGTGACGACGATGACCTTCCTGGAGCAGGCCCGAGAACTGCTGCGCGAACACCCGGTCGTCGACGGCCACAACGATCTCCCGTGGGCGCTGCGCGAGCAGGTCCGCTACGACCTCGACGCCCGTGACATCGCCACCGACCAGCACACCCACCTGCACACCGACATCCCCCGCCTGCGCGCGGGCGGCGTCGGCGCGCAGTACTGGTCGGTGTACGTCCGCTCGGACCTGCCGGGCGCGGTCCCGGCGACGCTGGAGCAGATCGACTGCGTACGGCAGCTCATCGACCGCCACCCCGAGGCGCTCAGGGCCGCCCTCACCGCGGCCGACATGGAGGCGGCGCGCGCGGAGGGCCGTATCGCCTCGCTCATGGGCGCGGAGGGCGGCCACTCCATAGCCAACTCGCTGGGCACCCTGCGCGGGCTGTACGCGCTCGGCGTGCGCTACCTCACGCTCACCCACAACGACAACGTGGACTGGGCGGACTCCGCGACCGACGTGCCGAAGGCCGGCGGGCTGACGGCGTTCGGCCGCGAGGTCGTCCGGGAGATGAACCGCGAGGGCATGCTGGTCGACCTCTCGCACGTGGCGGCGACGACGATGCGGGACGCGCTCGACGTCTCCGCCGCGCCGGTGATCTTCTCGCACTCCTCCTCGCGTGCGGTGTGCGACCACCCGCGCAACATCCCCGACGACGTCCTGGAGCGGCTGCCCGCCAACGGCGGCGTCGCCATGGTGACGTTCGTGCCGAAGTTCGTGCTCCAGGCCGCCGTGGACTGGACGGCGGCCGCGGACGAGAACATGCGCGCGCACGGCTTCCACCACCTCGACACCACCGCCGGGGCCATGGCGGTCCACCGCGCCTTCGAGGAGGCGAACCCCCGCCCGGTCGCCACCGTGGCGACGGTCGCCGACCACCTCGACCACATGCGCGAGGTCGCGGGCGTCGACCACCTCGGCATCGGCGGCGACTACGACGGCACCGCCTTCACCCCCGAGGGCCTCGGCGACGTCTCCGGCTACCCGAGGCTCCTCGCCGAACTGCTGGAGCGCGGCTGGTCGACGTCCGACCTCGCCAAGCTGACCTGGCAGAACGCGGTCCGGGTCCTGGGCGCCGCGGAGGACGTGGCCCGCGACCTGAAGGCCACCCGCCCGCCGTCCAACGCGACGATCGAGTCGCTCGACGGCTGAGGCCGACCGGAGCGGTACCGGAATGTCGTACCGGTTCGGTACGGCATTCCGGTACCGCATTCGGAAGGGGTGGCCGGTCATGACCGTAAGCGCCGGCGAAGCCCGCCGGGACCTGTTCCCCCTCATCAAGCGGGTCAACGACGATCACACGCCGATCCGGATCAGTTCGAAGAACGGTGACGCGGTGATCATGTCGGCGGACGACTACGAGGCGTGGCAGGAGACGGTCTACCTCCTGCGGTCACCGGCGAACGCGCGACGCCTGAGGGAAGCCGTGGTCCGGGACAAGGCGGGGGCGTCCACCGTCGCCAAGACCGTCGAGGAACTGCGGGACCTGGCGGGGGACGGGTGAGGAGCGTCCACTTCGACCCGGACGCCGGGGAGGACTTCCTCTTCCGGCTCGGTTCGGACCGCAGGACGGCCCGCCGGATCACCCACCTGATCGGGGAGATCCAGCGGGACCCCTTCACCGGCATCGGCAAGCCCGAGCCCCTCAAGGGTGACCTCTCCGGCTACTGGTCCCGCCGGATCGACGACGAGCACCGCCTCGTGTACCGGGCCGACGAGAAGGAAGTGAAGATCCTCAAGGCGCGCTACCACTACCACGTCTGAGGGCGGCGCCCCCGTGTGACGCCCACCCGGCCGGTCCGGACGCAGGACCCCTCGGCCGGGCCCGCGCCCTCCTCGCCGCCCGTCCCGTCGTGGACGGCCACAACGCCCTGCCCCGGGTCACCCGCTCAAGGGCACGCCGGGCGCGGGCCGGCGCTCATGACCGGGCGTGCTCGATACGGCACAGGCAGAACGGGTGTCCCGCCGGGTCGGCGTACACCTGGAAGTCCTTCTTCTCCCGGTCCTCCAGGTCCAGCGGCCGCGCGCCCAGCTCCAGCACGCGGGCGTGGGCCGCGTCGACCTCCTCCCAGGTGGCGCCGGCGTCGAGGTCGAGGTGGAACTGCTGGGAGTTGCGGTCGGAGCGCGGCCACTCGGGCGGGGTCAGCCCCTCCGCCCGCTGGAAGGCCAGCCGGGGCCCGCCGGGAACCTGGAGCACGTACCAGTCCTCGTCCCCCTCCTCGGCCTGCGGGGTGCCGCCGACGACGGCGGCGTAGAACTCGGCCAAGGCACGCGGGTCGGGGCAGTCGAGCACGACGGAACGCAGACGGGCGGCGGGTGGCATGACAGTCTCCTCGGCCGGTGTACGACGGATGCTGAGGCGGACGGGTGCCCGCAGGGGCCGTCGCCCTAACGCACAGGGAGTTCACACGTCACGCACCGCGCCCGTGCGGCACAATGCACACAGACGCCGGTTCGGCCGACTGAGCCTCGGCCGAACCGGCGTCACCCGCGTGCCGGGCGCCCTCGTTGCGGGCGCCCCCGTGCCAGGCACCCCCGTGTCAGGCGGTCGGGCGGCCCATCGCCCGGTACGTCCAGCCCGCCTTGCGCCACAGCACCGGGTCGAGCGCGTTGCGCCCGTCCAGGACCAGCCGCGCCGCCGTGACCTCGCCGAGCTGCGCCGGGTCCAGCTCCCGGAACTCCCGCCACTCGGTCAGGTGCAGGACGACGTCGGCGCCCCGGACGGCCTCCAGGGCCGAGTCGGCGTAGCCGAGCGTCGGGAAGACGCGGCGGGCGTTGTCCATGCCCTTCGGGTCGTAGACGGTCACCTGGCCGCCCTGGAGGTGGATCTGCCCGGCGACGTTCAGCGCCGGCGAGTCCCGCACGTCGTCCGAGTCCGGCTTGAAGGTCGCGCCGAGCACGGCGACCCGCTTGCCGAGGAACGGCCCCCCGCCCAGCGACTGCCGGGCCAGCTCCACCATCTGCCCGCGCTGGCGCATGTTGATCGAGTCGATCTCGCGCAGGAAGGTCAGCGCCTGGTCGGCGCCCAGCTCGCCCGCGCGGGCCATGAACGCCCGGATGTCCTTCGGCAGGCAGCCGCCGCCGAAGCCGATGCCGGCCCGCAGGAACTTCTTCCCGATCCGGTCGTCGTACCCGATGGCCTCCGCCAGCTTGGCCACGTCACCGCCGGCGGCCTCGCACACCTCGGCCATCGCGTTGATGAAGGAGATCTTGGTGGCGAGGAAGGAGTTCGCGGAGGTCTTCACCAGCTCGGCCGTCGGGAAGTCCGTGACGACGAACGGCGAGCCCTCCCCGACCGGTCCGGCGTACACCTCCCGCAGCGTCCGCTCGGCCCGCTCGCTGCGCACCCCGACCACGATCCGGTCCGGGTGCAGGGTGTCCTGCACGGCGAAGCCCTCCCGCAGGAACTCCGGGTTCCACGCCAGTTCCGCGTCCTCGCCGGCCGGCGCCAGCTCCGCGATCGTGCGGGCCAGCCGGTCCGCGGAGCCCACCGGCACGGTCGACTTGCCCACCACCAGCGCGGGCCGCTCCAGATGCGGGGCGAGCGAGGCGATCGCGGACTCGACGTACGACATGTCGCAGGCGTACTCGCCGTGCTTCTGCGGGGTGTTCACGCACACGAAGTGGACGTCGCCGAACGCGCCGACCTCCGCCCAGTCCTGGGTGAAGCGCAGCCGCCCGCTGGAGCCCTCGAACCCGGCGACGTGCCGCCGCAGCAGCTCCTCCAGGCCCGGCTCGTACATCGGGGTCTCGCCCCGCTCCAGCATCTCGATCTTCTCGCGCACGACGTCGAGCGCCAGCACCTCGAAGCCCAGTTCGGCCATGGCCGCGGCGTGCGTGGCACCGAGATAACCGGTGCCGATCACGGTGATCTTGAGGGCCATGCGTGCTCCTGGGCTGGGTCGGGCGGGGGCCGGATGCGCAACGAGCATAGTCGGGGCGTACGGGCGCCCCTCACCGGGCAGTTCACCGGTGCGGCGACCCTGTCGCCAAGCTCACGTATCACTGTCGTGGGCAGGCCTCTAAAATTTGAGTTACTTAACGGTAATTAGCGAGATCACACCCAGCGTTCTTGGAGCGTGAGAGACCTTGGCCGGATCGGCTGACTTCGACCTGTACCGCCCGTCCGAGGAGCACGACATGCTCCGGGACGCCATCCGCTCGCTGGCCGAGGCGAAGATCGCGCCGTACGCCGCGGCGGTCGACGAGGAGGCCCGCTTCCCCCAGGAGGCCCTCGACGCGCTGGTCGCCGCCGACCTGCACGCGGTGCACGTGCCCGAGGAGTACGGCGGCGCCGGCGCCGACGCGCTCGCCACGGTCATCGTGATCGAGGAGGTGGCCCGCGCCTGCGTGTCCTCCTCACTCATCCCGGCCGTCAACAAGCTCGGCTCGCTCCCGGTGATCCTGTCCGGCTCCGAGGACCTGAAGAAGAAGTACCTGGCGCCGCTCGCCAAGGGCGACGCGATGTTCTCGTACGCCCTGTCCGAGCCCGACGCCGGCTCGGACGCGGCCGGCATGAAGACCCGCGCCGTGCGCGACGGCGACCACTGGATCCTCAATGGCGTCAAGCGCTGGATCACCAACGCGGGCGTCTCCGAGTACTACACGGTGATGGCCGTCACCGACCCCGCCAAGCGCTCCAAGGGCATCTCGGCGTTCGTCGTGGAGAAGTCCGACCCGGGCGTCTCCTTCGGCGCCCCGGAGAAGAAGCTCGGCATCAAGGGCTCCCCGACCCGCGAGGTCTACCTCGACAACGTCCGCATCCCCGCCGACCGCATGATCGGCGAGGAGGGCACCGGCTTCGCCACCGCGATGAAGACCCTCGACCACACCCGCATCACCATCGCCGCCCAGGCCCTCGGCGTCGCCCAGGGCGCCTTCGACTACGCCAAGGGCTACGTCACCGAGCGCAAGCAGTTCGGCAAGGCCATCGCCGACTTCCAGGGCATCCAGTTCATGCTCGCCGACATGGCCATGAAGATCGAGGCCGCCCGCCAGCTCACCTACGCCGCCGCCGCGAAGTCCGAGCGTCTCGACGCCGACCTCACCTTCCAGGGCGCGGCCGCCAAGTGCTTCGCCTCCGACGTCGCCATGGAGGTCACCACCGACGCCGTCCAGCTCCTCGGCGGCTACGGCTACACCCGCGACTACCCCGTCGAGCGCATGATGCGCGACGCCAAGATCACCCAGATCTACGAGGGCACCAACCAGGTCCAGCGGATCGTCATGGCCCGCAACCTGCCGTAACGCCTCCGCGCCGTACGACGGTCGCCCCCTGCCCGCGGAACGGGCCGGGGGCGACAGTCCTGTGCGGACAGGGTCCTAGGCGAACAGCGGTTCCAGTGCCTTCTCCAGGTCGGCCGCCGTGCGGAAGTGGACGGCCGTCATGCCGAGGGCGGCGGCCGCCTCGACGTTCTCCTCGGTGTCGTCGACGAACAGGCAGCGGTCGGGGCGTACGCCCGCCCGTGCCGCGCCCAGCTCGAGGATGCGGCGGTCGGGCTTGGCGAGGCCGACGCGGGCGCTGCTGACGACCTCGTCGGCCAGCTCGGTCAGGCCCATGGCCTCCAGGTCGCGCTCCAGCCCGAGCGTGGCGTTGGTGACGAGGACCAGCGGTACCCGGACCCGCGCCCGGCGCAGCAGTTCCAGCACCGTCACGTCGGCCCGGAAGGGCGACTCCAGCAGGGCGGTGCCCAGCGCCCAGCCCGTCTCCTCGTCCACCAGCCCGGCCAGCCCGGCCGCGATGGACGCCACCCACTCCTGCTCGGTGATCCGTCCCAGCAGCAGCGGTCCGACGGCCTCGGGCGAGAACGCCACCTTCTTGGTGGTGCCCTCAGAGAGCCCCGCGACCCGCTCCAGCGACTCCAGGTGGGTGGAGTCGAAGGTCCGGATCACGTTGTCGACGTCGCACAGGACCGCGTCGAAGGGCCGTGCGGAGGTGGACCGGTCAGTCACCCGACACCGTGACCTTCTCGTCGTTCTTCAGCTGGCTCACCAGCTGCTTCACCTTCGCCTTGTCCCAGACGAGGTTGCCGCCGGTGGACCCCGAGATCGGCATGTTCATCGACTTGCCGTCGCCGCCGTTGACGCCCTTCATCGCGAAGAACATCGACCCCAGGTCGTACAGGCCCATGTCCTTGTCGACGATCAGGGTGTCCAGGCCGGCGCTCATGGTCGGGTACAGCTTGAACGGGTTGAGGACCGTGCCCGGCGTGGCCACCTGGCCCGCGAGGGCCGCGAGGAACTTCTGCTGGTTCTTCGTGCGGTCCAGGTCGGAGCCGGCGAGCGCGTACCGGGTGCGGACGAAGGCGAGGGACTCCTCGCCGTTCAGGGTCTGCTTGCCCTTCTTGAGGTCCGCGCCGGACTTGGTGTCCTTGATGTCCTGCGGGATGTCGATCTCGACGCCGCCGACCGCGTCCACGATGTTCGCGAAGCCGGCGAAGCCGATCTCCACGTAGTGGTCGATGTGCAGCCCGGTGTTGAACTCGATCGTGCGGACGAGCAGCTCCGGGCCGTCCGTCGCGTACGCCGCGTTCAGCTTGGTGTGCCGGCCCGTGCCCGCGTACCGCTTGCCGGACTCCGAGCCCACGAACGACGGGATCTCCACGTCGGAGTCGCGGGGCAGCGAGATCAGCGTGTCGCCGTTGGACCCGGTGTGCAGGATCATCATCGAGTCCGTGCGCTTGCCCTCGGCGGAACCGGTGTGCAGGGCCTTCTTCTCCTCGGCGGACATGCCCTCGCGGCTGTCGGAGCCGACGATGAGGAAGTTGGTGCCCTCGCCGGCCTCGGGCCGGTCGATGACCTTCGACAGGTCGACCTCGCGGTTCAGCTTGGAGTCGGCCCAGAAGTACGTCCCGACGGTCGTCACGACCAGCACCGTCGCGACACTGATCGCGGTCCACTTGATCCGGCGGCGCCAGTCGGGCGCGGGGCGCGGGGCACCGGCGTCGCGGCCGCCCGGCCCGTCGGATCCGCCGCCGCCGTAGACCTGGCCCGTGCTGTAACCGCTGTCGTATCCGGTGTTCCGAGCGTTGGTGTAGTCACCGCCGCCGTCACCGCCGTATCCGTGGCCGTCGACGTACGACGGCTGCGGCGGCACACCGGCGCCCTGCGGCGGGGCGGCCGGACCGCGGCGGACCTGTCGCATCACGCGCGCGCTCTCGGGCTGCGCGCTCGCGCCGCCGCGGCCGTGGCCGGAGCCGCGGTTGTTGTCGGACCATCCCTCGGGCCAGTCATTCATGGGCCCAGTGTGCCGGGAAGCGCTGTGTCCCTTACAGGGGCGTCGGAGAATCAGCGCCCCGCTGTTGCCAACCTGACACAAAGTCCCGGCTTGTCCGCCTCGGCATAAGGTGGAGGCCATGACAGACCAGGTCACCCCAGTGGACTCGGACACCTCGGACATCCCGGGCAAGCCCACGTCCGCGTCGCGCACCACGCTCAGCCACATCATGAGCCACAACGACACCAACCTCCTGGGCACGGTGCACGGTGGCGTGATCATGAAGCTCGTCGACGACGCGGCGGGCGCGGTGGCCGGCCGGCACTCCGGGGGACCCGCCGTCACCGCGTCCATGGACGAGATGGCCTTCCTCGAGCCGGTCCGCGTCGGTGACCTCGTCCATGTGAAGGCCCAGGTCAACTGGACCGGCCGGACCTCCATGGAGGTCGGTGTCCGGGTCCTCGCCGAACGCTGGAACGAGTCCGCGCCGCCCACCCAGGTGGGCTCCGCCTACCTCGTCTTCGCCGCCGTCGACGCCGACGGCAAGCCCCGCCGCGTCCCCCCGGTCCTGCCCGAGACCGACCGCGACCGCCGCCGCTACCAGGAGGCCCAGATCCGCCGCACCCACCGCCTGTCCCGCCGCCGGGCCATCCTGGAGCTGCGCGAGCGCCGGGCGGCGGAGGGCTTCGACGACTGAGGCGGCCGAGGCGGCCGGGACGACTGAGGCGGCCGGGACGGTGGTAGGCCCGCCTGCCCCGGCGTCCCCTCGGCGTCCCCTCGGCCCGGCGGAGCCGGGCGTTCAGGCGCAGCTCACCTCGTCGCCGCGGACCACCGCGGACCCGCCCCGGTCCGGGGCGTCCGCCCGGACCCTGCGGACGTGGTGGGCCTCCGTGCCGGCGGTGACCTTCAGGGTGGGGCCGAGGCCCGGGACCGGGCGCAGTACGCTGCCGGGGAGGGCGGCGGCCAGGGACTTCGCGGAGCGGTCCCAGCGGGGGTCGTGGGAGACGACCGTGCGGCGCACCGAGGTGTCGCGGGCCGTGGCCGGCCGTCCGGTCGTACGGAAGCCGGTGGCGCGCAGCGCCGTGTCGACCTGCCTGGCCAGGCCGGGCGTACGGGTGCCGTTCTCCACCTGGACGCGGATCTGCTGCGGGGCCACCTCCACGCGTACGGCCCGGTCGCGGGGGCGCGGCGCCGCGGCGAGGGGCCTGTCGTCGCGCAGGGCCCCGAAGAGGCGCTCGGCGCGGACCGGGTCCCACTTCACGGTCGAGCCGATGCCCTTCACCGCGTACCCCATCCGCCCGATGGGGACGGTCGCGAACTCCGAGGAGGAGGGGGAGAAGGTGCGCATCGCCCGGCCGAGGTCCAGGAGCTCGTCCGTGCCGAAGCCGCGGTCGGCCCGCACCGAGCCCAGCACCGCCCGCGTCACGTCGCGGAACTTCAGCGGGTTCAGCAGGATGCCGGAGGAGGTCGCCCGGTCCACCAGCCCCGCCAGGAACCGCTGCTGACGTTTCATCCGGCCGAGGTCGGAGGAGGCGTCGGCGTGCCGGGAGCGGACGTACTGGAGAGCCTCGCCGCCGCGCAGGGTGTGGTCGCCGGGCGCGAGGTCGAGGCCGGTGTAGGAGTCGGTCAGCCGCCGGTCCGTGCAGATCCGCACGCCGCCGAGGACGTCGACGGTCTTCATGAAGCTGGTGAAGTCGACCTCCAGGTAGTGGTCGATCTTCACGTGGGTCATGTGCTCGACGGTCCGCACGGTCAGCTGCGGTCCGCCCTCCGCGTACGCCGCGTTGATCTTGATCGGGTGGCCGTGGTGTTCCTCACCGGTGGTCCGGTCGGTGTGCGGGGGCGTCTCGGCGTAGGAGTCGCGCGGCAGGCTCACCACGCTCGCCCGGTCCCGGTCCTCCGAGATGTGCACGATCATCAGCGTGTCGGTGCAGTGGCAGGGCGCCCCGCCGAGCCGGTAGCGCTGCCGTTCGGCCTCGGTGATCCGGTCGCGGCCGTCGGTTCCGACCAACAGCACGTTCATGCCGTGGCCGGCCCGCGGGCGGTTCTTCATGTCCTTGAAGGGGTCGACGCGGGCGATCCCGGAGTCGAGGCCGCTGACCAGGGAGTGGCCGATCCCGGCGGAGGCCAGCACGACGACCGAGAGCGTCATGGCCGCCCGCATGGCCCAGCGGGGACGTTTCCTCGGCGCGGGGCGGACCGGCCGGGGCTGCGGGCGGCGCGCCGGCCGGGAGGCGGGGGACCGGGGCGGGGCGGGGGACAAGCGGGTCACCTCCGGGCGAGGGCCGTACGAGGCGTACGAGGGAGCCGTGAGCACCGTAGGCCGAGACGATCCGCCGCCCGCCGCACGCACCCGGCGGCGCGCACCGGTGTCCCCCGTTCGCGGTAACGTGATGCTCCTATGAACGCGAAGTCCGACGTGCAGCTCCCCGCCGTGTCCGTCATCATGCCCGTCCTCAACGAGGAGCGGCATCTGCGCGGAGCGGTCCAAGCGATCCTCGCGCAGGAGTACGCAGGCGAGATGGAGGTCGTGATCGCCCTCGGTCCGTCCACGGACCGCACGGACGAGATCGCCGCCGAACTCGTCGCGGACACTGCGTCCGACGCGAACAAGCGCGTCCACACCGTCCCGAACCCGACGGGCCGTACGCCCGCCGCCCTGAACGCCGCGATCAAGGCCTCGCGCCATCCGGTCGTCGTCCGCGTCGATGGGCACGGCATGCTCTCGCCGAACTACATCGCCACCGCCGTCCGGCTCCTGGAGGAGACCGGCGCGCAGAACGTCGGCGGCATCATGCACGCCGAGGGCGAGAACGACTGGGAGCACGCGGTCGCCGCCGCGATGACCTCGAAGATCGGGGTCGGCAACGCCGCCTTCCACACCGGTGGGCAGGCCGGCCCGGCCGAGACCGTCTACCTCGGCGTCTTCCGGCGCGAGGCGCTGGAGCAACAGGGCGGCTACAACGAGGAGTTCATCCGCGCCCAGGACTGGGAGCTGAACTTCCGCATCCGTGAGGCCGGCGGACTGATCTGGTTCTCGCCCGAGCTGAGGGTGTCCTACCGCCCACGGCCCAGCGTCAAGGCGCTCGCCAGGCAGTACAAGGACTACGGCCGTTGGCGGCACGTCGTCGCCCGCTACCACGAGGGCTCCATCAACCTGCGCTACCTCGCCCCGCCGACCGCGGTGTGCGCGATCGCGGCCGGGACCGTGGTCGGCGCCGTCCTCACCCCGCTCGGCTTCCTGATCCCGGGCGGCTACCTGGCGGCGATCGCCCTCGGCTCGCTGCCGGCCGGCAAGGGACTGCCGCTCAAGGCGCGCCTGCAGATCCCGGTGGCCCTCGCCACCATGCACATGTCGTGGGGATACGGCTTCCTGACCAGCCCGAAGTCGCTGGCGAAGAAGGTCATCGCCTCCCGCCGCCCCGCGGTCCTCAGCGCGAACTGAGCACCGCGCGGCGGCCGGTGGGCCCGGTCTACCAGGTGTAGGCCGGGTCCACGTGCATGCACTGGCTGGTGTCGGCGGCGTTCATCGTCTCCGCCGAGGCGGGCGTCCTGTCGTCCTTCACCGGCGCCTTGTACGCCGTGCCCGAACGCCAGTCCGCGCCCACGAAGAGGGTGACTCCGGAGACCTCGGTGGACTGCTTCACCTGGCCCGCCGGGATCCCGAGGACCTTCGCCACCCGCAGGGCGTCGGCCTGGAGGTCGGCGCTCGGGTAGCGGATCACCGTCGTCTTCTCGGGGGTGGCCGGCGAGGTGTCCGCCTTGGCCCCGGTGAGGCCCTTGCCGACCAGCAGCTCCGTCACCGCGGCCGCCCGGCCGCGGGCCGCGCCCAACGTGTCGGTGTACGTGCCGTTGTGGACCTGCACGGCGATCTCGTCGTCCGCGGCGGCCGCGTCCGTGACCGACGGGGACGGGCTCGCGGTGGCCTTCGCGGCGTCCTTGCCGTCCAGGGCGATGTCCTCACGCACCAGCCGGAACAGCTTCTCCGCGTCCTCGGTGGGCACCACCCGGCCGGGCTGCGCGGTGTCGTACCGGTTGGGCATCGTCGTCATGGTGATGCGCTCGGTGGGCACCTTCTGCAGCTCGGTCGCCAGGTCGTACATCTTCTTGATGCTGTCCAGGCCGTCGTCGACGGTGATCGCCTGCGTGGCCGCCTCGGCGAGCTTGCGCAGTCCGTTGGGGTTGGACAGCTTCGCCTCCGAGCGCAGCTGACGGACCATCGAGTTCATGTACATGTGCTGCGCCTTGGCGCGCGCCAGGTCGGTGTCGTCCTCGAAGCCGTAACGGGTGCGCAGCCACTGGAGGGCCTGCTCGCCCTTGATGTCGTGGGTGCCCTCCGCCAGCTTCAGGCCGGAGCCCTTGCCGGTGCTGGTGTGCGAGTGGACGTTGGCGTCCACGCACACCGGGACGCCGCCGATCGCGTCCGCCATCGACACCACACCGGCGAAGTCGATCATCATGAAGTGGTCGACGTGGATGTCGGTGAGCTTCTCCCAGGTGGCCACCGTGCACCCCGGCCCGCCGCGCCCCAGCGAGGAGTTGGTGATCTCCCGGGTGAGCGCCCGGTACACCTCGCCGGTGTCCGGGTCGGTGCACTTGGGGATGTCGAGCAGGGTGTCGCGCGGCATGCTCACCACCGACATGTTGCTGCGGTCCGCGGACACGTGCAGCAGCATCTGGACGTCGGCGAGAGGCGTGCCGTTGAAGGTGTCCTTGGCCCCGCCGAGTTTCTGGTTCTCCGCGGTGTCCCGGGCGTCCGAACCGATCAGCAGGATGTTCAGCGCCTTCTGCCCGGCCTCGTTGGCCTTGGTGTCCGCCGCCCGGTCCTTGGCGTCGCCCAGGTTCAGCTCGTCGCTCTTGATGTTGGCGTTGAGATGCTCGTAGTAGAGGTATCCGGCCCCCGCGCCGCCCAGTATCACCAGGGTGAGCACGGTCGCCGACCAGCGCAGCGCGCGCCGTCTGCGCCTTCTGCGGCCGGTGCCGCCCGCGCCACCGTCCTCCGCGCCGCCGCCGTCCCGGGCGCCGTCCTCCGCGGTGCCGCCCTCGGCCGTCGTCCCGTCGTCCGCCGTCGTGGACGTGGTGTCCCCGGTCCCGGGAACCGTCCCCCGTACAGTGCTCCGCCCCACTGGCCCTGCCCCTCCCCGCCGTGCGCCTGACATGACACGGGCCCGTCCCGCGTCAAGTCAGACGCTTGACGGGCCCGCAGGGTTACCTACTTGGCGCACTCGACCTTGTCCGCCGTGGACTTGTCGACCGTGTCCGGCACGGTCGTCGGGGCCGTGAGCGAGACGCCCGCGCCCTTGAAGTCCTTGCCCAGCGTCAGCGTCATCGTCGGCAGACCCTGGGAGTTGGTGACGCTCTCGCCCGGCTTCAGCGCGGTCCCGGGCAGCCCCATGACGGCGGCGAGCTTGCGTGCCTGGGCGGCCTGTTCCGGCGCGTACTCGAGCGTCGTCCTGCTGAGTTCCTCCGGCGCGTTGCCCGCGTTCTCGGACTTCGTCACGCCCTGATCATTCTGCAGCCAGCTGAGAGTGGCCTGTGCGCTGCCGCCCTTGGCGCCGCCGTTCATGATCCGCACCCGCACCTCGGAGGCCGCGGACTGGGTGCCCTTGAGCCGGGCCGCCGCGGCCGCGGCCGCCGCGTCCTTCGACGCCTTCGCCTGCTCCTTCACCTCGGTGAAGGACACGTCGTCCTGGATCATCCGGAAGACGGTGGGCGCGGTCGACTGGTTCAGGACGACCGTGGCCTTGACCTTCTCGGCCGGGTTGTCGACGACCGGCACGGTGGTGAAGGTCAGGTTCTTGGTGTTGAGCTTGCCCAGCTCCAGACCGAGGTCCTTCAGCTTGTTGATGCTGTCCAGCTGGGAGTCGACGGTCAGCGCCTTCGTGCCCGCCTCCGCCAGCTTGATCATCTTGGTGGGGCTGGTGAGCGTGTCGTTCGACTTCAGCTTGCGCATCAGCGAGCCGAGGAACTGCTGCTGGATCCCGATCCGGCTCAGGTCGCCGCCGAAGCCCACCGAGTGCCGGGTGCGCAGGAATGCCAGCGCCTGCTCGCCCTGGACGGTGTGCGTGCCCTCCGACAGCTTCAGGTGGGAGTCCGGGTCGTCGATGTCCTTGGCCAGGCACACCTCGACTCCGTCGACCGCCGTCGTCAGCGTCTTGACCGCGTTGAAGTCGGCCACCATGAAATTGTCCGCCTGGACGCCGGTCAGCTCGGTCACCGTGCGCACGGTGCAGCTCGGCGTGCGGCCGCCCTGACCCAGGCTGGTGTTGAAGCGGGCGCCCTCGGTGCCCTTGATGACCTTGCTGCTGCCGTCCTCCTGCTCGGTCGGGCAGTCCGGGATGTCCACGATCAGGTCGCGCGGGATGCTCAGCGCGGTCGCGTTCGTCCGGTCCTTGGAGAGGTGCAGCAGGATCGTCGTGTCGGCGTGGCCCGGGCTGCCGGAGTCGCCGTAGCCGGCGTTGCCCGCGCCGGTGCGCTTGTCGGTGCCGATCAGCAGGATGTTGATCGCCTTGTCCTTGCTGAAGCCGCCGGTGCTCGCGCCGTCGTCGGAGACGGAGGTGATGTTGTCGTTGAGGTGCTCGAGGTAGAGGTAGGCCGCGCCGGCGGTGCCGACCAGGACGAAGGCCATGACCCCGCCGGTCCACAGCAGGACCTTCTTCGCCTTCGCCTTCTTCGCCGGCCGGCGCCCGCGCCTGCTCGGCGGCGGCTCCTCCGGAGCACCGCGGCGGCGGCGCGGCCCCGGAACCTCCGGGGCGTCCCGTTCCGGAGCCTTCGCAGGGCTGCCCGAGGCGGCCTCGGGGCCCGGCCCGCCGCCCGCGCGGCGGGCGGTACGGCCACGGGGTCCGGGGACCGTCGACTGCGGTGCGGAAGCAGCCAGTCGCAGTTCGTATTCGCCGGTGTCCGGATTGAGTACCCACTGGTCTGCGGGGTCGATGTTCTCCGCCCGCCCACGGCCTTGCGCGTCCACGGTTGTCCGAATCCTCCGTCGGGGCCACGCGGCGCCTTTCCCCCTCTAAGGCGCTCGGGTCTCGGTCACACAGTGCTCGACCCCGGAACGGTCCTCAGGCCGGGTGCACCGGATCGCTCACACTATCCGCCAAGTTCGGCGCGCAGCGACGGCGGTGACACATTCCACGTCCCTACAACCGGGCAATACGGGGTAATTCCTGGAACTGGAGTTCGCCGTGACCGGTCGGCTTGGGAAGCGTTTTACCCGCGGCCGTGCGCGCGGCTCACGTGCAGGTGTGATCGCCGGCCGTGTTCCCCCGGAAAGTCGGTTCGGCGGGACTCGGTGACGCGTACACATCGTGATCGGGCGACTCCGAAGAGGTGGAATTCCCTGGCTCCTTTCCGGTGACGTAGACGGGCGCGTCCGTCCTCAACCGCTCGAAGAGCTTCTCCGCCGCGGGCTCCACGAGCTGGTCGCGATTGGCGTTGTAGACGTACGACTCCCGCGGAACGGTCAGGAAGCGCACCTGCCCGGTGGGAATGTCGCGCAGGCCGCGCACGAGGTCGTACAGGCCGCGCAGGCTCGCCAGGGCCGGGTCCGTGGTGAGCGAGGACGTGGCCGCGTCCAGCACCGGGTACAGCTTCGCCGGATTCAGCAGGACGTCGTTGCTCTGCGCCTTGTCGACGAGCGCGCCGAGGAACCGCTGCTGCCGGTCCATCCGGTCGGTGTCGCTGCCGTTGCCGAGGGTCTTGCGGGCGCGGACGTAGCCGAGGGCCTGCTCGCCGTCGAGTCTCACGCGCCCGGCGGGCAGCCGCAGCTTGGCCGCCTCGTCGCGGATCGGCTCCTTCAGGCACACCTCGACGCCGTCGAGGGCGTCGACCATTTTCTTGAAGCCGTGGAAGTCGACGACGACGTGATGGTCGATCCGGACGCCCGTCAGCTTCTCGACCGTCCGGATCGTGCAGGCCGAACCGCCCGTCTGGAAGGAGTGGTTGAACATCGCGAACATCGGCGCCGACCGGGAGCCGTCCGGACGCCGGCAGGCCGGCACGTCCACCATGAGATCGCGGGGTATCGACACGGCGGTCGCGCTGCGCCGCCCGGCGGACAGGTGCAGCAGGATCGTCGTGTCCGACCGCTCGGTCCCCGAGTCCCGCCCGTACGCGCTGTTGCCGTCCCCGGCGCGCGAGTCCGAACCGATCAGCAGCACGTTGCGCGCGTCCTTCACCAGGGCGGTCGGCCGTTCCTTCGCGTACCGGGCCAGCTCCGCCGCGGCCGCCTCGTCCGGGGTGATGTTCCCGTCGAGCTTGGCGTACACCACCCACCCGGCCACCCCGGCCCCCACCACCAGCAGCGCCACCGTCCCCAGCCCGGCCGCCGCCCACCGCCGCCGGCGCCGCCGCGCGAGCCCCGCACCGAGAGCGGACGCCCCGCTCCCCGGCCCGAGGCGCCCGCTCGCCCCGCCTGCCGCCCCGAGAGGCTCTGCCGCCCCGAGAGGCTCTGCCGCGCCCTCACTCCCGCTCACGCCGGCACCCGCCCCTCCCGCTCACCGTACGAAAACGCCGTGCAGTGCCTACGACGATGCCGCGAGCACGGGCGAAGCGCGGTCGGGGGAGGCCGGACGGGTGACGGGTGACGGGTGACGGGTGGGGGAGCGGGCCGGGCGGACGGCGGACCGCGGCGCCGGCGGTCCCCGAGGTCCGGGGCCGGGCCCCGGGGACCGTCCGCCGGCCGGGGCGCGTCGCGGCTACCGCGCGGTGGCCGTCACCCGCTCGCTGTCGATGCGCCTGGTCAGGGTCTCCTCCGACGCCTCGTCCAGGTTCCGGCACAGCACGACCGAGCCGCCGGTGGCCAGGGGGGCGTACAGGCCGGCGCTGAGGCCCTCCCAGGTGTCGTACGGCAGGCCCGACAGGAGGCGGGAGCCGGGGCCCGTGAGGCCGAGAGCCGGCGCGTCGGCGCGGGCGCGCTCCACCAGCTCCGCGCCCGTGTACTCCGCGCCGGCCACGATCAGCGCCGGCGCCTCGGGATCGACGGGCGCGTACGGCGCGAAACGGTCGCCGTGGGTCGGGACGTCCACCGCGTAGTCGGCGTACCCCTCGGGCGGTGCCGGAACGAAGCGGCGGCCCAGCGGCGCGAGCGACAGCGCGTACCGCTCGCCCCGGCACGCCAGTCCCGCCTCGAACCGGCCGGGCCCGGCCACGACGAAGTCCGCGCGGGCCGGATCACCGGCCACGTCCGCGACGACCCCGACCGAGGAACACGCCACCAGCCACACCGCCGTCTGCCAGTGCGCGGGCAGCAGCAGCGCGACGCGGTCACCGGGTTCGGCGGACAGCCCGTCCTGGAGGAGGTTGGCGGTCTTGGCCACCCAATTGGCGAAGGTGGCCACGGACAATTCCACCCGTTCGCCCGTGGTGTCGTCGTAGAAGGTCACCAGAGGGCGGGCGGGATCCGCGGCGAGCGCGGAACGCAGCAGGTCGGCGGGGGTGCGGTCAGTGGCGTTCACCCGCGTCAGCGTACGCGCAACCCCCGGGCGGACGCCCGCCACCGGGCCACCGGTTCGGCCGAACGCCCTCCGACGCCCCGTCAAGACCCCGATGGACAGAAATGTATGGCTATGTCCACGATCGGTGGCATGCGTGGACTGCTTGCTTCCTCGATCGGCGTCACCTGTGCGGCCGCGCTGGCCCTCCCGCTGACGCCCCCCGCCTCCGCGGTGACGACGCGTCCGGCGTCGACCGCGCAGGCGGCGCCCGCCGCGGCCCGGCCCGCCGGCCCCGCCGCCCCGCTCGCCGGCAGCACCCAGTCGCTGCCCCTGACCCCCCTCGCCCGCGACCGTGCCGGCGGCGGCACCGGAGCCGAACAGGGCCTGCCGCCCCGCGACGTACGGTCCTTCTCCCTCCTCGGCGTCGTCTGGGACGACCCGGACGCCGAACTGCACGGCCGCGTCCAGGTCCGTACGCGCGCCGCCGGCACCGGCACCTGGTCCGGCTGGCAGGACGTCGAGACACACAACGCCGACCACGGCGCCGACCCCGACACGCCCGAACGCGCCTCGGGCCACGTCCGCGGCGCCACCGCCCCGCTGTGGGTGGGGGAGTCGGACGGCGTCGAGGTCCGCGTCAGCCCGGACGCCGAGCGGCGTACGGAGGACACCGCGGACGGCTCCCGCACCGTGTCCTCGCCCCTCGAACTCCCCGCGGGGATGCGCCTGGAACTCGTCGACCCCGGCACCACCGCCCCCGCCCACGCCCCCGTGGGCCCGCTCCGCGACCGGGCCGCCACCGCTCGGGCCGCGGCCGGCGTTCCGGCCGACGCCCCTGCCGACGCGGTCGCGGGCACGGCGGTGGACGCGGCGGCCGACGTGGTGGCGGGCACGGCGGCGGAGTCGGCCGCCGGCACGACGGCCGAGTCGGTGGAGGCCTCCGCCGCCAACGCCGCCCTCGCCCCCCTCGGCGCCGCCGAGATCCCCGCCCTCGACCTCGCGGGCACCGAACGCGAACTCCTCGCCCTCCGCTCCGGCGAACTGACGGCGGCTCAGCGCGCGAAGCCGTACATCGGCCCCCGCCCCGGCATCGTCACGCGCCGCGGCTGGGGCGCCGACGAGAAGCTGCGGGAGAAGAGCTTCGTGTACACGGCGAAGGTCAAGGCCGCCTTCGTGCATCACACGGCCTCGGGGAACACCTACAAGTGCTCACAGGTCCCCTCCCTCATCCGCGGTATCTACCGCTACCACGTCAAGAGCATGGGCTGGCGGGACATCGGCTACAACTTCCTCGTCGACAAGTGCGGCACCATCTACGAGGGCCGTGCGGGGGGCGTGGCGAAGCCGGTCCTGGGCGCCCACACCCTCGGCTTCAACAGCAACAGCATGGGAATCGCCGTCCTCGGCACGTTCACGTCCACCAAGCCGTCCGCCGCGGCGGTCAAGGGCGTCGCCCGCCTCACGGCATGGAAACTGGGCCTGTTCGGCGCCAATCCGAACGGCAAGACATACCTGAAGTCCGGCGGTGGCAATCTCTACCGAAAAGGTAAGAACGTACGACTGAACGTGATCTCCGGACACCGGGACGGCTTCGCCACGGAATGCCCAGGGCGGCAGCTCTACGGCAAGCTCGGCTCGGCCCGTACGACCGCGGCCGGCTACCAGGGCCGCTGACGCCGCGAAACCGGAACCCCGGGGCCGGGGAGGCCCCGGCGGCCTCCGGCGGGACGGGGACACGTCCAACGGGGGGCACCGTCCATAGCCGTCGGGGGGACTGCGCGTGGGACACCGCACGGCCATCGAAGTTGCCGCACCACCGTCTGCATACACTGGCCGGCCGAAAGACAGTTCGGCCGGTCCCGGCAGGAAGCAGAGACGAAGGTGACAGAAGCGATCCTCCTGGTCGGCGGCAAGGGAACCCGGCTGCGCCCGCTCACGGTGCACACGCCCAAGCCCATGGTCAGGGCGGCGGGGGTGCCGTTCCTCACGCACCAGCTGGCGCGGGCGAGAGCGGCGGGCGTGGACCACATCGTCCTCGCGACGAGCTACCTGGCCGAGGTCTTCGAGCCGTACTTCGGCGACGGCTCGTCGCTGGGCCTCCACATCGAGTACGTCACGGAGGAGGAGCCCCTCGGCACCGGCGGCGCCATCCGCAACGTCGCGTCCCGGCTCCGCTCGGGCCCCGACGACCCGGTGCTCGTCTTCAACGGCGACATCCTCACCGGCCTGGACATCAGACGACTGGTCGCCACCCACGAGGAGACGGCGGCGGACGTCTCGCTGCACCTCACGAGGGTGACGGACCCGAGGGCGTACGGCCTGGTCCCCACGGACGACACGGGCAGGGTGCTGGCCTTCCTGGAGAAGCCCCAGACCCCCGAGGAGATCGTCACCGACCAGATCAACGCGGGCGCCTACGTCTTCCGCCGCTCGGTCATCGACACGATCCCGGCCGGCCGCCCGGTCTCGGTGGAACGCGAGACATTCCCCGGCCTCCTGGCCGCCGGCGCCCACCTCCAGGGGATGGTCGACTCGACGTACTGGCTGGACCTGGGCACCCCGGCGGCCTTCGTCCGGGGCTCGGCGGACCTGGTCCTCGGCCGTGCCCCGTCCCCCGCGGTCCCCGGCCGCTGCGGCGACCGCCTGATCCTGCCGACGGCCACGGTCGCGCCCGACGCCAAGCTGACCGGCGGCACGGTGGTCGGCGAGGGCGCGTTCGTCGCGGAGGGCGCGCGCGTCTTCGGCTCGACGATCCTGCCCGGCGCGGTGATCGAACCCGGCGCGGTCATCACCGACTCCCTCATCGGCACCCGGGCCCGCGTGGGCGAACGCTCGATCCTCACCGGCACGGTCATCGGCGACGGCGCGGTGATCGGCGCCGACAACGAACTCCGCGACGGAGCGAGAGTGTGGTGCGACGCGAGAATCCCGGCGGCCGCCCTGAGGTTCTCCTCGGACCGGTAGCCGCCCCGCCGTCCGGCCCGTCCGGGAGCGCGCCCCGGGCGGGCGAAGCCGAGAGCGGGGAGGGCGGGGCGGCGGGAGTGGCGGGGGCGCATCCCGGACGGCCCTCTCCTCAGAGCCTCCCGATGTCCCCCACCGGCATCCGAGGACCCCGCCGCTCAGGCGTCCTCCCGCTCAACAGGATCAACCGCGCGGCCCGGTGCCGCTGCCCCGCGTACGGCTCCAGCAACGCCAGCATCACGGCATCGTCCGCGTACCGGTCCCGCGCCAGCGCCCACCCCACGATCCCCGGCAGATGCAGATCCCCCACGGTCACGGCGTCCGCCGCCCCGTGACTGCGCTGCACGACCTCCGCGGACGTCCACGGCCCGATCCCCGGCACGGCCTCCAGCCGGGCCCGCGCCCGGTCCGGCGGCATCCGGACCGCCTCCTCCAGCCGCCCGGCGACCCGCACGGCCCGCAGGACCGTCGACGCCCGCTTGTTGTCGACCCCGGCCCGATGCCACTCCCACGAGGGGATCAGCGCCCAGGTCCGCGGCGCCGGCATCACCCACAGCCGCCCACCCGCCGCGGGCCCGGGCGCCGGCTCCCCGAACTTGCGCACCAGCGTCCGCCACGCCCGGTACGCCTCGGCCGTCGTGACCTTCTGCTCCAGGATCGACGGGATCAACGACTCCAGCACCAGCCCGGTCCGCAGCAGCCGCAGCCCCGGCCGCCGGTGCCGGGTCATCGCCACC
This sequence comes from Streptomyces sp. NPDC017202, assembly GCF_044331705.1. NCBI lineage: Bacteria > Bacillati > Actinomycetota > Actinomycetes > Kitasatosporales > Streptomycetaceae > Streptomyces > Streptomyces sp. NPDC017202. The sequence goes on along the minus strand of NZ_JBIRNP010000004.1, from coordinate 22,719 downwards.
AGCCGGTGCCGGGGCACGAAGGCGTCGGGATCGTCCGCGGCCCCGAGCAACTCGGGCAACCGCTCCAGCAGCCACTCGGCCCCCGGCCCCCAGGCCTCCCCGCGCACCGCGCTCTCACCGGGCGCCACCGAGACCCGCAGCGTCCCCGGCCCGCCGGGCGTCAGACTGGCCCGCCACACCGACCCGTCGGGCATCGCCCGGAACGTCGGGTCCGCGGGCCCCCGCCGAAGCGGCCCCAGCACCAGTGCGAGATCGAGCGGCCCGTCCGGCACCCAGGTCCGCACCCGCCCGGCCGCGGACGCCTGTCCAGGCACCCCGGCACCCGCGCCGGCGGACCCGCCGCGCACGGGCACGCGGCCCCCGCCCGCGCCCTTCGGGCCGTGGGGGAGCGGGGGCCGGGGATCGAAGCGTCCTGCCACGAGCGAGGTCCTAGCTGAGCGGGGTCGTACGAGCGGACCGGGAGAGGCCGCGCCACGAGACGACCGGAGCCCTACGAGGGTAGGCGCCGCACCCCCCGGAGGTCACCGCACCGCCACGAAGTCCGCCACCTCCCGCACGCCCCGGACCTTCGGCTCCTCCGCCGGATGCCCGACCGCCACCGCCCCCATCGGATCCCAGTCCGCGGGCAGCTCCAGCACCTCGCGCACCACGTCCCGGCAGAACATGGTCGACGACACCCACGCGGACCCCAGCCGCTCCCCGGCCAGCGCGACGAGGAAGTTCTGCACCCCGGCCCCGGTCGCGACGACGAACATCTCCCGCTCGGCCGCGTCCCGCCGCGGGTCGCCGTAGGTGTGCGAGCCGTCCGTCACCAGGCACGGCACGACCAGACAGGGCGCGTTGCGCAGGACGTCCCCGCGCCGCACCCGCTTGGCGATCGACTCCTCGGACCTGCCGTCCCGCCGCAGGTCCTCGATCCACGCGTCCCGCATGGCGTCCAGCAGCCGGACCCGGGAGCGCGCCGACTCCAGGAGCACGAACCGCCACGGCGTCGTGTGATGCGGCGCCGGCGCCGTCAGGGCGGCGGCCACGGCCCGCCGCACCGCGCCGGGATCGACCGGCTCGTCGGTGAAGGAGCGCACGGTCCGCCGCTGGGTGACCGCCAGCCGTACGGCCTCGGACGTGCCGAGCCGGAACATGTCGTCGCGCGCGCCGCGCACCATGGCACGGGCGCCCTCCCTGTCGCCGCCGGCCACGACCTGGGGCAGCCCCCGCACCACGGCCACGGGCAGCCCCGCGGCCTTCCCCTTGACCAGGTCGCCCGCGGCGGCCAGCTCGTCCGCCGTGGCGACGACGGTGGCACCGAGCGGGTTGCCGTACGCGTCCGTGCCGCCCCGCAGGTCGTCCAGCACGCGGACGCCCGCGGCGCCGATCGCCACGTCGGTGAGTCCCGCGCGCCAGGGCCGCCCGAAGGTGTCGGTGACGAGGACCCCGACGTCGACGCCGAGCATGTCGCGCAGCCCGTCCCGGATCGCGCGCGCGGAGGCGTCCGGATCCTCGGGCAGCAGCAGCACCGTCCCCGCGGGGGTGTTGGAGGCGTCGACGCCGGCGGCCGCCATGACCAGACCCTGCCGGTTCTCGACGATCCGCAGCGCCCCGCGGCGGGCCACGACCCGCACGGTCTCCGCGTCGATGGCGGCCTCCCGGTCGTCCGCCCGGACGACGCGTCCTTCCGCCTTGGACACGATCTTCGAGGTCACCAGCAGGACGTCCCCGTCGGCGAGCCCCGGCTCGGCGGCGGCGATCAGCTTGGCGAGGTCGTCCCCGGCCCGCACCTCGGGCAGCCCGCCGACGGCCCAGACCCGGTAACCGGTCTCCGCGTTCACGCGCCCCGCACCTCCTCCGCCAGCGCCAGCGCCTGCGCGGCCATCCGCGCGCTCGCGTCGACGTCCGTCATCATCAGCGGGACGGCCCGGCAGCGGATCCCGGCGGCCTCGATCCGCGCCACGGAACCCGCGTCGACGGTGTCCACGAGCCAGCCGTCCAGCAGCCCCGAGCCGTAGTGCTCGGCGACCGCGGCGGCCGTCGACTCGACACCGACCGCCGCCAGCACCTTGTCGGCCATCCCGCGCACGGGCGCGTCCCCGACGATGGGGGAGAGGCCCACCACCGGCACCCCGGCCTCGGCGATCGCCTCACGGATGCCGGGCACGGCGAGGATCGTGCCGATGGACACGACCGGGTTCGACGGCGGGAAGACGATGACGTCCGCCTCGGCGATCGCCTCCAGCACACCGGGCGCGGGCTTCGCCTGCTCGGCCCCGACCGGCACGATCGCCTCGGCCGGCACCGACGCCCGCAGCCGCACCCAGTACTCCTGGAAGTGGACGGCCTTGCGCTCGCCGTCCACCTCGACGGCGACATGCGTCTCGACTCGGTCGTCGCTCATCGGGATCAGCCGCACGCCCGGCTTCCACCGGTCGCAGAGCGCCTCGGTGACCGCGCTGAGCGGATACCCGGCGCCGATCATCTGCGTCCGCACGATGTGCGTCGCGAAGTCCCGGTCGCCCAGCCCGAACCACTCGGGCCCCACGCCGTAGGCCGCGAGCTCCTCCTTGACGCGGAACGTCTCGTCGGCCCGCCCCCAGCCCTGCTCCTCGTCGATGCCGCCGCCGAGCGTGTACATCACTGTGTCGAGGTCCGGGCAGACCTTCAGCCCGAAGAGGTGGATGTCGTCCCCGGTGTTGCCGATGACCGTGATGTCCGCGTCCGGCGCGGCCCGCTTCAGACCGCGCAGGAACCGGGCACCACCGATGCCGCCTGCCAGAACCACAATGCGCATGCGCCAAGTCTTGCAGGCGCGTACGACAACCCGTCACACAGTCACCGCCCACCGCCCCGGCCGACGGTCGACGGGTCACGCGGTGACGGCACGCCCCTCGCAGGACGGCGCCGCGTGCATCGGCATCTCGGTCAGGCCGGGGAAGTACACGTGCAGGCTCACGGCCGGCTCCAGCGTGTCGTTGACCACCTCGTGGACGTACCCCGGAGCGAAAACGCGCTGCGCACCGCCCGTCAACGCGCGCGTGGCGCGCTCCGTGCGCTCGGTCAGCGTGCCCTCCAGGACGGTCAGCACCCCGGAGGAACGGCCGTGGTCGTGCGGTCCGGTGCCCTGTCCGGGCACCCAGGACAGCAGCCACACCTCGTAGCCGGGGCCGGTGCGCAGCCGGTGGTACCAGCGGCTGGCCGCGTCGTACCGGACGAGGTGCTCCCACTGGGAGCGGTCGGCGGCGATGGACCGGGCCAGGCCGGCGAACTCGGCGACGGTGGCCGGGTGCTCGCGGGGGGCCTGGAGGAGGTGCGGGACTTCGAGGATGTCGCCGGCGATCTGGAGGTCGCTGTCGCTGTTCATGGGATGCGGTGGTCCTCGGCGGGAGAAGAGGTGGGGGCTGGGTGTCACGTGCCGTCCGCCCGGATCACGGGCGAGAGGGGTGCCCTGGTGAGGGCGTGGAACAGGCAGCCGAGTCGAGGTCGGACTCAGGGGCAGCCGGAGCGGCGGGGCAGGCTCAACAGCTGGAACGGCGACAACAGCTACAGCGCGTCCGGGCAGCACCGTGGGACCCGGCGGTGCGGGTCGGGGTGAGCGCCAAGTTCGCGAGCATGCCCACAAGGACAGCGGTTTACACCTTCGGTGTCAACTCGGCAGCCATAGGGCGAGACCGGTTCACCTCATCAGGTCCATCTGCAAGGTGAGAGGTTTGTGCATGCCCTCACCGGGACACATGGCGCACAAGCCGGGCGCGAGGACCCGTCGCGATCCCGTGATCCGACTGTGATCCGGTTCGCTTCCGGGCGCGTGTCGGAACGAGATCGCTCCCTCGGGCGTCCTTCCCCGCACAGGAGGTGCGCGGGGCGGAGGTCTTTCGGGGCCTCATCTGCGTGTCAAGGTTTATGGCGATTTGAACACTTAACGCACGGCCTTGGTTCCGCAGAGTGAATAAGAGGCCCAATAGCAGATCTCAGCTTGACTCGCCCGGAGCAGCACACTTGTAATTTCACTCGTGTCGTTCAGCCGACATCGGTAACGGCCACGTCACGGGGACGCGAAAGACAGAGCGAGGGGCGCACATGACCGAGCTGGTGCAGCAACTGCTGGTCGACGTCGACGACACGGACGAGGAACTCGGCTGGCAGGAGCGCGCACTGTGCGCCCAGACCGACCCCGAGTCCTTCTTCCCCGAGAAAGGCGGCTCCACCCGCGAGGCCAAGAAGGTCTGCCTCGCCTGTGAGGTCCGCTCCGAATGCCTCGAGTACGCCCTTGCCAACGACGAGAGATTCGGCATCTGGGGCGGACTGTCCGAGCGGGAGCGCCGCCGGCTGAAGAAGGCGGCTGTCTGAACACGGCCCGGCCCGCGGCTTCGAACGGCCCGTCGCAGGTGGCTTGTCCACAGGGGGCGGGCCGCCGTCGTGCCCAGCCGATAGTGTGGGCGCTCGTCCGAGACACCCCGCCGCCCCCGTGCGGCGCGGGCGTCCACCGCAGTCCACCGAACCGGGGCCCGTACCTCGATGTCCGTGCACAGCCAAACGGCAGGTCAACGCGACGCTGCCACTCCTGAGTTCCCGCGCCACGTGGTGACCGCGGTCCTCGTCTCCCACGACGGCGCCCGCTGGCTGCCCGACGCGCTCGCCGGGCTGCTCGGCCAGGAGCGTCCCGTCCAAGCCGTCGTGGCCGCCGACACCGGCAGCGCGGACGACTCGGCCCAGCTGGTCACCGACGCCCTCGGCGCCGACCACGTCCTGCACCTCGCCCGGCGCACCGGCTTCGGCCAGGCCGTCGAGGAGGCGACCCGGACCGCCCCGGTCCTCACCCCCGACGAACTGCCGTACCTCAAACGCCCGAGCGGCTGGGACCCCGCCACGCGCACCTGGCGCGACGACGCCTACGACCTGCCCGACCTCCCGCACGGCGAACCCGTCCAGTGGCTGTGGCTGCTGCACGACGACTGCGCGCCCGAACCCGACGCCCTGGCCGAACTGCTGCGCGTCGTGGAGAACGAACTCGAACTGGGCCGTGACGACGTCGCCGTCGTCGGCCCCAAGCTCCGCGGCTGGTACGACCGCCGCCAGCTCCTCGAGGTCGGCGTCACCATCGCCCACTCCGGCCGCCGCTGGACCGGACTGGACCGCCGCGAACAGGACCAGGGCCAGCACGACCACGTGCGTTCCGTACTGGCCGTGTCCACCGCCGGCATGCTCGTCCGCCGCGACGTCTTCGAGGAACTCGGCGGCTTCGACCGCCGCCTGCCCCTCATGCGCGACGACATCGACCTGTGCTGGCGGGCGCACGCCGCCGGCCACCGCGTCCTCGTCGCCCCCGACGCCGTCGTCCGGCACGCCGAGGCCGCCTCCCGCGAGCGGCGCGCCGTCGACTGCGCGGGCCGCACCACGGCCTCCCCCCACAAGGTCGACAAGGCCGGCGCCGTCTACACCCTCCTCGTCAACAGCCGTACGGCCCTGCTGCCCTGGATCCTGGTCCGCCTGGTCGTCGGAACCCTCCTGCGAACCGTCGCCAACCTCGTCGGCAAGGTCCCCGGACAGGCCCTCGACGAGATCCGCGGCCTGCTGGGCACCCTCCTGCGACCCGAGCGGATCATCGCCGGACGACGCCGGCGCGGCGGCTCCGAGATCGACAAGGACGAACTGCGCCCGCTGTTCCCGCCGCCCGGCGCGACCGTACGGGCCACCGTCGAACAGGTCGCGGGCGACCTCTTCGGCGCCACCGACACCGAGACCACTACCGGAGCCGGCCGGCACGGCGGCGCCGTCGAGTCGGGACCCGGCGGCGACGACGCCGACTTCCTCGAGATCGAACAGTTCGCCCGCCTCAAGCGCATCGCCCGCAAACCGGGCCCGGTGCTCTTCCTGGTGCTGCTGCTGGTCTCCCTGGTCGCCTGCCGCAACCTCCTGGGCGGCGGCGCCCTCACCGGAGGGGCCATGCTGCCCGCCCCGGCCGACGCCTCCGAACTGTGGTCGCGCTACCTCGATGCCTGGCACCCGGTCGGCGCCGGCGGCACCCCGTCCGCCCCGCCGTACCTCGCGGTCGTCGCCCTGTTCGCCTCCCTGCTGTTCGGCTCGACCGGCCTCGCCGTCACCGTGCTGCTGGTCTGCTCGGTGCCGCTGGCGGGCCTCACGGCCTACTTCGCCTCCCGCCCGCTCATCACGTCGAGCCTGCTGCGCGCGTGGGGCGCCGTCGTCTACGCCTTCCTGCCCGCCGCCACCGGCGCCCTCGCGGGCGGCCGCATCGGCACCGCCGTCCTGGCCGTCCTGCTGCCGCTCATCGCCCGCGCGGGCATCGCCGCGAGCGGCCTCGCCCACACCTCCGGCGCGCGCGGCAGCTGGCGCGCCACCTGGGCGTACGCCCTGCTGCTGACACTCACCACCGCCTTCACGCCGATCATCTGGCCCGTCGCGCTGGTCCTCGGCCTCGCCGTCCTCGCCGTGCGCCGCACCGACATCCCCGCCCACGGCCTGCGCTTCCTCGTCCAGCTCGGCACCCCCCTGCTGGTCCTCGCGCCCTGGTCGCTGTCGCTGCTCCCGCTCGGCTTCTTCACCGAAGCCGGCCTGGAGTACGGCCCCTCGGCGGCCTCCGCGACCGACCTGCTCGGCATCAGCCCCGGCGGCCCCGGCACGGTCAGCGGCCTGATGCTCATCGGCGTCGTCCTGGCCGCACTGGCCGCCCTGCTGCGCACGGAGCGCCAGTTCGGCATCTGGACGGCCTGGACGGTCGCCCTGGTCGGCCTCGTCTTCGCGGTCCTGTCCAACACCTCCGCCTGGGCCGGCCCCGCGACCCTCGTCTACGGCATCGGCCTGCTCGCCGCCGCCCTCATGGGCGCCGACGGCGCACGCACGCGCGTCGCCGAGCAGAGCTTCGGCTGGCGTCAGCCGGTCGCCGCCCTCATCGCCTTCGCCTCGGCCGCGGGCCCGCTGCTCGTCGCCGCGGGCTGGATGCTCGGCGGCGCCGACGGCCCCCTGGAGCGCCGCGACCCGGTCCAGGTGCCCGCGTTCGTCGCCGAGGAGAGCAACACCCGCGACCAGGCCCGCACCCTCGTCCTGGACAGCGACTCCGCCGCCCACGTCGGCTACATGCTGGTCCGCGGCTCCGGCGCCCGCATGGGCGACGCCGAACTCGCCGCGGCCGACGGGGAGAACGCCACCCTCGGCAAGGTCGTCGCCAACCTCGTCGCCGGCTCCGGTGCCGACCAGGCCGACCAGCTCGGCAAGTTCGCCGTCCGCTACGTCCTCGTCCACAAGGGCGCGCCCCGCGAGGTCACCCGCGTCCTGGACGCCACCCCCGGCCTGTCCCGGCTCAGCCAGCAGGACGGCAGCGCCCTGTGGCGGGTCGACCAGGAGGTCTCCCGCGCGGCGATCGTCACCGCCTCCGGCAAGGGCACCCCGACGGCGGTCGCCGCGGGCCCGGTCGACATCCACACCACGGTCCCCGCGGGCGCCGACGGCCGGATCCTGCGCCTGGCCGACGCCGCCGCCGACGGCTGGACCGCCACCCTCGACGGCGAGCCGCTCACCCGCACCACCGTCGACGGCTGGGCCCAGGGCTTCGAACTCCCCGCCTCCGGCGGCCGCCTGGACGTCACCTACGACGACCCGTTCGGCCACACCGCCTGGCTGTGGGCGCAGGGCCTCCTCGCCCTCGTCCTGGTTGTTCTCGCCCTGCCCGGCCGCCGCCGCGACGTCGACGACGACCTCCCCGAGGAGCAGCCCGTCCCGGCCCAGGCCGTCGAGGGCGAGGGCCGCCGCGCCCGCCGCCTGCGCGCCCAGGCCGAATCCGAGGACCCCGGCCGGGACGAGGACGTCACGCCCGCCGCGCCCGAGGAGACCCCGGCCGCGGTGCCGCACCAGCAGTCCTACGACGGCTGGGAGGCACCGGCCGACCCGCCCGCCCGGTACGACGCCTACGGCGACGAGCAGTACCGGGGCGTCCCCCAGCAGTACGCCCCCGGAACCCACGACCAGGCCTCCTACGACCCGTACCAGGCGGGCCGGTACGACCCGTACGCCTACGAGGCCCACCCCGAGGCCACCGCCGCGTACGACCAGGCCTACCAGCAGAGCTACGACCCGTCGGCGTACCAGCAGGGCGGCTACGACCCCGCCTACGACCCGGCGCAGCACCCCCACGGCACCGGCAGCGAGCGCCCCGACGGGAGCCAGCAGTGAACCGCACCACCCTGTCCCTGATCGCCGGCACGGTCGCACTGGCCGCCGTCACCGGTTTCGCCACGCTCAGCGAGCCGGGCGCGTCCGGCACGGACACCGCCGAGGCGGCCGCGGTCCTGCCCGTGGAGCGCACCGGCCTGCTCTGCCCGGAACCCAGCGCCTCCGACCTCGCCGAGACGACGTACACGTCGTTCACCCCCGTCACCAAGGGCACCGGAAGCGACGGCTCGGCCGAACTCCTCGCCGCCTCCCGTGAGCCGACGGACACGGCCGCCGACGAGGACACCGGGGAGCCGGCCGGGGACGACAAGAACACGGACAAGACGGACACCGGCGAGACGGGCACCGACAAGGCGGCCGACGGCGACAAGGCCGACGACCGGAAAGCCGACGACAAGAAGACCGCGGCCACGTCGGTCCTGACCCCCAAGGCGCCCGGCACCCCCGTCACCGCCGAGACCTCCGGCGCCGACGAGCCCGCGCTCGTGGGCACCGCCGAAGGCAGGTTCGCGCCCGGCTGGACGGTCCAGCAGACCACCCAGGTCACCGCCGGCAACGGCCGCGGCCTGCTCGGCGTCACCTGCACCGCCCCGGACACGGAGTTCTGGTTCCCGGGCGTCAGCACCGCGGCCGACCGCACGGACTACGTCCACCTCACCAACCCCGACGACTCCGCGGCCGTCGCCGACATCGAGCTGTTCGGCAAGGACGGCACCGTCACGACCACGGTCGGCGAGGGACTGACGATCCCGGCGCACTCCAGCGAGCCCATCCTGCTGTCCACTCTCACCGGCGAGAAGCAGGACGACCTGACCGTCCACGTGAACGTCCGCAGCGGCCGCGTCGGCGCCGCCGTACAGGCCCTGGACGACAAGCTCGGCGGCGACTGGCTGGCCGCGTCCACCGACCCCGCGGGCACCCTGGTCGTCCCCGGCATCCCCGAGGACGCCACGGCGGTCCGCCTGGTCGCCTTCGCGCCGGGCGACGCCGACGCCGACCTCAAGGTGCAACTCGCCTCGCCCACCGGCCTGATCACCCCCGCCGGCCAGGAGACGATGCACGTCAAGGGAGGCATGACGACCGCCCTCGACCTGGGTGACGTCACGCGCGGGGAGGCCGGCTCGCTGGTCCTGACCCCCACCGACGGGTCGGCGCCGGTCGTCGCGGCCGTCCGGGTCGTGCGCGGCAAGGGCGACAAGCAGGAGTCGGCGTTCATCCCCGCCACCGGCCCGGTCGGCACGCGCGCGTCCGTCGTCGGCAACGGGGCCAAGGACGCCACGCTCTCCCTGACCGCGCCCACCGCCACCGCCAAGGTCAAGGTCACCGCGTCGGCGGGCACCGGCGGAGGCACCGCGACCTCCAAGACGTACACGATCAAGCAGGGCACCACCCAGGACGTCCCGCTCCCGGTCCCCGCGGGCCTCAAGGGCACCTACGCCCTGACCGTGGAGAACCTCACCGCCACCCCCGTCTACGCCGCCCGCACCCTGACGGCCACGGAGGGCGGCGTCCCCGGCTTCACCGTCCAGACACTGCCGGACGACCGGGGCACGGTGGCGGTACCGGAAGCCGACGAGGACCTCACGGTGCTGCAGAAGTGAGGACGGCGAGGGGAGCGCGCGGCCGCCCGCGCGCTCAGTCCTCGCCGTAGCGGGGATCCACCGTCTCCGGAGTCAGCCCCAGCAACTCCGCCACCTGTTCCACGACGACCTCGTGCACCAGCGCGGCCCGCTCGTCCCGCCCCTTGGTGCGGATCTCGACGGGCCGCCGGTAGACGACCACCCGCGCGCGGCGGCCGTCCCGCGCGGAGACCGTGCCGCCCAGCGGAACCGCCTCGTCGTTCCACGGCTCCCCGGAACCGTCCAGCCGCGGCACCTCGAGCACCATGAAGTCGATGTCGGCGAGCTGCGGCCACCGCCGCTCCAGCCGGTCCACCGAGTCCTGCACCAGGTCCGCGAACACCTCGCCGCGGCTCGCCGCCAGCGGTACCTGAGGGGGCGCGATCGGCCCGCGCATCCCTCTTCCGTGGCGATCACGACGACGAGGGCCGGGGGCTGCGGCACGAGGCGGTACGGGACTGTCCATCACCACCGCAGAGTAGTCCCCGCCGCCACCGGCCGCCCGGCTCCACGCGGCAACCCGGCCACCGTCCGGCCGCTCGCCCCGGATGGCCCGGGACGGCCGTTCCGGCCAAGGTCCGGCTCGATTCCGTATCTCTCCGAGACCGTCGAACTCGCGGCAATTGATGGCTTTTGTCCGCGTCGGCGGCCGGACCTGGACGCCTTCCTCACCGCCAGGACTGGTGTTCGCGCAGGTCAGCGGGGTATGACTGGAGTCGTCTGTGGGGCGTTTCACAACCCGACACGGGGGAGTGACCTGGTGGAGAGTCGTCGCGGCCCGCTCAAGAGTGCGGTACCGTCCAACATCGTGAGCCCTGTACGTCGCTGTTCGCGAACCGCCTGCGGCCGACCCGCCGTCGCGACGCTGACGTACGTCTACGCCGACTCGACCGCCGTCCTCGGCCCGCTCGCCACCTACGCCGAACCCCACTGCTACGACCTGTGCGCCGAGCACTCCGAGCGCCTCACCGCCCCGCGCGGCTGGGAGGTCGTCCGGCTCCTCGACGGTTCGGCTCCCGCCCGCCCCAGCGGCGACGACCTCGAAGCGCTCGCCAACGCCGTCCGCGAGGCCGCCCGCCCGCAGGGACGCGCGGCCGGCGCCGGCGGCGCGAGCCGCGGGGCGGACCCGATGGAGGTCGCCCGCCGCGGCCACCTGCGGGTCCTGCGCTCGCCGGACAACTGACCCGCCCGCTCCGCCCCGTCCGGCCGACGCACGGCCACGCACCCGCCGTCGCCGCGGACGGAACCGGACCGAACGCTTCCCCCTTGTGGCTCTGACCTGAGGTGACGGCGTACGCCACGTCTGCGGACCGGAGCCGGCGGACCCGCGACGGCCTGCCGGTCGCGCCGGGTAGTTTGTGGTGACTGACGAGACTTTCAGGAAGGTTTGGCCGTGGCTGCTGATCTGTCGCAGATCGTGAAGGCGTACGACGTACGCGGGGTGGTCCCGGATCAGTGGGACGAGTCGCTGGCCGAACTGTTCGGGGCTGCCTTCGCCCAGGTGACCGACGCCGAGGCGATCGTCGTCGGCCACGACATGCGCCCCTCGTCCCCCGGCCTGTCCGCCGCGTTCGCCCGCGGCGCGGCCGCACGCGGCGTGCACGTGACCGAGATCGGCCTGTGCTCCACGGACCAGCTGTACTACGCCTCGGGCGCGCTGGACCTGCCGGGCGCCATGTTCACCGCCTCGCACAACCCGGCGCGGTACAACGGCATCAAGCTGTGCCGTGCCGGCGCCGCCCCGGTCGGCCAGGACACCGGCCTGACGCAGATCCGCGAACTGGTGCAGACCTGGTCGGAGACGACCGGCCCCGAGCCGGCCGCGCGGCCCGGCACCCTCACCCGGGCGGACACGCTGGACGACTACGCGGCCCACCTGCGCTCCCTCGTCGACGTCACCTCCATCCGCCCCCTGAAGGTCGTCGTCGACGCGGGCAACGGCATGGGCGGCCACACCGTCCCCACCGTCCTCGCCGGCCTGCCCCTGGCCGTCGTCCCCCTGTACTTCGAACTGGACGGCACCTTCCCCAACCACGAGGCCAACCCCCTCGACCCCGCCAACCTCGTCGACCTCCAGAAGCGGGTGCGCGAGGAGGGCGCCGACCTCGGCATCGCCTTCGACGGTGACGCCGACCGCTGCTTCGTGATCGACGAACAGGGCGACCCGGTCTCCCCGTCCGCGATCACCGCCCTCGTCGCCGCCCGCGAACTCGCCCGGCACGGCGGCAAGGGCACCGTCATCCACAACCTGATCACCTCGTGGACCGTCCCCGAGGTCGTGAGGGAGAACGGCGGCACCCCCGTCCGCACCCGCGTCGGCCACTCCTTCATCAAGGCGGAGATGGCCCGCACCGGCGCGATCTTCGGCGGCGAGCACTCCGCCCACTACTACTTCAAGGACTTCTGGAACGCCGACACCGGCATGCTGGCCGCCCTCCACGTCCTCGCGGCCCTCGGCGGCCAGGACACCCCCCTCTCCGCCCTCGTCGCCCAGTACGACCGCTACGCCGGCTCCGGCGAGATCAACTCCACGGTCGACGACCAGAAGGCCCGCATCGCCGCGATCAGGTCCACCTACGGCGCTCGCCCCGACACCACCCTCGACGAGCTGGACGGCCTCACGGTCACCACCCCCGACTGGTGGTTCAACGTCCGCCCCTCCAACACCGAACCCCTCCTCCGCCTCAACGCGGAGGCCCGCGACGAGGCGACGATGAGGAAGATCAGGGACGAGGTCCTGGCGCTCATCAGGGGCTGAGACACGACACCGCCGGACCGCCGGTGCGCCGACGGGGTGCTTCGACCGACGCGACGCCGACGGTTCGAGGGCGGGGGGAGCCGGCCGGTGCCGGCTGCTTTCAACCTGTCCGGTAGTTGGCGGGCCGGGAGCCGGACGGTGCCGGCTGCTTTCAGCCTGCCCGGTAGTTGGCGGGCGGGGTGAGCCGGACGACGTCGGGTGCTTTCAGACTGTCCAGTAGTTCGCGGGTGGGGAGGGGGAGTCGGCCGGTGCCGGGTACTTTCAGCCCGTCCGGCGATTGAGGACGAGGCCGTCCAGGCCGATGGGGGTCCAGGGGGCCTGCCCCCTGGCGGGGGGGGGGAGGGGGGGGGCCCCCCGCCGGCGGGGGGGGGGGGGGGGGGGGGGGGGGGGGGCCCCCCCCCCCCCCCCCCCCCCCCCCGGCCCCCCCCCCCCCCCCCCCCCCCGGGGTCCTGAAGGGGCAGAGCCCCTTCAGGACGGGACGGGAAGGGGCGGCGGGGGCGACGGACCCTCACCGGACCACCCCCCACCCCACTCCGGCCAGCGGTACCCTGACCAGGCACATCCACCCCGGACCCACCAGCCGCATCCGCCCCACAATCACCCCACATTCACCCCGCAAGAACCCCGGAATCACCCCGGTCCCACCCCGAAAGGACACCCCATGCCGCTCGAAGCCGGCCTCCTGGAGATCCTCGCCTGCCCCGCCTGCCACGCCCCCCTCGAAGAGCAGGACACCGAGCTGATCTGCACAGGCCAGGACTGCGGCCTGGCGTACCCGATCCGCGACGGCATCCCCGTCCTCCTCATCGACGAGGCCCGCCGCCCCGCGTAACGGCCCCCGGCCCGCCGTACGGGCCGACGCCGACCGAACGCGAGGCGACTCGCACGCGACGCGTACGCCGGACGACGCGTACGCGAGGCCACGCTCGCACGAGGTCACGCGCACGCCGGGCCACCCGCACACGACGTGACCCGCACGCCGGGCCACCCGCACGCGAGCGACCGCACGCAGGACGCCCCACACCGGCCGCCCGCGCAGCGCCCCGCACACCGACGACCACAGGCGATCGGAGACCTGACGCCATGCTCGACGAATCGCTGCTCGACACGCCGGAGGCCTTGGCCGAGGCGGACCACCGTGCCCTCCTGCGGGGAGCGGCCGAGGCCGGCGCCCGCGTCCGCACCGCCGTCCGGCACGCCACCGAGGCAGGCGTGCAGCGACTCGAACCGGACGGCCGCCCGCGCGCGATCCTCCTCGCCGGCCCCGGCGCCGCCGCCACCTGCGTCGCCGACCTCCTCGGCACCCTCGCCGGCGCCGCCTGCCCGGTCACCCGCCTCGCCCCCGCCGGCGTGGCCCCCGCCGCGGGCGCCCTCCGCTGGGAACTCCCCGGCTGGGCCGGCTCCGTGGACCTCCTCCTCATCACCACCCCCGACGGCACCGAGCCCGGCCTCTCCCTCCTCGCCGAGCAGGCGTACCGCCGCGGCTGCACCGTCGTCGCCGTGGCCCCCGCCGGCTCCCCGCTCGCCGAGGCCGCCGACGCGGTGCACGGCCTGTTCGTCCCGATGGCGACCGCCCCCTACGAGCAGGACGAGCAGCCCCCCGTCGCGGCCTCCGCCCCGGGCGTCCTGTGGGCGCTCCTGACCCCCCTGCTCGCGCTCCTGGACCGCATCGCCCTGATCTCCGCCCCGCCCGAGGCACTCGAGAAGGTCGCCGACCGCCTCGACCACGTCGCCGAACGCTGCGGCCCGGCCGTCGCCACCTACAGCAACCCCGCGAAGACCCTGGCCGCCGAACTCGCCGACTCCCTCCCCGTGATCTGGACGGAGGGCACCTCGGCCGGCCCCGCGGGCCGCCGCTTCGCCGCCGCCCTCGCCGAACTCGCCGGCCGCCCCTCCCTCGTGGCCGAACTTCCCGAGGCCCTCGCCGCGCACAGTGCCCTGCTCGCCGGCCCGCTCGCCGCCGGCGCCGATCCGGACGACTTCTTCCGTGACCGCGTCGAGGAAGCGCCCGCCCTGCACGCGCGCGTGGTGCTGCTGCGCGACCGCCCGATCGGCGGCCTCACCGCCGCTCCCGCCGCCCGCGAGCTGGCCCTCAGCCACGACACGCCGATGAGCGAGATGGAACCGGAGGCCGGCGACGAACTCGTCGCCCTCTCCGAACTGATCGCCATGACGGATTTCGCCGCCGTTTACCTGGCGCTCGCTTCGGGAGCCTGATCTGACGACGACCGCCCGTCCAGCCCTCGAAAGCCGGCACGGACCGTCGCCCCGGACAGCAGCAGGCAGCCGGCCGGCCGCGGACATCCGACGGCCGACCATGATCGCCGGTAGCCGGTAGCCGGTAGCCGGTAGCCGGTAGCCGGTAGCCGGTAGCCGGCCGCCGACCACGGCCGCCCGACCGCCGCCCGCCCGACCGCAGGACAGACAGAACAGGCAGGCAGACACCCGCATGGACCGCCTCGACAACACGATCCGCCCCTACGCCTGGGGTTCCCCCACCGCCATCCCGCACCTGCTCGGCGTCGAACCCACCGGCGAACCCCAGGCCGAGATGTGGATGGGCGCCCACCCCGGCGCCCCCTCCCGCACCGGCCGGGGCACCCTCGGCGAGGTCATCGAGGCCGCCCCCGAGCGGGAGCTGGGCGAGAGGACCGTCGCCAAGTTCGGCCCCCGCCTCCCCTTCCTCCTCAAACTCCTCGCCGCCGGCGCCCCCCTCTCCCTCCAGGTCCACCCCGATCCGACCCAGGCCGAGGAGGGCTACGCCGACGAGGAGCGCCGCGGCATCCCCGTCGACGCCCCGCACCGCAACTACAAGGACGCCCACCACAAACCCGAACTCATCTGCGCCCTGACCGAGTTCGACGGCCTGTGCGGCTTCCGCGACCCGGCCCGCGCCGCCGACCTCCTCGACGCCCTCGACGTCGACTCCCTCAAGCCGTACGTCGACCTGCTGCACGCCCAGCCCGAGGAGGCGGCCCTGCGCGAGGTCCTCACGGCGATCCTCACCGCGGACCCGGACGAGATGGCCCGCACGGTCGCGGCCGCGGCCGCCGCCTGCGACCGCCTCGGCGGCGACCACGCCCCCTACGCCGGCCTCGCCCACCACTACCCCGGCGACCCCGGCGTCATCGCGGCGATGCTCCTCAACCACGTCCGCCTCCAGCCGGGCGAGGCCCTCTTCCTCGGCGCCGGCATCCCGCACGCCTACCTCGACGGCCTCGGCGTCGAGATCATGGCCAACTCCGACAACGTCCTGCGCTGCGGCCTCACCCCCAAGCACGTCGACGTCCCCGAACTCCTGCGCGTCGTCCGCTTCGAGCCCGGCGACCCCGGCGTCCTGCGCCCCGAGGCCACCCCCGACGGCGAGGAGGTCTACGAGACCCCCGTCGACGAGTTCCGCCTCTCCCGCTACACCCTCCCCGAGGGCGCCGCCCCGCACGACCTCACCCTGACGACCCCGCAGATCCTGCTCTGCACGGCCGGCACCGTACGGGCCGGCGAGCACGGCCTGACACCCGGTCAGTCCGTCTTCGTCCCCGCCGGCGAAACAGCCGAAGTGTCCGGAAGCGGCACCGTCTTCAGGGCCACCGTCATCGCCTGACGCATCCCACCCGCCCGTCCGGGCACACGCACGACGGGCCGGACTGCAACAATGGCCCACCGCAAAGGACGGGCAAAGCCGGAGACGGCGCGCAGCCCGGCCGGCACCCGCACGAGGCGACCCCGGGGCGACACGAACGCGCCCCGGGGACGACCCCGAGAACGACCCGAGGACGAAGGGACCACGCGAACACATGAGCGCGTCAGGCGGCACCAGGGCGATCGTGGCGGCACTCGCCGCCAACCTCGCGATCGCGGCATCGAAGTTCGTGGCGTTCGCGTTCAGCGGCTCGTCGTCGATGCTCGCCGAAGGCGTGCACTCGCTCGCCGACTCCGGCAACCAGGCCCTCCTCCTCGTCGGAGGAAAGAAGGCCCAGCGCGAGGCCACCCCGCAACACCCCTTCGGCTACGGCCGCGAACGCTACGTCTACGCCTTCCTGGTCTCCATCGTCCTGTTCTCGGTCGGCGGCATGTTCGCCATCTACGAGGGCTACGAGAAGATCAAGCACCCCCACGAGATCGAGCACTGGTACTGGCCGGTCGGCGTCCTCGTCTTCGCCATCATCGCCGAGTCCTTCTCCTTCCGGACGGCCATCAAGGAGTCCAACCCGCTGCGCGGCTCACTCTCCTGGGCCGAGTTCGTACGCCGCGCCAAGGCCCCCGAACTCCCCGTCGTCCTCCTCGAGGACCTCGGCGCGCTCGTCGGCCTCGTCCTCGCCCTCGGCGGCGTCGGCATCGCCCTGGCCACCGGCGACGGCATCTGGGACGGCATCGGCACCCTCTGCATCGGCGTACTGCTCATCCTCATCGCGCTCGTCCTGGCCGCCGAGACCAAGTCCCTGCTCCTCGGCGAGGCCGCCGGCCCGGAGGAGACCCGCAAGATCGAGGCCGCCGTCGTCGACGGCACCACCGTCACCCGCATCATCCACATGCGCACCCTCCACCTCGGCCCCGAGGAACTCCTCGTCGCCGCCAAGATCGCCGTACGGCACGACGACACGGCCGCCGAGATCGCGCAGGCCATCGACGCCGCCGAGTCCCGCATCCGCCAGGCCGTCCCGATCGCCCGCGTCATCTACCTCGAGCCCGACGTCTACAGCGAGACCGAGGCCGCCAAGGGCCCCGACGCCGAAGCCACCCCCGGCGGCCCGGCCCACCCCCCGGCCGACCACTGACCCCGGCCCCCTTCCGGCCGACCACCTGCCAGGCCCACCCGACGGGGCCCGCCGACCACCGGCGGGCCCCGCCGCCTTTCCCGGGCCCGGCCGTCACATCGGCGTGATCTGTTCGCCGACGGACTGGGGCCGTCCGCCGCGTCCGGTGTAGCTTGGAACGGAGCCAGACGTCGCTGCTGATGGCGGTCGGGCGGTCGCACACGGACCGTCCGAGGGAGAGAGGGCCTCCGACGGACTGCGCTGCGCGCACGCGGGCATGCCTGTGTCCCCCAGGGCACCCCTGTGTCCGCCGCCGCGCAGACCAGCCGTACCCAGACCTCTCCCCAACCCGAGGAGCAGCACCACATGACGACTGTCGACAACCGGCAGGACTTCAAGGTCGCCGATCTCTCCCTGGCCGAGTTCGGCCGCAAGGAGATCACCCTCGCCGAGCACGAGATGCCCGGCCTGATGTCGATCCGCAGGGAGTACGCCGAGGCCCAGCCCCTCGCCGGCGCCCGCGTCACCGGCTCCCTGCACATGACGGTGCAGACCGCCGTCCTCATCGAGACCCTGGTCGCGCTCGGCGCCCAGGTCCGCTGGGCCTCCTGCAACATCTTCTCCACCCAGGACCACGCGGCCGCCGCCATCGCCGTCGGCCCCGACGGCACGCCCGACAACCCGCGGGGCGTCCCGGTCTTCGCCTGGAAGGGCGAGACGCTGGAGGAGTACTGGTGGTGCACCGAGCAGGCGCTGACCTGGCCGGACAGCCCCACCGGCGGCCCGAACATGATCCTCGACGACGGCGGTGACGCCACCCTGCTGGTCCACAAGGGCGTCGAGTACGAGAAGGACGGCAAGGTCCCCTCGGTCGACACCGCCGAGAACGACGAGCACCGCGTCATCCTCGAACTCCTCAACCGCACCATCACCGACGGCTCCCAGAAGTGGACGCAGCTGGCGTCCGAGATCCGCGGCGTGACCGAGGAGACCACCACCGGCGTCCACCGCCTGTACGAGATGCAGCGCGATGGCGTCCTGCTGTTCCCCGCGATCAACGTCAACGACGCGGTCACCAAGTCGAAGTTCGACAACAAGTACGGCTGCCGCCACTCGCTGATCGACGGCATCAACCGCGCCACCGACGTCCTGATCGGCGGCAAGACCGCCGTCGTCTTCGGCTACGGCGACGTCGGCAAGGGCTGCGCGGAGTCGCTGCGCGGCCAGGGCGCCCGCGTCATCGTCACCGAGATCGACCCGATCTGCGCGCTGCAGGCGGCGATGGACGGCTACCAGGTCACGACCCTCGACGAGGTCGTCGACAAGGCCGACATCTTCATCACCACGACCGGCAACAAGGACATCATCATGGCCTCGGACATGGCCAAGATGAAGCACCAGGCCATCGTCGGGAACATCGGCCACTTCGACAACGAGATCGACATGGCCGGCCTCGCCAAGGTCCCCGGCATCGTCAAGGACGAGATCAAGCCGCAGGTCCACACCTGGACCTTCCCCGACGGCAAGAAGATCATCGTGCTGTCCGAGGGCCGCCTGCTGAACCTGGGCAACGCCACCGGCCACCCGTCGTTCGTGATGTCCAACTCCTTCGCGGACCAGACCCTGGCCCAGATCGAGCTGTTCACCAAGCCCGGCGACTACCCGACCGGCGTCTACACCCTGCCCAAGCACCTCGACGAGAAGGTCGCCCGCCTCCACCTGGACGCGCTCGGCGTGAAGCTCACGACCCTCCGCCCCGAGCAGGCCTCGTACATCGGCGTCGACGTCGACGGCCCGTACAAGTCGGACCACTACCGCTACTGAGTCCACCCGGCCGCTGAGGAGCACGTCCGCGCACGAACGCACTCCTCAGCACCAGGTCCTCCGAGACAGGCCCCCGCACCCCCGTGTCGGGGGCCTGCCTCGTCGGCCTCCGCCCGGACCGGCCGCCACCCGCACCGGCCCGGCCCGGCACGCCGAGGTGACCGGACCGGACCGTCACACCCCAGGACCCCCATGCCCCGCGGCCGCTATTCGCTCCACGATCCGCACGATCACACCCCCCTCGCACACGAACACTTCCAATGCGCCCCCGGCCCCTCCGGCTGGCGCTACGTCTCCCGGCTGACCACCCCCGCCGGCGATCACCACGGCTCCGTCGACCTCACGCTCGACGCCCTCGGACGCCCCCTCCGCCTCGAACTCCACGCGAGCGACTGGCAGGTACGCGGCGCGGCCCTCGACGGCGTCACCTGGGTCCGCACCGACCCCACCGGGACCCACGCCACGGAAGGCAACGTCCCCGCCCACGCCTTCACCGGCACCTCCCCCGCGTTCCTCGTCGCCACCGCCCGCCTGCTGCGCCTCACCCCCTCCGCGTCCGCGACCCGCGTACGCCTCGTCGCCTTCACCGACCCGGTCCTCGCACCGCGCACCGTGGACCAGTCCTGGGCCTTGGTCGGAAGAGAAACACACCCCACTGACAACGGCCCCCTGACCGTCGACGAATACCAGGTCACAGCCCTGGACACCGGTGAACAGCACAGCGTGCACATCACCGGGGACGTCGTCCTCGCGGCGCCCGGCATCGAGCTGGAAGACCTCGAATCGCCCCCGTCGGCCTTCGACTGAGCCCACCCCGGCGACAGCTACGCGGGCGGGACGAACCCGGTGGCGGACCGCTCACCCGACGGCGGCTCCACCGGCTCCACCGGAGCCGCCGGATACGCGCTCTCGGGCGCCGCAGCCGGCGCCCGACCGGCGTCGGCGATCCCCTGCACGACCGGCGGACCCGGAACCGGCGCGCCCGACGGCCCGGCCCAGGCCGCCGAGCCCTGCCCCGCCGCCACCGAACCCCGGCCCACCACCGGCCCTCCGCCGAACGCCCGCCGCGCCTCCCGCACCTGCCGTTCCTGCACCACCGCGGCCACGTACGCGGCCGGCGGCACCCCCGGCGGCACCGCGGCCCCCGTGCGCTCCGCGAGATCACCGGCCAGACGCTCCGCCATCGCCCACCCCACCTGCGGATCCAACTGGTTCATCCGCCCCAGGTACTGCCGGGCCGCCAACCACAGCCCGTCCGGCACCGCCGACAGGTCGAGCCCCGAGAACCTCCCGGCCAGCCACGGCGGAGGAGGCGGAACGAACCCCACCCGCGCCGCGGGCACCCGCTCCCGCACCACGAGCGTCCCCGCGAACACATCACCCAGCCGACGCCCCCGCGCCGACACCAGCGAGGCGACGCACGCCACCACCCCGGCCGTCAGCAGAATCTCCACCACCCCGAGCGCACCCCGCACCAGCGCATGCCGGAACCGGATCGGCCCCCCGTCGTCCCGCACCACCCGCAGCCCACAGGCCGCCTTCCCCAGAGACCGCCCATGGCTGAGGGTCTCCACCACTGTCGGACCCCCCACCAGCACCAGCAGGAACGTGGCGATCGACACCGCCGTCCGCGCCGCCTCGTCCAGAGACGCCGTCGCCACCAGCAACGCGACACTCACCGCCGCATAGGCCACCAGGGCCACGGTCAGGTCCAGCAACACCGCCAGCGCCCTGCTGGGCAGCCTGGCAGGCCGCAGCTCCAACGCCACCGCCTCACCCGTCACCAGCTCACTCACGCCCGCGCCCCTTCCCCGGCCTGCCGCGACACCGGCCAGTCTGCCAAGCTGAGAACGCATCGCGCCGCAGCACGACAAGCTGATCCCGCCCGGTCCGCCGACGAACAGCCGAGGAGCAGGCACCCCGATGGACCTCGACGTCTTCGTCTCCGCCCACCGAGCCGAATGGGACCGCCTCGACGCCCTGCTGCGCCGCCGCAGCCTCACCGGCACCGAGGCCGACGAACTCGTCACCCTCTACCAGCGCACCGCCACGCACCTCTCCCTCATCCAGTCCAGCGCACCCGACCCGCAGCTCACCGGCCGGCTGAGCCAGCTGGTGGCACGCGCCCGCAGTGCCGTCACGGGCACCCGCAGAGCCTCCTGGCGTGACGTCACCCGCTTCCTCACCCGGAGCTTCCCCGCCGCGGTCTACCGCTCCCGCCGCTGGTGGGTCCCCACCGCCCTGGCCTCCACGGCACTCGCGGCGCTCCTGGGCTGGTGGATCGGCACCCATCCGGAAGTCCAGTCCTCCATCGCGGCTCCGGACGAACTCCACGCGCTCACCCGCCCCGGCGGCCAGTACGAGACCTACTACTCCAGCCACCCCGCAGCGTCCTTCGCCGCCCAGGTGTGGACGAACAACGCCCAGGCCGCCGCGATGTGCCTGGTCCTCGGAGTCTTCCTCGGTCTCCCGGTCCTCTGGATCCTCTTCCAGAACATGCTCAACCTCGGCGTCGGCGTCGGGCTGATGTCCTCGGTGGGCCGGCTCGACACCTTCCTCGGTCTGGTCCTCCCACACGGCCTGCTCGAACTGACCGCGGTCTTCGTAGCCGCCGGAACCGGCCTCCGGCTCGGCTGGAGCGTCATCGATCCCGGCCTCCGCCCCCGCCGCACGGCCCTGGCCGAGGAGGGCCGGGCCGCCCTCGGCATGGCGATCGGCCTGGCCCTGGTCCTCTTCGTCTCCGGCGCCATCGAAGGCTTCGTCACCCCGTCGGACCTGCCCACCTGGTCCCGCATCACCATCGGCATCACCGCCGAGCTGGTCTTCCTGGGCTACGTCTACGTCCTGGGCGGCAGGGCGGCCCGGGCCGGCGACACGGGCGACCTCGAAGCAGCCGAACGCAGCGCCACGGTGCCGACCGCCGCCTGATGTGCATGTACGGCGGATGAACTGCTAGTCTCCTCTTCGCCCCGCAAAACCTGTTGACACAGGCCGCGCAGGGAGGTAGATTCGAACAGTTGCCTGGACTGGACTGAACCGGTCGGCGGCAGGGTTAGTATCTATAGAGCCTCTCGGAAGTCGATTCCGCAGAAGCAATCCGAATGCATCGGAAATGAGTGGCCGGTCAGACCGGCCCGGAACTTCTGATAAAGTCGGAACCGCCGGAAAGGAAACCGCGAAACATAAGCGGGGGCCTGGAAAGCACCGAGGAAATCGGGCCGGGAAACGGTCTGATAGAGTCGGAAACGCAAGACCGAAGGGAAGCGCCCGGAGGAAAGCCTGAGAGAGTCTCTCGGGTGAGTACAAAGGAAGCGTCCGTTCCTTGAGAACTCAACAGCGTGCCAAAAATCAACGCCAGATATGTTGATACCCCGTCCCCGGCAGTGATAGCCGGAGATGAGGTTCCTTTGAAAAAAACACAGCGAGGACGCTGTGAACGGTCGGGCCTATTCCGCCCGCCGTTCCGCTCTCGTGATGTGTGCACCGGAGTACCGGTAAACATTCACGGAGAGTTTGATCCTGGCTCAGGACGAACGCTGGCGGCGTGCTTAACACATGCAAGTCGAACGATGAACCACTTCGGTGGGGA